>NZ_MAWZ01000060.1:0-264373 GCF_001854685.1 Rhizobium sp. RSm-3 | reverse complement strand
TTTGGCTCGAACCATAGAGACAATCAAACCAAACGAATGCGCAAACTACATCCGAAACGCAGGATATGGGTCAACCTAAATGCAAAACGGTCTAACGTCCGATCGTATGGGCCTGTATCAGGCGCGGGGTGGCTACGGCGCGCAGCAGCCCGCCGCATCGCGCCGCGCTGCATTCAGCCGGCCCCTCGGTGACGGTATGAACGAAATCGGCGCCATCAATGCGGCCATTCGGGATGCAAAAGCCGGACGGCTCGAAGCTCACGGACGCGCCGAGCGCGCGGAGAGGAAGACCTGCGGCTCGAAGGCAAAATCCTGGTCGAACGGGTAGGTCGGATGCTGCTTGCGCAGCCGCGGCAGGCGCTCGACGAACTGGTCGACGACCCCTGTCGACAGCGCCATCAGGTTCGGATTGGCGATCGGCGCCAGCTCGGGCGAGAGATAGCCCGATTTGACGACAATGATCCTGGCGCCGTGCGGATCAAGGCCGAGCCGGGTGAAATCGGCGATATTGTGATAGGGTCGGCGTTTGGCCGAGAGCACGAGATCGATGCCACCGGTCGAAACCACCGCCTGACGGTCTGAGGGGTCCGGCGTTTCGTGCAGGAATTTGACGGTGAAACGGGCCGTGACCGGTTTGCTGCCCTTGGTATCGAGCGAGGCGCCGACGCTGAGATTGAGCGCCGCGCCGATGCCGGCGGCATAACAGGCCTCGGTCGCCGCCTTGTCGGCGATGCCGGCGAAGACGACGCCCGTCGCACCCCTGGCGATCAGCTCGGCCAGCACGTCGGCCCGGTCGCCGACACCGCCACCGGTCGGGTTGTCGCCGGATTCGGCGAGCACGACAGGAGCGGTCGGGCTGGCGATGGCTCTTGCGACGCATTCCTCGACCGAGCCGGTCTCGCAGCCGAAGACGAAATCTCCACGTGCATCCCAATAGGCCTTGGCGAGGCGTCTGGCCTCGCGCTCCAGAACGGCGCGGTCGGTGCCGGTCATGATGGCGGCAGCCGTGGCGCGCGGCTCGTCGGCCCAGACGTAACCCACCATCAGGGATGCGTCCCAGACGCCGTCGATCGCGTCGATTTCAGGCAGCATTCCATAGAGGCTCTTAGCCGGCTCATCGACGGTACTGGTGCGCTCGCCGGGCAGCACGACCGGGATCGGCGCCCAGAGAACGACAGGCCTCACGCCGGTATTCAGGCTCTTCACCAGCATGAAGACCGAGCGGCGCATCGTCTCCTCGACATCGATATGCGGCGCGGTGCGATAGGTGGAATAGATATCGAGCGCGTCGATGATGCGCTGGGTGACATTGCCGTGCAGGTCATAGCTTGCCGAAACCGTGCAATCCTCGCCGACCAGCGCCCGGGCAGCAGAGATCCAGTCGCCTTCGGCGTCCTCCATGCCCTCGACATACATCGCGCCATGCATGGCGAGATAAAGACCGTCGAGCGGCAGAAGCGGCTTCAACCGCTCGAGGAATTCGCCCTTGAAGGCCTCGTAGGTGGCGCGTGAGACCGGGCCGCCGGCAATGGCGCGGGCATGGATCGTCGGCAGGAATTCGGCGTCATAATCCTTCAGGAAGGCGAAGTAGGGAGATTCCAGCAGGGCTTGGCCGCGCAGGACCCGAAAATCCTTCTCCTCGTTCAGCACGGGATTGTATGTGCTGCACTCGATATGAATGCCACCGACGGCAATGCGCATGATGAACCTCAGTGATATTGGGAGCAATCAGGATTTTATGGGTCGCGGTTCGAGTGGCCGTGGCCGAAGGGGCTCCCGCTCCGAGTATGAAGGTTCCCGATCCGAAGTCGCGCCCATTTTGCCTCGACAATAAGTTGGCAAACTAACTAATCAACCAAAATAAATTACAAGCGGATTGCGATCCATTACGAGACTAGCGCGCCGGTGGAAATGGACGCGATGTGCAAGCTTTTCGGGAAACTCGCAAGGCGCTGCCAGTTCCCCTATTCTTCCCAATTCAAATGCTGTTGCATTAACTCGGTCGTGGTAATTGTCACCTCTGTTTCACCCGATGTGAGATATGACGAGTAGTTTAACCAGAACCGCTTGTCGGCACGGTAAAAATTGTCGAATACGAAATGGAGAAAATAAGCAATGCTTACTGGACCCTTAACCGGCATACGGCAATCCGCAGACCCAAACGTCATGTGCGAAACTGGATGAGGATCGGCCAAGTCTTCGGGCATCGATCGGACGCAATCAAAACGAAATGTTCCGACGCTTCGGAAACTGCTGACGCCTTCTAGTGCTATAGAATCCCTTAACCAATCCGCAAGCGATATGTGTTGCGGTCGCCCAACCAACGCATTCGCATAAAATGGGCATGGAATGAAAAAATATCTGTGACTCTCAACGGTGTTGCCGTCGAAGGTGGCCTGGATGCAAATAATAGAGCCGTCTGCAAAAACAGCTGAATACGCTTCTCTATCAAGCAAATCAACATATTCAGAGGCCGAAATACCCCCGCTTGAAACCATCCCAATGTCGACGACCGGCTTCAAAGAAATTCTGTTTCCAACGACATCAATTTGATGCTGTTGGGACGCGAGAAACACATTATTGGCGAGCCCGTCTATGACAAAATTATTTAAAACTTTGCAGAGCTGCTTTGGATTCATTGAGCGTCACCGTGCAGCTGGCTCAATTCCCGCTGGAGATCCAATGGCAGTTGATCCCATTGCTCCTTAGCCTTCTGCACTGCGGCTCGAATATCCTTAAACTCCTCGCTAGTTCCTGCATCTGCATAAAGTGCGTCGCTAGAAACGGCTAACTCGACAGCTTCCTTCCTCTTAGGATAGTGGAAGTCTAGTGTGAAATCGTCTTGTTTAATCTCTTTGAGCTCATCCTGGATCGCTTCCATTCCGGCGCCAACCCCGAGGACGTATGTCCAGGCGCGTGACCTCGTCATGGCGGTAAAGAGGATATTTCGACGCTGCTTTATACCGTATTTCCCTTCACAGAATTCCGAGTTTATGACGAAGACGACCGGCGCTTCGTTTCCTTTTGCCCGGTAGATATGCGTTATCGCGATCGACTCCTCACGGAACACCTCGTCTCGCGATGAAGTTTGACCCGGAATGTGCCCTTGCAAGTCTTCCGCAAGTAGGGCGCGCAGCATCCTAGCGCCTTCTGACTTGCTTGTTCGTACGTTCGGCATTACGATAAGTATATCACTATGTTCCAACTCATCATCAGAAATTAGAGTCTTGATTTTCTTCGCAACCCACTCGTATTGCTCTAGGGAGTCATCAAATTTCTTTGTGATTAATGTGTCTTTTGGTGTAAGAAGTTCGTTAAAAAATTCTGGAATACTTTCCTCTGCGCGTTTTATGACGACGTTTCGGTCGAACTTTAGTTCGCCACTCTTTACCGTGTAGCCCAAACGACTCCAGATTTCAGGATCAGTAAACATTTGCGCCATTGGCTTCCGATGTATTCCGAATCCTAGCCCGTGTGCGGAAAGTAGGGTCCACGGCGGATTGCGGTAACATCTCGGAAGCACGATATCTTGTTGGGGCTGATCATCTTCATTCTTCAGCTCAACAAGTGCTTTTCCTGAGCCGTCAACTCCAAACAACTCCTTAGCTGAAGGAAGCTGGGTATCACCTAAATTTTGCAGATCATCGTAAGCCCAGACTATGCGCTTCGGATCTTTGACCATTCGATACACTAGCTTGAAGAAGTCGCTGGGTAGATCCTGCGCCTCATCGATAAGGATCATGTCATATCGATTAAGTGGCTCGTCCGGCGTGCTCCGCAAAGCTTCAGAACATGCTCCGGTGAAGGCCGTCTCGTAGCCGAATAGCCTGCTTGCTGTACCAAAATCTCGGTAGCTTGCGCCTGTTGCTGCGGTGTATTCGCGATAAACACCCATACGATCCGAACTGCCCCAAGCGTGCTTGATATGCAGCTTTTTCCAATCCGGCTCATCGGCGATTTGCGCGAACACAAACCGTGTTATGAGTGCCTCGAACTGTTGATACAGGGACCTTGTGTTGAAGGTTACGACAATGTCCCAATCTGGTCTTTTAACGTGCAGGTAGGCAGCTTTTAGTGCGAGTACGACTGTTTTGCCCGACCCCGCGAGACCACGTATTCGTTGAGGACCATTAACGTATTCTATTGACCCTCGCTTTTGCCAGAGATCCAAATTCGCGATCTTCTTTTCAATTTCCTTGATTCGGTATCCCTTGGAATCCTGACTGACAACATTGGCGCGTTTCTTCTTAGGCTTTAGATTCGAAATTCGTTGAATCGCGGCGTTGAGATGTGAAAGCTTGTCGTTGTCCGGCTGTCGCTTATTGGGAACTGCCTCCAGCTCATTGAGGCGATCGAGGCCGACCAGCAGGCTGTCGCCTTCCTCTTTGAAAACATCCGAAATTGGGTGAATCGTAACCGTTCGTATCTCGATCGCGAGGGAGCGCCCACTTCGAAGCTCGCCGAACGAATTCAAGCGGTTGAAGAGTGCCGCATAAAGCTGTTCCTGGCGGGTAACGACGTATTCTGGTAACTCCAGATCTACGGCGCCCACCTTCCCGCCGCCATAGGAATAGAGATCAAATATTACTACGCCACGATCACGCGAAACTAGGACAGCATCGAATTCAATCTTGTCATCATCAATCGTCAGCACCGGATACCCAATATAGAGTGTTCCGGTCAAAGCTGCATCGCGTACGCCCTTCACGAACAACTCAACGGTCGCTCGGTCTCGATACTCGCCGAAAATTACGTCCAGTTCCGTGTCAATGTTCGGTACGATCTCGTTCATTTCATTTCTCCGGAAGGTTTCGGCGGGAGGATCTTAATCGAGCCGTCAGCGTGTTGCCACAGTCGCGGCCTGGCTGCAATTCTCAAATAGCGGACAATCAGAAATGGCGTTGATGGTGCCAGCATCTATTCATAACTAAAAAATGCTTTTGGTCGGGATTAAATGGGGAACCAGCATACGCATTTCGATTTTAGTTTTCATCCGAAACCCAATTATCCAAATTTGGGCGCGTCTATCCAGCCTCGGATGGGCCAGATCAAGCGCTATTGATTGAAGTTCTGCTGCGCCATTCTTCGGTACCTGTATGGTGCCTTGCATGGACGAATCCAGCAAACGCCTTGAGATGTTCCGCTAAGTTGCTGGAAGACGTTTGGAAAACTGGAGCGGGCGAAGGGATTCGAACCCTCGACCCCAACCTTGGCAAGGTTGTGCTCTACCCCTGAGCTACACCCGCTCAATCCGCATCGGTCCGGGGTAGTTGTTGGACCGTGGGCGCCGCCTTGTGGCGACGGGCGCTATATGGCCTAACGGATTTTCAAATGCAACAGGGAAATGACGGAGAGGCGAAGAAAAATTCGCAAGGTCGCATCAGGCCGGCGGAAAGGCCGCAAATGCGGGGGTAGAGCGTCGGAGGCGAAGATTGCCAAATGATGGGGACGGATTTAATCAGGACGCCTCGACTTTGTCCCTCCTGCGCAATGGATTGCCCGATGCCCGAAAACGCCCCCAAGACCAGAGAAGAATTGTTTGCCTTTCTCGATGGGCTCGGCATCCCGCACAAGACGCTCGATCACGCGCCGGTTTTCACCGTGGCCGAATCGGTTGCGCTGCGCGACGAGATCCCCGGCGGCCACACCAAGAATCTCTTCATCAAGGACAAGAAGGACAGGTATTTCCTGCTGACCGTGGAGGAACATGCCGAGGTCGACCTCAAGCAGGTGCATAATGTTATCGGCGGATCTGGCCGGGTCTCCTTCGGCCGGGCGGAGAAGCTGATGGACTATCTCGGTGTCATTCCCGGCGCGGTGACCGCCTTCGGCGCGATCAACGATACGGCAGGAAATGTCACTTTCGTGTTCGATGCCGATCTGATGCGCGAGGAAATCGTCAACTGCCATCCGCTGTCCAACGATGCGACGACATCGATTGCGAGCGGCGACCTCATCCGTTTCATGGAAGCGACCGGACATAAGCCGCTTGTCTTGAAAGTGACGTCCTGACATACGATTTTAGCGCTACAATGAGGCCGGCAGGATCGGCGCGGCGGGAGATACCTATGAGCGGCAGCGACAACCCCTATAATGGTTCCTTCGGAAATCAGATGACGGCGACGACCAGCTTCGGCGCTCAGCCGGCGGCGGCAGCAGGCAGCTACATCACCGACACGACGACCGCGAATTTCGGCAAGGACGTCATCGAGGAATCGCGCAAGCAGCCGGTGCTGGTCGATTTCTGGGCGCCCTGGTGCGGGCCGTGCAAACAGCTGACGCCGGTGCTGGAAAAGGTGGTCAACGAAGCCCAGGGTCGCGTCCGGCTGGTCAAGATGAACATCGACGACCATCCGTCGATCGCCGGACAGCTCGGCATCCAGTCGATCCCCGCCGTCATCGCCTTCGTCAACGGCCGCCCCGCCGATGGCTTCATGGGCGCCGTGCCGGAAAGCCAGATCCAGCAGTTCATCGACCGCATAGCCGGTCCGGCCGGTGCCGATGAGGCGGCCGAGATCGAGGCCGTGGTCACCGAAGCGGCAGAATTGCTGGCCGCCGGCAGTATCAATGAGGCCGCTCAGCTCTACGCCGCGGTGATGCAGGCCGATCCCGAAAATGCCAAGGCGATTGCCGGAATGGCCGAATGCATGATCGCCGCAAACCAGCATGAGCGGGCGCGCCAAACCCTGACGGATCTGCCGGAGGAGCTGGCGAAAGACGCCGGCATCCAGGCGGTGGTGAAAAAGCTCGAACAGATCGAGGAAGCCCGCAAGCTCGGCGATCCCGTTGCGCTCGAACGTGACCTTGCCGCAAACCCCGACGACCACGAGGCGCGGCTGAAGCTTGCCAAGATCCTCAATGTCGAAGGCCGGCGCGACGAAGCGGCCGAGCACCTGCTGCTGATCATGCGCAAGGACCGCGCCTTTGACGATGACGGCGCCCGCCGCCAGCTGCTGCAGTTCTTCGAGGTCTGGGGCTTCAAGGATCCGGCGACGGTTTCGGCCCGGCGCAAGCTTTCGGCAATGCTGTTCTCGTAGCGCGCTGCCGCTCCAACAGGATGGCAAGTCGCTGGATCCTGTTGCAAGCCGATTCCGATTTTCCGGCGTATGCGCTAAGTTTCGAGCGTCTGCCCTTGCGTTTTCGAGCGGGGGCACCACATTCTCGTCAGGACGGGCAAGCCCGTTACAAGAATGCGGGACGGTTTCATGCAAGTCGGGAATGCCAGATACCTGAAGCCGGGCGATCTGCCTGATACGATCGCTGTCTTCCCCCTGACCGGGGCCCTCCTTCTGCCGGCCGGGCAGCTTCCGCTCAACATTTTCGAACCGCGTTATCTGGCGATGCTGGATGCGGCGCTGACGGGAAACCGGCTGATCGGCATGGTCCAGCCGGCGCTCGGCGAACACGAGGACAAGGGCGGCGACCCCAACCTTGCCGCTGTCGGCTGCCTCGGCCGCATCACTTCCTTCGCCGAGACCGGCGACGGGCGCTATATCGTCTCGCTGACCGGCGTCTGCCGCTTTCGGCTGCTCGGGGAGAAAACGACCAGCGATCCCTTCCGCACCTTCCGTATCGCCCCGTTCATCGCCGATCTCTCGGCCGCCAACGAGGAGGAGGCGGTCGACCGCGCAGCACTTTTGACCGCCTTCAAGGCCTATCTCGATGCCAACAAGCTGGAAGCCGACTGGGAGAGCGTCGAGCGGGCGAGCAATCTGACGCTCGTCAATTCGCTGGCGATGATGTCGCCGTTCGGGCCGGCTGAAAAGCAGGCGCTGTTGGAGGCGCCCGATCTGAAGACGCGGGCCGAAACGCTGATCGCCATCACCGAGATCGTGCTGGCGCGGGTCTTCGGTGACTCCGACACGGTTCTGCAGTAGACTTCAGCCATGGACGAAAAACTCAGCCGCGTTGATCCGAAACTGCTCGATCTCCTGGTCTGCCCGCTCTCGAAGGGCCGGCTTTCCTATGATCGCGAACACAATGAGCTCGTCTCGGAAAAGGCGCGGCTTGCCTATCCGATCCGCGACGGCATTCCGATCATGCTGGTCTCCGAAGCCCGCCGCTTGGACGAATAGCGCCTCTTCACTCCGCTTAAATTGCCTGGCCGGCCAGCAGCCGCGGATTGTCCTTGGCCGTCGTGCCGGCCGCCTGGCCGATGAAGAAGGATTTGAGGCGCGGCAGCCGGTCGACGATGCCGAGGCCGACGTCGCGGGCGATGCGGATCGGCGTTGCGTCGTTGGAGAACAGCCGGTTCAGCACGTCGGTCGTCATGCCCATGCGGAAGGTGTCAAAGCGCCGCCAGGTCTGGTAGCGTTCGAGAATGTTGATCGAGCCGATATCGAGGCCGAGGCGATCGGCCTCGACGATCGTTTCGGCAAGGGCCGCCACATCCTTGAAGCCGAGGTTCAGGCCCTGTCCCGAAATCGGGTGAATTCCATGGGCGGCGTCGCCGGCCAGCGCAAAACGCGGCGCGACGAAGGCGCGGGCGAGTGTGAGGCCGAGCGGGAAGGCGCGTTTGTCGCCGATGACCTTCAGCGCCCCGAGTTTGTGGCCGAAGCGGCGTTCGAGTTCTTCCTCGAAAACCAGGTCGTCGGCGGCGACCAGCCGGTCGGCATCATGCGTCCGTTCCGTCCAGACCAGCGAGGAGCGGTTGTTCCTGAGCGGCAGGATGGCGAAGGGGCCGGCCGGCAGGAAATGCTCCTCGGCGCAGCCCTCATGCGGCCGCTCGTGTTCGACTGTGGCAACGATGCCGGACTGGCCGTAATCCCAGGTGACGGTCTTGATGCCGGCGAGGTCGCGCAGTTTCGAGCGCACGCCGTCGCAGGCCACCAGCAGCCGGCTCTCCAGCGTGCTGCCGTCCGAAAGCGTGACGGTGACATGGGTATCGTGTGTTTTCAACTCCGTGGCGCCGAGGCCATGGCGGATGTCGATGCCGAGCCGCTCGCAGACGCCGCGCAGCGCTGCGACCATCGCCACATTCGGGATCATATGGGCGAAAGGCCGGCCTTCGGCCACTTCGCCGTCGAAGGTGAGAAACACCGGACGGACCGGATCGGAGGTTTTCGAGTCGGTGACGATCATCTTGGTGATCGGCTGGGCCTCCGGCTCGATCTCGTTCCAGATGCCGAAGATTTCGAGCATTTTCGCCGCCGCCGCGATGACGGCCGAAGCGCGTGTGTCGTTTTTCCAGACATGCTCCGGGGCCGCCTCGACGACCGCGACATTCAGATGCGGTGCTGCCTGCTTGACCGCGACAGCGGCGGAAAGGCCGACATAACCTCCGCCCACAACCAGCATATCCAGCATCGCGCCGCTCCCTTACCTTGTGCCTCAGATGTGACCTATATAGATCATCGCCACTTCACTTCCTACCGCCGGGAGGCATGCAAAATGACGCGCGAGACATCAGGGCCTTCGGCGATGGAGACGCTGCTTTCGACGCTCGACCTGGAGCCGATCGAAGTCGATATCTTCCGTGGGCGCAGCCCGCAAGCCGGCTGGCAGCGGGTCTTCGGCGGCCAGGTGATCGGCCAGGCGCTGATGGCGGCGCAGCGCACCATCGAGGGCGCGCGTTTCGTGCATTCGCTGCATGCTTATTTCATGCGCCCCGGCGATCCCTCGGTGCCGATCATCTATCAGGCGGAGCGGATCCGCGACGGATCGAGCTTCAATACGCGGCGCGTCGTTGCCATCCAGCACGGCAAGGCGATCTTGACGCTGTCGGCCTCCTTCCAGGTGGAGGAGCCGGGCTTTGACCACCAGATCGCCATGCCCGAGGTGCAGATGCCTGAGGCGCTGCTCGGCGAACAGCAGATCAAGGATCAGTATCTGACGCATGCGCCGGAGGCGATCCGAAAATACTGGCAGCGCGAGCGGCCGATCGAGATCCGTCCCGTCTCGCTGACGCATTATTTTTCCGACAAGAAGCTCGATCCCAGACAGGACGTCTGGGTGCGCGCCACCGGCCCGGTTCCCGACGACCGGCTTTATCAGGCGGCCGTCCTTGCCTATCTCTCGGATATGACGCTGCTCGATACGTCGCTCTATGCGCACGGCACCTCCATCTTTGACCAGAGCCTGCAGGTGGCGAGCCTCGATCATTCCATGTGGTTCCACAGACCCTGCAGGCTCGACGACTGGCTGCTCTACACGCAGGACAGCCCCTCGGCTTCGGGCGCCAGAGGGCTGACCCGGGGCAGCCTCTTTACCCGATCGGGTGAGCTGATCGCCTCCGTTGCGCAGGAAGGTCTGATTCGGAAAAAGGCAAATGAATAAATAATATGCATCTTTGAAAATTTGCGCATTATTTGTGCGCTTGTTGGGCGGTCATTTGCCGGTCATTTGCCTGTTTATTGGCGCCCTATATTATAGTTGTTGTTTTTCAATAAGTTATATCCCGCCTCGAATCTGGCACGTCCTTTGAATGTATATCGCCGGTCGCTGTCCAGGAATGTCAGCGGCAAGGAGAGTCGGCTCCGTGCCGAGGATAACGAAGGATGGGAAACCAGATGAAAATTGTGATGGCTATTATTAAGCCGTTCAAGCTCGATGAGGTCCGCGAAGCTCTTACGGCGATCGGTATTCAGGGGCTGACCGTCACCGAAGTGAAGGGCTACGGGCGCCAGAAGGGGCATACCGAAATCTATCGCGGCACCGAATATGCGGTCAGCTTCCTGCCGAAGCTCAAGATCGAAATCGCCGTTGCATCGGAACTCGTCGACAGGGCTGTCGAAGCCATCGCGGCGTCGGCCAAGACCGGCCAGATCGGCGACGGCAAGATTTTCGTCTATTCGATCGATCATGCCGTGCGCATCCGTACGGGCGAAACCGATTCAGAAGCGCTGTAAGCCGCAGATCAAGGAGCTTTTTTCAATGTCGACTTCGAAGTTTTCTTCCCCCTTTGCGCTGATCTGCGCAACAACAGCTGCGCTTCTAGCGCCGGTTGTCGCTTTCGCGCAGGAGGCTGCGCCCGCCGCCGCCACGACCGCTGCTGCCGCTCCGGCCTTCACCATGGACAAGGGTGACAATGCCTGGATGCTCATCTCCTCGGCGCTCGTTCTGCTGATGACCATCCCCGGTCTTGCGCTGTTCTACGGCGGCCTCGTGCGCGCCAAGAACATGCTCTCCGTGCTGATGCAGGTGTTCATGATCACCGCCGTCGTGGCGCTGCTTTGGGTGACCTACGGTTATTCGCTCGCCTTCACCGACGGCGGCTCGCTGAACAGCTTCGTCGGCGGCTTCTCGAAGGCGTTCCTGGCCGGCGTCAACACCTCGTCGCTCGCCGAAACCTTCTCGAAGGGCGTCGCCATTCCGGAATACACCTTCATCGTCTTCCAGATGACCTTCGCCTGCATCACGCCCGGCCTGATCGTCGGCGCCTTCGCCGAGCGCGTCAAGTTCTCGGCCGTCATGCTCTTCGTCGTACTCTGGGTCACCTTCATCTACTTCCCGATGGCGCATATGGTCTGGTTCTGGGGCGGTCCGAGCTCCTACACCTCGCCGGCCGGCCTGATCTTCTCCTACGGCGCAATCGACTTTGCCGGCGGCACGGTCGTCCACATCAATGCCGGTATCGCCGGCCTCGTCGGCGCCATCATGCTCGGTAAGCGCACGGGCTATAAGAAGGAAATCATGGCTCCGCATTCGATGACCCTGACCATGGTCGGCGCATCGCTGCTCTGGGTCGGCTGGTTCGGCTTCAATGCCGGCTCCAACCTCGAAGCCAATGGCTATGCCTCGCTTGCCTTTATCAACACCTTCGTCGCGACGGCAGCTGCCGCCGTCTCCTGGTGCATCATCGAAAGCCTCGCCCGCGGCAAGGCCTCGATGCTCGGCGGTGCTTCCGGCGCGGTTGCCGGTCTCGTCGCCATCACGCCTGCGGCAGGTTTTGCCGGCCCGATGGGCTCGATCGTTCTAGGCCTGATCGTCTCGCCGGTCTGCTACTTCTTCGTCGACGTCGTGAAGAACAAGTTCAACTACGACGACAGCCTCGACGTCTTCGGCGTGCATTGCGTCGGCGGCATCATCGGCGCTCTCGGCACCGGCATCCTCGTCAACCCGGCGCTCGGCGGTGCAGGCATCGTCGATTATTCGACGGCCGATTTCGCAGCCTCCTATGCCGGCACGGCAACCCAGGTACTCGCCCAGGCCAAGGGTGTGCTGACGACGCTTCTGTGGTCGGGCATCGGTTCGGCGATCCTCTACAAGATCGTCGATGTCGTCATCGGCCTGCGTGTGACCGTCGAAGCCGAGCGCGAAGGTCTCGACCTTTCGACCCACGGTGAAGCCGCCTACCACTCCTCTTGATCGCAGCGTTTGCGGCGCCCGGCATAAGGGCGCCGCTTCACGGCCCGTCGCGGCCTATCCAGAGCTTTTCCGGGTTAGACCCGGAAAAGCTGTCATAGACCGCATTTGGCCCGAACCTTTCCAGGTTCGGGCTTTTTTAATTTCCCTGTCCGGAATGCGCGTCCAAGCATGCATGGTTAACATCGCTTTAACCCGGCTCTGATTAGGTAGAGCGGACGCATTTTGGCATGGCGAAGCTTCGGTGATTCGCATGCCCTCAGGCATTGGACGGGTTAGACACATGGCAAGAAGCACGTCGCCGGCGATGGATGGCCGTCCGGATCGGTTCTCCTTCTCGGCATTCATGCTGCGGCAGATCCAGGCGCTCATCGGCTTTGCGATCTTTCTGCTGCTGGCGCTCTGCGTCGCGGCGCTGGCGACATGGAACGTCGCCGACCCGAGTTATTCCTATGCCACGGCCAACCTGCCGACGAATATCCTCGGCTACAGTGGTGCTGCCTTTGCCGATCTCGTCATGCAGTTCCTCGGCCTTGCCAGCGTCGTTTCGATGCTGCCGATCGTCGCCTGGGCGCTGGCGCTGATCTCGGGCCGCCGCTTCAGCCGCATCCCCGCCCGTGCCAGCGCCTGGCTTGCCGGTACGGTGCTGTCCTGCGCCATGATCGGCTGCTTCCCGCCGCCGCTCACCTGGCCGATCCCGAACGGCATCGGCGGTGTCGTCGGCGATATGATCCTGCGTTTTCCCGCACTTTTCGTCGGCGCTTATCCCACCGGCACCTTTGCCATGGTCGTCGGCTGCATCTTTGCCGCGCCGACCGCCTGGATGATGCTCTTTGCCTCAGGGCTCGTCGGCCGCAGCGAGGCCGAGGAGGAGATCGAGGAAGATTACGTCGGGACGACAAGCAAGGCCCGCGTCGTCGGAGACGAGGACGAGGAGGACGAGTCGCGCTGGGTCGCTCTCAGCGGTGCGGTGACGCATGCCTGGTACATGAGCCACGGGCGGCTGCGCCGCCTTCTCGGCATGGGGCCGCGCAAGCGCCGCCAGAGCGATTTCGAATCGCCCTATGATTTCAACGATGACGAGTTCGGCACGCTGAACGAACCGGTTCGCGCCAAGGCGCCGGCGACGCGCGGCGAGCGGATGGAGCCGTCGATGGAGCCATCGATGGGAGCAAGGGCGGCTTCGCCGCGCCGCATCGTCGCGGCGCCGTCGCTTTCCATAGACGACGAGGATGACGACGACGATCTGCCTTTCGACCCCGACATGCCGCCGCGCCCGGCCGATATCCTGCCCGACGACGATGACGACGACTGGATGATCCGCGCGCCGGCGAAAGCCGCCGGCAAGCCGGAGCCGCGCGTCGTCCCCGCGGTCACGCGTCCGAAGCCCGGCGCCCGCGTCGAGCGGGAGGCGCAGGGCTCGTTCATTCGTCCCGAAGGTTTCCAGCTTCCCTCGATGCATCTGCTTGCCGAACCGAAGAATGTCGTGCGCGATTCCACGCTTTCGGCCGATGCGCTGGAGCAGAACGCCCGCATGCTTGAAGGCGTGCTCGAAGATTTCGGCGTCAAGGGCGAGATCATCCATGTCCGCCCCGGTCCCGTCGTCACGCTCTATGAACTGGAGCCGGCGCCGGGCATCAAGTCGTCGCGGGTCATCGGCCTTGCCGACGATATCGCCCGCTCGATGAGCGCCATTGCCGCCCGTGTTGCCGTCGTGCCCGGCCGCAACGCGATCGGCATCGAATTGCCGAACCAGACGCGCGAGACCGTCTATCTGCGCGAACTCATCGCGTCCCGAGATTTCGACGGCAGCAAGGCCAAGCTCGCCATGGCGCTCGGCAAGACGATCGGCGGCGAAGCCGTCATCGCCGACCTTGCCAAGATGCCGCATCTGCTCGTCGCCGGCACCACCGGCTCGGGCAAGTCGGTCGCCATCAACACGATGATCCTGTCGCTGCTCTACCGTATGACGCCGGAACAGTGCCGGTTGATCATGATCGACCCGAAGATGCTCGAACTCTCCGTCTATGACGGCATTCCGCATCTGCTTTCGCCCGTCGTCACCGATCCGAAGAAGGCCGTCGTCGCGCTCAAATGGACGGTGCGCGAGATGGAAGAGCGCTACAAGAAGATGTCGAAGATCGGTGTGCGCAACATCGACGGCTTCAACACCCGCGTCGAGCAGGCCCTGTCGAAGGGCGAGGCGATTTCGCGCACGGTGCAGACCGGCTTCGACCGCCACACCGGCGAGGCAATGTACGAGACCGAAGAATTCGACCTGCGGCCGATGCCCTATATCGTCGTCATCATCGACGAGATGGCCGACCTGATGATGGTCGCCGGCAAGGATATCGAAGGCGCCGTGCAGCGTCTGGCGCAGATGGCGCGCGCCGCCGGCATCCACGTGATCATGGCGACGCAGCGCCCGTCGGTCGACGTCATCACCGGCACGATCAAGGCGAACTTCCCGACCCGCATATCCTTCCAGGTGACCTCGAAGATCGACAGCCGCACCATCCTTGGCGAACAGGGCGCCGAACAGCTGCTCGGCATGGGCGACATGCTCTATATGGCCGGCGGCGGGCGTATCCAGCGCGTGCACGGCCCGTTCGTCTCCGATGTCGAGGTTGAGGAGATCGTCTCCTATCTGAAGACTCAGGGCTCGCCGCAATATCTCGATGCGATCACCGCCGATGACGACGAGGATGGCGACTACGGTGGCGGTGGCGGCCCCGCCGGCACGTCGAATCTCTCGGATTCGGAGGATCCCTATGACCAGGCCGTCGCCATCGTGCTGCGGGACGGCAAGGCCTCGACCTCCTACGTCCAGCGCCGGCTCGGCATCGGCTACAACCGGGCCGCCTCGCTCATCGAGCGGATGGAAAAGGAAGGCATCATCGGGCCGGCCAACCATGCCGGCAAACGCGAAATTCTCGTTCCCACCGAAGGCGACATCCTCGACCGCTGAAATAATCGGCTTATATTTCCGTTGGGGACCGCTTTTGCGGAAACCTGACGGCAGCCAAGCCGTTACCTCACGCAGGCCCGATCGCAACGCCTTGAAGACGCCGCCTTTCGGCAGCATGCAGATCGCATAAAGGAGATTTAGATGAGTAACTCCGACACCTTCCTCTCCGGCCTGACGGTAACGCGCCGCGATCTTCTCGGTGCCTTTGCTCTCGCTGCGATGGCAAGCGCCATTCCCTTCGGCGCGCATGCGCAGGCGGCGGCTCCCGCCTCCGGCACGGCGCAGGCGATCGCCGACCATTTCTCCGGCGTCACGACGATGCAGGGCGAATTCGTGCAGTTCGGTCCGCGCGGCGAGCAGACCGGCGGCAAGTTCTTCATCCAGCGTCCCGGCAAACTGCGATTCAACTATGACGACCCGTCGCCGATGCGGGTGATCGCCGACGGCAAAAACGTCGCCATCGGCAATACCAAGCTGAAAACCTGGGATCTCTATCCGCTCTCCAAGACGCCGCTCAGCCTGCTCTTGGCGCAGCGCATCGACCTGTCGGCCGGCATGGTGAAGGGCGTGAAGGAAGAGTCCGATCTGACGACGATCGCGCTCGGCAACAATACGGTGTTCGGCAACTCTACCATCACCATGATGTTCGACCCGAAGACCTACGACCTGCGCCAGTGGACGATCACCGACAATCAGGGCAAGGACACGTCGGTGATGATCTTCAACGTCAAAACAGGCATGCAGTTCGACGATCGGGTCTTCCGCGTGCCCTATGAGACCATTCCGGGCACGCCACAGTCGCGCGACTGAAGCCTTTTCGGTTGATCGCCCGCTGCTTCTACACGCGAGCAGTTCCCTCCCGTCGGCCTTTGTTCTAAAGCCCTTTCATGAAAGCATGAAAGGGCTGGGAATATGGGCTTGTCGATCACCACCTGGAACATCAATTCGGTGCGGCTGCGTATGCCGATCGTCGAGCAGCTCGTTCTCAAGCACCGGCCGGATATTCTCTGCCTGCAGGAAACCAAGGTGACGAACGAGCTTTTCCCGGCGGCACCGCTGCGGGCCATGGGCTACGATCACATCATCATCCACGGCCAGAAGGGCTATCACGGCGTGGCGATCGCCTCGCGCATTCCGCTGACGGAGGATCACCGGCAGGATTACTGCGGGGTCGGCGATGCCCGTCACATCTCGGCGATCTTCGAACATGGCAACCGCCGTATCCGGCTGCACAATTTCTACGTTCCGGCTGGCGGCGACGAGCCGGATCGCACGATCAATCCGAAATTCGGCCACAAGCTCGATTTCATCGAGGAGATGAAGCATCTGAAAGCCAATGGCGAGGCGAATACGTCGGCGATCCTGGTCGGCGACCTGAACATCGCGCCGCTGGAGCACGATGTCTGGTCGCACAAACAGCTGCTGAAGATCGTCAGCCATACGCCTGTCGAAACCGACGGGCTGCTGGAGGTGATGAAGCGCGGCGCCTGGCTCGATCTCATGCGCCAGCATGTGCCGGAAAGCGAGAAGCTCTATACCTGGTGGAGCTACCGCGCCAAGGACTGGGAGGCGGCCGACCGCGGTCGCCGTCTCGACCATATCTGGTCGTCATCGGATCTCGGGCCGCATCTCCGGCGCATCGAGATCCTGAAGGAAGCGCGCGGTTGGGATCGGCCCTCCGACCATGTGCCGGTTACGGCGCATTTCGATTTCTGATGCATGTCGCCCGGAAGTGTGCAGCGGTTCCGGGATAAAGACATGCCTAAAAACAACAAGCTAAAGCGCGTTGCATGAATCAAATTCGATGCGACGCGCTTTAGAGCGGTGTGGTTCAGCATTTTATGAAAGCGTAGAACCGGTCCAAGGGCGGTCAGCTGAAGCGGTAGAACTGGCTTGCGGCCTTTGCCGCAAGTTCGGCGAGATTGTCGCGGATGCGGTTCTCGATCAGCCGGGCTGCTTCAGGATATTCTTCGATCAGCCGGTGGAAGAGGGCACGGGTGATGCGGATGATGCTGGTGTCCTCGCGCGCGACCGCGGTGAATTTGCGCTCCACCAGCGTCACCAGCGCCAGTTCGGAAACCAGCGTTCCCGGGCCGGCGACCCCCTCCGTCCTCTGTATGCCGTCACTGCTCGTCGCGCTCAGCTCCAGGCTGCCGCTGAGGACGACATAGGCGCTCTCGGCGGGCGAGCCCTGGCGAAACAGCATCTGGCCGGCGGCGATCATGCGCCGGTCGGCACCGAAGGCGATCAGCCGCAGCTGATCCTCGTTCATGTCCTTGAACAGAGGAAGCTGCGCGAGCATGCGAATGTCGTCGGTCAGCGCCATGCGGGCTTTTCGCCTTAGAGCAATTCCAGCAAAACCGCGTCGCGATTTTGCGTCCGGAATGCGTGAAAACAAAGAGATAGAGCATTTCCGTGATTCGGAAAAAACGAAGATGCCCTAAGGTATGATCTTGTAGCCGCCGTTTTCGGTGACCAGGATTTCGGCATTGGAGGGATCGCGTTCGATTTTCTGGCGCAGCCGATAGACGTGGGTTTCCAGCGTATGTGTGGTGACACCCGAGTTATAGCCCCAGACCTCTTCGAGAAGCACGTCGCGGGTGACGACCTTCTGTTCCGCCCGGTAGAGATAGCGGATGATCGCCGCCTCCTTTTCCGTCAGCCGGATCTTCTGGCCGTTGTCGGTGGTCAGCAGCTTCTGGCTCGGTTTGAACAGGTAGGGGCCGACGGTAAAGGTCGCGTCCTCGCTCTGCTCGTGCTGGCGCAGCTGCACACGGATGCGCGCGAGCAGCACGGCGAAGCGGAAAGGCTTGGTGACATAGTCATTGGCGCCGGCTTCGAGGCCGAGGATCGTATCCGAATCGGTATCGTGGCCGGTCAGCATGATGATCGGCGCCTTAAAGCCGCCCTTGCGCAGCAGCTTGACCGCCTCGCGGCCGTCCATGTCAGGCAGGCCGACATCCATGATCAAGAGGTCGACCGGCGTCGAGCGGGCGGTGGCAACACCTTTGCCGGCGTTGGCTTCCTGCAGAACCGAAAATTCCTCATACAGCGACAATTGCTCCGTCAGCGTCTGACGAAGGTCATCGTCGTCATCCACCAAAAGAATGGTGCGTGCGGTCATGCCCTTGCTTTCCTCATGTTAAGTCCCCTAGTCCTACGCCAAATTCCTGGTTTGGCAAGGATCGCGCGGCGGGCCGTTGCCGCGCAGGTTTTGATATGATTTCAATCGGAGCCCCAGACAATGCAAGACATGCGAGAAAAATGGAAAAAACAAGGCGGGAGCCGGGGATGAAGCCGTCGACGATCGTGGTGCGGCCGGCGCCGGGGCGAAAGAGCCGTGCGATCGTCCGGCTCGGCGCGATCACCGTCCCCGCCGCGATCGGCCGCTCTGGCCGCAGCGCGATCAAACGCGAGGGCGACGGCGCCACGCCGATCGCCTCGATGCGGCTGATATCCGGCTTCCGGCGCGGTGAGCGCAACGGCCGGCTTGTCACCCCGCTTCCCATCCGCCGGATCCGCGCTAACATGCTCTGGTGCGATCAGCCCGGCAACGCCAGCTATAACCGCCTCGTCCGGGCGCCGTTCGGCGCAAGCCATGAGGAGATGCGGCGCAGCGACGGGCTCTACGACATCTGCCTGGTCATGGACTGGAACATCTCCTCGCGGGTGCGCAATCGCGGCTCGGCGGTGTTCTTCCATCTCATCCGGCCGGGCTACGAGCCGACGGCCGGCTGCGTGGCGGTCAGCCTGCGCGACATGCGCCGGCTTCTGCCGCATCTTCGGAAGGGGACGATTGTCCGGGTCCTCTGATTGTCTTCCGGATCCGGCCGCCTATATGTTTCCGGTGACCGAGCGCTCAGGCTGAAATGTGCTCCGGGACGCTCGAAAAGTGCGGGCGCAATTCATGCCTCGTCCAATTCTTCAAACTCCCGGAGATATAGTGTGACCGCTCAACCCATCATCACTTTCCATGACGGACATTCCATTCCCCAGGTCGGCCTCGGCGTCTGGCAGACGCCGCAGGAGATCGCCGCTCCGACGGTGCGCGCGGCGATCACGGCCGGCTATCGCCATATCGATACGGCGTCCGGCTATGACAACGAAGAGGGTGTCGGCGAAGGCATCCGTTCCTCCGGCCTCGACCGCAAGGAGATCTTCGTCACCACCAAGCTCAGAAACACCGACCAGGGCTACGACAATACGCTCAGCGCCTTCGACGGCAGCCTGAAGAAGCTTGGTTCCGACTATGTCGACCTCTATCTCGTTCACTGGCCGTCGCCGCATCGCGGCCTCTACACCGAAACCTGGAAGGCCTTCGTGCGCATCCGTGAAGAGGGCCGCGCCCGCTCGATCGGCGTGTCGAATTTCTGTCCCGAACATCTGGAGCGCATCATCGGCGAAACCGGCGTCGTTCCCGTCATCAACCAGATCGAGCTGCATCCCGACTTTCAGCAGAAGGCGGCGCAGGAGGCACACAAGAAACTTGGTATCGCCACCGAATCCTGGAGCCCGCTCGGCCAGGGCCGGTTCATCTCGAACCCTGTGATCGGTGAGATCGCTGGGAAATATCGGAAGACGCCGGCCCAGGTCATCATCCGCTGGCACCTCGATACCGGCCTCGTCGTCATTCCGAAATCGGTGACGCCGTCGCGCATCGAGGAGAATTTCCAGGTGTTCGACTTCAAGCTCGATGCCGACGATATGGCGGCGATCGCCAGGCTCGACAGCGCCGGCGCCCGCATGGGACCGGACCCGATGACGGCAACCTTCTGATCAGAGCAGAGATGATGGCCGCCCCGGCGAAATCGCTTGCGGGCGGCCATTGCATGCCGGGCATTGCATGCCGGAGAACATGGCGGCCCTTGTCCGGCGTAACGCCGCCGTCAATAATTACATCTCGAGGACCCATTGGTCGGCGTAAAGCCGTAATCGCAGGCATCGTTCAGGCGCTGCTGACGACCGATGGATCCGGTATAATCGCTCGGGTTGCTGAAGGCGCGCGCGGGATACCAGTAGCCGTTCGCACTCTTGATATAGCCGGGCCGGCGGTTTTCGTAGCCACGATAGCCGTTGAGCGCCGGCACCTTGGCTTGCGCGACCTGCTGCGCCAGATCGGAAGCCGCTGCGATGGGCGGTGCCGTCGGATGGAGCGGCGCGGCCGTGGCGACGTCGATGTTCGCCAGGAATGCAAATACGCCCAGGATCGTCAGTGGCAGACGTGCCGCCGTTTTCTGTCTCATGACTATTCTCCCAATCACAACGCGGCGCTTTGCTGGCGTAGCCAGGCCCGTTGCACCGAGATCGGAGCGAACGCCCGAAAACGTGCCTGTCGACGTCGCGCGAAATGCGCCTGAAAGCGCCATCTCGATGAAGCCACAGGCATTTCCCGATGTCGATTGCTCGAACGGGTGAAATCGGGACATGCAGGCCATGCCCGGATGAGCCGATGGGATCATCGCCCATCGAGGTGTCGAAGACCTCAGTGGCATAAAATGCAAAGCCCACCGATGCGCTTGAGGCGCATCGGTGGGCTTTAGTTCTCACCCGTTTAGTGGATCAGTTCCACTCGCGGATATCGACGAAGTGACCGGCGATCGCGGCGGCCGCCGCCATTGCCGGCGAGACGAGGTGCGTGCGGCCCTTGAAGCCCTGACGGCCTTCGAAGTTGCGGTTCGAGGTGGAGGCGCAACGCTCGCCCGGCTTCAGGCGGTCGTCGTTCATGGCAAGGCACATAGAGCAGCCCGGCTCGCGCCAGTCGAAACCGGCGGCCTTGAAGATCTTGTCGAGGCCTTCGGCTTCCGCCTGTTCCTTGACGAGGCCGGAGCCCGGAACAATCATCGCATCGACGGTTGCGGCAACCGTCTTGCCCTCGACCACCTTGGCGACTTCGCGCAGATCCTCGATGCGGCCGTTGGTGCAGGAGCCGATGAAGACGCGGTCAAGCGTGATGTCGGTCATCTTGGTGCCGGGCTTCAGGCCCATATAGTCGAGCGCGCGCCATTTGGAGGTGCGCTTGGTCTCGTCCTGGATGTCGTCGGGGTTCGGGACGATGCCCTGAACGGAGATGACGTCCTCGGGCGAGGAGCCCCAGGAGACGATCGGCGGCAGGCTGGCGGCATCGAGCACGACGACGCGGTCGTAATGCGCGCCCTCGTCGGTCTGCAGCGTCTTCCAGTAGGCGATCGCCTGTTCCAGCGCCTCGCCCTTCGGCGCGCGCGGCTTGCCCTTGATGTATTCGAAGGTCTTTTCGTCAGGGGCGATCAGGCCGGCGCGGGCGCCGCCTTCGATCGTCATGTTGCAGATGGTCATACGGCCTTCCATCGACAGCGAGCGGATCGCTTCGCCGGCAAATTCGATGACGTGGCCGGTGCCGCCGGCAGTGCCGATTTCGCCGATGATGGCGAGGATGATGTCCTTGGCGGTGACGTGCGGCGGCAGCAGGCCGTCAACCCGCACCAGCATGTTCTTGGCCTTCTTCTGGATCAGCGTCTGGGTCGCCAGCACATGCTCGACCTCGGAGGTGCCGATGCCGTGCGCCAGCGCGCCGAAGGCGCCGTGCGTCGAGGTGTGGCTGTCGCCGCAGACGATGGTCATGCCGGGCAGGGTGAAGCCCTGTTCCGGGCCGACGATGTGGACGATGCCCTGGCGCTTGTCGCTTGCCGAATAATATTCGACGCCGAATTCGGCGGCGTTGGTCGCCAGCGCTTCCACCTGGATGCGGCTTTCCTCGTTCTTGATGCCGAGATGGCGGTCGGGCGAGGTCGGAACGTTATGGTCGACGACGGCGAGCGTCTTTTCCGGGGCGCGAACCTTGCGGCCGGTCATGCGCAGGCCTTCGAACGCCTGCGGCGAGGTGACTTCGTGGACCAGATGGCGGTCGATGTAGAGAAGACAGGTGCCGTCTTTCTGTTCGTCGACCAGATGATCGTCCCAGATCTTGTCGTAGAGGGTACGCGGTGCGCTCATGGCGTTAAGTCCGTTTTTTGGATGCTTTTGGGAAATCGAGAAAAAGCGGATCAAGCTCCGCCGGCCGTCATTCGATCAACGAAGTCGGCTGTTGAGCGCACCGGATACGCATGCAAAGAACCGCGCCGGCAGGCGATAATGGTCCTGCAGCACGAAAATATGCGCGCCAGTGCATCTGAACTTGGATTCCATCGCCTGCATATACCGATTTTTCGCGGCGGCTTCAATTTGAATCATCAAGACCGCGTTCGCAGACCCCCCGAGCCGTGTCACGGCTGTCGATCATTCACCGCGACTTCATCCATTTCTCCGTCCGCCGCAGCGCCAGCGACAGGCCGATCGTCAGGATCAGGTAGATATAGGTGACGATCGAATAGGTCTCGAAGAAGCGGAAGGAGCCGGCGGCATAGACCTTGCCCATCTGGGTGATATCGGCGACGCCGAGTACGGAGACGAGCGATGAATCCTTCACCATCGAGACGAAATCGTTGGACAGCGGCGGGAAGATCACCCGGATCGCCTGCGGGAAGACGACGGAGCGGAAGCGCCGATAGCGGGAAAGGCCGAGCGCCTTGGCCGCCTCGATCTGGCCGAGATCGACCGATTGGAAGCCGGCTCGGAAGATTTCGGCAATGAAGGAGGAATAGCCGATCGTCAGCGCGATGATCGCCCGCCACATCAGCGACAGATCGCGCACCAGAATGGGTTCGGCCATGCCTGAACTCACCAGCGGCGAAATCAGAAAATTATAGCCTGCGACCA
The DNA here is from genome assembly GCF_001854685.1 of Rhizobium sp. RSm-3. Classification (NCBI taxonomy): domain Bacteria; kingdom Pseudomonadati; phylum Pseudomonadota; class Alphaproteobacteria; order Hyphomicrobiales; family Rhizobiaceae; genus Rhizobium; species Rhizobium sp. RSm-3. The sequence goes on along the minus strand of NZ_MAWZ01000060.1, from coordinate 241,371 downwards.
GAGCCGGGGCGCCGACGAAGGCGACGTAGAAGAGGAGCACGAGGATCGGGATGCCGCGGATGATCTCGATGTAGAAGCGCGCGATCTGGCGCAGCACCCGGCTGTCGGCCATGCCGAGCAGGCAGATGCCGAGGCCGAGCACGGTGGCGAGCACGAAGGCAACCAGCGTGACGAAGACGGTGATGCCGACACCGTTGACGACGGTGCGGAAAACCTGGGCGTAGATATCGTTGGTGACGATGACGACGGCAAGGACGACGCCGATCGCGACGAGCGCGACCAGCCACCAGGGATAGTCGTCCTTGACGTGTCTGTCGGGAGATGGTCGCAAAGCCATCAGCAATGGCTCGGCGTCATTCGCCCATCTTGTAGTCGAGGAACCACTTCTTGTTCAGCGCATCCAGCGTGCCGTCGGCCTTGAGGGCTGAAATGGCGGCGTTGACGGGAGCGACGAGATCGGAGCCCTTCGGGAAGATGAAGCCGAAATCCTCGGTGCCGAGCGGCTCGCCGATCAGCTTCAGGGCGCCGTTCGAGGCGTCGACATAACCCTTGCCGGCGGTGCCGTCGGTCAGCACCACATCGACGTCGCCGGCCTTCAGCGCCTGAACGGTGGCGCCGAAGGTTTCGAAGAGCTTGATGCGCGGGTTCTGCTCATTGCCGTCGAGCACCTCGTAGACGGCGGTGTAGAAGGGCGTGGTGCCGGGCTGGGCGCCGACCAGGCCATCCTTGAATTGCGCGAAGGACTTTCCATCGGTGAAACGTTTCTCGTCGCCGCGCACCAGCATGAACTGCTGCGAACGCATATAGGGATCGGAGAAATCCACCTTCTGCTTGCGATCGTCCTTGATGGTGATGCCGGTCATGCCGATGTTGTACTGGCCGTCGGACACCGCCTGGATCATCGCGTCCCAGCTGGTGTTCTGGTATTCGACCTTGAAATTCAGCCGCTTGGCGATCTCGTTCATCGCATCATATTCCCAGCCGATCGCCTTGCCGGATTTCGGATCGACGAACTGCAGCGGCGGATAGGCATTCTCGGTGACGACGACGACGCTCTTGCCGCCGAGATCGGGCAGTTCGGCTGCCGATGCGGCCAAGGGTGCGAGCGCAAGGGCAGCGAAGCTCGCAAGGACAGTACGACGAAACAGCATGGAACGGCTCTCCGGGATTGAACGGCGAAAATTGTCACGGAAAGCTTGCCGAAGGCAAGGCCGCCGGCTGCGTGCCCAAACAAAAAAGAGAAAAGGCGACCCGAAGGCCGCCTTTCCAAGCAAAAGAATTTTGCGTGGCGCAGATCTTATTCTGCAGCCGGTTCCGCTGCTGCGGCTGCTGCTTCTGCGGCGGCCTTTTCAGCGGCTGCCTTGGCTTCCGCAGCTTCTGCTGCTGCCTTCTCAGCGGCGAGCGCCTGAGCGGCTGCAATCTTTTCAGCTTCGATGCGTGCCTTTTCCTCGGCAATGGCAGCGCGCTCGGCATCGTTGAGCTTGCGGGCGCGGACGCCGGTGTCTTCAACGATACGGGCAGACTTGCCGCGACGATCACGGAGGTAATAGAGCTTGGCGCGACGGACCTTACCGCGGCGAACGACGTCGACGCTTTCGATCATCGGCGAGTAGACCGGGAATACGCGCTCGACGCCTTCGCCGTAGGAGATCTTGCGGACCGTGAAGTTTTCCTGCAGGCCGCCGCCGGAGCGGGCGATGCAGACGCCTTCATAGGCCTGAACGCGGGTACGGTTGCCTTCCGTGACTTTGACGTTGACGCGGACGGTGTCGCCCGGGGAAAATTCGGGAAGCGTACGCTTGGCTTCGATCTTGGCGGCCTGTTCGGCCTCAAGCTGCTGAATGATGTTCATCGTCTTAACCTTTGGTTCTTCTGAAACAGCCAGAGCGCTCGACACTGATCCTTTGGAACTGGCCTCAGGACTTTGCCCTTCAGGGCGGGAGCGGGTTCGCCATTCTTTGTTTGCTGGCAGACGGGGATAACCCCATTTCCGCGTGCGCCAATACACGAAAGGCCGGGGCTTGTCATCCCTCGCACGACATTTTTATGAAGAGGAGGCTGGAATCAGCCGTTTTTCTCGGTTTTCGCCCTTTCCAGGAGGTCCGGCCGCCGCTCCCGCGTCAGCCGCACCGCCTCCTGGTGCCGCCATTTCTCGATGGCGCCGTGATTGCCCGATGTCAGAATCGCGGGGATTTCCCGGCCTTCCCACGCCTGCGGCCTGGTGTAATGCGGATGTTCCAGCAGCCCGCCTTCGAAGCTTTCGTGCAGGCCGGAAAGATCGTTGCCCATGACGCCGGGCAGGATGCGGATGATCGCGTCGAGCACGATCAGCGCCGCCGGCTCGCCGCCTGACAGAACGTAGTCGCCGATCGAGACCTCCTCCAGTCCGCGCGCCTCGATCACCCGCTGGTCGACGCCCTCGAAGCGGCCGCAGACGATGATGACGCCATCGCCTGAAGCAAGCGCGCGCACACGCTCCTGCGTCAGCGGCCGGCCGCGCGGGCTCATCAGCAGGCGCGGGCGGGTATCGTTATCAGGGGTGCTGTCGATCGCGCGGGCGAGAACGTCGGGTTTCAGCACCATGCCGGCGCCGCCGCCGGCCGGGGTGTCGTCGACGGTGCGGTGCTTGTCGGTCGCGAAATCGCGGATCTGCACCGCATCCAGCGACCATTGCCCGCGCTCCATCGCCTTGCCGGCGAGCGAGAAGCCCAGATGCCCCGGAAACATTTCCGGATAGAGTGTCAGCACGCTCGCCCGGAAGGCCATCACTTCTTCTTTTTCGGCTTGTCCGCGGTGAATTTCGAAAGCTCTTCGGGATCGTCGACCAGCCCCGCCGCCAGCGGGTCGATCAGCAATGTGCCGGCCTCGAGGTCGATCTCCAGCACCGAGGCTTCGGAGAAGGGGATCAGCACCGGGCGCTTGCCCGGACCCTTGAGTTCCAGCAAATCGCCGGCGCCGAAATCGAAGACGCCAGTGACGGTGCCATAGCTGGCACCCTTGTCGTCGCGTGCTTCGAGACCTTCGAGATCGGCATAGTAGAACTCGTCATCTTCAAGCTCCTCGTCCGGCAGGTTGTCGCGCTCGATATAGAGCTCGAGGCCATTCAGCGCCTCGGCGGCATTGCGGTCGTTGACGCCGCGGAAACGGACGACGACGACATTCTTCGTCTCGCGGATTTCGAGAACTTCGAAGCTGCGGCCGTCCATGCTGTGCAGGTGGCCGTAGTCGCCAAGGGCGCTCGGATCGGCCGTGTAGGCCTTGGCGCGCACCTCTCCCCGGAGGCCTTGCGCGCCGCCGATCGTCGCCATCAGAACGGGGTTTTCAAGCTTTGTCATGGGTTCCTTCATGTGAAGCCGAAAGACAGGTTTCTCATAAACGAAGTGCGGGTAATTGGAAACGAAAACGGGCGGCATGTCGCCATGCCGCCCGTTAGACAAGGGATTGTCCCGATTATTCCGCGGCGTCGGCAGCAGCAGCGGCGGCGTCAGCCACCTTCTGAGCCTTTTCGGCGGCGCGCTCCTGGGCGCGCTTGCCCGGCTTTGCCTTGACCGGGTTGTTCTTGGCTTCGCGCTTGGCAACGCCGGCTTCATCGAGGAAGCGCAGAATGCGGTCGGTCGGCTGGGCGCCGTTTTCGATCCAGTGCTTGATGCGCTCGGCGTTCAGCTGAACGCGCTTCTCGTCGTCCTTGGCGAGCATCGGGTTCCAGGAACCGAGGTTTTCGAGGAAGCGGCCGTCACGCGGGCTGCGCGCATCGGCGAGAACGACGTGGTAGTACGGGCGCTTCTTGGAGCCACCGCGGGCGAGACGAATTTTCAGTGCCATGTTCTTTACTCCTTAGGCTTTTCTTGATCGCCTGATCAGGCGGGTTATCGGGCTGCGGCGCTTTGTTCAGCGTGATCCGCAGCGATCTGCTCATGATGCCGGATGACTTCCTTGATGACGAAGTTCAGGAACTTCTCGGCGAAATCCGGGTCCAGATTGGCGGCTTTCGCCAGCTGGCGAAGGCGTTCGATCTGGTATTCCTCGCGCGCCGGATCGGCCGGCGGCAGATTGTATTTGGCCTTCAGCACGCCGACCTCTTTGGTGCAGCGGAAGCGTTCGGCCAGCATGTGCACGAGAGCGGCGTCGATATTGTCGATCGACTGACGATAGCTCGCGAGCTGGGCTTTGACGTTTGGATCAATCATGGGGCAAGCGATCCTTTCACTTCTTCTTCGGCAATCCGGGCAATCCCGGGAAACCACCGCCCAGACCCGGCAGCTTGGCGCCGCCGAGGCCAGGCAAACCACCCGGCAGACCGCCGAGACCGGGCATACCCCCACCCGGCTTTCCAAGTCCCGCTGCTTCGGCCTGCTTCTGCAGGGCCTCGAGCTGGCGGGGATCGATATTCGAGAGATCGGGCATGCCACCCATGCCGCCGCCAAGCCCCATCTTGCCGGCAAGGCCGCCCATCATCTGCTTCATCATGCCGCCTTTGCCCTTGCCGCCCATCATCTTCATCATGTCGGCCATCTGGCGGTGCATCTTCAGAAGCTTGTTGATGGCGGCGGCATCGGTGCCGGAGCCGGCGGCGATGCGCTTCTTGCGCGAATGCTTGAGCAGGTCGGGATTGGCGCGCTCGGCCCTGGTCATCGACTGGATGATGGCGATCTGGCGGCCGAAAAGCCTGTCGTCGAGGCCGGCGGCGGCCATCTTGTCCTTCATGCCGGCCATGCCGGGCATCATTCCCATGATGCCGCCCATGCCGCCCATCTTCTGCATCTGGCGCAGCTGGTCGGCGAGGTCGTCGAGGTCGAACTTGCCCTTGGCCATCTTGGCAGCCATGGCGGCCGCCTTCTCGGCGTCGATATTCTCGGCGGCGCGCTCGACGAGCGAGACGATGTCGCCCATGCCAAGGATGCGGTCGGCAATGCGGCGGGGATGGAACTCCTCGAGCTCGCTCATCTTCTCGCCGACGCCGATCAGCTTGATCGGTTTGCCGGTGACGGCGCGCATCGAAAGGGCGGCACCGCCGCGGCCGTCGCCGTCCATGCGGGTCAGCACCAGACCGGTGATGCCGACGCGTTCGTCGAAGTTGCGGGCGAGGTTGACGGCGTCCTGACCGGTCAAGCTGTCGGCGACCAGCAGGATTTCATGCGGGTTCGAGCGCTTCTTGATGTCGGCCATCTCGACCATCAAGGGCTCGTCGATATGGGTGCGGCCGGCGGTGTCGAGGATGACGACGTCATGGCCGCCAAGTCTTGCCGCCTGCACGGCGCGGGCGGCGATATCGGTCGGCGACTGGCCGGATATGATGGGCAGCGTATCGATGCTGGCCTGGGCGCCGAGCTGGCGAAGCTGCTCCTGGGCTGCCGGACGGCGCGTGTCGAGCGACGCCATCAGCACTTTCTTCTTATCGCGCGTCGACAGGCGATGGGCGATCTTGGCTGACGTCGTCGTCTTGCCGGAGCCCTGCAGGCCGACCATCATGACGACGACGGGGGCGGGCGCATGCAGGTCGATGCCGACGCCTTCGCCGCCCAGCATTTCGATCAGCTCGTCATGGACGATCTTGACGACCATTTGGCCGGGTTTGATCGACTTCAGGATCTCGGCGCCGACGGCCTTTTCACGCACGCGGTCGGTGAAGGAACGCACGACGTCGAGCGCGACGTCGGCCTCCAGCAACGCACGGCGAACCTCGCGCAGCGCTGCGGAAACATCGGCTTCCGAAAGCGCGCCACGGCCTGTCAGTCCATTCAGAATGGATCCAAGACGGTCCTGGAGGTTTTCAAACATCGGCTCTTCCTTGATACGTTTCGGGCGGGTTCGGTATGCCCGGAAACGTCGTGCTTTTCCTTGACGAAAACAAGACGCAAAGCCAAAAAGCACCCGAGGGCGCATCGCGCTGTCGGGTGTTGACCTCCGGGATCTCAGGTCCCGGTCGGCGGCTCGGAGTCATGCGGCTCGTCGCGGATTGGGCGCGATAAACAGGAAAGCCGGGCGAAAGTCAAGCGAATGCGGACTGAAGACCGCAGAGCGGGCGTTTCGCGAGACTGCGCGGTCCTGATGCGACCGGTTAAATTTCCCGCGGACAGTCCAAACGCCATAGAGGCCAGTTGCAAAATATCCCAGTTGTGATTCTACTTTCTACTTAAGTGCATCCTGTAATGATTCGTGAATATCCTTGATGCCGGATGATCCGGCGGAGATATCGAATGATAAGTCCTGATATTGAGAGCTGGGCACTGGCACGAGCCCATCATATTGTCCTGAACGAAGGCCTTAGTCTTGCAAAAGCGGCACAGGATCTGGACCGCAAGCGGTCCCGCTCGCTGGTCTACGAGCTGAGAAAGGTCATCACCGCCGCCATCGTCGAAGCGCATACGGCGTCTTTTGCTTCCGATGGTGTTGAGCGGTAAAGCCGGACTGTCCCTAAGCGGCGGCCGGCGGCATAGGTGCGCGGCACTCACCCACTGGTAATTCCTTCGCATTTCCGCCATATACAGCGGAAACACGGACGGAAGATATCATGAGCGCAACGGTCGAATTCGCCAGGATGAACGGGCTTGGCAACAAGATCCTGGTCGTCGATATGCGCGGGCGGCCCGACAAGGTGACGCCTGCGGCGGCGGTTGCACTCAATGCCGATCCGCATACCGAGTTCGATCAGATCATGGCGATCCATGATCCGAAGGTCGACGGCACCGATGCCTTCATCGATATCCTGAATTCCGACGGCTCGAAGGCGCAGGCCTGCGGCAACGGCACGCGTTGCGTCGTGCAGGCGCTGGCCGCCGAAACCGGCCGCAAGGCCTTCACCTTCCAGACGGTCGCCGGCATCCTCAACGCCGTCGAGCACGAGGACGGGACGATCTCCGTCGATATGGGCCGGCCGGTCTTCGATTGGAACAAGATCCCGCTGGCGGAAGAATTCCACGACACCAGCCGCATCGAGTTACAGATCGGCCCGATCGACAATCCGGTGCTGCACTCGCCCTCGGTGATGTCGATGGGCAATCCGCATGCGATCTTCTGGGTGGATCGGGACGTGATGTCCTACGATCTCGCCCGCTTCGGACCGCTGCTGGAAAACCATCCGATGTTTCCCGAGCGCGCCAATATCACGCTGGCGCAGGTGAACTCGCCGACGGCGATGACGACGCGTACCTGGGAGCGCGGTGCAGGCCTGACGCTCGCCTGCGGCTCGGCAGCCTGTTCCGCCGCCGTCAGCGCTGCGCGCACCGGGCGCACCGGCCGCAAGGTGACGATCAACGTGGCGAGCGCCAAGCCGCCGGCTGTGCTGTCGATCGAATGGCGCGAGCGCGACGATCACGTCATCATGACCGGTCCGGCCGAATGGGAATGGTCGGGCAGGCTCGATCCTTCGACCGGCCTGTGGTCGCGCGATGGTACCCGAGAGGCGGAGGCGCAGTGAGCGGCATCGAGGTCATTACCTTCGGCTGCCGCCTCAACACATATGAATCCGAAGTGATGAAGGCGCAGGCCGAGAAGGCCGGGCTCAACAATGCCATCCTGGTCAACACCTGTGCGGTGACCGGCGAGGCCGTGCGCCAGGCCCGCCAGGCGATCCGCCGGGCACGGCGCGACAATCCGCATGCCCGCATCATCGTCACCGGTTGCGCCGCGCAGACTGGGAAACAGACCTTCGCCGCAATGGCGGAAGTCGATGCCGTGCTCGGCAATGAGGAGAAGCTTTCGAGCGCTTCCTATCGCAGCCTGCCGGATTTCGGCGTTTCGGCCGAGGAGAAGCTGCGCGTCAACGATATCATGAGCGTCAAGGCGACGGCGCCGCAGATGGTCCGGCATATCGACGGCCACGTGCGCGCCTTCATCCAGGTGCAGAACGGCTGCGACCACCGCTGCACCTTCTGCATCATCCCGTATGGCCGCGGCAATTCCCGTTCCGTGCCGATGGGAGCGGTCGTCGACCAGGCCCGCAGGCTCGCCGACAGCGGTTATCGTGAAATCGTGCTGACCGGGGTCGATGCCACCAGTTATGGCGGCGATCTGCCGGGCGCGCCGACGCTCGGGCTGCTGGCGAAGACGCTCCTGAAGCAGATCCCCGATATCCGCCGCCTCAGGCTTTCCTCGATCGACAGCATTGAGGTCGACGCCCATCTGATGGACCTCATCGCCGATGAGCCGCGCTTCATGCCGCATCTGCATCTGTCGCTGCAGCACGGCGACGACATGATCCTGAAGCGGATGAAGCGCCGGCATTCGCGCGCCGATGCGCTCCGCTTCATCGAGGATGCGCGCCGCCTTCGCCCCGAGATGAGCTTCGGCGCCGATATGATCGCCGGCTTCCCGACAGAGACGGAAGAGATGTTCGGCAATGCCGTGCGGCTGGCCGAAGAGGCCGATATCGCGTATCTGCATGTCTTTCCCTACAGCTCGCGTCCCGGCACGCCGGCAGCCCGCATGCCGCAGCTCGACCGGTCGCTGGTCAAGGATCGCGCCGCCAGGCTGCGCGCCACTGGACACAGGCTGCATCAGTCCCATCTCGACGGCATGGTCGGAACCCGGCAATGGCTGCTTGTCGAAAACAACGGCCTGGCGCATACGGAAAACTTCGCGCTGGTGGCAGCACCCGGCCTTCGTCCCGGTGAACTTGTGCCGGCCATGATCACCGGCCACAATGGCAAGCACCTCGACATGCAATTGACGGCCGCCGCCGCGGCCTGACTTTTCACGGAATCCCCATGGCGCTCAGTTTCATCAAAAAGGTCTTCACCTTCGGCAAGGACAAGCCGGCGGAAGAGCCCGTGCCCGATGCCGTGGTAAGGGAGCTCGAGCCGCGCTCGCGCGCGGAGGATCTGCCGGTCGCGGATGATCCGGTTCTTCCCGAGGAGATGGATACGGCGGGCGGACCGGCGGGTGATATTGATGAAGCGTCAGTAGAGCCGGAACCTGTCGACGCTGAAACGGAAGTGCTGCCGCCGGCCGATCATCTGGCCGACATGGGCGTCGTGCCATTGTCGCTGCTGGAGGCCGAGGCGGAGGCGGAGGAAAATACAACCCCTACCCTGCCGGGCGTCCCCCCCACAGGTGGAGGGACTGAGCAATTGGATGCCGCTCGCCAGACGACGGATGCGCAGAGTGAGCCGGCCGCTTCGGATGATGCCGTCAATACGGCGGAAAACATTGCCGCGAGTTTCCCCCCACCTGTGGGGGGGATGCCCGGCAGGGTAGGGGGGGAGGCTACGGACGGCGACATCTCAGCCGAAGCGCCTCTGCCACCATCGGAGCCGATGGAATCGGCGCCAGCCGTTGAGCCGATCCTCCCCAAAGGCTTCGCCACCGGCCCGGCAATCGTCGAATCGCAGCCCATCACCCCACAGCCGAAACTCAGCTGGTTCCAGCGCCTGCGCAACGGTCTCGCGCGCACCTCCTCGCAGCTGACCGGCCAGATCGCCGCGCTTTTTACCAAGCGCAAGCTGGATGACGAGACGCTGCAGGATCTCGAAGACCTGCTGATCCAGGCCGATCTCGGCGTCGAGACGGCGCTGCGCGTCACCGACACTCTGGCGTCCGAGCGCTATGGCAAGGATGTCACCGGCGAGGATGTCAGCCGGATCATGGCGTCCGAAATCGCCAAGGTTCTGAAGCCGGTCGCCAAGCCGCTGCAGCTCGACCTCTCGCACAAGCCGCATGTCATCCTCGTCGTCGGCGTCAACGGCACCGGCAAGACGACGACGATCGGCAAGCTGGCGGCAAAACTTTCCGGCGCCGGGCTGAAGGTGATGCTGGCCGCCGGCGACACCTTCCGTGCCGCGGCGATCGAGCAGCTGAAGATCTGGGCCGAGCGAACGAATTCCGAATTCATCGGCACCAAGCTTGGCGCCGATGCCGCCGGCCTTGCTTATGACGCCTTCGAACAGGCGAAAGCCCGGAAATGCGACGTGCTGATCGTCGATACCGCCGGCCGCCTGCAGAACAAGGCCGAGCTGATGGCCGAGCTCGAGAAGATCGTGCGTGTGCTCGGCAAGCTCGATCCCGATGCGCCGCACACCGTGCTGCAGACGCTCGACGCGACGACGGGGCAGAATGCGCTGAGCCAGGTCGAGATCTTCCGCAACGTCGCCGGCGTCAACGGGCTGATCATGACCAAGCTCGACGGCACGGCACGCGGCGGCATCCTCGTCGCCATTTCCGCCAAGCACAAGCTGCCGGTCTATTTCATCGGCGTCGGTGAGGGTGTCGACGATCTGGAGCCGTTCGAAGCCGAGGATTTCGCGCATGCCATTGCCGGACTTCCCCAATGATGCCACAGATATGCCGCCGAAAGCCTGCAAGGCACGACCGGCAACCAGATTGTCAGGAATAGCAGGTTTGACGAACGCATGAGCACCGAAAGCGATATCACCCCCACCCCGGCCGACCGGCATCATCCGCTGCTGAAGCTGGCGCTGGAACTCGGGCCGCTGATGATCTTCTTCTTCGCCAATCTGCGCGGCCAGTGGCTGGTGGAGAAATTTCCTGCGCTTTCGGAGCTCGGTGGGCCGCTGTTCGTCGCAACCGGCCTCTTCATGGCGGCGACGATCCTTTCGCTTGTCGTTTCGAAGATCGTGCTCGGTCATCTGCCGATCATGCCCTTTGTCTCCGGCATCGTCGTCGTTATCTTCGGCTCGCTGTCGATCTGGCTGCAGAACGAGACCTTCATCAAGATGAAGCCGACCATCGTCAACGCGCTCTTCGGGGTGGCGCTGCTCGGCGGGCTCGCCTTCGGCCGATCGCTGCTCGGCTACGTCTTCAACGCCGCCTTCCAGCTCGATGCCGAAGGCTGGCGCAAGCTCACCATTCGCTGGGGCATCTTCTTTCTGTTCCTCGCCGTGCTGAACGAAGTTGTCTGGCGCAATTTTTCGGACGATACCTGGGTCGCCTTCAAGGTCTGGGGCACGATGCCGATCACCATCATCTTCACGCTGGCGCAGATGCCGCTGGTGCTCAAGCATAGCATCAACCTGGAAACGGACGGCGAAACGTGAGCGCTGCAGAGGCGGAAGATCGTGTGAGACACCAGAGCTTCTGGTTCGTCGCCTGCCTTGCGGTGCTGGTCGCCCAGATCGTCACCGAATATCTGATGGGCCGCGTGCCGATCTGCGCCTGCGGTTATGTCAAGCTGTGGGAGGGCGGGGTCAATACCAGCGGCAATTCGCAGCATCTGTCGGATTGGTACACGCCGTCGCATATCATCCACGGCTTCCTGTTCTAGGGGCTCGGCCATCTCGTCCTGCGCCGCAAGCCGCTGGCGGCACGGCTGCTCTTGGCGCTGGTGATCGAATCCGGCTGGGAGCTGCTGGAAAATTCCCCGCTCATCATCGACCGCTACCGCACGGCGACGATCGCGCTCGACTATTACGGCGACAGCATCCTGAATTCGGCAATGGACACCGTCTTCATGTGCCTCGGTTTCTTCTTCGCGTCGCGCGCGCCGGTGGCGCTGACGGTGGCAATCGCCCTCTTCTTCGAAATTTTCACCGGTTATGTGATCCGCGATAATCTGACGCTGAACGTGGTGATGCTGATCTGGCCGGTGGAGGCGATCAAGGTCTGGCAGGGCGGGGTTTAGGCCCAGGTCTTCACCCGGATGAAACTTACGAAGCCGGCTTCCCCAGCGCCTTTTCCATCGCCGGAAACAGCCCTTCCTTCAGGCTGATATCGTCGAAGGGGCCGACGCGTTTGTAGAGGATCGTGCCGTCGGGAGCGACCAGATAACTTTCCGGAATGCCGTAGACACCCCAGTCGATCGCCGCCTTGCCGTTCGGGTCGATGCCGATCGCCTGATAAGGATTGCCGAGTTCGCCGAGGAAACGCAGGGCGTTGTCGTTCTGGTCCTTGTAATTGATGGCGACGATGTTCAGCCGTCCGTCTTTCGCCAGTTCCTTCAACACGGGATGTTCGTCGCGGCAGGGCACGCACCAGGAGGCGAAGACGTTGACGAGGGTCAGCTTGCCCTTGATGGCAGCATCGGTCAGCGCCGGCAGATTGGCGCCCTCGAGCGGCGGCAGGTTCAGTGCCGGTGCCTTGGTGCCGATCAGGGCGGAGGGGATTTCGGTGATGTTCTTGCCGTGGAAATCCTGGTCGTAGAGCATCTTTGCCGCCGTTGCCGCGATGCCGCCGAAGACGATCAGCGGCAGAAGCGCCAGCGCAGAACGGCCAAGTCCGCGCGGTTTGGCGGTCGTGGTTTCAGGCGCTTCGCTCATTCGCCGTCCTTTGCACGCGCCGAGCGGCGGCGAATGCCGGCGGCCTCGAGGGCTGCGAGCTCACGGCGACGCGCCTGACCGTCGGCCCAGGTCCAGAGGGTGACGGCGGCCGTCACGAGGGCGGCAAAACCGTAGGATGCGTAGACATAGAAGGCGTGCGTCAACTTTGTTCCTCGCGGCTGGCCATGCGGGCGGCGAGACGGCGCTGGGCGGCGATGCGGCGGCGCCAGATCTCGTTCCTCATCGCCATGATATGCAGCGTGAAGAAGAGCAGGGTGAAGGCGATCGCCATGACGAAGAGCGGCCGCAGGAACTCCGGATCGATCGCCGGGCCGTCAAGGCGCATCACGCTTGCCGACTGATGCAGCGTGTTCCACCACTCGACCGAGAATTTGATGATCGGGATGTTGACGAAGCCGACGAGGATGAGCACGGCGGAAACGCGCGCGGCCTTCGACGGATCGTCGATGGCGCGGCTCAGCGCGATCAGGCCGAGATACATCAGGAAAAGCACGAAAACGGAGGTCAGCCGCGCATCCCACACCCACCAGGTGCCCCACATCGGCTTGCCCCAGAGCGAGCCGGTGACGAGGGCGAGCAAAGTGAAGGCGGCGCCAAGCGGGGCGGCGGCCTTGGCGGAGACGTCGGCGAGAGGATGCCGCCAGACCAGCGTGCCGATCGCCGAGACGCTCATCACCGTATAGCACATCATCGAAAGCCAGGCCGCGGGCACGTGGACATACATGATGCGCACGGTCTCGCCCTGCTGGTAATCGCCTTCCGTGGAGAAGCTGAGATAGAGGCCGACTGCGAAACAGAGGGTAGTAATGCCTGCCAGCCACGGAATGATGCGCGCCGCCAGCGCCAGAAACCGCGTCGGGTTGGCGAGGTCGCTGAATTTGCTGATGGCAAGGCTCGTTTCGCTCATGTCCGCTTCCTTACCTTGATCCGGCTTTTCCCGCAATCGAATGGCTGGTCAATCCTGGTCAATCCGCCGTGTTTCGCAGCGCGAGAGCGGCGGCGGCCGGGCCGATGACCGCGAAAAACAGGGTCAGGGCGATGAGGATGAGGAAGGGTGGCAGGAACGGGGCGGGATCCTCGACGGCGGCATAGGTGGCGCTGACGCCGAAGATCAGCACCGGGATGGCCAGCGGCAACACCAGGATCGAAACCAGTAGACCGCCGCGGGGCAGGGCGACGGCGACGGCAGCGCCGACGGCGCCGATGAAGGTGATGGCGGGCGATCCGACGAGCAGCGTCAGCATGGTGGCGGCAATTGCCGTCTCGTCCATATTCATGAACAGGCCGAGCAGCGGTGAGGCGATCACCAGCGGCAGGCTGGTCGCCGTCCAGTGGGCGAAGCATTTGACCAGCACGGTAAGGACCAGCGGCGTGTCCTGCATCAGCATAAGGTCGAGCGATCCGTCGTCGCGTTCGGCCTGGAACAGCCGGTCGAGGCCGAGAAGGGCGGCAAGCAGGGCGCCGATCCAGACGATGGCGGGGCCGATGCGGGAGAGAAGCTTGAGGTCGGGACCGACGCCGAAGGGGATGACGGCGACGATCGTGAGGAAGAACAGCACGCCGATCAGCGCACCGCCACCGGCGCGGATCGAGAGTTTGAGGTCGCGGAGGAAGAGGGCGGTCATGCGGGGTGGCTCTGTGCGGTTGATGGGGCGGCACCCCCCTCTGCCCTGCCGGGCATCTCCCCCACAAGGGGGGAGATTGGCAAGATGCACCGGCTTCGCGAAACCTTGATCGTGCGCCGAGCGGCTGCGGCTATCTGCGGCGTTTCATTGGGGCAAGAGGGCGCCCCTGGCCGATCTCCCCCCTTGTGGGGGAGATGCCCGGCAGGGCAGAGGGGGGTAGCGACACGGCAAACCATCATCCCCATACCCCCGCATCGACACCTGAAAAACCCGTCATCTTCAACTCCTGCGCATTCTTCAATCCCAGCGGCTGGTGCGTCGCCGCCAGCACGATGCCGCCTTCGGCCAGATGGGCTTCGATCAAGCCGGCAAACAGCCGGTCGGCGCCGGCATCGAGTGCCGCCGTGGGTTCGTCGAGGATCCAGACGGGGCGGTGGGCGACGAGCAGTTTGGCGAAAGCTATCCGGCGCTGCTGGCCAGCGGAGAGGTAACCGAAGGGAAGATGGGTTATCCCCGACAGGCCGACGGCGTTAGCGGCGTCCTCGACGGAGAGGCCGGTGCTTCCGAGGAAACTGCGCCAGAAGTCGAGATTTTCTGCAACTGTAAGTTCATTCTTCATCGCATTCCGATGGCCAAGATAGTGGCTGGCCTCGCCGGGATACCTGTCTTCCCGGCCCTCTCCGCCGCGGAAGATCACAGTGCCCTTGTCCGGCCTCAGGAGACCGGCGACGACGCGCAGTAAAGTGGACTTTCCCGATCCATTTCTGCCCGTCAGAATGAGCGCCTCACCGGCTGCCAAGTGAAAGGAAATGTTAACAAAAATGAGATCCTCACCGCGCCTTGCAGCCAGATTTTCGGCGGTGAGATGCATGCGTCGGCTCTTTCTTGGTTTCGGCTTCCGAAGAGGTCAAAAAATCTCGGATTTTGACGGTGCTCGGGTATGGCAAGTTTTTAGGAAATTATCTATAAGACCGGCAACCACGCCAGCGGTCGGCGTGAATTTCATCCTTGCGCCGAACTTGGAGCGTCTGTTCCACGTGCGGACAGCGGAAATGGCCGTACCCGCATCCTGATGTGCATTAAGTGCATAGGCGTCCGCACGACTGTGTTGGCTATCAGAAACGGGGTCTCTCGTGTCTAAATCTCTTGACAGTTTCAATTGTCGTTCCACGCTTTCCGTTGGTGGAAAGGACTATGTCTATTATAGCCTGCCCAAGGCTGAGGCAAACGGTCTGCCCGGCGTCTCGAAGCTTCCCTACTCGATGAAGGTGCTGCTCGAAAACCTGCTGCGCTTCGAAGATGGCCAGTCGGTCACCAAGGAGCACATCCTGGCCGTTGCCGAGTGGCTCAACAACAAGGGCGCGGTCGAAAACGAGATCGCCTATCGCCCGGCGCGCGTGCTGATGCAGGACTTCACCGGCGTTCCCGCCGTCGTCGATCTTGCCGCGATGCGCGACGCGATGGTGTCGCTCGGCGGCGACCCCGAAAAGATCAACCCGCTCGTTCCCGTCGACCTCGTCATCGACCACTCGGTCATCGTCGACGAATTCGGCACGCCGCAGGCCTTCGCCAAAAACGTCGAGCTGGAATACCAGCGCAACGGCGAGCGCTACCGCTTCCTGAAGTGGGGCCAGCAGGCCTTCAAGAATTTCCGCGTCGTGCCTCCCGGCACCGGCATCTGTCATCAGGTCAATCTCGAATATCTCGGCCAGACCGTCTGGACCAAGGAAGAGGACGGTGAGACGATCGCCTATCCGGATACCTGCGTCGGCACCGACAGCCACACGACAATGATCAACGGTCTCGGCGTGCTCGGCTGGGGTGTGGGCGGTATTGAAGCTGAGGCTGCGATGCTCGGCCAGCCGGTTTCGATGTTGCTGCCGGAAGTCATCGGCTTCAAGCTGACCGGCAAGCTCAAGGAAGGCGTCACCGCGACCGACCTCGTTCTGACCGTCGTGCAGATGCTGCGCAAGAAGGGCGTCGTTTCGAAGTTCGTCGAATTCTTCGGCCCCGGCATGGACAACATGCCGCTCGCCGACCGCGCGACGATCGGCAATATGGGTCCGGAATACGGCGCCACCTGCGGCTTCTTCCCGGTCGACGGCGAAACCATCAACTACCTCACCATGTCCGGCCGCACGCATGACCGGATCGCGCTGGTCGAAGCCTATTCGAAGGCCCAGGGCATGTGGCGTGACGGCGACGGTTCCGACCTCGTCTTCACCGACACGCTGGAACTCGACCTCGGCGACGTCGTGCCGTCGATGGCCGGCCCGAAGCGTCCGGAAGGCCGCATCGCGCTCGAAAACATCGCTTCCGGTTTCGCCGGCTCGATGGATGCCGACTACAAGAAGCCCGGCCAACTCAACAACCGCTATGCGGTCGACGGCACGGATTTCGATCTCGGCCATGGCGACGTGGCGATTGCCGCCATCACCTCGTGCACCAACACGTCCAACCCGTCGGTTCTGATCGCAGCCGGACTTCTTGCCCGCAACGCCGTTGCCAAGGGCCTGAAGACCAAGCCGTGGGTCAAGACCTCGCTTGCTCCGGGATCGCAGGTCGTCGGCGAATATCTCGCCAAGTCAGGTCTGCAGGCCGATCTCGACAAGCTCGGCTTCAATCTGGTCGGTTTCGGCTGCACCACCTGCATCGGCAATTCCGGCCCGCTGCCGGCGCCGATCTCGAAGACGATCAACGACAAGGGCCTGATCGTATCCGGCGTTCTCTCCGGCAACCGCAACTTCGAAGGCCGCATTTCGCCGGACGTGCAGGCGAATTACCTCGCTTCGCCGCCGCTCGTCGTCGCCTATGCGCTCGCCGGCACGGTGCAGAAGGATCTGACCAAGGAGCCGATCGGCGAGGACCAGAACGGCAACCCTGTCTACCTCAAGGACATCTGGCCGACCTCGCACGAGGTGCAGGAATTCATCCAGAAATACGTCACCCGCGAACTGTACGAAAGCAAGTATGCCGACGTCTTCAAGGGCGACGTCAACTGGCAGGCTGTTCAGGTTCCTCCGGGCCAGACCTACGCCTGGGACGACGATTCGACCTATGTCCAGAACCCGCCCTACTTCGTCGGTATGGGCAAGAAGGGCACCGGCGTTGCGGATATCAAGGGCGCCCGCGTCCTCGGCCTGTTCGGCGACAAGATCACCACCGACCACATTTCGCCGGCCGGTTCGATCAAGGCGGCATCGCCGGCCGGTGCTTACCTCATCGACCACGAGGTCGCGGTTGCCGACTTCAACCAGTACGGCACGCGCCGCGGTAACCATGAAGTGATGATGCGCGGCACCTTCGCCAATATCCGCATCCGCAACCACATGCTCGGCCCGAACGGCAAGGAAGGTGGCTACACCATCCACTACCCGTCGAAGGAAGAGACGTCGATCTACGACGGCGCGATGCAGTACAAGGCCGAAGGCGTGCCGCTCGTCATCTTCGCCGGTGTCGAATACGGCAACGGCTCCTCGCGCGACTGGGCTGCCAAGGGCACCAACCTGCTCGGCGTCAAGGCCGTGATCGCCCAGTCCTTCGAGCGCATCCATCGCTCGAACCTGGTCGGCATGGGCGTCATCCCCTTCGTCTTCGAAGAGGGCACGACCTGGCAAAGCCTCGGCCTCAAGGGCGACGAACTCGTCACCATCGAAGGTCTCGACAAGATCAAGCCGCGCGAGAAGAAGATCGCCAGGATCACCTATGGCGACGGCACCGTGAAGGAAGTTCCGCTGCTGTCGCGCGTCGACACGCTCGACGAGGTGGTCTACCTCAACAATGGCGGTATCCTGCAGACGGTTCTGCGCGATCTGGCTGCCTGATTGTTAATAGCCTCGTATGATAGTGGCCGCCGGAGAGCAGTTTCCGGCGGCTTTTCTTTGCGGCGGCGGTATTTGAGGGGGCTCACAATGATTTGTTTTCTGCGGGTTCCGGTTGCGCTGCGTCTCACCCGTTCGTGACTTTTCGTTTGGACCCGGAAGGATTATTCGTACGTTCATATGTCAGGGCCTCCGGTTGGAACACGCCGTGGGCGCTGAAAAAGAGGTGCAGGTGAATGTCCCCCCGTTTTCTGATTCCGCTGATCGCCGGCGTTGTTCTGTCAGGCCCGCTGCAGGCCGAAGACGGCGCGCCGAAAGGTGTCGTCGAACTCTTCACGGCACAGGGCTGCTCTTCCTGTCCGCCGGCTGACGCGGCTTTTCGCAAACTGGTGAGCCAGGGCGATGTCATCGCGCTCGCCTATCATGTCGATTACTGGAACTACCTCGGCTGGGCCGATACGCTGAGCTCCAAGGAAAACACCGAGCGGCAGTATGGCTATGCCAGGACGATGGGCCGCAGCAACGTCTATACGCCGCAGGCGATCGTCAACGGGCGCGGCCATCTGGCCGGCGCCGATCTCAACGGCATCAATAGCAAGATCGACACCTACAGCAGCGAAGGTAACGGGCTGACCGTTCCCATCAGCGCGTCGATGCGCGGCGACGAGCTGGAGATCAAGATCGGCGCGGGACAGGGCAAAGCCAATGTCGTGATGGTCTATTTCGACAAGGAAAAGACGATCGAGGTCGAAAAAGGCGAGAACAGCGGCAAGAAGCTCTCCTATCTGCACAGCGTCACCAATGTCGAAACGGTCGGCATGTGGGACGGCAAGGCGACCAGTCTGACGCTGCCGGCCAGCGTCCTGCAGCGGCCGCAGCTCGAGGGCTGCGCGATCCTGCTGCAATCGGCGAGCGACAATGGCGATCCG
This sequence comes from Rhizobium sp. RSm-3, assembly GCF_001854685.1. Taxonomy (NCBI): domain Bacteria; kingdom Pseudomonadati; phylum Pseudomonadota; class Alphaproteobacteria; order Hyphomicrobiales; family Rhizobiaceae; genus Rhizobium; species Rhizobium sp. RSm-3. The sequence continues at coordinate 222,766 of NZ_MAWZ01000060.1, read as the reverse complement.
GCGGCGATCCTTGGCGCGACCGTGGTGATGGCGGGAAAAAACATCTGAGATTTCATCCGCTTGCGGATGAAGTACCGGGCGGCCCGGCTGAGCGTATTCGGGGCTGGGGTTAAGGTCGATACGCTCCGCCGGGCCCTTTGGCGCGCTGGCGCCAAACCGGGCTTCATAAATCTCCTGCAAATGAGGCGCTGTTTTGACTGAAATGCGGCGCTGCCGAGAAAGCCACAGCGCTGTCACCCGCATCGGACGACGCGCCGATTCAAAGTGCTGCAGCGTCCATGCGCGCTGACGCGCGGCGCTGTAGTGCGGCCGAATGTGACGGCCGGCGCTCTTGCAATTTGCGGCGGCTCGGGCACACTGTCACCCACCTGTCACATGCAGAGGCCTTGGAGACTGAATGACAGATCAGCCGGATTTGCGACACGGCGAAGGCCGTTCCGTCGACAATAGTTCCTCAGTCGTCGTCGATCTCAGGGAATACAAGCAGAGCAAGGATCCGCTTCCGGTGACCTTTCATCGGCGCGAACTGGATGCGATCCTGTGGATCTACGGCCGTATGGTCGGCGACGGTGAATGGCGCGACTACGCCATCGATCACCTGAAGGACAGGGCGGTATTTTCCGTCTTCAAGCGCTCCGGTGAAATGCCACTCTTCCGCATCGAGAAAAATCCCAAGCTCGCCGCCAAGCAGGGCGCCTATTCCGTGATCAACGTCCACGGCACCATCCTGAAGCGCGGTCACGAGCTGCACCAGGTGCTGAGGGTGTTCGACAAGACACTGAAGCTGGTCGATAAGTAAGCCGAATCAGCCTGCAAACAGCGTGCCGGGATAGGTCGACGGATCCGGATCGGTCGTCATGCCCTCGCCGAGGACGCGCTGCATGAGCATCGTATCCAGCCAGCGGCCGTGTTTGTAGCCGGCGCCCCTCATCAGGCCGACCTCCACGAAGCCCGCCTTGAGATGAAGTGCGATCGAGGCGGGGCTGGCGCCGCCGATGACGGCGATCATCTGACGAAAACCGAGACTGGTGCAGCGGTCGATCAGCTCGGCCATCAGTACTTTGCCGATGCCGCGGCCGCGGGCTTCGGGCGTCAGATAGATCGAGTCCTCGACCATCCATCGATAGGCCGGGCGGACGCGAAAGGCCGAGGCATAGGCATAGCCGAGCAGGCTTCCATCCGCACCGGCTGCGGCGATATAGGGATATTGCTGGCCGACAATCGCCGCCAAGCGCTGCGCCATCTCGGCCTCTGACGGCGGCGTGATCTCGTAGCTCGACGTGCCGTTCAGCACGGATTCGCGGTAGATTTCGGCAATGGCGGGGATATCGGCTTCGGAAGCATTGCGCAGGAGGAAGGACATTTCGGCGGCGGGTCCATCAGGAGGGCAAGGCTCTTCTAAAATCATCCCAGGAAAATCAGCGCAACAAAAAAGGCGGCCGAAGCCGCCTTTTCGATTTCAGTGTGTCTGCTTATTTGCGGTTGCCCATGAACTGCAGCAGGAACATGAAGAGGTTGATGAAGTCGAGATAGAGCGTCAGCGCGCCCATGATCGCCTTGCGGCCGGCCACGGCAACGTCATCGGCTTCCAGGTACAGTTCCTTGATCCGCTGCGTGTCGTAGGCGGTCAGGCCTGCGAAGATCAGAACGCCGATCACCGAGATCGCGAACTGCATGGCCGACGAAGCCAGGAAGATGTTGACGATCGACGCGATGATCAGGCCGAAAAGACCCATGATCAGGAACGAGCCCATCGCCGACAGATCACGCTTCGTCGTGTAGCCGTAAAGCGACAGCGCGCCGAAGGAGGCGGCGGTGACGAAGAAGGTCTGAACGACGCTCTGGCCGGTGTAGACCAGGAAGATCGACGAGAGCGACAGGCCGACCAGGCCGGCATAGACCCAAAAGGTCGTCTGTGCGGCGGCCACGCTCATGCTATTGATGCGGAAGCTCAGGAAGAAGACGGCCGCGAGCGGCGCGAGGATGACGACCCAGCGCAAGGGCGACTGGAACAGCAGTACGCCGAACTGGGTGAGTTGTCCGTCCTGAACAGCGAAGTTGAATCCGAGATATGCGGCCACACCGGTGATCGCCAGACCCAGCGCCATCAGGTTGTAAACCTTGAGCATATAAGCGCGCAGGCCTTGATCAATCATCTCGCCGGTCTGAGCGCGGCTTTGATAGTTACGAAGGTCAGCCATAGTTTCCTCTTAAAAGCTCCGATGGAGATACGGTGTCGGGTTTTCGACCCGGGCGCCGCTGCGGAGCTCCAGCATGCCTGCCGACAATATGAGGCTTTCGTTCATCGCAAACAAGAGGGTTGCAACGGCCCGGCCGGTTAAATCGCCGTAAGGTGAAGGGTTTGGCTGCCGCTGCCCGGTCAAAGCTCGCGCAGGACGGGCGCCGCCTTCTGGCCGAGGATGCGCCATGTGCCGATCAGGCCGATGCCGACCGTTAGGACGAGGGCGGTGACGAGTGTCAGCCCCGCCACATCGGGCAGGAAGGTTGAGGGCAGGCGCATGATGCGGGCGACGATGAACCAGGCGGCAACGCCGCCGGCCATCAGCGCGAAGATTGCGGTCGCCAGCCCAAGGATCAGGTATTCGTAGCTGAAGGCGCGAATCAGCATGGCGCGGGTGGCGCCGAGCGTCTTCAGCACCACCGCGTCGTGGGTGCGCGCCCGATTTCCGGCGGCAAGCGCCCCGGCAAGGACGAGGATCGAGGCGATGAGGGCGACGGAGGCGGCGGCGCGGATCGCGGTCGCAAGCTGCGCCACCAGCTGGTTGACGATGTCGATCGCGTCCTTGACGCGGACGCTGGTGATCGTTGGATAGGTGTTGGTGACGGATTTCAGGATTGCCGCATCTTCGGCTGGCGTCGAGGAGGGATCGGTCAGGGTCGCGAGCCACGCATGCGGCGCGCCGCGAAAAGTGTTCGGCGAGAACACCATGACGAAATTGATCGACAGCGATTCCCATTGGACGCGGCGCAGATTGGCGATCTTGGCGGTGATGTTGCGGCCGAGCACGTTGACCGTGACCTTGTCGCCGATCTTCAGGCCGAGTTCATGCGCCTCTTCCGAGGAGAAGGAGACGAGCGGCTCGCCGCTGTAATCCTTGTCCCACCAGCTGCCTTCGGTCAGCGCGGCATTTTCCGGCAGGGTGTCGGCATAGGTGATGCCGCGATCGCCGTTCAGCACCCAGCGGCCGGCGGCCGGCACGGTCATCTTGCTGACGTCCTCGCCGTTGAAGGCGACGATCCGGCCGCGCAGCATCGGCACCTCCATGAGCTTGCCCTTCGGTGCCTGCGCCTGGACGAGATCGCGGAAAGCATCGACCTCGGCGCTCTGGATATCGACGAAGAAGAAGTTCGGCGCGCCCTCGTTCATCCGGCCGGTCAGCTGCTGGCGCAGATTGCCGTCGATCAGGGTCAGCGTCACCAGCAATGCCAGGCCGAGGCCGAGGGAGAGCACCACCGACGGCGTCAGCGCGCCGGGACGGTGGATGTTGCCGATCGCAAGCCTGAGCGCCGGCGAATTGACGCGCGGGCTGCGGCGCGCAAGCCAGGCAATCGCTGCTGCGACGAGACGCAGCACGACGAAGGCGAAGACGATCGCGCCGACGAAGACGACGGCGATGAAGCGGTCATAGGCCGTCAGGACGGCAAGGCCGGCAAGGGCGGCCATGAACAGGGCGGCCAGCAGGATATAGGGCCAGGAGGGCAGGTGGCGAGCTTCGAAGCCCTGCTCGCGGAAGAGTGCGGTTGCCGGCACTTCGCGGGCATGGCCGAGCGGCAGGATGGCGAAAGCGAGCGTCGTCAGGATGCCGAACAGCGTCGCCAGCAGCAGGGCGCCGGGATAAAGGATCGGGGTTGTGGAGACCGGCAGGAATTGCGCCAGGAACTGGGCGGCGAAGATCGGCGACAGGGCGCCGATGACGAGACCGATCAGAATGCCGCCAAGGGCGATGATGGCGATCTGGAAGAGATAGATCAGAACGACGACCTGGGCCGGGGCGCCCAGGCATTTGAAGGTGGCGATGGTGGTGCGCTTGGAATCGAGGAAGGCGCGCACGGCATTGGCGACACCGACGCCGCCGACGATCAGCGCGGTGAGGCCGACCAGCGTCAGGAACTGCGAGAAGCGGGTGATGTTTTCGGTGAGTGAGGGCGCGGCGCGGTCGCTGGTGCGGACAGCCCAGCCGGCGGAGGGAAATTCCTTGGCGGCGCGCGCCTGGATGCCCGACATTGCGCCCTTGTCTTCCAGCCGGATCTTATAGGCATGTTCGACCAGGCTTCCCGTCTGGATCAGCCCGGAGGCTTCGAGAGCCCGGCGGCTGACGAGCAGACGCGGCGCAAAGCCGAAACCTTCCGACAGCGCATCCGGCTCGGTTTTGACAGTGCCGGTGATGCTGAGCTTGACGTTGCCGAGCAGCAATTCGTCGCCGACCGCAAGCCCGAGCCGATCGAGAAGCAGCGGGGCTGCGACCGCGCCATAGGTGCCGCCCTGGCCCGAAAGCAGGGCTGCGAGGGGATAGTCCGGCTCGGCCTTGAAGGCGCCGTAAAGCGGGTAGGCGTCGTCGACGGCCTTGACCTCGACCAGTGCCTGATCGGAACCGTCAGGCTTGCGGGCCATCGAGCGCAGACCAGTCGACACCGAAACGGTGCCCAGGCCCTCGAGGAAACCCATTTCCTCAGGCGTGGCCTCGCGGTTGTTGAGTTCGAAACGGACGTCGCCGGCCAGCAATTCCTGCCCCTGCGAGGCGATCGTATCGGTGATCGATTGGGAAACGGAATTGACGGCGGCGATGGCGCCGGTGCCGAGCGCGATGCAGGCGAGGAAGATGTAGAAGCCGGCAATGCCGCCGCGCAGCTCGCGCAGCGCCAGGCGAAAAGCGAGCGAAACGCGCGGCGTGATGATGCTCATGCGATGGCCGCCTCGCTGTGGCGGGCGGCGCTGTCGCCTTCGATCCTGCCGGAACGGACGCGGATCTGGCGCGAGCAGCGATTTGCCAGCGAGACGTCATGGGTGACGAGAAGCAGGGTCATGCCGCGTTCGGCCTGCTTTGAAAACAGCAGGTCGGCGATCTGGCGGCCGGTCTCGGTATCGAGATTGCCTGTCGGCTCGTCGGCGATCAGCAAAGCGGGCGAAGGGGCGAGCGCCCTGGCGATCGCCACGCGCTGCTGTTCGCCGCCGGAAAGCTGGCCGGGATAGTGGTTCAGCCGCTCGCCGAGGCCGACCGATTTCAGCTCGCGATGGGCAATCTCGAAGGCGTTGCCGACATTGGCGAGCTCCAGCGGCACGGCAACGTTTTCCAGCGCCGTCATGTTGGCGATCAGGTGGAAGGACTGAAAGACGATACCGATGTTGCGGCCGCGGAAATCGGCGACCTGATCCTCGCTCAGAGCGTGGAGCGGCGTATCGTTGATGCTGATCTCGCCGCTGTCGAGCTTCTCCAGCCCGGCGAGCACCATCAGCAGGGTCGACTTGCCGGAACCGGAGGGACCGACGATGCCGACGGATTCCCCCGCCGTGATATCGAGATCGATGCCCTTCAGCACATGCACGGAAGCGGCCGCACTGCCAAGCGTCAGATCGGCGCCCTTCAACTCGATGATGGTTTTTGCCAACAGAAATCGCCCTATATAAATCCATAATGGAATGGCCGCATAACGGCACCTCGCCAATCTAGGGAAGCCAGAATGAGATTTAAAGTTGCCGCGCTTCAATTCACCGTCATTGCCGCCTCGCTGATCTTTGCCGCCGCAGCCAATGCCCGGACGATCAATCTCGTCGGATTTGGGGACAGCCTGATGGCGGGCTACCAATTGCCACCCGGCGACGGTTTTCCGGAAAAGCTGCAGGTGGTCCTGAAGGCGAAGGGGCTCGACGTCACCATTGCCAATGCCGGGGTGTCCGGCGACACGACGACAGGGGGGCTTGCACGGATCGACTGGTCGATACCCGAGGGGACCGACGGTGTCATTCTGGAACTCGGCGCCAACGATGCGCTGCGCGGCATTCCGCCTGAGGAAAGCGAGAAGAACCTCGATCAGATGATTGCCCGGCTGAAAGAGCGCGGCATCGCCGTGCTGCTCGTCGGCATGATGGCGCCGCCGAACATGGGCGCGGATTATGCCGCACGCTTCAATCCGATCTACCGGAAGCTTTCGGAAAAACATGGGGTTCCGCTTTACGCCTTCTTCCTCGACGGCGTGGCGCTCGATGCGGGGCTGAAACTCGACGACGGGATGCATCCGAATGCGAAGGGCGTCGATGTCATGGTTCAGAAGATGGAAACCGATGTCACAAATTTCGTCGGGACGATTTCTTCTGTGAAGAAATAGGGGCTTGCGCGGTCATTGATTGCATGATTCCGTGTAAGCACCTGCAAAAGATTCGGGGAGTGCTCGTTATGCCGAGACTGTTTACCGCCCTCGAAATTCCGCGCAATGCGGCAATGAGCCTTTCATTGCTGCGCGGTGGCCTCCCCGGAGCACGATGGATCGATGTGGAGAATTACCACATCACCCTGCGCTTCATCGGTGATGTCGACGGCCGCACGGCCGATGAAATCGTAGAACGCCTCGACCGGATCGACCGGCCGGAATTCCAGTTCCGGCTCGAAGGCATCGGTTCCTTCGGCTCGAAGAAACCGCATTCGGTCTGGGCCGGCGTCTCGCAATCGCCGGAGATGTACGCCCTGCAGGGCGAGATCGAGCGCATCTGCCAGCGCATCGGCCTGCCGCCGGATCCGCGCAAATTCACGCCGCATGTGACGCTGGCGCGGCTCAAATCGTCGCGGCTCGACGATGTCGTGCAATATCTGGCCGGACGCGGCAACTTCCACACATCAACCTTCACGGCGCCGCGTTTCGTGCTGCTGTCGTCACGCGAATCGGTCGGCGGCGGGCCCTACCTCACCGAGGAAGTGTTCCCGTTGCACGAGGCGCGCTCGGCGCCCAGCGCTTCGAGCAGGGTGCTGCAGCCGGTCAAGAGCCTGGTATAGACCAGCTCGAAACCTGCCGGGCCGCCATTATAGGGATCGGGAATATCCTCTCCGGTTCCAAGCGCGATATCGCCGAAGAGGTGGAGGGTCGCCTCAGGCGGCGCGATCATTTCGAGCGCCGCCACATTGTCGCGGTCCATGGCCACGATCAGATCGAAATCCCTGAAATCGCTGGAGCGGATTCGGCGGGCGCGTTGCCCGGATATATCGATACCGTGGCTTTTCGCGGTGGCGATCGACCGCCGGTCAGGCTGCTCGCCTTCATGCCAGCCGCCGGTGCCGGCGGAATCGATCGCGAAACGGCCGGTCAAACCTGCCTCGGCGACGAGATGGCTGAAAATTCCCTCCGCGAGCGGAGAGCGGCATATATTGCCCATACAGACGAAGAGGATATTGATAGGCGTCATCGGCGACCTGTCGGCAGATGAGAGGAGCATGGCATGAAAATGGAAAGACTGGAACGGACGGCGGTCGAGGCTGAAATGGCCGGGCTTGCGGGCTGGGCACTCAATGACGCGGCCTCTGCGATATCGAGGACGTTCAAGTTTGCAAACTTTGTCGAGGCTTTCGGCTTCATGACCGAGGTAGCGATTAGGGCGGAAAAGCTCAACCACCATCCCGAATGGTTCAATGTCTATTCCAGGGTGGATGTGACGCTGAATACGCATGATGCCGGCGGGCTGACGGAGCTGGATTTCAAGCTCGCCAAGGCGATGGACAAGGCCGCGGCCCGACGCGGCGTTTGAGAGCCAGGCCGATTGAAAGGGGCCGATTGAAAGAGTGGGCGCCATCACCATATGTTCGCAGGGACGAAAGGATGGAAGGGATGGACGAGGTCAAGTTCGGGGAAATCCTGTTGCCTGGTGACGAGGACACCCAGAGCCGGCGGGAGAAGACGGTGCGGCAGAAATTCTGGCCGACCTTCCGCCGCGCCGTGCGGCAGATTCCGTTCTCACGCGATGTCGTCGCCGGCTTCTACTGCGCGCTCGATCCGCAGACGCCGACGAAGGTGCGCGGCGTGCTGCTTGCGGCACTTGCCTATTTCGTCATGCCGATCGACATGATCCCGGATGTTTTCGCGGTCATCGGCTTTTCCGACGACATCGCCGTGCTCTCGGCCGCATTCGCCATGGTGCGCGGCCATATCCGCCCGGGTCACTATGAGGCGGCCGACCGCGTTCTGGCCGACCGGACCGAAGAAGCCATGAAAACTATTTAAGCGCTTTCGCGCTCCAGCACCTTGCGGAGCTTGCCGAAGGCAAGCCGGATGCGCGATTTCACCGTGCCGAGCGGTAGCCCGGTCGCTTCGGCGATCTCCGAATGTGATTGACCGAGGAAGAAGGCGGCGCGCAGCATCTCGCGCTGCTCTTCCGGCAACTGGCCGACGGCGGCGCGTATCCTGGCGTCGCGATCGTCATTGGCGACGATTTCTTCGGCGCCGATCTCGGCCGGCGGCTGCAGGGCCGGGTCGGTCTCGTCGAAGATGCGGGTGTTGATGCGGCGCTGCTGGTCGATGCGGCGGTTGCGGGCAATGCGGAAAAGCCAGGTCGAGAGTGACGATCGTGTCGCATCGTAGAGATCCGCCTTGTGCCAGAGCACGATCATGATCTCCTGAACCAGCTCCTCGGCCTCGGCATTCGTCATCTTCTGGCGCATCAGCCAGGCTTTCAGCCGGGGTGCGAAATAGTCGAACAGGATGGAAAAGGCCTGCTGGTCGCGATCTCTGGCGACGGCCTTCGCGAGGGCAGCGAAACGCTGTCTTTCCTCGGCATCCATGTCCCCTCACGAGCCCCCTGCGGCAATAATTTCGTACCGGATTTCCAAGTCTTACTGAGGTACAACGGATTTGGGAAAGGTCAAACTCTTGCCTGAATCTTTGTGTCTTAAATTCAGCCGAACGGACGGCCAGTGCCATCGGGGCACGGTGTCACGGCCGATACCGTCAAAGGGGCGAAAATTGATACCCGAGCTGAAATGACACAGGCAGATACAAATCGCAGCCATTGTTGACCATTTGGTAACCTGAATTAAGTCAAAATAAAGCAGATCGTGATTATGCGGCGCCCGCTATGATCGCTTCGGGCCTTGATCGCAAGAACCGGCAGGAATCCATGTTTGTAAAAAGTATCGTATCCGCTCTCGCACTCACCCTTGTCACGGCCGGAGTTGCGGCAGCGCAGCAGGCCGCCGCGCCGAACCGCATCCAGCAGTTCCAGGCATGGGGCGCCTACTCCTACAAGTCGGGCGCCAGCACCGTCTGCTACGTGCTGTCCGTTCCGACAGCAAAGCAGCCGGCAAGCGTCGACCATGGCGATAACTTCTTCATCGTCTCGCAGCGTCCGGGCCAGAACATCTCCTACGAACCGCAGGCGATGATGGGCTACACGGTGAAGGAAAATTCGAAGATCAACGTCGTCATCGACAACAAGACCTTCGTGATGTTCACCAAGGACAAGGCCGGCTGGGTCGAAAATGCGGCGCAGGAGCCCGCCCTGGTCGCGGCAATGAAAACCGGTCATTCGATGACGGTGAACGCCGTTTCGCGCAAGGGCACCGGCACTTCCTACAGCTATTCGCTCTCGGGCATCTCGGCTGCGCTGAAGCAGATCGAAAGCTGCAAGTAAGCGCTCTCCAGCCGCAGAGTTTCAGGGGGCCGGCCTTGCGCCGGCCTTCGTCGTTTCTATCTCTAGTGACGCGCGGGCAAAATGATGCTAAAGGGCGCGCCAACAGCGGACAGATCGCGATATCAGTCGCCGTTCCGCCATTCAATTTCTGCCAATGTGCCGTCATGCGCCTCACCTCTTCCGGCTTGCTCCTGAAGTCCGCGGGCTTGCGGGGCGGTTACGTGTTTGAATTCGGGATCTGAAGACTATGTCCGTCATGGATGCGATCGTTGTCACCAAGCCGCAGGCGCCGCACGCCTCTCCCGGCACCGAAAAGCCTTCTTTGATCGGGCTTTCGCGCGAGGAAATGGGGGCGGCGCTCCGGGAAAAGGGCGTGGCTGAGAAGCAGATCAAGATGCGCGTCGCGCAGCTCTGGAACTGGATCTATGTGCGCGGGGTTTCCGATTTCGACCATATGACGAATGTCGCCAAGGACATGCGCGAGATGCTGAAGCAGCATTTCACCATCGCGCGTCCTGAGATCGTCGAGGAGCAGGTCTCGAACGACGGCACGCGCAAATGGCTGCTGCGTTTTCCCCCGCGGGGCGCCGGCCGCCCGGTCGAGATCGAAGCCGTCTATATCCCGGAAGAGGGTCGCGGCACGCTGTGCATCTCCAGCCAGGTCGGCTGCACGCTCACCTGTTCTTTCTGTCACACCGGGACACAGCGGCTGGTGCGCAACCTGACGGCTGAGGAAATTCTGTCGCAGTTGCTGCTTGCCCGCGACCGGCTCGGCGACTTCCCGGATCGTGAAGCGCCGCAGGGTACGATCATGCCTGCCGAGGGCCGCAAGGTCAGCAACATCGTGATGATGGGCATGGGCGAGCCGCTCTATAATTTCGACGCCGTCAAGCAGGCATTGCTGATCGCCACCGATGGCGACGGCCTGTCGCTGTCCAGGCGCCGGGTAACGCTGTCCACCTCCGGTGTCGTGCCGGAGATTTTTCGCACCGGCGAGGAGATCGGCGTCATGCTGGCGATCTCGCTGCATGCGGTGCGCGACGACCTGCGCGACATTCTGGTGCCGATCAACAAGAAGTATCCGCTGAAGGAACTGATCGAGGCGTGCAAGGCCTATCCCGGCCTTTCCAATGCGCGGCGCATCACCTTCGAATATGTGATGCTGAAGGATGTCAACGACAGCCTTGAGGACGCCAAAGGGCTGATCAAGCTCTTGAAGGGCGTGCCGGCGAAGATCAACCTCATTCCGTTTAACCCCTGGCCGGGCACCAACTACCAATGTTCCGACTGGGAGCAGATCGAGAAGTTCGCCGATTTCATCAATTCGGCAGGTTACGCCTCGCCGATCCGCACGCCGCGCGGCCGCGACATTCTTGCCGCCTGCGGCCAGCTGAAATCGGAGTCTGAGCGCATGCGCAAGACCGAGCGCCTGGCCTTCGAGGCGATGATGATTGCCAATCATGGCACCGACGACTGATCAGCAAGTTTGATCCTCGCTACAATTCTCCTGCATTGATTTAAGCATGCGCTTTTCCTAATAGTGCCGCCAAAATCAATCAGGAGGATACAAATGCGCCCGATTCTGCTCGCTCTTGCCGCCAGTCTGGCCCTTTCCCTGCCCGCAAAGGCTGACAACGTCACGGTCGCCGTGACGGCAATCGTCGAGCATCCGGCGCTGGATGCGGCCCGCAAGGGCGTTCTCGATGCGCTGACGGCGGCCGGCTACAAGGAAGGCGAGAACCTGAAATTCGTGTTCGAGTCGGCGCAGGGCAATCCGGCGACAGCAGCCCAGATCGCCCGGCAGTTCGCCGGCGACGAGCCGAATGTCATCGTGCCGATCTCCACGCCCTCGGCCCAGGCGGTCGTCTCCTCGACGCGTGACATTCCGGTCGTCTTCACCGCGGTCTCCGATCCGCTCGGCGCCCAGCTTGTCAAGAACATGGACAAGCCTGGCGGCAACGTCACCGGCCTTTCCGACATGTCGCCGGTCGCCGAACATCTGGCGCTGATCAAGGAAATCCTGCCCGACGTGAAAACCATCGGCTATCTCTACAATTCAGGCGAGGCGAATTCCGTTTCGCTGCTCGCCGTCTTGAAGGCCGAAGCCGAAAAGGCCGGCCTGAAGGTTGTGGAATCAGCCGCCACCAAATCGGCCGAGGTCCAGGGTGCGGCCCGCGCCCTCGTCGGCCGCGCCGATGCGATCTATATCCCGACCGACAATACGATCATCTCGGCGCTCGAAGGCGCCGTCGCGGTTGCCGAAGAGAGCAAACTGCCGCTCTTCACTGCCGATACGGATTCGGTTTCGCGCGGTTCGGTCGCCGCCCTCGGCTTCAACTATTATGATGTCGGCAAGCAGACGGGCGACATCGTCGTACGGGTGCTGAAGGGCGAAAACCCCGGCGATATCGCGGTCAAGACCGCTGCCGGCAGCGATCTGGTCGTCAACAAGGCAGCCGCGGCCAAGATGGGCGTCACCCTGCCGGAAAGCGTGCTTTCGCGCGCCAACAAGGTCATCGAATAATCGGCTGTAATGCCATCGACCATTCACATTCAGCCGCTCCCGTTTGCACGGGGGCGGCTGAAGTACTAAAAGGCTGCGGTTTCGCGACGGGCGGAACGGTAACAAAAAGGGGCTGAAAGCCTTGAGCCAAATCGCATTCTGGGGGGCCGTCGAGCTCGGCCTGGTCTATTCCTTCGTCGCCCTTGGCGTCTATCTCGCCTTCCGCATTCTCGACTTTCCCGATCTGACGGTCGACGGCTCGTTTCCGCTCGGCGCGGCAGTGACCGCCGTGCTGATCATTGCCGGCGTCAATGCCTGGCTTGCGGCGGTGGTCGCGATGGCCGCCGGCGCGGCCGCGGGCATGGTGACGGCGCTGCTCAACGTGCGCTTCAAGATCCTCAACCTGCTCGCCTCGATCCTGACGATGATCGCGCTGTTTTCCGTCAATCTCAGGGTGATGGGCAAACCCAACGTCGCTCTGATCAATGCCGATACGATGATCAGCCCGTTCTTCGGCCACGGCCTTCGCGATTTCTATGTACGGCCGCTCTTCGTCGGCGTTCTCGTGATCGTCGCCCTCGTCCTGGTCTGGCGCTTCCTCGAAAGCGATGCCGGGCTGGCGATGCGCGCGACCGGCGCCAATGCGCGGATGGCGCGGGCCCAGGGTGTCGATACCAGCCGGCAGATCTATCTCGGCATGGCAATCTCGAATGCGCTGGTGGCGTTCGGCGGTGCGCTGTTTGCCCAGACGAACGGCTTTGCCGATGTCACCTCGGGCGTCGGCACGATTGTCGTCGGTCTGGCCGCCGTCATCATCGGCGAGACATTGCTTGGTCGTCGCGGCCTGTTGATCGCGTTGATCGGCTGCGTGCTCGGCTCGATCCTCTATCGCATCGCGATCCAGCTGGCGCTGTCCAGCGACATCATCGGCCTGCAGGCCTCCGACCTCAACTTCGTCACCGCGGTACTGGTGACCGTGGCGCTCATCCTTCCCCGTCTTCGCGGAGGGGCCGCATCATGATCAGCGTCAAGGACATCAAGGTCGTTTTCGGACGCGGTACGCCGCTGCAGAAACAGGCGCTGAACGGCGTCAGCCTGACCATCGAGCAGGGCTCCTTCGTTACCGTCATCGGCTCCAACGGCGCCGGCAAATCGACGCTGCTCGGCGTGCTCGCCGGCGACGTCCTGCCGAGCGAGGGGCAGGTGCTGATCGGCAAGAACGAGGTGACGCGCAAGTCGACCGCATCACGCGCCGGTCTGGTTGCCCGCGTCTTCCAGGATCCGCTGACGGGAAGCTGCGGTTCGCTGTCGATCGAGGAAAATCTCGCTCTGGCTGCCCGCCGCGGCGAGAAGCGCGGGCTTGCGCCGGCGCTCGGCGGCAAGAGGCGCGATTATTTCAAGGAGCGGATCGCCGAACTCAATCTCGGGCTGGAAAACCGGCTGAAGGACCGCATGGATCTGCTCTCCGGCGGGCAGCGCCAGGCCGTGTCGCTCGTCATGGCAACGCTTGCGGGGTCCGAGGTGCTGCTGCTCGACGAACATACGGCAGCCCTCGATCCTGGGATGGCCGAGTTCGTGATGAACCTCACGCAGAAGATCGTTGCCGAGCGCAAGCTGACGACGATGATGGTGACGCATTCGATGCGCCAGGCGCTGGACTACGGCCACCGCACGATCATGCTGCATGGCGGCGAGATCGTTCTCGATGTCGCCGGCGACAACAGGAAGAACCTGCAGGTCGAGGATCTGATCGCCATGTTCCGCAAGATGCGCGGCCAGACGCTCGATGACGACGCTTTGCTGATCGGCTAAGGCCGACAGCGTGCTGATCGGATAAACCGACAGCGTGATCGGCTAGGCCGACCGTGCGCGGATCGCTTCGCGACCGCGGGATCGGCTGATCATCTTGTCTGCGTGAGCAGGATCTTCGCGGCGAAGATCGAGAAGACGCCGGCGAAGGTATAGTCGATGCCGCGCAGCACCTTCCTGTTGTTCTGCAGCCAGCAGGCCAGCCGGTCGGCGGCAAGGACCACGGCGGCATTGACCGGCATGGCGAACAGGATGAAACAAAGCCCAAGGAAAAGCAGCTTCTGCGTGACGGCGGGATCGCCGGCGCTGACGAATTGCGGCAGGAAGGTCATGAAGAAGATGATGACCTTGGGGTTCAGGAGATTGACCCAGAAGCCCGACGAGATGTTCGAAAGGGCGGTGCCTTTCTGCGCCTCGACCTTGGCGACGGTCAGCTTCGAGCCGAAGCGGATCGCCTGCATCGCGAGCCAGAGCAGATAAGCGGCGCCGCCGGTCTTCAGGATCAGGAAGGCGGTCGGCGAGGCGGTGATCAGCGCCGAAATGCCGAAGGCGACCAGCATGGTGTGAACAACGATGCCGAGGCTGGTGCCGACGACGACGAAGAGCGCGGCATTCTTGCCCTGGGCGAGCGAGCGGCTGATCGACAGCGTCATGTCGGGACCGGGGGTCGCCGCGAGCAACAGCGTGGCGGCGGCAAAGCCGAGAAGCGTCGGCAGGCTGGGCAGGAAATCCATGGCACACTCCGAAAGCCGGAAAGACCTGACGATCTCTTATCCGGCTTTCGGAAAATTACCAATCAAAGCTTCTGATGCCAGCGATTACTTCTGTTCAAGGAAGACCTTGAACTTGTCGGCATAGTCCTTGTGCCAGCGCGACAGCGGTGGGCGATTCTCGATGATGTCGCCGGCCGCCCAGGCCATGCGGCGTTCGTCGACCGGCCGGGCAACGTCGTTATCGGGGCAAAGGATATAGAAATCGCCGCGCCCGAGGCTTTCGACCATGAAATCGACGGTCTGCTCCGGTGTCCAGGCACCGGCCGGTTTTTCCGAGCGGTCGCCCTTGGTAAGCCCGGTGAAGACGAAGCCGGGGATCAGAAGATGGGCGGAAATCTTGCCGCCGTCGATGTTGCGAAGCTCATGCTCGAGCGCTTCGGTAAAGACCTTCACGCCCGATTTGGAGATATTGTAGGCGGGATTGCCGGGCGGCGTGGTGATACCCTGCTTGGAGCCGGTGTTGATGATCAGGCCGGGTTCGCCGTGCGACAGCATCTTCGGGCCGAAGGTGCGCGTGCCGTTGATGACGCCCATCAGGTTGACGGCGAAGATATGGTCCCAGTTGGCCTGCGGGCTGAAGATCGAGGTTTCCGGGCCGATGCCGGCATTGTTCATCAGCACGTGCACGCGGCCGAAACGCTGGAGCACGGCGCGTTCGAGCGCTTCCAGCGAGTCCCTGGCTGCGACGTCGGTTTCGACCGCCATCACATCTTCCTCGCCGGCAATGGCCTTGAGCTGGTCGGCGGCCTCGGCCAGCCGATCGCCGCCGAGATCGGCGATGGCGACGCTCATGCCGCGCCCGGCGAAATATTTCGCTGCCGCCAGGCCGATGCCGGACGCGCCGCCGGTGATGACGGCAACATTGGATTTCTTGAAAATGTCTTGAATATTGGTCACGGGGAGCCTCTCCTCGATCATTGCTAGGACGTTGGCGAATATGGGCTCCGCTTTGCCGCTGTCAAACGCTATCGCCGCCGGTGGCACCGCACTTGCCCTTGCGTCACGCGCCAATCTCGCTAAAAGTGCCGCGACACCGGGTTTTCGCCGGCCTTTTATGCAACGGACCTCATCACCATGGCATCATACAAAGACGTGAAGAAAGTCGTTCTCGCCTATTCCGGCGGCCTCGACACCTCGATCATCCTAAAGTGGCTGCAGACTGAACTCGGCGCCGAAGTCGTCACCTTCACCGCCGATCTCGGCCAGGGCGAAGAGCTGGAGCCGGCGCGCAAGAAGGCCGAGATGCTCGGCATCAAGGAGATCTACATCGAGGATGTGCGCGAGGAATTCGTGCGCGATTTCGTCTTCCCGATGTTCCGTGCCAATGCCGTTTACGAAGGCGTCTATCTGCTCGGCACTTCGATCGCCCGGCCGCTGATTTCCAAGCACTTGATCGATATCGCCCGCAAGACGGGCGCCGATGCGATCGCCCACGGCGCCACCGGCAAGGGCAACGACCAGGTTCGTTTCGAACTGTCCGCCTATGCTTTGAACCCCGACATCAAGATCATCGCCCCGTGGCGTGATTGGTCCTTCAAGAGCCGCACCGACCTGCTCGCCTTCGCCGAGCAGCATCAGATCCCCGTTGCCAAGGACAAGAAGGGCGAGGCGCCGTTCTCCGTCGACGCCAACCTTCTGCATTCCTCCTCCGAGGGCAAGGTTCTCGAGGACCCCGCCCAGGAGGCGCCGGAATATGTGCATATGCGCACGATCTCGCCTGAGGCCGCGCCCGACAAGGCTGAAGTGATCAAGGTCGGCTTCCGCAAGGGCGATGCCGCCTCGATCAACGGCGTCGAGATGTCGCCGGCGACGCTCTTGGCGACGCTCAACAATTACGGCCGCGACAACGGCATCGGCCGTCTCGACCTCGTCGAGAACCGCTTCGTCGGCATGAAGTCGCGCGGCGTCTACGAAACGCCCGGCGGCACGATCCTGCTCTCGGCGCACCGGGCGATCGAATCGATCACGCTCGACCGCGGTGCCGCTCATCTCAAGGACGAGATCATGCCGCGCTACGCCGAGCTGATCTATTACGGCTTCTGGTTCTCGCCGGAGCGCGAGATGCTGCAGGCGCTGATCGACAAGAGCCAGGAGCATGTCGAAGGTGAAGTGACGCTGAAGCTCTATAAGGGCAATGTCATGGTCATCGGCCGTGAAAGCGAAAAGTCGCTTTATTCCGACAAGCTCGTCACCTTCGAGGACGATCAGGGCGCCTACGACCAGAAGGACGCGGCCGGCTTCATCAAGCTCAACGCGCTGCGCCTGCGCACGCTCGGCAAGCGCAATCTCAAGAAGTAGCCACCGGTTCGCTTTCGCACCGGATATGAGCCCGCCGGCATTGCCGCGCGGGCTCTTTTTTACGTGGCGGCGGCATCGACACTTAGTCTGATGTCACCGCGACGCGGTCCCCAGCTTTCGGCCCACAGCGGCAGGCCAACCAGATCGGCTATCTCGGGCGCCGCCTTGGCAGGATCAAGCGGCATCACCTCTCCGCAATCCGTCACCGCAAAACCATCCTCCGCCTGATCGAGGCAGGTCACCGCCAGTCCGGCTCTGACGGCGATACCGCCGCGGTCCAAGCTCAGGTCGCGTGTTATGGCTTCACGCAACAGGCCGAGATCGAGCGGCGCGAGCCTCAGGCACCCCTGCCACTCGTTCGGCGCGTTGGTGGGGTCGACGACATTGATGCCGCGCAGTGTGGCAACTTCTCCCTTGAGGGGGCCTGCGCCGTGCCGGTTGGTGTAGCAGCGCGTCGCATATGTTGCGTCGAGCTCGGTGATACCGGCCTCGACGGCGATAGCGAGCATGTTGGCGAGCCCGGTATTGGAACGGGTGACGTTGGGAAAGGCGCCGCTGTCCTGATCGAGCCCGAGGCCCTGTGCCGCTTCGAAGATGACGGTGCCGCGTTCGCACAGCCGCCGGTCGGGCCAGAGCGTGACGCGGTCGAGGTAGGCGGCGCAATCGGCCTCGAAGCGGGCGATGGTGGTGTCGTCGGCCAGGGCGCCGGCCAGTTCCGCGGGCAGGGCGGTGATGCCGAGTGCGGCCAGCCGGAGAGGCACCCAGGCGTCGCGGATCGAAACAAGACGGGCGTGCAGATCGGGGCGGAAGAGATCCTTGGTCGAGAGGGCGAATTCCGGGCGCAGATTGCGCTCGATGGTCTCGCCGAAGCCGAGGCCGCAGCTGCCATGACGGGCAGCGCCACGCGCCAGCTCCAAGGCCTGGTTGATGATGACGTCGAAGGGGGTGGTGACCGGCGCTCGCGGGTCGCTGCTGATCTCAGGCTTCACCCCGAGCTGGCTGAGATCAGCCAGCTCGTCGAGCAGCAGCATCGGATGGGCGACGAAAAAACGGCTGAAATGCGTGGCGGCCCCGGCAAAGCTGCCCGAGCCGATATGGTGGAAGACATGGCGGACGCCGGCGTCGCCAAGCACGGTATGACCGGCCTGAGCACCGCCATTGCTGCGAATCACCACGGCCCCCGGCGTGGCGGCGGCAAGGCGATCGACCATCAGCCCCTTGCCTTCGTCGCCATAAAGCGCGCCGATCACGGCCCGTGCTCGAGTGCTCATTTTTCTGCTCCTCAAATGGTTCCCGGAGCGATGGCGTCCGGGCTTTCGTTCTGGAAGGTATGGGCGGAGCGGTTCAGCTTCTTATGGGAGCACAGAACCGCTCCAGCTTTTTGTCTTTAACTCCCCGGGAAAAGCGCCTCGCACTTTTCCCGGAGAAGCCCGATCAGAAGAATGGCAGCAGGCGCCGCTTCGGGCGTTCGCCGATCGCCTTGGCGACGACTGCAGCCGCCGCACCCGGCCAGCTGGCGGCCACCTCGCCGGCATCCCGGCCCTCGGTGATCTCGATGATCGACACCACCAGTTCGGCGATGCGCCTGTGATCATCGAGCACGAAGGTCCGGCCCGGCAGAAACGGCTGCCAGCTCGCCAGCACCCGGTCGAGCCGCGCGGCTGCATACCCCTCGCGGATGACGATGTGGAAGACCTCATAGGATCTCTGCGCCATCGCAAGGCATTCCCGGGCGCTCAGACCGCGCGGCGGTTCGATGCCGAAGATGCGGGCGATCTGGTCGGCGGTCAGGCCGTTGTGAACCGGCTCGTCGCCGATGGTGAAGAGATAGCCTTTGCGGCCGCGCCTTTCGAAGGCATCGGTCGAGGTTTTCAGGGCTGCCAGAAGGTGGGCGGCGCTGTAGCTCTCGCCGTCATTGCCGCCGCCCTTGCCTTCCAGCCACAAGGCGCGGATCTGGCTGGCAAGCGAGATATCGGCCTCGAACTGAGTGGCCTGCAGGGGTGCTGCGTCGGTATACGCATCTCCTATCGCCGCCACCATGATATGCGGATCGGATACCGGCCGGCGGTCATAGATTTCCGATGTCAGGGTGATGAGCCCGCCGCGCATCAGCTCGTGAGCGATCATGCCCATCGAGCCAGTCACATCCGAGGCGAGAATAATCGGCGTCGACTGCGGATTGTAGGCGCTGTCGCGGCTCTCGCGGGTGGCAAAGCGCGCCGGATCGAACCGGGGGTCGATGCCGGTGGCACCGAATACCTCCGACCGGCTGCGGCCATCCACATGGCGTGCATTGTAGGCCGCCCAGTCGCTTGTGCTGAAACGTCCCATACCCATGGCATCACTCCTTTGCTTGTTGCCTTGGCGATCAGGCTCGGGCGTCCCGCCCGCTGCCTTCGTTATCCATCATATAGATTTGCAAATTGCACTTTGCAAGTTGCTATTTGCAAATTGTCATTTTTATGATGGGCCGTTATGAGAGCCCGGAACGCTCACCAGGAAAATGCCAATGGCAGAGGCTGAATTCGCACGGCCGATCGTGACGGTCGACATCGTCTTGCTGACGCTGCACGAAGGACGACTATGCGTGGCCTTGCTGGAACGATCCGCCGAGCCGTTTGCCGGTGTTGCGGCGCTGATCGGCGGCTATCTGCACACGGAAGAGGACGCCGATGCGGAGGCGGCAGTGCGGCGCATCCTCAAGGCCAAGACAGGGCTCAAGGGCATCTTTTTCGAACAGCTTGCGACCTTCGCTTCGGCGCGGCGCGATCCCCGCGACTGGTCGGTATCGATCGCCTATTTTGCGCTGGTCCCGCAGGGAGCGTTGGAGGGTGGCGCCGGCCTGCTGGAATTGCGGCCTGTCGAGGCTGCAGGCGAGCTGCCCTTCGACCATCACGAGATCGTCGCTGCCGCGCTGGCGCGGCTGCGCGGCAAGGGCGCCTACTCGACCATCCCGGCAAGGCTGCTTCCCGAGGTCTTCACGATGTCGGAACTGCAGGCAATCTATGAAACGGTGATGGGCGAGCGGCTGGACCAGAGCGCCTTTCGCCGCAAGATCAACGATCTCGATCTGCTCGAAGTGGTCGAGGGCGAAAAACGACAGACCGAGCGGGCCCGGCGACCGACGACGCTCTATCGTCTGAAGACGCCGGTCGCTGTGTTCGATCGAAGAATTTGAGCGCATCGGTTGCCCCGTCTCGCCAGAACGCAATGCGCTGCACGCGGGAGGTCACTCGTGCGCAAGCGACATTTTTCCCGATGCAAATTGGCGATCGTAGAAAATCCGCACCGATAGAACAACGCCGGCGATCAGGACGACCACCCCGGCGATTTCGATCGGGGTCGGCCAGCGAGCATGCACGACCAGTCCGCCGATGACACCGAAGGCTGTTTCCGAAACGATCAATTGCGCAGCCAAGGCGACGGGCAGGCTCCGTGATGCAATGTTCCAGGCCCAGACGCCGCCTACCGTTGCCAGCAGCGCGAAGGATGCACCCCAAACATATAGGCTGCCGGCGGCACTCCAGCCGAATCCCAATGCTGGAAGCTGGAACAAGTCCATCGCGGCGCCGACGGGATAGAAGACCAGCATCAAGACGCCACCTCCGACCAATATCAGGGCCGACCACACGCCGGAGGGCATTTCTGGTCGGGCAGCGAGTGCAGCCTGATTGGCGAGAGCGAACCAGACCCAAAGCCCCACGGCAGCCAGCGCCAGCGGCACGCCGACCCACAGGGATTCGACGGAGTTCAATCCTTCAGCCGTGAATGCCGTGCCATTGACGAGGATAAGGCCGACCAGCACCAGCGCCAAGGGCATCACAAGGGATCGCCACGGCAATGATCCCTGACGCTGATTGCCAATGACCATCAACACGATCGGCACCAGACCGAGAAAGGCCGGAGCGATGACGGGGCCGGCAAAGACGGCCGCTCCGGTCACCGTCAGGAAGTAGCCGACATATCCGACGAAGGCGAGCCAGATGGCCTGCAGACAGTTCCGAAGCGTGAGATGGCGCATTGCGCCTTTCTGCGAAAACAGAATGTAAAGCCCGACGAGAGCCGAGACGACATGACGGATGAGGGCAAAATCAAAGGTGGAATAGTCACCGATGATGAATGGCACGATAAAATTGAGCGAGAAGGCAAAGGCCGCAAAGAGTGCGGCCGACACGCCGACATAGAAGAGTCTGTCCATAATCTTCACCCTTTTGAAGTTGCGTCCTGGACCTTTGATCGTCGTGACGCCCGGCAGATTCGATTGACATTCAGGCAAGACACTCGATCGAATGGGTGAAAATTTACCGGCTACGGGCCTGGGCCGGTACCCGGTGAAAATGAGAGCCACCCTCTCGATGCGCCTGGGATCGTCAGGCGATCTGCGTCGTCGAAGCCCGAGCTGAACGGCGGAACCGCCTATTCAGCAGAACCGATTTCTCCTATCCTGAACAGAGAGGCTTCTAACCATCGGGGCATTATGGATCGGCTTGATGCAATGCGGGTTCTGCTTGCGGTGGTTGACGCCGGGAGCTTGTCGGCGGGTAGCCGGAAGCTCAACGCACCGCTGCCGAGCGTCAGCCGCAAGGTCGCCGATCTGGAGCGATATCTCGGCACAAACCTCATCATCCGAACAAGCCGCAACCTGCAGCTCACCGATGCCGGTCGCGACTATGTCGACGCGGCGCGCAAGATTATCGCCGATCTGGAGGAGGTCGAACGCAGGGCGTCAGGCGAGTATCAGACGCCGCGGGGACTGCTGACCATTACGATGCCGATCGAGTTTGGCCACCGGTATGTCCTGCCGATTGCACTCGACTTCATGAACAAGCATCCGCAAGTGATATTGAACGTTCTTTCACTCGACCGCTCTGTTCATCTGGTCAATGAGCAGGTCGATGTCGCCATCCGACTTGGTGAGTTGGAAGACAGTTCGCTCTATGCCGTCAAGGCCGGTGAGTTCCGTTTGTTGACCTGCGCAAGCCCCGCCTATCTGGAACGGCATGGCCTTCCCCAACATCCGACCGAACTTGCCAATCACGATGGGATCATGTTCCACAAGCGGTCGTTCTTTTGGAGTTTCGAGATCGACGGGAAGCCCGTCGAAATCCTGCCGCGGAGCCGGATCGAGGTGAACACGGCGGCCAATTGCGTCGCCGCCGCGCTAGGGGGAGCCGGGATCGCCCGCCTCTTCGACTATCAAGTTCCGGAGGAAGTATCCTCGGGCGCGCTTGTGCAGATCTTGAAGGACTATGACGGCGGGCCCAAGCCGGTCAACATCGTCTATTCGCGCCAGGGCTTGCTCGCCCTCAAGGTGCGGGCCTTCATCGATTGGGCGCTCCCCCGGCTTCGCGCGGTTTGCAGCAACTATGGTGATGTGCCTTCACCCGAATGAAGCTCGCACTTCCTCGACCGTCTTCCGCGTCAACGAACGACGCGGTCGATCTGTGCCTGAAGGCGAGGGCCGATCAGCAGGATGGCGGGGATGACGATGAGATAGGCAATGCTCCACGAGCGGAGCCATGTCAGGGCGAATCCCTTCGAGAAGCCCAGATTGAGCGCGAGCAGTGTAAAAGAGATCAGCCCTGTCGTTACGATGCCCATCGATAGAGCGAAGACGATCTTGCGTTTGAAATCCGTGTTCATGTCGGTCTCCCGGCTGGATGTGAAAGCGGGATCGCTTCAATGGTTACGATCCCCGATTAGCGTTTTGAAGGTCGCGCAATTCCGGCGCCGGCGGTAGCGAGAGAAGCCGAGAGGCAGCCTCTTGAATCCTGCAAATTCTCAACGGCCGGGGAACCGTTCCACAGATCGTGAAAGGACAAACCGTCGTGTCGCGAGCGTGCGCCTTAGGCTCTCGTCACTGACGCATTCGGTGCGATAACACGCTGCTTTTCGACATCGTGAACAGCGATCCCGCTTCTCGCTTCCCTGCAGCGCGGCTGATCGAAAACGAGAGGCTCACTCTCGTTTCTGCTCGCTACCGGACCGGACTTGCGGAGCTCATCTTCCCGTCATCGCAGCCCAAACCTTGATCCAGGGCGGCGTCCACCAGGCCAACAAGGAGTATCTGAATGTCGACAGTGATCTACACCGGCACCACCAACACCATCGGCGGCCGTGACGGTGCGTCTCGCAGTTCCGATGGGCGCCTCGATGTGAAACTATCCCCGCCCGGTTCCTCGGGCCGGGGCACCAATCCCGAGCAGCTCTTCGCTGCGGGCTGGTCCGCCTGTTTCCTCGGCGCGATCGGAAGGGCTGCTGCCGAGCGCCAGCTCCGTGTGCCCGCCGACGCCGCCATCGATGCCGAGATCGACCTGGTCTCGAGCGACGACGGCTATGTGCTGCAGGCGCGGCTGAATGCGAAGCTGCCGGGTATGGAGGCGGTCCTCGCCAAGTCCCTGGTCGAGCGTGCTCACCAGCTCTGCCCTTATTCCAAGGCCACTCGCGGCAACCTTGCCGTCGAACTCAACGTCGCTTGATCGGGCCCCGAAGCGCCCTCCAACCCAACATCGCGCCGGCGTCCCGACATCTGTCGGTGATCTCCGGCGCGGCTACCAAAGGATTTTGTCATGACCACGATCGCAAGAGCCCTCGCAACGGCAGTTTTACTGCTTGCCGCCGGCACACCCATCCATGCGCAAACGCCGCATCAAGCAGCCACGCAGTTTCTTCCCATCCAGAACGAGCCTGCGCCCAAGCTCTTCGTGGATCAGCCGCTTCCGGGACCGCTCGCGAAGAGAGCGGTGGCCATCATTCCCTATCGAACCGAAAACTTCCGCATCCTGCCAATCTTCGGCGCCAGCGCCAGCGACGTCTCGCCGAGGGCCGGTCACCTTCATGTCAGCATTGACGACCTGCCTTGGCGCTGGGCCGATGCCGGCGGTACCGGCGCTATCGTCCTGACCGGCCTGCCGACTGGCGAACACAAGGTGTTCATCGAAATCGCCACGCCGGAACACGAAGTGCTGGGCGGAGAGGTCGTGAAGTTCACCGTACCGGCGATCGACAGCGCGCATCCTTAGAGGTCTATTCTATGTAGGGGCGAATGAGAGACCTCCGCGTTGAGCCGGAAGCTGCTGGCAATGGCGTTTGCTGCTTGATCCCGTTTTCTCACAGCCCTTGACGGGTGCCTGCCATCGCTTACTCTGCCAAATCATCCTCCGGAGCATTTCCATGACGCAGTCCCTGGTCTTCGGCGCTTTCCTAGCGGCGCTCTTCTACGTGCTCATCCCCGGACCCGCCTTCCTGCAGTTGCTCGGCATCGGCGCCGGGCAGGGCCGCAAGGCCGGCGCTTTGTTCATGATGGGGCATCTGGTCGGGGATCTCATCTGGTCGTCGCTGGCGTTGATCGCGATCGTCGGCGCGAAGACGATCGGGACCTTCGTCTTCGATCTGCTCGGGCTTGCCTGCGGTTTCTATCTCGCCTGGATCGGCTGGAGCGCGGTCAATGCCAAGCCGAAAGCGGCGGGACAGGCTCTCATGGTGGTCGAGCGGCCGTTTCGCCGCGGGCTGATCTTCGGCGTTACCAATCCGAAGGGCTATCCGGTGGCGCTCGCCACCTTCACCGCGCTGGTCGCGGGCTCGGCCGGGGCGCTTGATTTCGAGGCGCTGCCGATGCTCCTCGGCGTGTCCTTCGTCGGTTTCGTGACGGCCGACATCATCCTGATCGGCGTCATCGGCGCCGGCGCGGTTCGTCGCTTCTATCGCGCGCATGAGCGGCTGATCGTGCGCTGCTCCGGCGTCCTCTTCATGGGTTTTGCCGTCCAGGCACTCTGGCACGCAACGCCTGGCCTCATCGGCTGGCGCAAGGCGTAATTTAGCTAGCTATCCAGGAAATTGACGATCGATTTCAGCGTCTGGACCTCATCGGGATCGCCGATCGACGTGGCGATCTGCAGCTGATTTTTGTAATAATCGAGAAAATTGAAGCTGGTGCCGTCGGTGACGCTGGAGAGATCGATGACGTTGCCGAGCGGATCGATGGCGTGCATCGGCAGCGGCTCGGAGATCGCAGCGTAGGTGCTCTGATCGATCAGGCCGCTGTCGAAACCCTGACGCGCGTAATTGCGCAATTCACCAGGGCTGACCGCGGTGAAATCCGGCCCTTCGTCACTATCGTCTTCGATCTGGAACGAGGCCGGGGCCGGAGCTCTGGTCTCGATTTCAATATCAGAGGTCTTCGAAGCTTTTGCGTTATTGGGATTGTTTTTAAATAGCAAACTCTGAGAAGACCGCACAGAAAAAATTTCCATGGCGCATGTCCCCTTACAGGAAGAATATGGGGAAACTAGCGCTTGCGCGTGATTCGCGTCAATCGTTAACAAATGGTTAATTCTCGCGCGTCAATTTTTGTCCACCAGATTTGGCGGGTGGGGCGAAAGGCGTTTGCCTGCAACATACCAATTCCAGGGCGGCTCTCCTATATTGACGATCCACCTGCATGCCAAAAAGGAATTTCTCCGATGTCTTCTCCCCGTGATTTCAATCCGGCGCTGGTCAACTGGGACGGTCTTCACGGCCTGCCACGTTTCGATGCTCTCGATGATGGCGATTTTGCCGCCGCCTTCGAAGCGGCGCTTGCCGCCCATGAAAGGGAGATCGACGAGATCGCCGGAAACGGGGAGGCGCCGACATTCGACAATACGGTCACGGCGCTGGAGATTGCCGGCGATGCGCTGTCGCGCGTTTCGGCGCTGTTCTGGAACAAGGCCGGCGCGCATACCAATGATGTGATCCAGGCGCTGGAGCGGGAAATCTCGCCGAAGATGTCGCGCCATTATTCGAAGATCGGCATGAATGCCGCGCTTTTTGCCCGCATCGATACGCTCTGGGAAAAACGCGAGAGCCTCGGCCTGACGCTCGAACAGACACGCGTGCTGGAGCGCCACTGGAAAGGCTTCGTCAAATCGGGCGCCAAGCTCGGGAAGGCCGAGCAGGAGAAGCTCGCCGGGATCAATGAAAAGCTTGCCGGCCTCGCCACGCAATTCGGCCAGAACGTGCTGGCCGACGAGAAGGCCTGGGCGCTTACGCTTTCCGACGGAGCCGAGCTCGACGGGCTGCCGGAATTTCTGCGCGACGCAATGGCGGCGGCTGCGCGCGAACGCGGCGACGAGGACAAATATGCGGTGACGCTGTCGCGCTCGATCATCGAGCCGTTCCTGACCTTTTCGGAGCGCCGCGATCTGCGCGAGCAGGCTTTCAAGGCGTGGGTGGCGCGCGGCGAAAATGACGGCGAGACGGATAATCGCGCCGTCATCGGCCAGACGCTGGCGCTGCGCCATCAAGTGGCGAGCCTGCTCGGTTACGGCAATTTCGCCGAGCTGAAGCTCGACAACACGATGGCGAAGACCGCCGAGGCGGTGAACGATCTGCTCAAGGCCGTCTGGGCGCGGGCGGTGAAACGCGCCGGCGAGGAGGAGGTCGATATATCAGCGCTGATCGCCGAGGAGGGGCGTAACCACGAGGTGATGCCCTGGGACTGGCGCCACTACGCCGAAAAGATCCGGGCGCGGAAATTCGATTTCTCCGAGGCCGAGCTCAAGCCCTATCTGCAGCTGGAGAAGATCATCGAGGCCTGCTTCGACGTGGCCGGGCGGCTGTTCGGTATCCGCGCCGTCGAGAAGAAGGGCGTGGCCGCCTATCACCCGGATGTCCGGGTCTTTGAAATCCGGGACCGCGAAGACCGGTTGGTCGCGCTGTTCCTCGGCGATTATTTCGCCCGCGGCTCGAAACGATCCGGCGCCTGGATGAGCTCGCTGCAATCGCAGCACAAGCTCGAACTGAAGACGGGCCGCCATGGCGAGCTGCCGATCATCTATAATATCTGCAACTTCGCCAAACCGGCCGAGGGCAAGCCGGCGCTGCTGTCGCTCGATGATGCCCGCACGCTGTTCCACGAATTCGGCCACGCGCTGCACGGCATGCTGTCGAATGTCACCTACCCTTCCGTCTCCGGCACTGGCGTCTCGCGCGATTTCGTCGAGCTGCCGTCGCAGCTCTACGAACACTGGCTGACGGTGCCCGCTATTCTGAAGCGTTATGCCGTGCATGTCGAAACCGGCGAGCCGATGCCGCAGGCGCTGCTCGACAAGGTGCTGGCGGCGCGCACCTTCAATGCCGGCTTCAACACCGTCGAGTTCACCTCGTCGGCGCTTGTTGATATGGCGTTTCACACGCGGGAAGCGGTTGCGGATCCGATGGCGGTGCAGGCGGAGGTGCTGGCCGAGATCGGCATGCCGAAATCGATCGTCATGCGCCACGCGACGCCGCACTTCCAGCACATCTTTTCCGGCGGCTATTCGGCCGGCTATTACTCCTACATGTGGTCGGAGGTGCTCGATGCCGACGCCTTTGCCGCCTTCGAGGAGACGGGAGACGCCTTCAACGGCGAGATGGCGCGCAAGCTCAAGGAAAACATCTATTCCGTCGGCGGCTCGGTCGATCCGGAAGATGCCTACAAGGCCTTCCGCGGCAAGCTGCCGAGCCCGGATGCGATGCTGGTCAAAAAGGGACTTTCGACCTTCGAGGAATTGACAGGCAGCGACGCCTAAGACAATTTGATGACACGCTTCGATGCGGCATGGCGGCAGCCATGCCGCAGCTTTTGCGCGTTCCCCTCTTTCGCAAACGCAAAAAAAACTGTATGGACGCCCCAAACCAATAGGCGCGTCCTCAAGAGCGTGCGCCGCAGCCTCAGAGATTTCACATATGGCACTTCGCAATATCGCGATCATCGCGCACGTTGACCATGGCAAGACGACCCTGGTGGATGAGCTTCTCAAGCAGTCCGGCTCGTTCCGCGAAAATCAGCGCGTAGCCGAACGCGTGATGGACTCGAACGATCTCGAAAAAGAACGCGGCATCACCATTCTCGCCAAGGCGACCTCGGTCGAGTGGAAAGGTGTCCGCATCAACATCGTCGATACTCCCGGCCACGCCGACTTCGGCGGTGAGGTCGAGCGTATTCTCTCGATGGTGGATGGCGCGATCGTTCTCGTCGATTCCTCCGAAGGTCCGATGCCGCAGACCAAGTTCGTCGTCTCCAAGGCGCTGAAGGTCGGCCTCCGCCCGATCGTCGCGATCAACAAGATCGACCGTCCGGACGGCCGCCACGAAGAAGTCATCAACGAAGTCTTCGATCTTTTCGCCAATCTCGACGCGACCGACGAGCAGCTCGACTTCCCGATCCTCTACGGTTCAGGCCGCGACGGCTGGATGAACGTCAACCCGGAAGGGCCGAAGGATGAGGGCCTTGCGCCGCTTCTCGACCTGGTGCTCAAGCATGTTCCGGAGCCGACGGTCGAAGAAGGCCCGTTCCGCATGATCGGCACGATCCTCGAAGCCAACCCCTTCCTCGGCCGTATCATCACCGGCCGCATCGCATCCGGCTCGATCAAGCCGAACCAGGCCGTCAAGGTTCTCGGCCAGGACGGCAAGCTGATCGAAACCGGCCGAATCTCCAAGATTCTCGCCTTCCGCGGCATCGAGCGCACGGCGATCGACGAAGCGCATGCGGGCGACATCGTCGCAATCGCCGGCCTCTCCAAGGGGACCGTCGCCGACACCTTCTGCGATCCGTCCGTCTCTGAAGCCATGAAGGCGCAGCCGATCGACCCGCCGACGGTTACCATGTCCTTCATCGTCAACGACAGCCCGCTGGCGGGTACCGAAGGCGACAAGGTGACCTCGCGCGTCATCCGCGACCGTCTGTTCAAGGAAGCGGAAGGCAACGTCGCCCTGAAGATCGAAGAAGCCGAAGGCAAGGATTCGTTCTACGTGTCCGGCCGCGGCGAACTTCAGCTCGCCGTTCTGATCGAAACCATGCGCCGCGAAGGCTTCGAGCTTGCTGTGTCGCGTCCGCGCGTCGTGATGCACAAGGATGAAAGCGGCCAGCTTCTGGAGCCGATCGAAGAAGTCGTCGTCGACGTCGACGAAGAACATTCCGGTGTCGTCGTCCAGAAGATGTCGGAGCGCAAGGCCGAAATGGTCGAGCTGCGTCCGTCGGGTGGCAACCGTCTTCGCCTGCGTTTCTACGCACCGACCCGTGGCCTGATCGGCTACCAGTCGGAGCTGCTGACGGATACGCGCGGCACGGCGATCATGAACCGCCTGTTCCACGACTACCAGCCCTACAAGGGTGTGATTGGTGGCCGCGTCAACGGCGTGCTGCTCGCCAATGCTGCCGGCGAAGCCGTCGCCTATGCGATGTTCAACCTGGAAGACCGCGGCCCGATGATCATCGAGCCGGGTGAAAAGGTCTATGCCGGCATGATCATCGGCATCCATACGCGCGACAACGACCTGGAAGTGAATGTCCTGAAGGGCAAGCAGCTCACCAACATCCGCGCCGCCGGTAAGGACGAAGCCGTCAAGCTGACGCCGCCGATCCGCATGACGCTCGATCGTGCGCTTTCCTGGATCCAGGAAGACGAACTGATGGAAGTGACGCCGAAGAATATTCGTCTGCGCAAGATGTATCTCGACGCAAACGAT
Organism: Rhizobium sp. RSm-3; assembly: GCF_001854685.1. NCBI lineage: Bacteria > Pseudomonadati > Pseudomonadota > Alphaproteobacteria > Hyphomicrobiales > Rhizobiaceae > Rhizobium > Rhizobium sp. RSm-3. The sequence goes on along the minus strand of NZ_MAWZ01000060.1, from coordinate 193,260 downwards.
CGCAAGCGTTTCGAAAAGTCGAAAGCGGCTCTCTAAAAGCTTTCGAAATATGCCTTGAGACCCCGGCCTTGGTGCCGGGGTTTTTTATTGTGCGCCGCGCTGATTCCGACTTGTGACAATCGTTAAAAAAGCGTTAAATTTTATCTGTCGTCCACATATCAAGTCTGTGGGCAATCGATCACGATGCGCTGGCTGCATATGGTTAATTGCCTTCGGCGGGACCAGAGTAAACGTTATGAAGACGTTGTCGATCGATGTTCGGCGGGCCGAACCGCACGATGCCCGAGCCATATCGGAAACGCACAGGCTTGCCTGGCAGCACACTTACGCAGGCATCATTCCGCATCGCGCCTTGACGCAGATGATCGAGCGGCGCGGTGAAAACTGGTGGCGCAAGGCGACGCGCGGACCGGCGACTCTGTTGGTTCTCGATGTCGCCGGAACGGTTGCCGGCTATGCGACGCTCGGCCTCAACCGCGCCCGGGCTTTACCGCAGGAAGGCGAAATCTACGAGCTCTATCTTCGGCCGGAATATCAGGGCATCGGTCTCGGCCGGATGCTGTTCGGCGAGGCGCGCCGGCTGCTGAAGTCACTCGGCTGCAACGGGCTGGTCGTCTGGTGCCTCGAGGAAAACGAGAACGCCGGCCGCTTCTACCGCCACCACGGCGGTGTCGATTTCTGTGAAGGCATGGAAAATTTCGACCACAAGCAGCTGAAGAAAATCGGTTTCATCTGGAACTGACCGGCCTGGCCGGTAATCGCCCGTCTCTCTTCGAACGTTTCGACCTGTTTGCGCCGGTGCCATCACGCATTGGTGATGTCAAATGTTGCGTTGCCGCATGAAACTGATTATCTGGCTGCGAGCAATTCAACCTCGCGGGAGTTCCTATGCGCATCGACGCCATTTCCATCGGTAATAATCCACCTGAGGACGTCAACGTTATCGTCGAGGTTCCTGTCGGCGGCCATCCCATCAAGTATGAAATGGACAAGGAAGCCGGCACGCTGGTCGTCGATCGTTTCCTCTACACGCCGATGACCTATCCGGGCAATTATGGTTTCGTGCCGCACACGCTGTCTGAGGATGGCGACCCGATCGACGTGCTGATCGCCAGCACCCGCCCGCTGGTTCCGGGCTGCGTCATCAATGTGCGCCCGATCGGCGTCCTGAAGATGGAAGACAATTCCGGCAAGGACGAGAAGATCATCGCCGTGCCGTCGCCGAAGCTGACGCTGCGCTATGAGAAGGTGAAGGACTATACCGATCTTCCCGAGATCACCCTGAAGCAGATCGAGCACTTCTTCGAGCACTACAAGGATTTGGAGCCCGGCAAGTGGGTGAAGATCTTCGGCTGGGGCGATTCCAAGGAAGCCGGCCAGCTTATCCTCGAAGCCGTCGAGCGCGCCAAGAAGACCAAAGGCTGATCATTCAGCCTAAAAGCGTTTCGAGCTTTTTTGCCAAATCCTCCGGGTCGCCGTCGATCCGGAGGATTTTTTTACGCGCGGTGTCGCCGGAGACGAGGCTGATGCTGGATTTGGGGATGCGCAGCGATTGGGCGACCAGAAGGATCAAGGCCTTGTTGGCCTTGCCCTTTTCCGGGACCGAGGTGACGCGCGCCTTCAGGAAAGTCTCGCCCTCGCCGTCGGCCTCGATGCCGTCGATCGCGTCACGCCCGCCATTCGGCGTCAGCCGGACGGCTAGGCGGAGATGATCGTCGAATTGCTTCCAGGGACGACTCAAGCGACCAGCGGATAGAGCGTTGTCCAAAGCAAGGTGCGCAGGAAGAAGATAATCAGCAGCAGGATGATCGGCGAAATGTCGATGCCGCCAAGGTTCGGCAACCGGCTGCGGATCGGCTTCAGCACCGGTTCGGTGACGTTATAAAGGAATGTGCCGACCGAATTGACGAACTGATTGCTGGAGTTGATGACGTTAAAGGCATAGAGCCAGGAAAAAATGGCACTGGCAATCAGGATCCAGGTGTAAATATTCAAAGCCAAATCAATGGTTTGAAACAGCGCAAACATCGTCTTCTCCAATTCGTTGTTGACAGACATGTAGACATTGGCGACTAAACGAGCAAGTGCCGTGTGGGAACGCGCGGTGAATCATGTTTAACGGGCGGCCTTGCAGCATTTCCGGCGCCCGTCTCCTCGGAAAACACCCAATGTCGTTTTCGCCCACCGGAGACCGTTTTGCCGCGTTCCGGCACTCGTCCTACACACGGTTCTTCTTTGCGCGCTTCCTGCTGTCCTTTTCGCAGCAGATCGTCAGCGTCGCCGTGGGATGGCAGATGTACGACCAGACGGGCAAGGCGATCTATCTCGGCCTGATCGGTCTCGTGCAGTTCCTGCCGTCGCTGCTGCTCATGCTGGTCACCGGTTCGGTGGCCGACCGGTACAATCGCCGGGCGATCGCGGCACTCTGCTCGCTGGTCAGCGCGCTCTGCACGCTGGCGCTGCTGGTCATGACTGTCATGGGGACCTTCACGCCGCTGCCGGTTTTCGCCGTGCTTCTGATCTTCGGCATCGAGCGCGCCTTCATGTCGCCGGCGGTGCAGTCGCTGGCGCCCAATTTGGTGCCGGAGCAGGATCTTTCCAATGCGATCGCCTGGAATTCGTCGTCCTGGCAGCTCGCCGCGATCACCGGCCCGGTGATCGGCGGTCTGCTCTACGGCGTCAGCGCGACAACGGCCTATATGGTGGCGGTGATCTTTTCCGTGCTTGGCGCGGCTCTTCTCTACATGATCCCGAAACCGGAGCAGAAGACGACGGGCGAGGCCAAGAGCTGGGCGATGATCCTCGGCGGCTTCAGTTTCATCCGTGCCGAGAGAGTGGTGCTCGGGGCGATCTCGCTCGATCTCTTCGCCGTGCTGCTCGGCGGCGCGACCGCACTGATGCCGATCTTCGCCCGCGATATCCTGACGCTCGGTCCGTGGGGGCTCGGCCTGCTGCGCGCCGCACCGGGGCTCGGCGCCATCGTCATGGCGATCTTCCTCGCCGCCTATCCGCTGAAGCACCGCGCCGGCATCTACATGTTCACAGGCGTTGCGCTGTTCGGTCTGGGAACAATCATCTTCGGCATGTCGACCAACACCGAAGTCTCGATCGCGGCGCTGGCGCTGATGGGGGCGGCCGACATGGTGTCGGTCTATGTGCGTGAAAGCCTGATTGCGCTCTGGACGCCGGATCAGCTGCGCGGCCGCGTCAATGCGGTCAACATGGTGTTCGTCGGCGCTTCGAACGAACTCGGCGAGTTCAGGGCGGGCACGATGGCATCGATCTTCGGCGCGGTGCCGGCGGTCGTTATCGGCGGAATCGGGACTTTGGCGGTCGCGGCGATCTGGGCTTCGAGTTTCCCCAAATTGCGGCGGATCGATACGCTCGACGCGCCCAGCACGTGAGATAACGCGTGCTCCCGGATACGCAGCCCTCTATGCGGGAAGTGTGATCGGGGAGGCGGCTTTCGCCGTCTTGCCTTCGAAGACGATATCGAGGAATTCGGTCAGCCAGGCTTTCAGCGGCGCGTCGAACAGCATGCGGCCTTCAAGGTGTTCGCGCCCCTGCTGGGCGTTCGGCAGGATGAAGCGGTGCGCGCCGTGCACCACCCAGCGATGCATCATCACCCGGGTCAGTTCGGCATGGAACTGCAGGCCCCAGGCGTTGCCGTCATAGCGGAAGGCCTGGTTCGGATAGGCGTCGCCTTCAGCGAGCAGCTCGGCGCCGTGCGGCAGCTCGAAGCCTTCGCGGTGGAAATGATAGACCATCTTCGGCCAATGCATCAGCAGGCGGCCCCGCTCTGTCGGCCTTAATGGATACCATCCGATCTCCGTCGAGCCGTCGGCATTCGGCTGCACCTTGCCGCCGAGGTGACGCACCAGCATCTGCGCGCCGAGGCAGATGCCGAGATAGGGGCGTTTTTCCCGCAGCGGCACATCGATCCAGCCGATCTCCTTCTTGACGAAGTCCTCGGGATCATTGGCACTCATCGGCCCGCCGAAGACGACGGCGCCGGCATGCTCTTCGAGCGTCGCAGGCAGCGGCTCGCCAAGAACCGGGCGGCGGATATCGAGGCGGTAGCCCTTTTCGACGAGCAATTGGCCGACACGGCCGGGGCTCGACCGTTCCTGATGCAGGACGACGAGGATCGGGCGCCCGTCGCGGTTCGGCTTTTGCTCAGTCGCTGTCATCTTGCGCAACCCGAACATCCGTCACCCTGGCGGCGGCCTCCTGCCGCTTCTGGATGCGCTCGCGCGAGGAGACACCGAGCAGATCGGCGATCCGCCAGATCACATGGTCTTCCATCTCGCTGCGTTCGCCATCGGCATAGACGATGTCCCAGAGAATGCCGATCAGCTCCAGCCGCTGCTCGGTGTTGAGATGGCGCTTCAGGTCGGCGGTGAAGCGATAATAATCAACGGCGGTGCTTTCGGCCTCGAGGCCGGCGGCCATCAGGGCATCGAGCTGCTTGCCGTCGAGCGCATATTGCTCCTTCAAGAGCTTGCGCAGCCGTTTCTTCTCGCTGGCCTTGATCTGACCGTCGGCCTCCATGACCTGCATGCAGAGCGCCGCCACCGTGATGCGTGGATCATCAGGGGCGAAACCTTTTTTCGGGTGGTCGGCGGTAAGCTTCTGGAAGAATGCCTGAAAGCGTTCGAACATGCGGTTTTCGTTCCATTTCAGAAAAGGCGGAGCCGTGTCTTGGGTTCCGGTTCCACCCTGGTATCGCGAACGCCGGGATCATCCGGCCGGCCGCCAAAGAAAGGTTTCGCTTCGCTCGGTGCCGGCGCTTTATCGCTGACGGGTTCGACGGGCTTCGGTTTTGCCGGGGCCGGCGTCGGGCGCACAGCCTCGGCGATCGTCGCGGCGCGTTCCAGTTCGATGATCCGATGGTCGTTGACCGGGCTTTCCGGCCTGATGTCGCGCAGCGGCGGCAATGTCTTCAAAGCGGTTTCGATCGAGGGCGGCACCGAGCCGTCTTCGAGCGGCCCCTCGATCTGGCCGAAGGGCGCCTTCCATTCGAAGGCGTCGAGGCGGCCGGTCACCGGCGATACCGGCAGCCATTTGTCCGACACGAAACCGTCCGCCACCCAGGCCGGATCACGCGGGGCTTTCAGCGCCTGGGCCAGCCAGTGGCGCACGCGGCCCTGGTCTCCGGTCTCGGCTTCCTCGATGTCGGCCAAAAGCAGGAAAGCGGCCTCGCGCGGCTGCATGCGGGCTGCGGCTTCCGCCTTGGTGCGGGCCTTGGCGAATTCCTGCGCGTCGAGCGCGGCCTGGGCGACGACGAGAAGGGATTCAACATTGTTCGGCCGCAGTCCTTCCAGCCGTTCGGCGCGCTTCAGCCGGTCGAGGGTGGAGTCGCCGCTGCGGGCCCTGACATAGGCCTGGCCGATCTCGGGATGCGGTGCCGATTTCCATGCCTGTTCGAGGATCGAGGCGGCCTTGCGCACGCCGCCTTCGCGAAACAGCGCCTTTGCGGCAATGAGGGCGGCCGGAATGAAATCGGCGGCAAGCTTCAGCGCCTGTTGCGCGTCGTCGCGGGCACCCGTCGGGTTGCCTTCCAGCTTCTCGCCGGCGCGCGCCGTCAGGAGGACGGCATGCAGACGGTTGGCGTCGGCCTTTTCGACGACGCGGGCGGCCTTCTGCTGTTCGAGCAGGCGGATCGCATCGTCCCAGCGGCCGGCCTGGCTGCGGTATTCGAGCGTCGCCTGCGCGGCCCAGGGCAGATAGGGCGCGGTGTCGGCGGCTTTCTCGGCATATTGGCGGGCGGCCTCGTTGGCGCCGAGGCGGCGGGCCTCCAGATAAAGGCCGCGCAGGCCGAGTTCGCGTGTCTCGGGATCGTTGGCCATGGCCTCGAACTTGGCGCGCGCCTCGTCATGGCGGCCTTCGATCAGGGCGGCCTGGGCCTCGAGCAGGTTGATCAGTGGCTCCTGATCGGCGCGGATGAGGCCGCGCGAGCGGGCGGCCATCTTGCGGGCGAGCAGCGCGTTGCCGGCGCCGGCGGCGATCAGGCCGGTCGACAGCGCCTGATAACCGCGGTCGCGCTTGCGGGCGCGGAAATAACGCGTCACCGAATGCGGCGAGGTCCAGATCAGCCGGATGAACCACCAGACGATCATCACGGCGGCAACGAGAGCGATGATCGCGCTGGCGGCGACGATCAGCTTCGTCTGGTAGATCTGGCCTTCCCAGATCAGCGAGAGGTCGCCGGGACGATCGGCGAGCCAGGAGAAGCCATAGGCGAGAAGCAGCACGAAGAGGGCGAAGGCGACAAGGCGGATCAGCATGGTCTCATCCCTCCTTGCCGGTGCCGGACACCGCTTTCGACAGCGCCCCGCCGACCAGTTCCTCGACGCGGATACGCGCTTCGAGCGATTGCTTGAAGGCGGCGGAAGCCTGCTTACCGGGAGCCGGCAGGCTGTTCCATTCGGCGGAAGCGCCGGGCAGATCACCGCTCTTCACCTTGTCCTCCATGCGGGCGGCGATGGCTTCGACGCTGTCGCCCTCGATATTGCCGACGGGGCGGACTGACACCAGCGACTTGGCGCTCGACATTAGCCGGTCCGACCAGCTCTCGTTCGGATCCGGCTGGTTGACGGCTTCGACGATCGCGGTGGCGACATCGGGAACCTGACGCATGAGTTCGGCGCGCGATGGAATGCCGGTTTCGGCAAAGGCGCGGAGGTCGGCGACAGCCGGATCGTCGGGTGCGACGCCGGCGAAAGTATCGAGTTCGGCCAGGAACGGCCCGCCGCGATCGATCGCCGCCTTGAGAGCGGCCGCCGCGATCGCCCGGGCGACGGCGACATCCTCGCGCGGCGCGTTCAGTTTCTTCTCAGCCTCGTCGAGACGCTTGGCGATATCGGCGCCGCTCGTCGTCTGCTGCTCGGAAGACTGGGCGAGTGTCGCGCGCAGCTGGTCGACCTGACCGGTCAGCTCGGCAATCTTCTGGTTGAGTGCCTCGACATTTGCCGAATCGGCCGGTGCGGCGGCTGCGGGCGCCTTGGCCGTCGCTTCCAGCGCGGCGATGCGCTTTTCAAGCGCACCGTCATCCGCGCTCGCCGGATTGGCGGCAAGATTGGCGACAGTCTGTTTCAGGCCATCGATCTCGCCGGACAGATCGGCGATGTCAGACGATGTCGTCTGCGGCGCTGAGGAACCCGGGAGATAGCCGGCATATTGAATGGCGCCGGCGCCAAGCAGCGCCACGAGGCCGCCGAAGATGCCGGCGGCGATGAGACCGGAGGTGCCGGCACGGCGCGGCTGTTCGGGAGGAGGCGTGAAGGCAGGCTCGGGGGCGGGCTGCTCCTCGCGCGCATCCGTTCCGGGCTGGTCCTCGTCTTCGGCTTTGTCCGGCTCGACCCGTTCCTCTTCGATCTGCGGCGCAGTCTCGGTTTCTGATGTCACGCCGGCATCGGCGGGGCTGTTGTCGGCATCGCCGACATCATTCTCGACCGGCTTTTCGGTATCGGCTGCAGAGGCGAAATCCTGTGCTTCGAGGTCGATCGTGACCGGCTCGTCGGCGCTCTTCGAATGGCGTGGCGGGTTTCCCGATACCATGAGATCCTCTTTATCCTGCATTGCAACGAAACTAGACAGTGATGCCAATTAAGGGAAGAGGTTAGATCAAATTTGGGCGGCTAAAGCATTCAAAGCAGCGACAAAAGACTTTTCTCATCCGGCATCGGCGCAATCGCCGCATTTTTTTTCAGCGCCGCCGGAATGGCTTGCGCGACCGCCTCGCTGAGGCAGAGAAGGCGGATTCCGCTTTCCTCCGGCAGCGCCGAGCCGAGTTCCGTCGCGCCGAAAAAATCCTCGGCCGTCTGCCGGGAGTAGAAGAGAACCGCGTCCAGCCGCCCGCCGGCAAAAATCGCTTCGATCTCGGCCGGGCCGGGGGCAACCGGCTGCATGCGATAACATTCAGCGACGGAAAAGCGAATGCCGAGCTCACGCAATCTTCCTTCGAACGTTTCCGCACGCGGCGTGCCGGCAAGGTAGAGCAAATCCTCTGCGGCCCGCGCGGCAACGAGATCGGCGAGATCGCCGCCATTGCCCGAGGATGAGAAAACCGATCGGAAGCCGAGGCTTTTGGCTTCTTCGGCTGTCGCCTCCCCGACCGCGAAAAGCGGCCGGGCAAAATGCGGATGAAGTTGCTCACCGAGAGCGGAAAACACCCTGACGGCTTCGGCGCTGGTCACGGCGATCGGGCCGCTGCTGGCTGCAAGCGCACGTGCGGCGGCGGCGCTGTCATGCACCGGCCGGCGCAGTGGCAGCAGCAGCGGCTCGTGGCCCATATCGCGCAACCGTTGTGCGGTTTTCTCAGCCGAATGCGCGGGGCGGGTGACGAGCACGCGCATGGCCGCGTCAGTGCCAGTCGTCGAAGAAGGCGCTGCCGGCTCTTGCGCGCACGTCCTGGCCGGCGCGGGTGCCGAGGGCTGCCGCATCGCGGCGGTGGCCGTCGGTCGTCACCGCATGCTGGCTGCGGCCGTCCGGCGTAATGATCAGGCCGGAGAAGCGGATCAGGTCGCCTTCGCAGACGGCATAACCGCCGATCGGCGTGCGGCAGGAGCCGTCGAGGGCGGCGAGGAAGGCGCGTTCGCAGGAGACAGTGTCGAAGGTCGCGGCATCGTTGACCGGCGCCAGCAGATCGTCGATCCTGATGTCGCCGATGCGGCTTTCGATACAGATCGCCCCCTGCGCCGGCGCCGGCGGAAAATTGTCGGGATCGAGGATATCTGTGAGAACCTCGACCTTCCCCAGCCGTTTCAGGCCGGCAAGCGCCAAGAGCGTCGCGTCGACCTCGCCCTCTTCGAGCTTGCGCAGGCGCGTTTCCACGAGGCCGCGGAAGGTCACGACATTGATGTCGGGCCGCATGCGGCGGATCAGCGCCTGGCGGCGCAGCGACGAGGAGCCGACGGTGGCGCCATGCGGCAGGTCGATCAGTTTGGGCGCGGTGCGGCCGATGACGGCGTCGCGGATATCTTCGCGCGGCAGATAGGCGGAGAGATGAAGGCCGTCCGGCAGGTGGGTCGGCATGTCCTTGGCGGAGTGCACGGCGAAATCCAGCTCGCCTGACACAAGCTGCTGTTCGAGTTCCTCGGTGAACAGGCCCTTGCCGCCGATCTCGGAAAGCGAGCGGTCGGTGATGCGGTCGCCCTTGGTCGTCAGCACGACGATCTCGAACATCTGCTCAGGCAGATGATGCGCCGCCATCAGCCTGTCGCGGGCCTCATGCGCCTGGGCAAGCGCCAGCGGGCTGCCCCGCGTGCCGATCCGGAAAGGTTTTGTTTGCATCCGCTCAGTTCCGTTGTTACCGGAGTTCTCGTAAACGGGTTTCCATCCCATCGCAATCAACGAACAGGCCTCATGGTTCCCTTTCTGCGTATCCTTGGCATCGAAACGAGCTGCGACGAGACCGCCGCGGCGGTCGTCGAGCGCGATGCGGAAGGGCATTCCAGGATACTCTCCGACGTGGTGCTTTCCCAGCTCGATGAGCATAGCGCCTATGGCGGCGTGGTGCCGGAGATCGCCGCGCGCGCCCATGTCGAGGCGCTGGACGAGCTGATCGAGGAGGCGCTGAAGCGCGCCAATGTGTCGCTTGATGATGTCGACGCCATCGCCGCCACATCGGGGCCGGGGCTGATCGGCGGGCTGCTAGTGGGGTTGATGACCGGCAAGGCGATCGCCAAGGCCGCAGGCAAGCCGCTCTATGCGGTCAACCATCTCGAGGGCCATGCGCTGACGGCGCGGCTGACGGACGGGCTTTCCTTTCCCTATCTGATGCTGCTCGTCTCCGGCGGCCATACCCAGCTCATCCTGGTGCGCGGCGTCGGAGAGTATGAGCGCTGGGGTACGACGATCGACGATGCGCTCGGCGAGGCCTTCGACAAGACGGCAAAGCTGCTCGGCCTGCCCTATCCGGGCGGCCCGGCGGTGGAACGGATGGCGCGGGACGGCAATCCCGATCGCTTCGCTTTTCCGCGGCCGCTGGTCGGCGAGGCGCGGCTCGATTTCTCCTTCTCCGGCCTGAAGACGGCGGTGCGGCAGGCGGCACAGGATATCGCGCCGCTCAGCGATCAGGACGTTGCGGATATCTGCGCCTCGTTCCAGAAGGCGATTTCGCGCACGCTGAAGGACCGCATCGGCCGCGGCCTGCAGCGGTTCAAGACGGAATTTCCAGAGGCGACCGGCCCATCGACCGGTGAGAAGCCGGCGCTGGTCGTTGCCGGTGGTGTGGCCGCCAATCTCGAATTGCGCGCCACATTGCAGGCGCTTTGCGACAAGAACGGCTTCCGCTTCATCGCGCCGCCACTCAGCCTCTGCACCGACAATGCGGTGATGATCGCCTGGGCGGGGCTGGAGCGCATGGCGACCGGTGCCGCGCCGGATCCGCTCGACGTCCAGCCGCGCTCGCGCTGGCCGCTCGATTCCAATGCGGAAACGCTGATCGGTTTCGGAAAAAGAGGGGCCAAGGCATGAGCGAACACATCGCCGTCGTCGGATCGGGGGCTTTTGGAACGGCGCTGGCCGCCGTCATCGCCCTTGCCGGCCGCAGCGCGGTGACGCTTGTCGGGCGCGATCCGTCGCTGATTTCAGATCTGAAGGCCGAACGGCTGCATGATGCGGCGCTGCCCGGTATTTACTTGCCCGATACGCTGGAATTTTCCGCCGAGGCGGAGGCGATCGCCGGCGCCTCCATCGTGCTTTTTGCGATGCCGTCGCAGGCGCAGGCCGATGCGGCGCGGCAGTACGGACCCTATCTCTCCAAGGATGCCATCGTCGTCACCTGCGCCAAGGGCATCGAGCGGGCGACCGGCAACCTTCTGACGGACGTGCTGGAACGGGAACTGCCCGACCATCCCATCGCCGTGCTCTCCGGCCCGGGTTTCGCCGCCGATATCGCCAAGGGGCTGCCGACGGCAATGGCGATCGCGGCCGAGGATATGGAAGTCGCCGAGCGGCTCGCCCAGGCGATATCCGGTCGCACCTTCCGGCTCTATGCCTCCAGCGACCGCATCGGCGTGCAGCTCGGCGGCGCGCTGAAGAATGTGCTGGCGATTGCCTGCGGCATCGTCGAAGGCGCCGGCATCGGCGATTCCGCCCGTGCGGCGCTGATTGCGCGCGGGCTTGCGGAAATGTCGCGCTTCGTCGTCGCCAAGGGCGGGCAGGCCGATACGGTGCGCGGGCTTTCCGGTCTCGGCGATCTGGTGCTGACGGCAACCAGCCATCAATCGCGAAACCTGCGCTTCGGCATCGCGCTCGGGCGCGGCGAAAAGGTCGATCCGCTGCAGGGCGCGCTGGTGGAAGGCGCGCTTGCCGCCTCCGTCGCCTCGCGGCTTGCCGCCGAACTTGCGGTCAGCATGCCGATCACCGACGCCGTTTCCGCCATCATCGACGGCAGGCTCGATATAGCAGAAGCGATCGAGCAACTGATGACGCGCCCAATCACCACCGAATAGGAGACAGACATGCTTTTCGCCCTTCTCTGCAAGGACAAGCCGGGCCATTTGAACGTGCGCATGGAGACACGTCCGACGCATCTCGACTATCTGAACGGGCTGAATGCCGCGGGCACGCTGAAGATCGCCGGCCCGTTTCTCGATGACGAGGGCAAAGCTTGCGGCAGCCTGATTATCGTCGAAGCGGAGACGAAGGAGGCGGCGCAGGCGCTTGCCGATGCCGATCCCTATGCCAAGGCCGGGCTGTTCGAAAGTGTCGAGGTGAAGGCCTACAACTGGGTCTTCAACAAGCCGGAGGCGTGAGCATGGCGCACTGGCTCTACAAATCCGAACCCGCCTCCTGGTCCTGGGAGCAGCAGAAGGCTGCCGGCGAAAAGGGCACGGAATGGACCGGCGTGCGCAATTATCTAGCGCGCAACAACATGCGGGCGATGCAGATCGGCGACAAAGGCTTCTTCTATCATTCCAATGACGGGCTGGAGATCGTCGGGATTGTCGAAGTTTCCGCCCTGTCGCAGCCTGATTCCACCGCCAAGGGCGACCCGAAGTGGGATTGCGTCCACATTCGCGCCGTCATGGACATGCCGAAGCCGGTGACGCTGAAGGATGTCAAGGCCAGCGAAAGACTCGCCAAGATGTCGCTCGTCACCTCCATGCGCCTTTCCGTGCAGCCGGTAACGGATGACGAATGGGCCGAAGTCTGCCGCATGGGCGGGCTGGACAATCCGCCGCGTTGAAAACCGATCCTGAGGCCTTCATCCGCGCCAATACCAGCGTGACGGCGCCGCCGCATGTGCCGGAGATTTCGCTGCATCTGGCAAGCGAAGCCCATGATCTCTGGCTGAAAACGGAGGAGGAGCTGGAGGCGATCGGCCTGCCGCCGCCCTTCTGGGCTTTTGCCTGGGCGGGCGGCCAGGGACTGGCGCGCTACGTCCTCGATCATCCTGAGATGGTGCGCGGCAAGCGCGTGCTGGATTTCGCCAGCGGCTCCGGCCTCGTCGGCATTGCGGCCGTCATGGCCGGCGCCCTTGAGGTCACGGCCTGTGATATTGATCCCTGGGCGGAGGCCGCAGTCCGGCTGAATGCGCAGGTCAATCACGTTTCGCTCGGGTTTACCGGCGCCGACCTGATCGGCCAGGCCGTCGATGCGGATATCGTGCTTGCCGGCGACGTCTTCTACGACAGCGCTTTCGCCGCTGCGCTCGTTCCCTGGCTCGCGACGCTGGCGGCCGACTGCAAATTGGTGCTGGTCGGCGATCCCGGCCGCAGTTATCTGCCGCGAGACCGGTTGGAATTCTGCGCGGTTTACGAGGTGCCGGTGACGCGTGCGCTTGAGGACAGCGAAATCAAGAAGACGACGGTGTGGCGGTTCGCTCCCTAAATCGGATCGACATTCAGGATTCGATCTTTCGCGATCGCCCGGACCAAAAGAAATCAGCCGGCGATCAAAGCGGCTTCATACACCATCGTCGCGGCGGCAAGATCAGCCAACGCCGTTCCGACTGCCTTGTAGAGAGTGATTTCATCGTTGGACGCCCGTGCTGGAATATCCCGACGACACAGCTCGTCAAGTGTCGCAAGCACCGCATCCGTAGAAATGACGCCGGCCCTGATCGGCTGAACCAGATCGCCTGCTTCGTGAAGGGCTTCGTGAGTGTCGATGTAGACCGATGAGCGTCGAAGAGCCTCGTCATCGGCCTCGCGCATCGCCGGGGTGAAGCCGCCGATCAGATCGACATGGGTGCCCGGCCGCAGCCATTCGCCCCGGATAAGCGGTGCTGTCGCCAGCGTCGCTGCGCTGACGATATCGGCTTGCCGCGCCGCGATTTCCAGATTCGTGACGGCAGTGGCCTGGAGCCCCTTTTGCCGGAGGTTCTGCGCCAGCCGTTCCGCATTGGCGGGATCGATATCCCAAACATCGACATGCGCGATCGGCCGGACGGCGCGGTAGGCATCGGGTATGAGGCTCGCGACGCGGCCTGCTCCGATCACCAGCAGACGGCGTGCGTCCTGCCGGGCAAGATAGTCCGCAGCAAGGGCCGATGCCGCTACCGTGCGGCGCGTGGTGATCGTGTTGCCGTCAAGTAGCGCAAGCTGCGTCCCGGTCCGGCCGTCATAGAGTATGTAAGTCGAGGTCAAACCGGGAATGCCGTATACCGTGTTGCCGGGAAAGACGGTAACGATCTTGATGCCAAGGTAGCGTTCCGACCGGTGCGTTTCATGCCAGGCCGGCATCAGAAGCAGCGTCGCATCCGGCTCGCCGCTATTGGCTAGCGTGTGGTGATGTCGCACCGGCACAACACAGCCTTCGACAAATGCTTGCCGCAGGGTCGCGACCAGCGCGCTGAATGGCAGGAACTCGCCCGTTGTCTGGGCATCGAGAATACGGATTTTTGTGTCGGTCATTGAAGCGATCTCTCAGTAGGTTTTGACTGCTGGATAAAGCGAGTTCTGTTTGACTGAACGAGAGTAGCGCCTGAGCTGCGTCGCTGCTGCGCGGCGCGCTATCTTTTCAACCGGCATCGGCTCTTTGGACACTCCGTTGCGATCGGAATGCGGAGAAACTCGGCACCGCTCAGCCAAACGCAGCTTTCTTCTCCAGAATTCTGGCGTATTGCGTAAGCGGATAGCACAGGGCGAAGAAGATCACCGCGACGAGGCCGTAGACCTTGAAAGGTTCGAAGGTCGCGTTGTTGATGGCGTTCGCGGTTTTCAGCAGTTCTTCGAAGCCGAGGATCGAAGCCAGTGCGGTGCTCTTGATCAACTGGACCAAGAACCCGACAGTCGGCGCGCGCGTGATCCGGAAAGCCTGCGGCAGGATGACAAGGCGAAGTTCGAGGAGACGATGCAAGCCCAGGCTGGCTGCGGCGTCCCATTGCCCGCGTGGCACCGCTTCGACGCCGCTCCGCCAGATTTCCGCAAGATAAGCGCTAGCATAGAACGTCAGGCCGCAGACGGCGGCGGTCCATGACTCGATCCGGAAGCCGAGCATCGGCAGGCCGAAGAACATCAAAAAGAGCTGCATGAGGAGCGGCGTTCCCTGAAACAGGGCAATGTAGCCGGACGCGAAGCTGCGCGACCAGCGCGTTTTCGATATCCGTGCCGACAGGATCGCCAAGCCAATGATGGCGCCGCCGGCAAAGGCTGCGAGCGAAAGCAGCAGGGTCCAGCGTGTCGCGAAGACAAGATTGCGCAGAATGTCCCAGAAGGTGAACTCAATCATGCCAGACCGGCTCCCAGAAAACGGCGTTTCCCGGCGAAAAGGAGCCGGCGAAGTGCGGCGGACATCGAAAGGTAGATCAACGTCGCCACCAGATAGGTCTCGAAGGAGCGGAAGGTGCGCGATTGAAGCAGATCGGCCTCCTGCGCCAGCTCGCGGACGGATATTTGCGAAACCACCGCCGATTCCAGCATCATGATGATGATCTGGCTCGTCAGCGCCGGGAAAATGATGGCAATCGCTTGCGGCAGGATGATTTTGAAGAACACCAGCCGGGGCCTCAGGCCGAGTGCCTGCGCCGCCTCCTTCTGGCCTCTCGGTATGGCATCGAGCCCGGCCCCGACCACCTCGATCGTGTAGGCGGCCATGTTGAGGGTCATGGCAAGAACTGCGGCAGAGATCGGATCGAGGCGAATGCCGAGGCTAGGCAAGCCAAAAAAGATGAAGAACAGCTGTACCAGGAATGGCGTATTACGCATGACTTCCACATACAGGCCGACGACCTTGCGCAACCATGGATAAGGTCCCCGGCGCGCGGCCGCGCCGAGAATGCTGAGAATGATCCCAAGGACCGATGTGGAGGCCGTCAATGCAAGCGTCGTGCCTGCACCATAAGCCAGAGCTCCCATTCCGTCCCAAAGCCAATTGAAATCGAGGCTGTATCTCATCGGTTGTCCTTTGGGGCCGAATGATCTGGGCCGGGTCGGCCCGAAATCTCGATCCGTCTCTCAATCAAAGAATTGGAGCATGACGCCACCGGAATCGCTTACAGCTTTCGGCATCACGCTCTGGTGAGTGGGAGGCCGTCTTCGTCAGTCCTTCAGGTTTTCAGGGTTGAGCGGCGCTTTCAGCCAGCTCTTCGAGCTTGCGTCGAGAGAACCATCGGAGATCATTGCGGCGACGCTGTCGTTGACAGCCTTCTTTAGGCCTTCCTCGCCCTTTCGGAGCGCGATGTGCGAGGGGGAGCTAAGGAGCTGGAACTTCTGCTCCGGCTTCAGCTCGTCCTGTCGTGCCAGAACCTGCGCACCGACATCGTTGCCGACGACCATCAATTGGGTCTGGCCGGATATGAAAGCCTGGATGACCGAATTGTAGTTCTCGAAGCGCTGGATCGCAGCGGAGGCAGGGGCGGCGGCCGTCAGCGACGTGTCTTCGAGCGTCCCACGATTGACGGCAACGGTCTTGTCGACAAGGTCTTCCTTACCGCTCACCTTCAGCGCAGCCGGACCGATGACGGCGATATAGTAGGGGGCGTATGGGGCGGCAAAATCGATAACCTCGGCACGCTCCTTCGAATAACCGACGCTCATCAGCAGGTCGACACGGTCGTCGTTCAGGTAGGCGATCCTGTTCTGGCCAGTAACGCTCACGAGATTAAGTTTCACGCCGAGGCCGTCGGCGATCTTCTGGGCGACGTCGACGTCATAGCCCTTGATGCTCATATCGGCGCTTGCCGAAGAGAAGGGCGGGAAATCGGAGAAGATGCCGATGTTAATCTCGCCTGCGGCTTTTATATCAGCAAGTTCGTCGGCCTGCGCGGCCCCTGCCAGGATGCCGAATACGGCAATTGCCGTGGTGGCGGTGTAGCGCAATTTCGTAAGAGCAGTCATGTCGTTCCCCTTTTTGAGATGTGTTGTGCGACAGGTGATGGATGGCAGCGGGCACGAAGCACGCTGCCGTTGCGGAGTTGGTTCTCAGGTCGCCTTTGTCCTGACCGCGGGACTGAACATCGCGAGGCACAGGAGTTCGAACAGGACCTGCGCGGCGATCTGCGCGGTGTTGGTGGTGTTGTCGTATTGCGGCGCGATTTCCACGACGTCGCCGCCGATGAGGTTGATGCCTTTGAAACCGCGCAGTAGGGTCAGGACCTCCCTCGGCTGAAGCCCGCCGACTTCTGGCGTGCCGGTTCCCGGAGCGAAGGCCGGATCGAGGCTGTCCACGTCGAAACTGAGATAGGTTGGACCAGCGCCGACAACCTCCAGAGCCTTTGCGATCACAGCCTTGAGGCCCATCTCCGCCACCTCTTCCGCGTGGATGACGGTCATGCCGGAGGCAAAGGAGAACTCCCAGAGATATTCGCCGCCGCCGCGGATGCCGATCTGGATCGTACGCTTCGGATCTAGCACGCCCGCCAGGACCGCCTCGCGGAAGGGCGCGCCGTGGTGGAACTTAGAGCCCTCATAGGGACCGGCGGTGTCGCAATGAGCGTCGATGTGGATCATGCCAACCGGCTGGCTGGCCGCCAGGCCCTTGAGAATGGCGCCGGAGATCGAATGGTCGCCGCCGACCGACAGTGGGATAACCCCGGTTGCCGCGATCATCCGGTAGCAGGCCTCGATGTCGACATGGCACTCGGCCAGGCCGAACCGGCTGCGCATCGGCACGTCGCCGACATCGGCGACCTTTAGCCCTCCCATTGGCGCGACACGCAGAACATGCTCGTAGGGGCCTACACGCTCGATCGCCCGGACGGCCCGCGGCCCCAGCCGCGCGCCGGCGCGATTGGTGACGCCGAGATCCATCGGCACGCCGATCAGAGCTACCTCAAGCGCCTCAAGGACCTCGGGCCGCAAGCCGTTCTCGATGAAACGGGCGTCCAGAAAGGTCGCAGGATCGGCGAAGGGCCATTTGCGGCTGTCGCCGTCCTTGAATACGCTCGCCGCCACGGCGCGGAAGTGTGGATCTTCCATCTCACCGCCTGCAGCGCTGCCGAAGCGCTTTCTCAAGTCTTCCAGAAAATCCCGGTCAATGGTCAAGGCAGGCTCCCACGGTATTGATGCTGCCATCATCATCGGCGCCACCCGCTTTTCTTGGAACCGCGAAAATTCGAGAGGGGATATAACGATTCTTGATAGCTCGGATCCGCCAGGGCTCCGCGATGCGGGTAATGCGTTCATCGGGATATTCAGAAAACTTTATAACCCGGCGAGAATTTTCCCACTACCGCGGTTGGCAACCTCCAAGCAGTCTCCGACGCGAACGGTCCAGCAGAGGGCCGACAACAAAGGGGACCTACGATGTTGCACGATATGACACGCCGCCGCTTCCTCGGATCCGCCGCTGCCGCGGGGATTGCCGGCACAATGAGCGGGTTTGCGAGATCCGCCGCAGCCGGCAGCGGCAATCTCACCGCCGTTGAATGGGGCGGCGATGTCGTCGAAGCCATGAAGCAGATCGCCGCCGACCAGAATGCGGCGACGTTCAACTGGGTTCTTCATCAGGGTGGCGCGGGCGCGATCCTGCCAAAGATCAAGGCCGTCTGGCCGAATGTCGACTACGACTATGTCGCCGGCTGGGAAGGCTCATTCAACAGTATGGTGAAGGAAGATTGGCTCGAGACCATTAATCCCGCCGATGTTCCCAACCTTGCGAATATTCCCGAGAAAATCATCATTCGTGATGGCAAGGGCAATATCAAAGCGGTCCCACGCGCAGTTGGCGGCATGTATTTCGGTGCCCGAACCGATACGGCTCCGATCGCTGTGAAGACCATCGATGATCTGCTCAGCCCCGATCTTAAGGGCGCGATCTGCTGGCCGGGCCCGACACAGAGCATGATGCTCCAGATTGTCGCGCTCGCCCTTCACGCTGGCGGCAGCGAAACGAATATGGAACCCGGATGGAAGCTCATGACGGAATTGGCGAAATCCGGCAATATCGGCCGCGTCGCCATCACTGATATCGATTTCACCAATTCGCTGACGTCGGGCGAGACATCCGTCGGCTTCTTCGCTGAGCCCGGCTGGGCGGCCGTGGCGAAAACCTTCCCGGTTACTCGTTTCACCAAGGACAGCAACTTCAGGGCCTTCCTCTACCAGAGCGGTTTCGGCGTACTGAAGAATAGACCGAACACCAAGGCAACGCTCGGCTTCGTCAACTTCGCAATCAGCCCGGACATGAATTCACTCTACGCCAAGGTGGCGGGCGAAGCGCCGTTGAACAGCAAGGCGGTCACGCCCGACAATCTCAAGCATCTGTCCTTCACGTCGGACGAGTTTTCGAGCTTCGTTTATGTGCCGGACTACAATGTCGTTCTCGAACAGCAGGATGCCTGGTCCAAACGCTGGGAACAGGACATCGCCCCGTTGCTCTAAGGCACCTCGCGGCAGGTTATCGAGGGCGCGCATGGGCTTCGATAACCTCCCTTTCTCGTGGCCCGTAAGGGCGAGGAAAAGGCTGTTCCACCATGATCAAAGTAAGGCGGCAACCCGTTGCCATTTCTCTTCCTGATCGCCGAGATGCGGCCCTGACACTCGGGCCAGCCCTGCTGGTGTTCGCATTCGGTTTTCTGTCACCGTTAATCAATCTGGCAATCGAAAGCTTGAAGGAGTTTACGCCGGGGCGCGTCGGCTCCGTTGAAAATGCCGCGGCAACGGTCCAAAATTATTACGAGCTTGCAAACCAGGCGTTTGCGAGCGTCCTGCTGACGACTTTCTGGATCGGTGGAGTTGCCGCGATCATCGGTCAGCTTGTGGCATTCCCGCTGGCCTACTTTGTCGTGCGGCGCATTTCCCCGCGGATGCGCGCGCTCACCCTCGGCTTTTTGATTACGCTTGTTCTATCCAGCGTCCTGATCAAGACATACGCGATCGAACTGACCTTCGGGTCGGTTGGCATCTTCCGACCCCTCCTCTTGACACTTGGCCTTTCGCCCAACAGCCGCGAATATATCAATATCGTCGTTACTGCGGGTCTGGTTCACTCGATCATACCGGTCGCAACGCTAACGCTGATTGGCGCGATGCAATCGATCGATCCGCGTCTGCTCGATGCAGCCCAGTCGCTCGGCGCGCCGGGATGGAAAGCCCATCTGTCGATCACGCTTCCCCTGAGCTTCCCGGCTCTGATCTCAAGTACGCTTGTCTCGCTGACTTTCGCGATCAGCGCCTTCGTCATTCCCATGGTGCTCGGGAGGGGCCGGGTGCTTTTCATATCGAACGTCATCTACACCCGGTTCAGCGATATCGCCAACTATCCGAGCGGCGCGGCGATCTCGCTCGTCATGCTTGCCGCGGCCTTGGCGGTCGTCGCTGTCATAACGTTTGCGCAGGCCTGGAAGGTTTCCCGATGAGCAGACAATCTTTTGCAGCGCGAACCGCAGACCGGATCGCCGTTTCCCTCGCCGACGGTGTCATCGGCCTTGGATTGGCGTTCCTCGCCATCCCGTTGGTGATAACATGCCTCATGGCTTTCGACGCCAGGACCTACCTCGGTCCACTGCCGCCACCTGCCTTGTCGCTTCACTGGTTCGAACGGCTCGTCTCCCAGGCGGATATCCTTACCAGCCTACGCACCAGCCTCATCTTGGCGGTACTCACGACGGTTCTGTCCGTCACGATCGGAACTGCAGCGGCTGTCGGCCTTGCCCGTGGCAATTTTCCAGGAAAGGCAGCGCTGACTTCGGCCTTTCTCTCGCCACTCATCGTTCCTCCGGTCGTCATCGGATTCGGCCTGCTGCTTTTCCTTTCCAAGGCCGGTATTACAAATGGTATGGCGCGCCTGCTCCTCGGCCACGTGATCGTGACGTTGCCCTATTGCATAAGGACCAGTCTCGCCAGCCTTCTCGGCAGCGACCAACGATTGACGGAAGCCGCGATGGTTCTCGGCGCCACCGAGCGCCAGGCCTTCTGGACCATTACCCTACCGCTCATGCGGACGGGCGTTGTCACCGGTGCGATCTTCGCCTTCGCAATTTCTATAGATGACGTATCGATCAGTCTCTTTCTGAGCGATCCGTCCGCAACGACCTTGCCTGTTACGCTGGTCAGCAACATGCGCGCGGCTTTCGATCTGACGATCGCTGCGGCGGCCGTGGTCCTGATTGCCGTCACCGCGTTGCTGATCGTTGTGCTGGACCGTGTCGTCGGCTTCGACACCGTCGTCGGTCAGGGTTTGTTTCGTTCATGAGGACAATACGATGATTTCTGCCGTGGAATTTCAAGGGGTCAGCAAGCGCTTCGGTGAAACGATCGCCCTCGGTAATATCTCCTTCTCGGTGAACCCAGGTGAAACAATCGCACTGCTTGGACCGAGCGGCTGCGGCAAGACCACTATTCTTAGGCTCATTGCCGGATTCGAGCGGCCCGACAAAGGCTCGATCTTGATCGACGGCGAGCCGATGGCCGGATTGAAACCCTATGAGCGCAATGTCGGGCTGCTGTTCCAGCACTACGCTCTTTTCCCGCATATGACCGTCGAACAGAACATCGGCTACGGACTTCGCCATCGCAACCACCCGCCGGGGCAAATACCTCGCCGCATTGCCGAGATGCTTGAGCTCGTCCGGCTCGTCGGTTTCGGGCAGCGGCGGCCGCATCAGTTGAGCGGCGGCCAGCAGCAGCGTGTTGCGCTTGCGCGGGCGCTCGCCACCCATCCAAGCCTTGTTCTTCTGGATGAGCCTCTGTCGGCCCTCGACGCCAAACTTCGCCATGAGCTGCGCACCGAATTGAAAGATGTGCTCGCCGCGGTCGGTTCGACCGCGATCGTGGTAACCCACGACCAGGAGGAGGCGATGAGCCTGGGAGAGCGCATATTCGTGATGAACCGTGGAGAAATCATGCAATCCGGCAGGCCGGATGATGTGTATTGGCGTCCAGACTCGCGTTTCGTCGCGGATTTCATGGGGCGGACGAATTGGATTCATGGTTCGATTTCGGCCGCGGGCGGAACGGCTCGCAAATTTCGCTCCGAATCCGGCTGGGAGTTTCCGGTCGCGTCCACCGGAAGCCTTTCAGGTGCCGCCGAGATTTGCGTGAGGCCGGAAAGCGTCGAGATATCATCTGGTGCTCCGGGTGCCGGGGCCATGCCCGGACGCGTTGCCGACGTTGTGACACTCGGTGCCTTCAGGCATATCGTTCTGGACCTCGTCAGTGGCGACCGCATAATCTCGGCTTGCCCGAACCGTCCAGACATAGCCTTCGCGCGAGGGCAGGAGATCAGCGTTTCCATTCCCCCCACGGCATGCGTTCTCTTCGCGCGATAAGTTGGTATTGACGGGGCGCAGCTTGCACTGCGCCCCGTCTAAGGATCGCCAGTTGCCGGAAGAACATGGTTCGTCCAATATCCGCTTGTCGGCAGAGAGGCCCTCAGCACTCGAACGCCCCAAACTATGGAATGCGGCTTCTGATGCTTGATCTCGATTCCTATCTGCTTCGTGCATTTCTGACCGTCGCGGAGATCGGCACCGTCAATGGCGCTGCCGTCAAGCTGAATAGAACGCAGGCGGCGGTGAGCATGCAGATTCGCAAGCTGGAGGAGCTTGTCGGTGTTACGCTGTTTTCGCGTTCGTCAAAAGGCCTCGAACTCACGAGCCATGGGCAGATCATGCTGGCTTATGCCCGCGAAATGGTCGCCCTCAGCGACGAGGTCGAGAAAAGGCTGACAGGCAAGATGATCGAGGACCGCATTCGCCTCGGCGTCGTTGAGGACTTCGCAGCCGGCCACCTGATCGACATTCTTAGTGACTTCAGAGCCCAGAACCCGAAGGTCGAGATCGACATCATTGTCGAGCCGAATCGCCGCCTCGCCAGCCTGTTTGAAGACAGGAAGCTGGATCTGGTGGTTTGCGACATCACCTGTCTGTCGCGAAAACCGACCCTGATCTGGACCGAATATTTGATGTGGACGGTCAGATCCGACTTCGTGGTGGATGCGGAAAAACCGCTTCCCATCATTATGTTCGAGGAGGAGTGTCCCTGGACGCTTCCGACGCTTGCGGCTCTGTCTCAGCGGAACATCAAGTGGAAGACGGCGTGCGTCGCATCGACTCTCGTGGCCATGGCGACTGCGGTTCGCGTCGGAATTGGTATCGCGCCAATGATGCTCACGACAAAACCGGAGGGCTGCCGGACACTTGACCGATCGGCGGATCTGCCCGGTCCGGTGCGCATCGAGATCGGTCTGTATTCTCAGTCCGAGACGGCCGAAGGCGCGCGCTACCTTGTGGACTTCATTTCGCGGCATACGGCCATATTGTCCAGCTAGGAGCGTTCAGCTTCCATTATATCGGGTCAATTTAATTCCCTCTACCGCGATGGCGAGCGAAGCACCACAGTGATCGGATGAAGGGTCGACGACCCAATCTCAAGCATTCATGGAAGTCTGCGAATACGATGATGGGGCAAGCCAAAGTTGACGAAACTCTCCTCGCAGATGCCGCCTATCTGCCCGGCCAGGTCGCAAACCTCACGAGGGGAGCGAGCGTGACGGCGCAAACCAACGAAATACTGGAGCGCATCAATGACATGCTGCTACGCGAAGGTACCGACAAGTCAGAGATCATTCTCGCCAACAT
This sequence comes from Rhizobium sp. RSm-3, assembly GCF_001854685.1. Taxonomy (NCBI): domain Bacteria; kingdom Pseudomonadati; phylum Pseudomonadota; class Alphaproteobacteria; order Hyphomicrobiales; family Rhizobiaceae; genus Rhizobium; species Rhizobium sp. RSm-3. The sequence continues at coordinate 170,288 of NZ_MAWZ01000060.1, read as the reverse complement.
TTGGCTCAGGGACCTTGCCTCATTCGAGGAAATGAACAGAGCCTGGGATGCTTGGATGCCGGATAGCGGAACGCCACGGCGGGCAACGTTTGAGGACAAGAATCTCCCGCCGATGTGCGCCATCCGTATTGACGTAGCCGCGTCGCGAAAGAGTGAGGCCGGGCAAATTTGAGCCGCGGCATTCGTCATCTTCATACCTTGTCAGCGAAGCCGGACCGGAAGTGCTCTTGAAGCCGGATGGCCCACATTTCGTCGAAGAAAGATATGTCTTGCTAGGGGCAAAGATTGCGGATGCGTTACGACCTTTTGTGGCTCAAGAAATCACATAAGCGGTAAGGGCGAAAGCTGCTCTCTGGCGGCATTGCTACAGAATTCCGCACTTTCGGCATCACGCTTTAAGGCCGGATGACGCAAACATTGGCCTCGTAGGTGCAGGGGTTGTCCTGGACGGCGACGTCGATGATCTTTACCGTCGAGGCCGTCGGTTCGGGCCGTGCCGCCGGATAATATCCATATCCATTGCCGCCGACATAAATCCCGCCATCGACCTGATAGGCATAAGAGCCGGCATAGGTGTCGCCGCTGTCGCCACCCGGCGGCTGGGGTGCGATGATGACCAGCCCGCTGCGAGCGACACGATTGGTCGCTGCCGACGAAAACTGCTTCAAGAACGGCATCCGCTCTCTGTGGTGCCCGCGGCCATAGGCGCTGTCGAAACGGATGCCGCGATCGCGCCAGCCCATATGTCGGCCGAGAAACAACCCGTTGTGAAAGGCGTGGCGATGGCCAACGACGCGTTGATCGGCGAAGCGATGATCAAAATGGCGCTCGCCGGCGGTGGCGGGGAAGACGGCAAGTGCAGACAGGGCAAGCAGAGTGACTGCGGATAGACTGCGAAACATGGGCGCCGGCCTCCGGAATTCCGATCGTTAACAAATCGTTAACGCCAGATTGCGCCAAAAGCAGCAGTTTGTCCATGCGGCTCGGGAGAAGGGCAAAATTATTGAGCCGAAAACACCAGTTTCGTTAGCCTGCAAATTTCGTGGTAACCCCAATCGATTAAATTAAGGCAAGACAGCGATTGTGCTTGTCGTCGGCGTTTCCGGTGATTAAACGTCGCAATTGATGCAACGCACACAGAGAATTCGTCATTCGTGTGGTTGACTGAGCATGCTCCGAAATCCGGGAGCGCAGAGAAGCCGCCGCGAGGTTCTGATGGCGAACGTGACAAATAACCGGCCCCTGTCGCCGCATTTGCAAATTTACAAACCTATTCCCACCATGGTCATGTCCATCGTCCACCGCATTACCGGCGGTGCGCTCTATGTCGGCACGCTGCTGGTTGCCTGGTGGCTGATCGCGGCGGCAAGCGGCCAGGGCTCTTATGACTGGGCCAACTGGGTGCTCGGCAGCCTTCTCGGCAAGCTCGTGCTGCTCGGCTATACCTGGGCGCTGCTGCACCACATGCTCGGCGGCTTCCGCCACTTCATGTGGGATCTCGGCTACGGCTTCGGGAAAGAATTCTCGACCAAGCTCGCCATCGCCAACATCGTCGGGTCGCTCTGTCTGACCGTGCTGGTCTGGGTGATCGGCTTCCTCATTCGCTTCTGAAGGTCCTCTCATGGATATGCGCACCCCCCTCGGCAAGGTTCGCGGGCTCGGCTCCGCCAAGGACGGCACGGATCATTTCTGGCGCCAGCGTCTGACTGCCGTCGCCAACGTTCCGCTCATCCTGTTCTTCCTCTTCTTCATGATCGCCTATGCCGGCGCCCCCTATGCGGATGTGGTCCGCGCGCTGTCGAACCCGTTCGTCGCGGTCGTCATGGGGCTGATGGTGATCTCAGGCGTCATCCACATGAAGCTCGGCATGCAGGTCATCATCGAGGATTACGTGCATGGCGAGTTCGGCAAGATCGCTCTCCTAATGCTGAACACCTTCTTTGCGATCCTGATCGCCGGCCTCTGTCTCTTCGCCATTCTGAAAATCGCATTCGTAGGATAAGCGCGCTATGGCACCGACTTCACCCGCCCAGAACGGCAAGGCCTACAAATATGTCGATCACTCCTACGACGTGATCGTCGTCGGCGCCGGCGGCGCCGGCTTGCGCGCCACGCTGGGGATGGCCGAGCAGGGCTTCCGCACGGCCTGCATCACCAAGGTGTTCCCGACCCGCTCGCACACGGTCGCGGCGCAGGGCGGCATTGCCGCCTCGCTGCGCAACATGACGCCCGACAGCTGGCAGTGGCATCTCTACGACACCGTCAAGGGGTCCGACTGGCTCGGCGACGTCGACGCCATGCAGTATCTGACCATGGAAGCGCCGAAGGCGGTCTATGAGCTCGAGCATTACGGCGTGCCGTTCTCGCGCAACGAGGAAGGCAAGATCTATCAGCGCCCGTTCGGCGGCCATATGCAGAATTACGGCGAAGGCCCGCCGGTGCAGCGCACCTGCGCCGTTGCCGACCGTACCGGCCATGCCATCCTGCATACGCTCTACGGCCAGTCGCTGCGCCACAACGCCGAATTCTTCATCGAGTATTTCGCCCTCGACCTGATCATGTCGGAAGACGGCAGCCGCTGCACCGGCGTCGTCGCCTGGTGCCTCGATGACGGCACGATCCATCGCTTCGCCGCCAAGATGGTGGTGCTGGCGACCGGCGGCTACGGCCGCGCCTATTTCTCGGCAACCTCGGCCCATACCTGCACCGGCGACGGCGGCGGCATGGTGGCGCGCGCCGGCCTGCCGCTGCAGGACATGGAATTCGTTCAATTCCATCCGACCGGCATCTATGGTTCGGGCTGTCTGATCACCGAGGGCGCGCGCGGCGAAGGCGGTTACCTCGTCAATTCGGAAGGCGAGCGCTTCATGGAGCGTTATGCGCCGTCGGCCAAGGACCTTGCCTCGCGCGACGTCGTTTCGCGCTGCATGACGCTGGAGATCCGCGAAGGCCGCGGCGTCGGCAAGAACAAGGATCACATCTTCCTGCATCTCGACCATCTCGATCCGGCTGTGCTGCATGAGCGGCTGCCGGGCATTTCCGAGAGCGCCAAGATTTTCGCCGGCGTCGATGTCACCCGTGAGCCGATCCCGGTCCTGCCGACCGTTCATTACAATATGGGCGGCATTCCCACCAATTATTGGGGCGAAGTGCTGAACGCCGACAGCGCCAATCCGGAGCGGATCATCCCCGGGCTGATGGCCGTCGGCGAAGCCGGCTGCGCCTCGGTGCACGGCGCCAACCGCCTCGGCTCGAACTCGCTGATCGACCTCGTGGTCTTCGGCCGTGCGGCGGCGATCCGCGCCGGCGAGGTGATCGACCGCGCAGCGCCGATCCCGCATCTCAATGTCGCTGCCTGCGATAAGATCATGGACCGTTTCGACGGTCTGCGTCACGCCAGCGGCGGCACGCCGACGGCGGAACTGCGCGAGAAGATGCAGCGCGCCATGCAGGAAGACGCAGCGGTTTTCCGCACGCAGGAATCGCTGGAATCCGGTTGCCGGCGCATCTCGGCGATCTGGCAGGAAATGCGCGATATCAAGGTCACCGACCGCTCGATGATCTGGAACTCGGATCTTGTGGAGACGCTGGAGCTGCAGAACCTGATGGCCAACGCCATCACCACGATCTACGGCGCCGAAGCCCGCAAGGAGAGCCGCGGTTCACATGCCCGCGAGGATTATACCGAGGGTGCATTCGCCGGCCGCGACGACGTCAACTGGCGCAAGCACACGCTCGCCTGGGTCGGCGAAGCAGGCGACGTCAAGCTCGACTATCGCCCGGTTCACACCCAGCTGATCGCCGAAGGCATCGATCCGTACAAGATCGAGCCGAAGGCTCGCGTGTACTGATCTCAAGAGGAACCGGATATGGTTGAACTCGCTCTCCCCAAGAATTCTCAGATGCGCGAAGGCAAGGTCTGGCCGAAGCCGGCGGGTGCGACGAACACCCGCGAATTCCGCGTCTATCGCTGGAGCCCGGATGACGGGCAGAACCCGTCGATCGATACCTTCTATATCGATGTCGACGATTGCGGCCCGATGGTGCTCGACGGTCTGCTCTACATCAAGAACAAGATCGACCCGACGCTGACGCTGCGCCGTTCCTGTCGCGAGGGCATCTGCGGCTCCTGCGCGATGAATATCGACGGCACCAACACGCTCGCCTGCACCAAGGGACTCGACGATATCACCGGCGCGGTGAAGATCTATCCGCTGCCGCATTTGCCTGTCGTCAAGGATCTGGTGCCGGATCTCACCAACTTCTACGCTCAGCATCGTTCGATCGAACCCTGGCTGAAGACGGTGTCGCCGGCGCCCGCCAAGGAGTGGAAGCAAAGCCATGAGGACCGGCAGAAGCTCGACGGCCTCTATGAATGCATCCTCTGCGCCTGCTGCTCGACTTCCTGTCCCAGCTACTGGTGGAACGGCGACCGCTATCTCGGTCCGGCCGTGCTGCTGCAGGCCTATCGCTGGCTGATCGATTCCAGAGACGAGGCGACCGGCGAACGGCTCGACAATCTCGAGGACCCGTTCCGCCTTTATCGCTGCCACACGATCATGAACTGCGCTCAGACTTGCCCGAAGGGTCTCAATCCGGCCAAGGCAATCGCCGAAATCAAGAAGATGATGGTCGAGCGCCGGGTCTGATCAGCATGCATGCCGATGACGGAATAGGCGGCTTCGATCCCGAAGCCGTCAAAGAGATCAGGTCACGGCTCGCCTCGGTGCGTGAGCAGGGTATCCGCATCGGTTTTGCGATCGAAAGCGGCAGCCGCGCCTGGGGTTTTCCGTCTCCCGACAGCGATTATGATTGCCGTTTCGTCTATATCCGCCCTGTTGAGCATCATCTCGCGCTCGCTTCGGCGCGCGATGTCATCGAGTTTCCGATCGTCGGCGATATCGATACCGGTGGCTGGGATCTGCGAAAGGCGTTACTGCTCGCCGTCAAGGGAAACGCGGTGGTGGTCGAATGGCTGAAATCGCCGATCGCTTATGAAGAGGAAGCGGGTTTTCGCTCGCGACTCGGCGCGCTGCTCGATCTCATCATGGTGCCGGAAAAGGTCGCTGGCCATTATGTCGGGCTCATGCGGCAGCATTTTCAGAGCCAGGGCGAAGGGCCGATCAAGCTGAAGAAGCTGCTTTATACCGTGCGTCCGGCCATCGCGCTCGAATGGATGCGGCAGCGTTCGTTTCGTGTGCTGCCACCGATGAATATGCTGGAATGCCTGGAGGCCATCTCGATCGCCCCCGACCTTCGAACGGCGATACTCGATCTCGTGCATGTCAAGAAACAGACACGCGAAATGGGGGAAGGTCAGCCGCCGCCGCTGGTGCGATCCTTTCTGGAGAGCGCGTTCGAACGGTATTCCGGGATATTGCGGGAGTTCGACAGGGATCCGGACAGAGATCAACGCGCGCAACACCTTGCTGACAAATTCTATGTGCAGGAAGTTTTGCAGCGGGACAGTTGAACTGTATCGTTTTTCGGTTAGTTGTTGTCACGGGCAATTTATGCCGTCCGACTTGATTAACCAAAGCGAGTTACGATAATCGGACTTGTCTCACGCCGGTTTCTCTGCGGCGCTAGCCGAACTCAGGAGTATGATGATGCAGTTGCGATATGCGATGACAGGTCTGGTGGTGGCTCTCGCGCTAGCCGGTTGTCAGCGTACGGCATATGATTACAACTCCAGTCCGAATGCCGGGCCGGCGCCGTTGACGGCGCAGCCGGTTCCCTCGGTGCAGGGCGGGCAGCTTCCGCCGGTCAACAATTCGCAGTTCCCGGCGGCGCCGGCGTCGACGGCACCGATGCCCGGTGCGCAGTCTGGCGCAATGGCCGCGAATGCACTCGATGTCACCAAGGAATCGATGGTCGGAAGCTGGCGCGTCAACGGCAGCTGCGACATGTTCCTGACGCTGACCAATCTCGGCAGCGGTTCGCGCGGCGGTACGCGCGGCTGCGTCGGCGAACTGACGGCGATGGGCTCCTGGGAGGTTGCCGGCAAGCAGGTGCTGCTCAAGGACCGCTCGGGCAATCAGCTCGGTAGCGTCTACAAGACGGCCGACAACCGCTTTGAGGGCCAGACCAGCACAGGCCAGCAGATCAGCCTCAGCCGGTAAAAGAACCGGCGCGGTAAACCAACCGGCGCGGTAAACGATCCGGCGGGCTCCGCCGATGACTGACAGGCGGATATGCCCTCATGCAACCCATGCCGGACTACGCGCTCAGCGTCTGCGAACAGCTTAAAGCGCTGACCGCCTCGGGCGCGCTTCAGGTCGATTCTGCCCAGATGGACGTGGCAAAGAGCCTTGACCGGGTGCTGGCCGGGCTGAAGCAGCGACGGCCGGCGGCAAAATCGAGCGCACTCGGCTGGCTGTTTGCCGCCAAGAAGAAATCGGCCGTTGGCATTAAGGGGCTTTATATCCACGGCAGCGTCGGGCGCGGCAAGACCATGCTGATGGACATGTTCTTCTCGATGGCGCCGTGCCGGAAGAAGCGCCGGGCGCATTTCCACGAATTCATGGCGGATGTGCACAACCGCATTGCGGCGCACAGGCTGAAGCTCAAGAACGGCGAGACGAAGCAGGCCGATCCGATGCCGCCGGTTGCTGCAGCCCTTTACGAGGAAGCGGAGCTGCTCTGCTTCGACGAATTCACGGTCACCGACATCGCCGATGCGATGATCCTGTCGCGGCTGTTCTCCGAGCTTTTTGCGCGCGGATGCGTGCTGGTCGCGACGTCGAATGTCGAGCCCGACAATCTCTACACGGAGGGTCTCAATCGCGGCCTGTTCCTGCCCTTCGTCGCTCTTCTCAAACAGCATGTCGACGTCGTCACCCTGGATTCACCGACCGATTACCGGATGGAGAAGCTGAGCAGCCAGCCGGTCTATCTGGTGCCGATCAGCGATCACAACGACATGGCGATGGATGCGTCCTGGACGCAGGCGCTGCACGGGCGAAAGGCGCAGCCGCTCGATATTCCGATGAAGGGGCGCCACATCCACGTGCCGCTCGCCGTCGAGCGCATGGCGCGGTTTTCCTTCGCCGATCTTTGCGACAAGCCGCTGGGTGCTGCCGATTTTCTCGCCATCGCCGAGCGCTTCGATATGGTCTTTCTCGATCACGTTCCCTTGCTGGGGCCGGAAAAGCGCAACCAGATCAAGCGCTTCATCATCATGGTCGATACCTTCTACGATCATGCGGTGCGTCTTTATATTTCGGCGGCGGCGATGCCGGAGGAGCTTTTGGTGCACCGCCGGGGCACCGAAGGCTTCGAATTCGACCGCACCGCATCGCGGCTGTTTGAGATGCGCAGCGCCGAATATCTTGCGCTGCACCATGAGAAGCGAGCCGCAGAGTAACAATTCGGTGACACGGTGTCTTACGTTTACGTAAGAATTTTTGTATCTAAACGATTGAAAATGCTGCATCAAAATTAATGCATTGCCATTTTTAGGCTTTGGGTCTATGCGATTGCGTCATTGGGCGGTGCCTTGCTCGGCGTCGCTCGACGAATTTGATCGCAAAGGAAACAGCGAAATGGCGCGTAACAAGATCGCACTCATTGGTTCTGGCATGATTGGTGGCACGCTGGCGCACCTCGCCGGCCTGAAGGAACTGGGCGACATCGTCCTCTTCGACATTGCCGACGGTATCCCCCAGGGCAAGGGTCTCGATATTTCCCAGTCCTCGCCGGTCGAAGGCTTCGACGTCAACCTGACGGGCGCCAGCGACTATTCCGCGATCGAAGGCGCTGACGTCTGCATCGTCACCGCAGGCGTTGCCCGCAAGCCGGGCATGAGCCGCGACGATCTTCTCGGCATCAACCTCAAGGTCATGGAACAGGTCGGCGCCGGCATCAAGAAATATGCCCCGAACGCCTTCGTGATCTGCATCACCAACCCGCTCGACGCCATGGTCTGGGCGCTGCAGAAGTTTTCGGGCCTCCCGGCCAACAAGGTCGTCGGCATGGCCGGCGTTCTCGACTCCTCGCGCTTCCGGCTTTTCCTCGCCAAGGAGTTCAACGTCTCCGTCCAGGACGTCACCGCCTTCGTGCTCGGCGGCCATGGCGATACGATGGTGCCGCTCGCCCGCTACTCGACGGTCGGCGGCATTCCGCTCACCGACCTCGTCACCATGGGCTGGGTCACCAAGGAGCGCCTCGAAGAGATCATTCAGCGCACCCGTGACGGCGGCGCCGAAATCGTCGGCCTGCTGAAGACCGGCTCGGCCTACTACGCCCCGGCCGCCTCGGCGATCGAGATGGCCGAATCCTACCTCAAGGACAAGAAGCGCGTTCTGCCCTGCGCGGCTCACCTTAGCGGCCAGTACGGGGTCAAGGACATGTATGTCGGCGTTCCCACCGTCATCGGCGCCGGCGGCGTCGAGCGCATCATCGAGATCGATCTCAACAAGACCGAGAAGGAAGCCTTCGACAAGTCCGTCGGCGCCGTCGCCGGTCTCTGCGAAGCCTGCATCAACATCGCGCCTTCGCTGAAGTAGTCGACGCGCTGAAGTCATAAAACAGGGATAGACCCATGAACATTCATGAATATCAGGCCAAGGCTCTGCTGAAGGGCTATGGCGCGCCGGTTGCCGAGGGTGTGGCTATTCTCAAGGTTGAAGAGGCCGAGGCTGCCGCCAAGTCGCTTCCCGGCCCGCTTTACGTGGTCAAGAGTCAGATCCACGCCGGCGGCCGCGGCAAGGGCAAGTTCAAGGAACTGGGCCCGGAGGCCAAGGGCGGCGTGCGTCTCGCCAAGTCGATCGACGAAGTGGTCGCCCATGCCAAGGATATGCTCGGCAACACGCTGGTGACGGCGCAGACCGGCGAAGCCGGCAAGCAGGTCAACCGCCTCTACATCGAAGATGGTGCCGACATCGCTCGCGAGCTCTATTGCTCGCTGCTGGTCGACCGTTCGGTCGGCCGCGTTGCCTTCGTCGTATCGACCGAAGGCGGCATGGACATCGAAGCTGTCGCCCATGACACGCCGGAGAAAATCCAGACGATCGCCATCGATCCGGAAGCCGGCGTGACGGCTGCCGACGTTGCTGCGATCGTCAAGGCGCTCGCCCTCGAGGGTGCGGCCGCCGAAGATGCCAAGTCGCTCTTCCCGGCGCTCTACAAGGCCTTCAACGAGAAGGACATGGCGCTGCTCGAGGTCAATCCGCTGATCGTCATGAAGGACGGCCGCCTGCGCGTTCTCGACGCGAAGATGTCCTTCGACGGCAATGCGCTCTTCCGTCACGACGACGTCAAGACGTTGCGCGACGAAACCGAAGAGGATGCCAAGGAAATCGAGGCCTCGAAGTGGGACCTGGCCTATGTCGCGCTCGACGGCAATATCGGCTGCATGGTCAACGGCGCGGGCCTTGCCATGGCGACGATGGATATCATCAAGCTTTACGGCAAGGAGCCGGCCAATTTCTGCGACGTCGGCGGCGGCGCCGGCAAGGAGAAGGTTGCTGCGGCTTTCAAGATCATCACCGCAGATCCAAAGGTCGAAGGCATTCTCGTCAACATCTTCGGCGGCATCATGAAGTGCGATGTCATCGCCGAGGGCGTCATTGCCGCGGTCAAGGAAGTCGGCCTCAAGGTTCCGCTGGTCGTGCGTCTTGAAGGCACGAATGTCGAGCTCGGCAAAAAGATCCTGAACGAGTCGGGTCTGGCCATCACGGCGGCTGACGACTTGGACGATGCGGCCAAGAAGATCGTCGCGGCGATCAACGGCTAATTTTGAAGGATCTGAAAGAATGTCTATTCTCGTCAATAAAGACACCAAGATCCTCGTTCAGGGTCTGACCGGCAAGACCGGTACGTTCCATACCGAACAGGCACTTGCCTATTACGGCACGCAGATGGTCGGCGGCATCCACCCGAAGAAGGGCGGCGAAACCTGGACCGGCGCCAAGGGCGAAAGCCTGCCGATCTTCGCAACCGTTGCCGAGGGCAAGGAAAAGACCGGCGCCGACGCGACCGTCATCTATGTTCCGCCGGCCGGTGCTGCCGATGCGATCATCGAGGCGATCGACGCCGAGATCCCGTTCATCACCTGCATCACCGAAGGCATCCCGGTCATGGACATGGTGCGCGTCAAGGCTCGCCTCGACCGCTCCAAGTCGCGACTGCTTGGGCCCAACTGCCCGGGCATCATGACGCCAGAAGAATGCAAGATCGGCATCATGCCGGGCTCGATCTTCCGCAAGGGTTCGGTCGGGATCGTCTCCCGCTCGGGCACGCTGACCTATGAAGCCGTGTTCCAGACCTCCAACGAAGGCCTCGGCCAGACGACGGCCGTCGGCATCGGCGGCGACCCGGTCAAGGGCACCGAGTTCATCGACGTGCTGGAAATGTTCCTGGCCGACGCAGCCACCCAGTCGATCATCATGATCGGCGAAATCGGCGGCTCGGCAGAGGAAGACGCAGCGCAGTTCCTCAAGGACGAAGCCAAGAAGGGCCGCAGCAAGCCGATGGCCGGCTTCATTGCCGGCCGCACGGCGCCGAAGGGTCGCACCATGGGCCATGCCGGCGCCGTGGTTTCCGGCGGCAAGGGCGATGCGGAATCGAAGATCGCGGCGATGGAATCGGCAGGCATCAAGGTGTCGCCGTCTCCGGCCCGCCTCGGCAAGACGCTGGTTGAAGTCCTCAAGGGCTAAACCAACTTATACCCCGGGCGGAGGAGCGGCATCTGCGCTTCCGCCCGGTCTTGACGGCACGAGACATGCAGATGCGCCGCGGACAGGCGGCAATGGGAATGCGGCAGCCGGCGATCAAGCCGGCAAATTCATCAAAGTCAGGAGGCGGACGGAAGCGTCCGCATATCACCATGGCACGGCAAGAAGCCAACGAGCAGTTCCAGATCACCTCGTTTCTGGATGGCGCCAACGCTGCCTATATCGAGCAGCTTCACGCGCGCTACGAAGAGGACCCGGCATCGGTCGACGATCAGTGGCGCGCCTTCTTCAAGGCGCTGGAGGAAGATCCCAGCGATGTGAAGAGGGCGGCCAAGGGGGCTTCCTGGCGCAAGAAGAACTGGCCGCTTCAGGCCGGCGGCGACCTGGTGTCGGCTCTCGACGGCGATTGGGGCATCGTCGAGAAGGTCATCGAAACCAAGGTCAAGGCCAAGGCCGAAGCGCAGGGCAAGCCCGCCGACGGCGCCGATGTGCTGCAGGCGACGCGCGATTCCGTGCGCGCCATCATGATGATCCGCGCCTATCGCATGCGCGGCCACCTGCATGCCAAGCTCGACCCGCTCGGCATCGCCGCTTCGGTCGACGACTATCGCGAATTGTCGCCGGAGAATTACGGCTTCACATCCGCCGATTACGACCGCAGGATCTTCATCGACAACGTGCTCGGCCTGGAATACGCGACCATCCGCGAGATGATCGATATCCTCGAGCGCACCTATTGCTCGACGCTCGGCGTCGAATTCATGCACATCTCCAATCCGGAAGAGAAGGCCTGGATCCAGGAGCGTATCGAAGGACCGGACAAGGGTGTCGCCTTCTCGGCGGAAGGCAAGAAGGCAATCCTCGCCAAGCTGGTCGAAGCCGAAGGCTACGAGCAGTTCCTCGACGTCAAGTTCAAGGGCACCAAGCGTTTCGGCCTCGACGGCGGCGAGTCGCTGATCCCGGCTTTGGAGCAGATCCTCAAGCGCGGCGGTCATCTCGGCCTCAAGGAAGCCGTGTTCGGCATGGCCCATCGCGGCCGCCTCAACGTGCTGTCCCAGGTCATGGGCAAGCCGCACCGGGCGATCTTTCACGAGTTCAAGGGCGGCTCCTACGCGCCTGACGAAGTCGAAGGCTCGGGTGACGTGAAGTACCATCTGGGTGCTTCCTCCGACCGTGAATTCGACGGCAACAAAGTGCATGTCTCGCTGACGGCAAACCCGTCGCACCTCGAAATCGTCGACCCTGTCGTCATGGGCAAGGTGCGCGCCAAGCAGGACATGAGCGCCACGGTATGGGATGGCGACATCATTCCGCTGTCCGAACGCGCCAAGGTTCTGCCGCTCTTGATCCATGGCGATGCCGCCTTCGCCGGCCAGGGCGTCATTGCTGAAATCCTCGGCCTTTCCGGCCTGCGCGGCCACCGCGTCGCCGGCACCATGCACGTCATCATCAACAACCAGATCGGCTTCACCACGAACCCGGCCTTCTCGCGTTCGTCGCCCTATCCGTCCGACGTCGCCAAGATGATCGAGGCGCCGATCTTCCACGTCAACGGCGACGATCCGGAAGCGGTGGTCTATGCGGCCAAGGTCGCGACCGAATTCCGCATGAAGTTCCACAAGCCTGTGGTGGTTGACCTGTTCTGCTACCGCCGCTACGGCCACAATGAAGGCGACGAACCGTCCTTCACCCAGCCGAAGATGTACAAGGTGATCCGCGGCCACAAGACCGTGCTGCAGCTCTATGCGGCGCGCCTCGTCGCCGAGGGCCTGCTCACCGAAGGCGAAGTCGAGAAGATGAAGGCCGATTGGCGCGCCCATCTCGAGCAGGAGTTCGAGGCCGGCCAGCACTACAAGCCGAATAAGGCCGACTGGCTGGACGGCGAGTGGTCGGGCCTGCGCGCCGCCGACAATGCCGACGAGCAGCGCCGCGGCAAGACCGCCGTGCCGATGAAGACGCTGAAGGATATCGGCCGCAAGCTGTCCGAGATCCCGGCGGGCTTCACCGCACACCGGACGATCCAGCGCTTCATGGAAAACCGCGCCAATATGATCGCCACCGGCGAGGGTATCGACTGGGCGATGGCCGAAGCGCTCTCCTTCGGCGCGCTCTGCGTCGAAGGCAGCAAGATCCGCCTGTCCGGCCAGGATTGCGAACGCGGCACCTTTTCGCAGCGCCACTCGGTTCTCTACGATCAGGAAACCGAGGAGCGCTACATCCCGCTCGCCAATCTTTCGCCGACGCAGGGGCGCTACGAAGTCATCAATTCGATGCTTTCGGAAGAGGCCGTGCTCGGTTTCGAATATGGCTACTCGCTGGCCCGCCCGAATGCGCTGACGCTCTGGGAAGCGCAGTTCGGCGATTTCGCCAACGGCGCGCAGGTGGTCTTCGACCAGTTCATCTCGTCGGGCGAACGCAAGTGGCTGCGCATGTCGGGCCTCGTCTGCCTGCTGCCGCATGGCTATGAGGGCCAGGGTCCGGAACACTCCTCGGCCCGCCTCGAGCGTTTCCTGCAGCTCTGCGCTGAGGATAACATGCAGGTCGCCAACGTCACGACGCCGGCGAACTACTTCCACATCCTGCGCCGGCAGCTGAAGCGCGACTTCCGCAAGCCGCTGATCCTGATGACGCCGAAGTCGCTGCTGCGCCACAAGCGGGCGGTCTCGACGCTTGCTGAAATGGCCGGTGAATCCGCCTTCCACCGCCTGCTCTGGGACGATGCTGAGGTGATCAAGGACGGCCCGATCAAGCTGCAGAAGGACAACAAGATCCGCCGCGTCGTCATGTGCTCCGGCAAGGTCTATTACGATCTTCTCGAAGAGCGTGAAAAGCGCGGCATAGACGACGTCTATCTGCTGCGTGTCGAACAGCTCTATCCGTTCCCGGCAAAGGCGCTGATCAACGAGCTGTCGCGCTTCCGCAATGCGGAGATGGTCTGGTGCCAGGAAGAGCCGAAGAACATGGGCGCATGGTCGTTCATCGACCCCTTCCTCGAATGGGTGCTCGCCCATATCGATGCAAAGTACCAGCGCGTCCGCTATACCGGCCGTCCGGCCGCCGCCTCGCCGGCGACGGGCCTGATGTCCAAGCATCTGTCGCAGCTCGCCGCATTCCTCGAGGATGCATTGGGCGGCTAATACAAGGGGGGGCGCAATGGCTTATTTCTTTCTGAGACTGCTGCCGCCGCGCCCCACTTTCCCGCATGACGGGACCGGAGAGGAAATGGCGGCGATGAAACGCCATGTCGAATATTGGCACCGGCACGCCCTTGCGGGATCGGCGATCGTCGTCGGCCCCGTCTTCGAGGGTGAAGGCGCCTTTGGCATGGCGATCGTCGAAGTCGAGGATCAGGCGGCGGCACAGGGTCTTGCCGATGGCGACCCGATCATCGCTTCCGGTTTCGGCTTCCGTTTCGATATCCTGCCGATGCCCTCGATCATCTTGCGGCCGCCGGCCGTCTGAAACGCTTAAAACGAACACACACGAAATCAGGATCTGAACAATGGCCACAGAAATCCGCGTTCCAACTCTCGGTGAATCCGTCAGCGAGGCAACCGTCGGCACCTGGTTCAAGAAGGTCGGCGACGCCATCAAGGCCGACGAGCCGATTCTCGAGCTTGAAACCGACAAGGTGACCATCGAAGTTCCGGCGCCGACCTCCGGCACGCTTTCGGAAATCGTCGTCGCCGCCGGCGAGACCGTCGGCCTCGGCGCGCTGCTCGGCCAGATCGCCGAAGGTGCTGGCGCTGCCGCCGCGCCCGCTGCTGCCGCACCCGCCGCCGCTCCTGCCCAGCCAGCTCCGGCTGCTCCCGCTCAGCCGGCGCCGGTTGCCGCTGCTGCCGCATCGTCGTCGAGCGCCTCCGTCTCCACCATGCCGCCGGCGCCGGCGGCTTCGAAGATGCTGGCCGAAAGCAATCTTTCCGCCGATCAGATCGACGGCAGCGGCAAGCGTGGCCAGGTGCTGAAGGGCGATGTCATCGCCGCCGTCGCCAAGGGTATTTCCGCTCCGGCTGCCGCACCGGCGGCAGCGCCCGCTGCTGCGCGCGGCCCATCGACGGTCGAGGATGCCTCGCGCGAAGAGCGCGTGAAGATGACGCGCCTGCGCCAGACGATCGCCAAGCGCCTCAAGGACGCGCAGAACACCGCCGCCATGCTCACCACCTACAATGAGGTGGACATGAAGGCGGTCATGGATCTGCGCAACAAGTACAAGGACATTTTCGAGAAGAAGCACGGCGTCAAGCTCGGCTTCATGGGCTTCTTCACCAAGGCGGTGACGCATGCGCTGAAGGAACTGCCGGCGGTCAATGCCGAGATCGACGGCACCGACGTTATCTACAAGAACTACTGCCATGTCGGCATGGCCGTCGGCACCGACAAGGGTCTGGTCGTTCCCGTCATCCGCGATGCCGATCAGATGTCGATCGCCGAAGTCGAGAAGGAACTCGGCCGTCTTGCCAAGGCAGCCCGTGACGGCTCGCTCTCCATGGCCGACATGCAGGGCGGCACCTTCACCATCACCAATGGCGGCGTTTACGGTTCGCTGATGTCGTCGCCGATCCTCAACGCACCGCAGTCCGGCATTCTCGGCATGCACAAGATCCAGGAGCGGCCGGTGGCGATCGGCGGCCAAGTGGTCATCCGTCCGATGATGTATCTGGCGCTGTCCTATGATCACCGCATCGTCGACGGCAAGGAAGCGGTCACCTTCCTCGTGCGCGTCAAGGAAAGCCTGGAAGATCCGGAACGTCTGGTTCTCGATCTCTAGAGTATTTGTTTTCACGCAATTCCGGACGCAAAAACCGCTGCACACTTTTGCTGGAATTGCTTTAAGGGGAGCGCTTTCGATGCGGAACCGGATCATGCGAGCGGCGCGCCTTCTTCTCTGCGCTGCCGCCGCGCATGTCCCGGTCTCCGCAGCGGCCGCCGGCTTCGATATCGGCAAGGCAAGCAGCAATTTCGAGCTGGTGACGCTCAGCGATGCCGAACTCACCGGCCGGTCGATCGGCGTGATTCATATGGGCAATGTCGAGCTGACCTCGGGGCGCATCGTCGCGGCCGATCCGCTCGCTCAGCCCGATCGTCCGGCGCTGGCAAGAACGGTTGCGCCGGGCGACTATCCGGTAACGCTCTACAAGGCCTTCGGCCGCATCGCCGCCGCCGGCATGCGGTTTGCCGAGGGCGAGCCGGATCACTGGGAGCTTGCGGTCCTGCCCGGGCAGGACGTAGCGACGCTGAAAGACGGCGAGATCTTCGGCTATCCCGTCGATGCCGGCCTCGGCTGTTACATGGATGCTGATACGCTCGGTCTGATGGGAGAGCGGGAAGCGCAGATGCACGCGCAAAAGCCTGACGCCGATATCAATTATTACGACGATGTGCTGGCCGCGGATCTCGATGCCAACAAGGGCGCTTACGCGCTGCACCGGCCGGTCGCCGGCAAGAAGGGCAATATCGCGGTATTCTGGAGTGGCTGGGGCGACGGTTTCTATCCCGTCTTTTGGGGGCTGGATAAGGACGGACGGGCGCTGGTGCTGCTGACGGATTTCAGTGTCGTCGAGAATGCCGACGGGCGGAAGGAGCCGAAGCTGCAATGAGCGGAAGGATCGGGATCACGGCTGGGAAAGGCGTGGCTGCGATCGCAGCCGCCGCGTTTTTCGCCGTTCCGGCGTCCTCGCTCGGCGCAGCATGCAAGCAGGAGCGGGCCGTCTATATCGATCGCGACGGCGCCTATGAATTGCGCTTTGCACCGCTGAATTCCGCCTCGGCCGCCGCCAGCAACCAGTTCAAGGTCAGTGCCCTCAAGACATCGGTGGTGATGGAAGGCTATGTCATGCCATCGGAGGATCCGGTGCGCGCCATCGGCATTCTGATGTTCAATTGCCCGGAGGGTGATGCGACCGGCGCCGATCTTAATGCCTGCACGGTCTGGCAGGGCGCCGTCTACGGCATGGATGCCAGGGGCGAGTTGGACAATCTGCAGCCGGAGGGTTCTGCGGCGGCCGAAAGGCTCGTGCTCCCCGGTCTTGGTCCTGCCATCCGCGAATCCAGCGCCTGGGGCGAAGGCAAGGCGTCCGTGGCGCCATGGGACGTGCTTGTTTTCAAGGAGTGTGCGACATGAGCGATAGCCCTGTTGTTCTCGTGACCGGCGGTAGCCGGGGCATCGGCGCTGCCGTCTGCCGCCTCGCCGCGCGCCGCGGCTGGCGCGTCGCGGTGAACTACGCCGCCAACCGCCAAGCCGCGGAAGCCGTCGTCGCGGCGATTGCCGCAGATGGCGGCGAGGCCGTGGCGATAGAGGGTGATGTCGGCAAGGCCGCCGATATCGCCGCGATGTTTGCAGCGGTCGACCGCCATTTCGGCCGGCTCGACGGCCTCGTCAACAATGCCGGCATCGTCGACTATCCGCAGCGGGTCGATGAGATGTCGGCAGAGCGGATCGAGCGCATGCTGCGCGTCAATGTCACCGGCTCCATCCTCTGCGCCGCAGAAGCCATACGCCGCATGTCGAGCCGGCATGGCGGCCAGGGCGGAGCGATCGTCAACATCTCGTCGATGGCGGCGATCCTGGGCTCGCCGACGCAGTATGTCGATTATGCCGCCTCGAAGGCGGCGATCGATACGTTCACGGTCGGGCTTTCGCGCGAGGTCGCCGCAGAGGGCATTCGCGTGAATGCCATCAGGCCCGGCGTCATCGAAACCGATCTCCATGCATCCGGCGGGCTGCCGGAGCGGGCGCGCGAAATGGCGCCGTCGATCCCGCTGCGGCGGGCCGGCACGGCCGAGGAGGTGGCGGATGCGGTCCTCTATCTTCTGTCACCCTCGGCTTCCTATATCACCGGCGCGATCCTCAATGTGAGCGGCGGCCGCTAAGAGACAGGGCGAAAACAGCATGCAGTATATTTTCGAATTCCTCGGCCTGATGGCGGTTTTCTCGATCTTCATCGTCGTTCCGGGCGCTGATTTCGCCGTCATTCTGCGCCAGAGCATCGTGCATGGGCGGCGCGCCGCCATCATGACCGGGCTCGGCATGGGTTTCTCGCTGCTCTTTCATATCAGCTACACGATCCTCGGCCTCGGCCTGATCGTCTCCAAATCGCTGATGCTGTTTGCGATGATCAAATGGGCGGGTGTCGCCTATCTCGTCTATCTCGGCATCAAGTCGTTCCGCGAACCGGGCTTCAGCGTGCAGGAGATCGAGGTGACGGCCGAGGACCGCAAGCCGGTCTCGATGCTGACATGCCTCGGCATGGGCTTCATCACCAATGCACTGAACCCGAAGCCGGTGCTGTTTTTCCTGTCCTTGTTTTCGACGCTCGTCCATCACGACACGCCAGCGCTGATCCAGTTCTCCTACGGCATCGGCATGGCGACGGCGCTGGTCGCATGGTTTGCCGGCGTCTCCTATTTCTTCACGGTCAAGGCGATCCGTGACCGCTTCATTGCCAGCGGCAAATGGTTCAACCGCATTACCGGAGCAGCACTCGTCGGCTTCGGCTTCCGCCTCGCGCTGTCGCGCGCGGCCGACTAAACGAAAAATCCAAAGGGAAAGAAGCAATGTCCTACGATGTGATCATTATCGGCACCGGCCCGGGCGGCTATGTCTGCGCCGTCAAAGCAGCCCAGCTCGGCCTCAAGGTCGCCGTCGTCGAAAAGCGCGCGACCTATGGCGGCACCTGCCTGAACGTCGGCTGCATTCCGTCGAAGGCGCTGCTGCATGCCTCCGAAATGTTCCATCAGGCCGGCCACGGCATGGGCGCGCTCGGGATCGACATTCCGGCGCCGACGCTCAATCTCGGCAATATGATGGCCCACAAGGACGCGACGGTGAAGTCGAATGTCGACGGCGTCGCCTTCCTGTTCAAGAAGAACAAGATCGATGCCTTCCAGGGCAGCGGCAAGATCGTCTCGGCCGGCAAGGTCGCTGTCACCGCCGCGGACGGCGCCGTGCAGGAGATCGAAGGCAGGAACATCGTCATCGCCACCGGCTCCGACGTCGCCGGCATTCCCGGCGTGCAGGTCGAGATCGATGAGAAGACCATCATCTCCTCCACCGGCGGCATCGCGCTGGAAAAGGTGCCGGAAACGCTGATCGTCGTCGGCGGCGGTGTCATCGGGCTCGAGCTCGGCTCTGTCTGGTCGCGGCTCGGCGCCAAGGTCACCGTCGTCGAATATCTCGACACCATCCTCGGCGGCATGGACGGCGAAGTCTCCAAGCAGTTTCAGCGCATGCTCGCCAAGCAGGGCATCGATTTCCATCTCGGCGCCAAGGTCACCGGCGTCGAAAAGGGCGACAGGGGCGCCAAGGTCACCTTCGAGCCGGTCAAGGGCGGTGACAAGGTGGTGCTC
Organism: Rhizobium sp. RSm-3; assembly: GCF_001854685.1. Classification (NCBI taxonomy): domain Bacteria; kingdom Pseudomonadati; phylum Pseudomonadota; class Alphaproteobacteria; order Hyphomicrobiales; family Rhizobiaceae; genus Rhizobium; species Rhizobium sp. RSm-3. The sequence continues at coordinate 151,266 of NZ_MAWZ01000060.1, read as the reverse complement.
GATGCCGAAGTCGTGCTGATCGCCACCGGCCGCAAGCCCTATACGGCGGGGCTCGGCCTCGAAGAAGCGGGTGTTGTGCTCGACAATCGCGGCCGCGTCGAGATCGACGGTCACTTCAAGACCAATGTCGCCGGCATCTATGCGATCGGTGATGTGGTCAAGGGGCCGATGTTGGCGCACAAGGCGGAAGACGAGGGCGTGGCGCTTGCCGAAATCCTCACCGGCCAGCATGGCCACGTCAACTATGAGGTCATTCCGAGCGTCGTCTATACCCAGCCGGAGATCGCTTCGGTCGGCAAGACCGAGGAAGAGCTGAAGGCGGCCGGTATCGCCTATAAGGTCGGCAAGTTCCCGTTCACGGCAAACGGTCGCGCCCGCGCGATGCTGGCGACCGATGGCTTCGTCAAAATTCTCGCCGACAAGGAAACCGACCGGGTGCTCGGCGGCCATATCGTCGGCTTCGGCGCCGGCGAGATGATCCACGAGATCGCTGTGCTGATGGAATTCGGCGGCTCGTCGGAAGATCTCGGCCGCACCTGCCACGCGCATCCGACGATGTCGGAAGCGGTCAAGGAGGCAGCGCTCGCGACCTTCTTCAAGCCGATCCATATGTAACTTACATATTCGTAACAAAGCATTCAGCCGCTTGCCGTGAGGCAGGCGGCTGTTTTATTTGTTGCGCATCGCGGAATTCAGCATTTGACGAAGGGTAGGAAATGCAGCGGCCGCCCGCCAAAGGATACAGCCTCAGCCAGCGCTTTCTTCATTGGACGGTGGCGCTGCTGATCTTCTTCAATCTGCTGTTTCCCGACGGCATGAATGTCTGGCACCGGCTGATGCGCAGAGGCGGGGTGCCGACGCCGGAGCAGGTTGCGTCGGCGAACATCCATGCCTATGTCGGCATCGCCATCCTGCTGCTTGCGGTTGTCAGGCTCGGGCTGCGTTTCATCAACGGCGCGCCGGCCGAGGCCGCGGAGGAGCCGGCGATCTTCCGTCTTGCGGCGAAGCTTGCCCATGCCGGTCTCTATATCCTGATCTTCGCCATGCCGCTGACCGGCATCGCCGCCTACTATTTCGGCATCAATCCCGCCGGATCGTTCCATGCGGATGTGCTGAAGATCATTCTCTGGGCGCTGATCGCGGCGCATGTCGCAGGCGCGCTCCTCCATCAGTTCTATTGGAAAACCAATGTGCTGCGCCGCATGACGCTCGGCTGAGCGCTCGCTCAGTTCACGGCGGTGACGGTGAAGCCCTGCCGGCGCAGCAGTTCAACCAAACCGTCGCCGCCGGGCAGATGCGCCGCTCCGACGGCAACCATGGTGCGCCCTTTGTCGAGATAGGGCTTCGCCCTTTCCGCCATGACCTTGTTTCGATCCGTTATCACACGGTTCTCGAATGCTTTTGCAGCAGCCTGATCTGTCGAAACGAACTCCATCAATGAGAAGATCATTCCGACGTCGCCGTGATCGTATAAGTCGATCATCGTCTCGGATATGTCATCCATACCATTGGGAAGTGCCAGAAATTCCCGCAGGTTTTGAAGCATGAGATTGTCCGGGACATCCGACATGGCTTCAAGTTGTTCGACCGGCGTTTCCAGGCCGACCAGACGGATGCCATCATTGAGCGCGCCGAGAGCAAGAGACTGGTCCAGTACTTTAAAGCCCTTTGCGCTGCGCCTGGCGTCGCAACCGCGTGTCTGCAGTCCCATATAGATGAACCATGGCCGCATCTTCGCCATCAGGTTCATACTGATTCCCTTTTTCTTCAAACCGGCAGCGACGTCGCTGGTTGCATCGGGCGGCAGGATATGATCGAGCGTTTTGTCACCTTGAAGCGTCGTCAGTTCGGGATGCTTCAAGATTTCCATCGCAAGTTTTTCCGGCTTTGCGACCTCCGCCAACTCGACGGTTAGAGTGTCGATAGTCTCATAGGCATCGTAAAATCCTTCCGGCAGATCCAAAACACGGGGATCGCTCACATGCATCGTGCCGAGCAACCAGGAAGGCTCAAGACCTGATTTTTCGATTTTCCAGAAGATCGCATTGCCGTTCGGTATCGTCTCGGCTCTCTCAACTGCTTTTCTGAAACGAACGGGATCTTCCTTCTCCAGTCGGGTGAAAAGATTCTGGCCCGGGCAGGCCAACTCGTCATCCGCCAAGGCATGCGAAAAGGAAAATATCGTCAGCACCGCCGCCATGATGAGCAGTGCGCCGTTCCCGAACGTGGAAAGACCTGTCGAGGCTGCTCTCGAGGTGAAAACCATATTGTGGCTGAGCATCGAAAACTCTTCTTAGGAGAAAAGGTTGTAAATACCGCCAAATGACGTATGCAAACTGAGGTTGTCAATCTCGACGAGACTAACTACCGGGCTCGGGCCTAGTTCACCGCAGTCACGGTAAAGCCCTGCTGGCGCAGCAGTTCGATGACGCCGGCCTTGCCGGGCAGGTGCAGGGCGCCGACCGCCATGAAGACATTGCCGCCGTCGAGAATGGGGGCGGCGCGCTCGGCCATCACCTTGTTTCGGTCGAGGATGACGCGCTGTTCGAAGGCGGCGTAGTCGCTATCTTCGCCTTGCTTCTCCGGCGTCACGGTCTTCAGCATCGGCATGGTCATGCCGATATCGCCGGAGAGATAGAGGGCGGTCATCGTCTCGACGACGTCGCTCATCTTGTCGCCGAGCTCCAGCGTCTCGATCAGCGACTTCAGGTGGAATTCGATCGGCAGGTCGGCCATGGCCTGGATCTGCTCGGCAAGCGTTTCCAGCCCCTTGACCTGCTTGCCCTGAGCAACGGCGTCGGTCGCGATCTTCTGATCGAGGAACTGCACGCCTTTGGCCTTGCGGGCGATCTCGCAGGCCGGCAGGGCGACGGCGCTCGAAATCATCCAGGGCCGCATGCGGGAGACGGCGCCGAGCGGGATACCGCGCTGCTTCAGACCGGCTTCGAGGCGTTTGTAGTCCTCGGGGGAGAGCAGCTTGTCGATCGTCGTGCCGTCGGTGAACATCGTCAGTTCCGGCCTTGCGAGCAGGGCGGCGGTCGCCTTGCGTTCATCGAGAATCTCGTCGGATTCGATGATGATCGTATTGGCCGCGTCGTGGGCGGCTTGGGCGCGCGGCGGCAGGGCCAGCACGCGAGGATCGGTGACATGCATGCTGCCAAGCAGCCATGAAGGCTGAACTCCTGCTTTTTCGATCTTCCAGAAGATGCCCTTGCCGTTCGGCGTTGCGTCGGCTTCCTTTACCGCCTCGGCGTAGCGGGCGGGATCGTTCTGCTGCAGCTCGACCATCAGGTTGCGGCCGGTGCAGGCCGCCGCGTCTTCGGCCGCCGCCGGCCTTGCAGCCAGGAAGGCCAAAAACAGGGCGGCAAGAAGCAGCATATGAAAGGCCGCAATCAGCCAGAGCAGCAGATTGCCGGGTGCTGCGAGAAAAGTCCGGCGGCCGATTGATGTCGTCATGATGGTGTTCCGGTCACATGCCTTGTGGATTCATGCTCTACGCCCGGCTTGCGCATATTCCTTTAAGAGAATGCGTTAACGAAAGCTTAGGGTCTTTCTTGCTCCGGCAGAATGTTCAATCTGACCAGAAAAGGCTTTAAGCGCGCGGGTGTGCCCGATCATACACCTCGAGCAGCCGCGACGCATCGACGCCGGTATAGACCTGCGTTGTGGACAGGCTGGCATGGCCGAGCAGTTCCTGAATGGTGCGCAGGTCGCCGCCGCCGGCAAGCAGGTGGGTGGCGAAGGAATGGCGCAGCGCATGGGGTGTCGCCGACTCCGGCAGGCCGAAGGCGCTGCGCAGTTTCTGCATGGCGCGCTGGATGATCGCCGGCTGCAATTTGCCGCCGCGGGCGCCGCGAAACAGCGGCTCGCCGGGCTCGAGATGATAGGGGCAGAGCATGCGGTATTTCTCGACCGCGTCGAACACCACGGACAAAAGCGGCACCAGCCGCATCTTGTTGCCCTTGCCGGTGATGCGCAGCGTTGTGGCGCCCTGCTGCAGGTCGGAAGGAATGAGATCCAGCGCTTCGGAGATGCGCAGGCCGCAGCCGTAGAGCAGCGTCATGACGGCCGCATCGCGCGCGGCGATCCAGGGTTCGTCGTGGAGCTGGGCTTCGTTGCTGACGACGGTGATCGCCTGCGTGTCCGACAGCGGCTTGGGCAGCGATTTCGGCTGTTTCGGCGAGCGGATCGCAGCAGCACCCGCGGCATTGACCAGACCCTTTTTTTCCAGGTGGCGCAGCAGCGAACGCAGGCCGGCGAGATTGCGGCCGAGCGAGCGGGCGCCGGAGCCCTGCTTGCGCCGGGCGGCCAGGAAGGCGCGGAAATCGGCAGGGCGCAGCTCCCTGATATCGCCAAGCGTCGCCGGGCCGGCGAGATGGCCGGTCAGGAAGGTCAGGAACTGGCGGGTGTCGCGCTCATAGGCATCGAGCGTATGCTCGGAAAGACGGCGCTCGCGGGCGAGATTTTCGAGCCACGCGGCCCGTTCCGCCATCAGGTGCGGATCGGCGATAACAAGCAGTTCGTTCACATCGCTGGCCTTGAATTTGCCTTCAAGTCCGCCAATTTGAAACAGGAACGGTTATGGAATTGCTAATGCCGGCCAAGCCTTTGTCATCCTTAGATCATATTCCACTGCGATAGCTTGTAGCCCACAGACAGGATCTTTCATGGCACGGCGCGACTCCATGACGGCTTTCGGACAGCTCGCGGAAGCGATCGCTCTCGTTTCACAGGGAAAGCCGGGTCATATCGTCGATGCGCTGATTGCCGAACGTGGCCAGAGGATCGTGAAAAATCCGCTCTGGCCCGTCATGCGGCCGTTCCTCTACACGCTGCTGCGCTACAACAAGGCGATCGAATTCGCCAATGCGGTGGCCAAGATGCCGGGTTTCCAGTCGTTCGAATATCTGAGCGAGGTGCTGAAACTCGATATCGGCATCACCAATGGCGAACGGATTCCGAATGCCGGCGGCTTCATCCTCGTCAGCAACCACCCTACAGGCATTGCCGACGGTGTCGCGGTGTTCGATCTGCTGAAGACGCGCCGGCCGGATATGATGTTCTTCGCCAACCGCGATGCGATCCGGGTCAATCCGCGGTTTGCCGAGATGGTCATTCCCGTCGAATGGCGGGAGGAGCACAAGAGCAAGCTCAAGGCGCGCGAAACGCTGCAATTGACCAACCACGCGGTCAGAGAAGGCAAGGCGACGGTGCTTTTCCCGTCGGGCCGCATCGCCTTTTGGGCGAACGGCCGGCTGAACGAACGCCCATGGAAGACCTCGGCGGTCGGGCTGGCGCGCAAATACAATCTGCCGATCCTGCCCGTCCATATGACGGCACGCAATTCCGGCCTGTTCTACTGGTTGGCGAAATGGTCGACGGAACTTCGCGACATGACGGTCTTTCACGAACTCTTGAACAAACGCGGCGACCGCTTCGATTTCGTGATCGGTAATCTCATTCCGGCCGAACATCTGGACGGCGACCTCAACGAGGTGACCAAGGCACTGGAGAAACATACGGTGCACGATATGGCGGCGGATGGCGACGCGAGTTTCGTGCCGGTCAGCCTGCCGGCTGCAGCACCGCCTCGCGAGCTTCCCGTTGCCGCGGTCTAAATAGGGTTCGCCATGAGGGTCGATATCCGCGTGATCCGCGATCGATTGCCGCGGGAGATCGCAGACCTCGAAAGCGAGGCGCGGCGGGAGGGCCATCTCCATATCACCCGCCTTGTCGACGAATGGTGGGCCGGCGACATCAGATTCGAACGTGACGGCGAAATTCTGCTTGGCGCCTACGTCGGGCAGGCGCTTGCCGGCGTCGGGGGTATGACCCTCGAACCCGCCCTATCCGGAGCGTTGCGGATGCGGCGTTTCTACGTCAGTTCCGAGATGCGTCGGCGCGGCGTCGGCCGACTGCTGGCCCTGGCGCTGCTCAATCATGCGCGGGCTTTCAGCGGTGTCGTCACCGTTCATCCGGGCAATCCCGGCGCGGTCAAATTCTGGGGTGCTCTCGGGTTTCGGCGCTACGGGCCGGAGGGCGATATACATCGTCTCGAAATTGCCCGCATTCCCGCCGGTCGGGATGTTTCGGGCGCGTCCTTCACGCTTTAAGCTTCACGCCCCGATCTCTTCGAGGCGGATGGCCTGACGCGCCAGCAATCGCTCGACATCGGCAATATCGAGCGCCGAGAGATTGGAGCCCGGCTTGCGCAGGGTGGCGGATTTTATCACGCCGCGCTTGGCAAGAACGTATTTGCGGCAGGCGAGGCCGATGCCCTGCTGCTGTTCGTAGCGGGCGAGCGGCAGATAGGCATCGAAGATGTCTTGGGCGCGATCCGGATTTCCGGCCGTATAGGCCGCGACGACGCCGACCATCATCTCCGGATAACAAAAGCCGGTCATTGCGCCATCGGCGCCGCGGCCCATCTCTTCGGGCAGGAACAGTCCGCCATTGCCGCAAAGAATGGAGATGCGCCGCATGGCGCCCTTGTCGCTGGCGGCGCGGAGTGCGGTGATCTTGGCAAGACCCGGCCAGTCCTCGTGTTTGAGCATGACGCAATTCGGCACCTCGCTGACGATACGCTCGATGACCTTGGGCGCGATCGTCACATTGGTGGTGAGCGGATAATCCTGCAGCACGAAGGGCGTATCGCCGAGGGCTTCGCCGACCGACTGATAGAAGGCGAAAGCCTGGTCGTCGGTCTTGACGGTCCAGGGCGGCGCGACCATGACGCCGGCAGCACCCTCGCCGATGACGGCTTCGGCCAGTTCGCGCATCGGCGCAAGGCCCGGCGCCGACACACCGACGACCACGGGCAGGCGCCCGTCGAGGCGCTTCAGCACACGCTCGACGACGATCCGCGATTCCTCGGCGGTCAGCTTTGGGGCCTCGCCGAGCTGGCCAAGCACCGTCAGGCCGGTGACGCCGGCGGCCTCGTAGAAATCGACCATGCTGTCGATGCTGCCGAGATCGAGCGCGCCGTCATCGGCGAACGGGGTTACGGCGATCACGTAAACGCCCTTGGCATTCTCGGTCAGTCTGGCCATCAGGTGTTCTCCCATTCAGCGGCCGAAGAGCGGGCTCCGGCATGTCGAACAATCTTTCCGGCAATCTATGCGGCCACTCGCCCGCCCCGCAACTCTTTCGTATAGGCATGGGCAATCTCGCCGAAACGGGTCGTGGTTTAGATTCTCGGCCCGATGCGCCGCCCCGTCTTTGCGGTTCCAATTGCATCGATTTGCGGGCATGGTCTCGCCCGATGAGCACAGATTCGTCCGATCTCTTTGGCGCGCTTTTCGAGGCACCGCCCGCGAACCGAACGGTTCCCGTGCTGGTGCCGATGCCGGCGCCAAAACCCTATTCCTATTCGGTGCCTGAGGGCATGGCGGTCGAGCCGGGCTCGGTCGTGCAGGTGCCGCTCGGGCCGCGGCAGGTGATCGGCGTCGTCTGGGACGGCGGCGAGGATGGCGTCGATCCGAAGAAGCTTCGGCCGATCAGCCATGTCTTCGACTGCCCGCCGCTATCTCGGGAAATGCGCGATTTCATCGATTGGGTCGCGACCTATACGCTCTCGCCGCCCGGCCTCGTCGCTCGCATGGCGCTGAGGGCGCCGAACGCCTTCGAGCCGGAACCGATGGTGGAGGGGCTGAAATTCGTCGGCGGCGAACCGGAGCGGATGACGCTGGCGCGCGCCCGGGTGCTGGACACGGCCTCCGACGGTTTGTCCTGGACGCGCAGCGGCCTGGCGCATGCGGCGGGGGTCTCGACCAGCGTCGTCGACGGGCTGATCACGCTTGGGATCTTCGAGACGATATTCCTGCCGCCGCCGCCGGTCGTGGCGATGCCGGATCCCGAATTTGCCGCCGCGCGTCTCGAAGGGCCGCAGAAAGAGGCGGCCGCAGAGATCGTTTGCGATGTTCGCAAGGGCGAATTTTCGGTGTCGCTGATCGACGGGGTGACCGGATCGGGCAAGACCGAGGTCTATTTCGAGGCGATCGCCGAGACGCTGAAACGCGGCAAGCAGGTGCTGATTCTGCTGCCGGAGATCGCGCTGACGGCAAGTTTCATGGAGCGTTTCCAGGATCGTTTCGGGGCAAAGCCGGCCGAATGGCATTCCGATCTCGCGCCGCGCATGCGCGAAAAGGTCTGGCGCCAGGCGGTAACCGGCGAGGTCCGCGTCGTGGCCGGCGCCCGCTCGGCGCTGTTCCTGCCTTTCGAGGATCTCGGCCTTATCATCGTCGACGAGGAGCATGATCCGGCCTACAAGCAGGAGGATCGCGTCTTCTACAATGCTCGCGACATGGCGGTGGTGCGCGGCCGTATCGGCGATTTCCCCGTCATTCTGGTGTCGGCGACGCCGTCGGTCGAAAGTCAGGTCAACGGGCAGAGCGGGCGCTATAGCACCGTCCACCTGCCGACGCGTTTCGGCGACGCGGCGCTGCCGGACCTGCATCTGGTCGACATGCGCCGGCACGCGCCGGAGCGCGGCGGCTTCCTGTCGCCGGTGCTGATCCGGGCGATCGGCAAGACGGTGGAGAAGCGCGAACAGGCGCTGCTCTTTCTCAATCGGCGCGGATATGCGCCGCTGACGCTCTGCCGGGTCTGCGGCCATCGCTTCCAATGCCCGCAATGTTCGAGCTGGCTGGTCGAGCATCGTTTCCGCAAGCAGCTGCAATGCCACCAATGCGGCCATGCCGAGCGCACGCCGGAGGCGTGCCCGGAATGCGGCACGCTCGACCATCTCGTTGCCTGCGGGCCGGGCGTCGAGCGCATCGCCGAGGAGGTGGAGCGGCATTTTCCGGAGGCGCGGACGATCGTTCTCTCCTCGGATATCATGGGCGGGGTGAAGCGGCTGCGGCTGGAACTGGAGGCGATCGCCAAGGGCGAGGCCGATATCGTCATCGGCACCCAGCTCGTCGCCAAGGGGCATAATTTTCCTCTGATGACGCTGGTCGGTATCGTCGACGCCGATCTCGGCCTTGCCAATGGCGACCCACGCGCCGCCGAGCGCACCTTCCAGCTTCTGTCGCAGGTGACGGGCCGGGCCGGGCGCACCGGTCTCAAGAGCCATGGGCTGCTGCAGACCTATCAGCCGCAGCATCCCGTGATGCAGGCGATTGTATCAGGCGATTCCGATGCCTTTTACGAGCGCGAGATCACCGAACGCGAACGCGCCATATTGCCGCCCTTCGGCAGGCTCGCCTCGATCATCGTTTCGGCCGAAACCCGTCATGATGCCGAAAACCATGCGCGCGGTATGCGCAACGCCGCACCGCAGGTCTCGGGCATCTCGGTGCTCGGCCCGGCCGAGGCGCCGCTCGCGCTGGTGCGCGGCCGCCACCGCTTCCGGCTTCTGGTGCACGGCCGGCGCAACTCCGACATGCAGGGCTTTTTGCGGGCAATGCTGTCGCAATCGCCGAAGGAGCGCGGATCGGTGCAGGTGCAGCTCGATATCGATCCCCAGAGCTTTCTGTAGATCGTTCCGCGCGCTGCGTTTCCGGATGCGGCCGATCATGGCATAAACGCAGAATCAGCGGATGGATTTGGGGTCGAGGCATGGAGTTTGAATTTCCGACGGAATTTGGTGAGCAGCTTGCCTTCGGCGCAGCCGCCTTCACAGCCTTTGCCGGCTTCGTCATCATGTTTGCGCCCGGTCTTGCGATGAGGGTCTTCGGCCTGGCGCCGCGCGGCGAGCGGCGTGAAGGTTTCAGCGAGGTCCGATCGATGGGCGGTTTCTATCTCGGTCTTGGCCTCGGTGCTGTCATGCTGGCTCAGACGTTAATTTATACCGTCTTCGGCGCAGCGTTTGCCATGGCGGCGTTTGCCCGCATCGTCTCCATTCTGTCAGATAAGGGGAGTACGTACCTCAACTATTTACTTCTGGTTGTGCAGGCGATTATCGCGGCATTGCCGCTGCTGTATGTTTTCGGCTTCTTCCAGACATAATTTCGCCGCCGGCGGCGGCTTGCGCGGCTCGCTTTCAGGCCATTGCGCAATTTTGCGGACAGAAATGCATTTGAAAGGCGTATTCGGGCATTACGCGTGTTGCGAGTCCGAACATCCTATGTTAGACGGACCCCGAATTTCGGAAGAAGCAAGAGGCTTCTCTTGTGATTTCTGGGGGAAATCAAAACGAATTCAAGATCATAGGTTCGGCGCCCGCCGAGAGCCGGATTTTGGATTGAAATCAGGGAAATTTGTGCCAGTGGCAGACACGTCCCAGCTTACATCTGGTGTTGCCGAGCGCTATGCCTCGTCGCTTTTCGATCTGGCGCTCGAGCAGGGCGCCGTCGACAGCGTAACCGCCGATCTTGACCGTTTCCAGGCGATGCTGGATGAGAGCGCCGATCTGAAGCGCTTCGTCGCAAGCCCGGTTTTCTCTGCCGAGGACCAGCTGAAGGCGATCGTCGCCATCAGCGAGAAGGCCGGAATCAGCGGCTTCTTCGCCAATTTCCTGAAGGTCGTGGCGCGCAACCGCCGCCTGTTTGCCCTGCCGGGCATGATCAAGGCCTTCCGCATCATCGCCGCGAACCATCGCGGTGAAATCTCCGCCGAGGTCACCTCGGCGCATGCGCTTTCGCAAGCGCAGGAAACCGAATTGAAGGTGGCACTCAAGAGCGTTACCGGCAAAGACGTGACGATTGCCGTCACGGTTGATCCGTCAATTCTTGGTGGTCTGATCGTCAAGGTCGGGTCCCGCCAGATTGATACGTCTCTTCGTACCAAACTCTCCACTCTTAAGCTCGCATTGAAAGAGGTTGGCTGATGGATATCCGCGCCGCGGAAATTTCCGCAATTCTCAAAGACCAGATCAAAAATTTCGGCAAGGAGGCAGAAGTCTCGGAAGTCGGCCAGGTTCTCTCCGTCGGTGACGGTATCGCCCGCGTCTATGGTCTGGACAATGTCCAGGCCGGCGAAATGGTCGAGTTCCCGGGCGGCATCCGCGGCATGGCTTTGAATCTCGAATCCGACAATGTCGGCGTCGTCATCTTCGGCTCCGACCGCGACATCAAGGAAGGCGACACCGTCAAGCGGACCGGCGCCATCGTCGACGTTCCTGTCGGTCCGGAACTGCTTGGCCGCGTCGTCGACGCGCTCGGCAACCCGATCGATGGCAAGGGCCCGATCAACGCGACGCGCCGCTCGCGTGTCGACGTCAAGGCTCCCGGCATCATTCCGCGCAAGTCGGTTCATGAGCCGATGTCGACCGGCCTCAAGGCCATCGATGCGCTGATCCCGGTCGGCCGCGGCCAGCGCGAGCTGGTTATCGGCGACCGCCAGACCGGCAAGACCGCCATTCTTCTCGACGCCTTCCTCAACCAGAAGGCCATTCACGAGAACGGTCCTGAGGGCGAGAAGCTTTACTGCGTCTACGTCGCCATCGGCCAGAAGCGCTCGACCGTTGCCCAGTTCGTCAAGGTGCTCGAAGAGCGCGGCGCACTGAAGTATTCGATCATCGTCGCGGCAACCGCTTCCGATCCGGCGCCGATGCAGTATCTGGCTCCGTTTGCCGGCTGCGCCATGGGCGAATATTTCCGCGACAACGGCATGCATGCGCTGATCGGTTACGACGACCTGTCGAAGCAGGCCGTTTCCTACCGCCAGATGTCGCTGCTGCTGCGCCGCCCGCCGGGCCGCGAAGCCTATCCGGGCGACGTTTTCTACCTGCATTCGCGTCTGCTCGAGCGCGCTGCGAAGATGAACGACGACCAGGGCGCCGGTTCGCTGACCGCTCTGCCGGTCATCGAAACCCAGGGCAACGACGTGTCGGCTTTCATTCCGACCAACGTGATCTCGATCACCGACGGCCAGATCTTCCTTGAAACCGACCTGTTCTACCAGGGTATCCGCCCGGCCGTGAACGTCGGTCTGTCGGTCTCCCGCGTCGGCTCGTCGGCGCAGATCAAGGCGATGAAGCAGGTTGCCGGCTCGATCAAGGGCGAACTCGCCCAGTATCGCGAAATGGCCGCCTTCGCCCAGTTCGGTTCGGACCTCGACGCTGCGACGCAGCGCCTGCTGAACCGCGGTGCACGCCTGACCGAACTCCTGAAGCAGCCGCAGTTCTCGCCGCTGAAGACGGAAGAACAGGTCGCGGTGATTTTTGCCGGCGTCAACGGCTATCTCGACAAGCTGCCGGTCGCTTCGGTCGGCAAGTTCGAGCAGGGCTTCCTCTCGTATCTGCGTTCGGAAGGCTCCGCCATCCTCGACGCGATCCGCACGGAAAAGGCAATCAGCGACGATACCAAGGGCAAGCTCACCGCTGCTCTCGATACCTTCGCAAAGTCTTTCGCGTAATCAGGCCCTAAGTTAGGACGGATCACGGATGCCTTCACTTAAGGATCTGAAAAACCGGATCGCCTCCGTCAAGGCGACGCAGAAGATCACCAAGGCGATGAAAATGGTCGCCGCGGCGAAGCTTCGGCGTGCGCAGGAGGCGGCCGAGGCCGCCCGGCCTTATTCGCAGCGCATGGGTGCGGTTCTGGCGAACATCGCCAAGGCCGTCACCGATGCCGACGGCGCGCCGACATTGATGACCGGCACCGGCAAGGACCAGGTTCATCTGCTGGTGGTCTGCACGGCCGAACGCGGTCTTTGCGGCGGCTTCAATTCACAGATCGCCCGCTTTGCGCGCGACCATGTGCGCAGGCTGCTTGCCGAGGGCAAGACGGTGAAGATCTTCACCGTCGGCAAGAAGGGCTACGATATCCTTCGCCGCGAATATGCTTCGTTGATCATCGAGCGTAAGGAATTGCGCGACGTCAAGAAGATCGGCTTCGAGAATGCGGACCAGATCGGCAAGCGCATCATCGAGATGTACGGGGCTGGCGAATTCGACGTTTGCACGCTGTTCTATTCCGAGTTCAAGTCGGTGATCAGTCAGATCCCGACGGCGCAACAGCTCATCCCGGCTTCGACAGGCGCAGTGCAGGCCGAAGATGCGGCACATGCTGGCGCAGTCTACGAATATGAGCCGGATCCGGCGTCGATCCTCGAAGACTTGATCCCGCGCAACATCTCCGTCCAGATCTTCCGCGCGCTCCTTGAGAATGTCGCCGGCGAAATGGGCGCGAAGATGAGCGCCATGGACAATGCGACGCGTAATGCCGGTGAGATGATCAACAAACTGACGCTGAGCTACAACCGCCAGCGCCAGGCGCAGATCACCAAGGAACTCATTGAAATCATTTCGGGCGCGGAAGCGCTCTGAGGCTAGGAAAAGAGGGTCAGAAAATGGCTGAGGCAGCTACCCCCAAGATCGGCTCTGTCGGCAGGGTCACACAGGTTATCGGCGCCGTCGTCGACGTTGCTTTCGAAGGCGAACTGCCGAAGATCCTGAACGCGCTGGAAACCACCAACAACGGCGTCCGTCTGGTTCTCGAAGTTGCGCAGCACCTTGGCGAGAACGAAGTTCGTACGATCGCGATGGACTCCAGCGAAGGTCTCGTGCGCGGCCAGGAAGTCAGCGATACCGGTGCTCCGATCATGGTTCCGGTCGGCAACGAGACGCTCGGCCGTATCATGAACGTCATCGGCGAGCCGGTCGACGAAGCAGGCCCGCTGGTCACCACCCATAAGCGCGCCATCCACCAGGATGCGCCCTCCTATGTCGAGCAGTCGACGGAAGCGCAGATCCTCGTCACCGGCATCAAGGTCGTCGACCTTCTGGCGCCCTATGCACGCGGCGGCAAGATCGGCCTGTTCGGCGGCGCCGGCGTCGGCAAGACCGTTCTGATCATGGAACTGATCAACAACGTCGCCAAGGCGCATGGTGGTTACTCGGTTTTCGCGGGCGTCGGTGAACGCACTCGCGAAGGCAACGACCTCTACCATGAAATGATCGAATCGAACGTCAACAAGCATGGCGGCGGCGAAGGCTCGAAGGCGGCACTTGTTTACGGCCAGATGAACGAACCGCCGGGTGCCCGCGCCCGCGTCGCGCTGACCGGCCTGACGGTCGCCGAACATTTCCGCGACCAGGGCCAGGACGTCCTGTTCTTCGTCGACAACATCTTCCGCTTCACCCAGGCAGGTTCCGAAGTGTCGGCTCTGCTCGGCCGTATCCCGTCGGCCGTCGGCTATCAGCCGACGCTTGCCACCGACATGGGCCAGATGCAGGAGCGCATCACCACGACGACGACCGGCTCGATCACCTCGGTCCAGGCCATTTACGTTCCTGCCGACGACTTGACCGACCCGGCGCCGGCAACCTCGTTCGCGCATCTTGACGCGACGACGGTTCTGTCGCGCTCGATCGCCGAAAAGGGCATCTACCCGGCCGTCGATCCGCTCGACTCGACCTCGCGCATGCTCGACCCGATGGTCGTCGGCGAAGAGCATTACGAAGTCGCCCGTAAGGTCCAGTCGACGCTGCAGCGCTACAAGGCCCTGCAGGACATCATCGCCATCCTGGGCATGGACGAACTGTCCGAAGAGGACAAGATTGCCGTTGCCCGCGCCCGCAAGATCGAGCGTTTCCTGTCGCAGCCGTTCTTCGTCGCCGAAGTCTTCACCGGCTCGCCTGGCAAGCTGGTTGCGCTCGAAGACACGATCAAGGGCTTCAAGGGCCTCGTCAACGGCGAATACGATCACCTGCCGGAGGCGGCCTTCTACATGGTCGGCTCGATGGAAGAAGCGATCGAAAAGGCCAAGAAGCTCGCAGCTGCTTGATGAGCGACGCGCTAGACGAGATATTCTGCTGCGATCCCCTCAAAGGGGTCGTGGCGGATCTTCCGGAACCAGCCGCGCCGACCATCTATCGCGCCGATAACGGCGTGCTGATGATGGTGGTCGGTTTGGTCCAGAGCGAGGAAGGCCTCGGTTATCTCGACCAAGCGATAATGCACTGCCCGTTCTGCGGGACCCAATTGCAAGATGCGAAAGCCATAGCCGAGAAGGTAAGTCACTGATGGCTGACAATTTCAACTTTGAGCTCGTTTCGCCGGAGCGTCTGCTGCTGTCGGAAATGGTGACCGAGGTCGTCATTCCCGCGACGGAAGGCGAAATGACCGTCATGGCGCACCATGCGCCGACGATGACGACGGTCAAGCCGGGTCTCGTGAGCGTGCGTTCGGCCTCCGGCAAGAAGCAGGACTATGTCGTTTTCGGCGGTTTCGCCGATATCCTGCCGACTGGCTGCACATTGCTTGCCGAATCGGCCGTACCGGTCGAGGAACTCCACAAGGACGAGCTGACCCGCCGCATCGAGGCCGCCCGCAAGGAACTCGAACATGCCGAGCTGCACGAGCACAAGTCGAAGCTCGAGCACTTCATCATGGAACTGACGCATCTGAGCGGCATCGTCCAGCAGGATTGATCGCAATCGATTTTGCAACGATGAAAGGCGGCTTAACAGCCGCCTTTTTTGTGGTCGCTCATCTCTCGGGATGCGGCAGGCGCCTCCATCGGAGGCTTCAAACGAAGACGCGGCCCCTATGGCCGCTTTGCCGACATGTCGGATCGTCTCAGAAGCCGGTGCCGCCACGCAGCTCGATGACGAGCGTCTTCAATAAGATCTTCAAGTCGAGCAACAGGCTGAAATTCCGGACATAATAAATATCGCAGGCGATGCGGGCGCGGGCCTGCAGCGGCCGCGCCGTCGGGCCGCGCCAGCCGCGTGTCTGGGCAAGGCCGGTGATGCCGGGGCGCATGACGTGACGCTGGTGGTAGTCCGGCACCAGTTCCTCGTAGAGCCTGCCGGCTGCGCGCATATTGATCGCATGGCAGCGCGGACCGACCAGCGACATCTCGCCGATAAGGACGTTGAAAAGCTGCGGCAGCTCGTCGATATTGGTCCTTCGCAGCACCGCCCCGATGGATGTCATCCGGCTGTCGCCCTTGACGGTCTGCCGAATGCCGCTCGGATCACAATCTTCGGCGCGCATCGAGCGGAACTTGAAAACCACGATCTTCCGGCCGTTCAGTCCCCAGCGGATCTGGCGGAAAAATACCGGACCGCCATCGTCGAGTTTGATGAAGAGAGCGATCGCCAGAAAAAATGGCGCCAGCACGATGAGGGCGCTGACGGAGGCGACGATGTCGAACAGCCGCTTTACGCCCAGTCGCACAGCCATCTTTCTTTCGACAGGCGAAAAGCTGTTCGGCTGGCGAATGTTGGAGTTCGCGACAACCAGGGTCCTGGTCTTGTCCTGACGCTGAGACGGATCGAAGCGTGAATTCGTCTTCGAAGTAAAAGCATTCAT
Organism: Rhizobium sp. RSm-3; assembly: GCF_001854685.1. NCBI lineage: Bacteria > Pseudomonadati > Pseudomonadota > Alphaproteobacteria > Hyphomicrobiales > Rhizobiaceae > Rhizobium > Rhizobium sp. RSm-3. Next base: position 135,064 of record NZ_MAWZ01000060.1, on the reverse strand, counting down.
TACGCAAGGTCCACAAGTTTAGCTGCGATACTGAACTACAGGGAGACAGATACATCCTCATGTATCGTTTGTCATCGGTATAATTAAGAATCATGTAACCCTAAAGAAGCCAAAAATGGGAGTATCTCGCGGCTAACCTTAACGCATTAGTTGAAATGGTGGGAAATTTATACTTTGAAAGGAGTAGCCCGATTGGGTTGAGGGGATGTCAGGCGGTTGCCGAGGTCGATCGCCGGTCTCTCCAGCAGGTGGTAGCTGAAGCTGGCGACGAGAAGGACAAGCGTTGCCGCCAGTCCGCAGGACTGCAGCCAGCCGGTGATGACATTGTCCGTGGAAACGCCGAACGAACCGGGGTCAAGCCGCTGGATCGATATCAGGATGATCTCCTGCCAGATATAGATGCCGAAGGAGATCTTGGCGATGTAGCGGACGGGTGCATTGTCGAGCAGCCTGCCCAGGTGCTGCGAATGGCAGAGCGCAACGAGCGCCGTTGCGATCGCCAGCGGAAAGACCGGGAAGCCATAGGGGATTTCGAGCCAGCCGTAGGCTTCAGGGGTGCCGCCGGGCGATATGACGAGGCGGTAGCCGGCAACGGCGAGGGCCAGCAGCGCTGCGGCATCGAACCAGAAGGACTGCCGTCTACTAAGCATGACCTCGACGCCGGCGGCGAACGCGCCGAGGGCGAAGACGGCGAAAAAACCGATCGGATTATATCGCGGCATCCACTCTTTCGCCCCGCCCTGGAGGCCGTATTGCCAGCCGCGTCCGATGTCGTCGAGCGGAAAGACGATGAGGATCAGCACATGGGCGAGGAGGACACCGGCGATGACGCAAAGCCAGGCAAAGCGGGCAAGCGGCGGGCGCTGCCGGAGCAGGGGTAAACGAAACAGCAGGAAAAAGCAGATCGGCAGCAGCACATAGCTGGTGACCTCGAAGGGAATCGACCAAAGCGGGCCGTCGGCTTCGACGGGAAACAATGTGCGCCAATGCCATTGGCTCATGAACAGCAGCCCGGAGACGTAGCGAAGTGTCAGCTCAGGCGTCAGCGGCAGGGCCAGCAGCGTCAGGCTGAGCGCGAAGCTGACGGTTGCGGCCACCCAGAAGCCCGGCGCGATGCGCGCCGCCCTGCGGATCGTGTAATGGCGCAGGCTCGGCATGTCGCGGCCGTCGTCGAGCGCGCGCCAGAAGGGATGGGCGAGAAGAAAGCCGCTGAGCACGAAGAAGATGGCAACGCCGAAATTGCCGAAGCGGAGGATCTGCGCAGCCGTTCCCAGTTCGTCGGGAATTCTGCGCATGTCCAGCCGGAGCGCCAGATGATGGACAAACACCAGCAGACAGGCCGTCGCGCGCAGAAAGTCCGCTCCGGCCAGTCTTTCCTGTTGTCGCATCCTGTTCCCCGCCTTACGGCGCCGCGTCTTTCAGCCGCACGGCGCTGTAACACTTTGAAGTGCTGCATCAGCTTTCTTATATCGCTTCCGATTTAAGAAATCATGCAGTGCCCGGTGGACTTTGCCGTGGAAAGCGGCGACGGGCGAGGTCGAGGCTCGAGGTCAGGCGAGGAGTTCGTTGGTGTAATAGCTGGAAAAATCCGGCTTCTCCTTGAGTGCGGCGCCATTCGCATCGACCAGAATGCCGTTCTCGAGCAGGAAGCCGCCGATGGCGTCGGCCTTTGCCGGGTCGAGCGTGCCGATCACGCCGGCCTCGGATTTCAGGAAGTGTCCTTCGATCAGCGCCTTCTGCGACGCTTTCACCAATTCGGTGTTCATCAGCGCGCCGTTGCTCTCGGATATCAGCAGCGCGCAGGCTTCGTCGGGATGATCGACGGAATAGGCATAACCCTTTCGCGTCGCCTGAATGAAAGCGCGGGCATTGTCCCGATTGGCCGAGAGATAGGCGTCGCTGGAGACGATGACCGTCGTCTGCTCGTCGGGAATGCCATAGTCGGAATAGTGGAAGCGGGCGATCTTCCGGTTTTCCAGTTCGGCGGCAACGCCTTCCCAGGTATAGATCTCCAGCGTGAAATCGATCGAGCCATTGTCCAGCGCCTCGTAGGCCGAGGTGCCGAGCGTGACGGTGTTGACCTCGCCTTTGCCGCCATCGTTGCGGATCATCGCGGAGACCAGTGCGCTCTCCCAGGTGCCGCCGAAGCCGCCATAGGTCTTGCCGTCGAGATCCTTGGGGCTCTTGATGTCGTCGCGTCCGCCCTTGAAGATCAGCCGCGCTGTTTCGGTCTGGACGACGCCGTAGACCATCTTCACGTCGCCGCCGGCGGCGCGCTGTGTGATGGCCTCGATCTCGCTGCTGATGCCGAAGTCGGCGACGCCGTTCGACACCAGCGTGCCGGCGCTGGTGTCGGTAAAGGGAAGAATTTCGACATCGAGGCCGGCGGCGGCATAGAAGCCCTTCGCCTTGGCGACATAGATGCCGATATGGTTGGTGTTGGGCGTCCAGTCGAGCGCGATGCGCGCCTTTGCGGGCGCTGACTGGGCGAAGGCGGGGCGGCCGGCAAGGCTTGCCGCGAGGGCGGCGAAGATCGTCTGGCGACGGGTGAGAAGCAGCATGGTGACCTCCTCAGGTCTCTGGAGCATGATGCCGAAAAGTGTGAGCAGTTTTCGGCATCATGCTCTAACTCTTTATATTGGCACAGGATTCAGATTTTAGACCGATCGGCCCAAAATCATCCTGTTCTAGCGGATGAAGCAGGGTTTGCAGGATTTCGGTTTCGATCGCCTGGGCCGCCGGCGAGCCGAGATCGGCAATGCTTCTCGGACGGGGCAGGGGAACGTGGAATTCGCGGATGATACGCGCCGGGCGGGCCGAAAGCACGTAGATACGGTCGGAGAGGAACACGGCCTCGCGGACGTCATGGGTGATCAGCAGCGCCGTCCAGCGGTGTTCGGTCCACATGCCCTGCAGCCATTCCTGGATCTGCGTGCGCGTCAGCGCGTCGAGCGCGCCGAACGGCTCGTCGAGCAGCAGCATGTCCTGGGTCTGGACGACGGTGCGCAACAGGGCGGCGCGCTGGCGCATGCCGCCGGATAATTCGGAGGGATAATGGTGTTCGAAACCGGCAAGGCCGAAGCGTTCGAATAGCGGCGCGACAGTGGCGCGCGCTGCCCGGCGGCTCATGCCCCGCACCTCGAGGCCAAGGGCGGCATTGTCGATGATCCGGCGCCAGGGCATCAGCGCATCGCGCTGCGGCATGAAGGCGAAGGAGTGCGGCGCCTCTTCCAGTGGCGCGCCGTTGAAAAGCACGGTGCCGGAATCGGGCCGAAGCGCCTGCGTCAGCAATCGGAGCACTGTCGATTTTCCGGAGCCGGACGGGCCGACGATCGAAACGAACTCGCCGCTTGCGACGCTGAGCGAAATATCGCCCAGCACCTTCATGCCGTCGAAGGATTTGGCGATATTCCGCAGCTCAACCATTGTATCGCTCATCGGCGCCGCTCCCCGGATGGTTGCCAGGGCATGACAAGGCGCTGGATCAAGAGCGTCAGGCCGAAGAGGCAGAGGGTGAGCACGGCGCTGACAACGACGGCGGCGAGCACCAGATCGGGACGGAAATTATTCTTGGCGTTGAGGATATAGATGCCGAGGCCGCGGGCGGCGCCGGCATATTCGGCAAAGATCGCGCCGACGACGGCATAGGTGATCGAGATCCGCAGGCCGGCGAAGAAATAGGGCAGCGCGGAGGGAAGCCGTGCCAGGCGGAAGATGCGCCAGCGGCTCGCTTTCATCGAGTTCAAAAGTTCGGCGATGTCGCGGTCGGTCGATTCATAGCCCTGCAGCAGGGCGACAAGCAGCGGGAAGAAGGTGACGAGCGCCACCAGCAGGATCTTCGGCAAGAGGCCGAAGCCAAACCAGAGGACGACAAGCGGCGCGATCGCCACCAGCGGCAGGGTCTGGCTGGCGATGAAGATCGGCAGCAATGCCCGGCGCATGAAAGGCATGAAATCCATGAGGATCGAAGCGGCGAAGGCGAAGGCAAGCGACAGCGCGAAACCGCCAAGCGTCGCGCCGAGCGTCGGCCAGGTGTTTGATATCAGCGCTTCGCGGTTCAGCCAGCCCTGGATGAGAATGCGCGAAGGCGCCGGCAGGATGGAAGGCTTGATGCCGGAAAGATCGACATAGACCTCCCATGCCGCCAGAAAGGCGAAGCCCGCGAGCAAGGCGGGCATTGCCCGATAGAGAGCGGCGCGGAGCGCTGCAAGACGCGAATGCGAAGGTCGTGGCAGTGTCATCAGCGTTTGATTTCGGTCTCGATGGGCAGCCGGTCGCTATCGGGATCGAGCGCCTTGACGGCATCGAGAATGATGCCGACGAGGTTGCCTGATATCGGATAGACTGACACTTCTGCGCTTGAGAACATCTGAACCTCGCTCCGCTGGCATTACCCAGATCAGCTTTGAAGGGTCCAGAGGCTTGCGCCTCACATCTCAGCCCCGGCGATACGGAGCTCCCCTGTATTTCGGCGGAAACTACCACCCGGGTTTTCTTCCCGCAACCGCAAAATTGCGAACCGGTCCGTCCAGTCGGAATGGATCTGATCTCAGGGAAACACCCGAGCGGAAGTCCCGCTCGGGTGTTCCTCGGTGGGCCCGTACCTGCCGGGAACGGGACCGCAGCTTGCTGCCTCAGGCGGCGATGTCGGCGTGCGCAAGGCGTCCGCGCTGGCGGGCGCCCGATCGGGCTTTACGATTGCAGGAGCAAGGGTTATAAAACCTCAACTAATATTGAGGTCAAGAGACATGGATCGGATTCCGGCAGCGCAGCCCGGCAAACTGCTGACGGTCGGTGAGGTGGCTGAGCGCAGCGGTCTTGCCGTTTCGGCGCTGCATTTCTACGAGACAAAGGGTTTGATCTCGAGCATCCGCTCCCGCGGCAACCAGCGGCGCTACGGGCGCGACGTACTTCGCCGCCTCGGCATCATTAAGGTGGCGCAGCGTGTCGGCATTCCGCTTGTGGAAATCCAGGCGGCGTTCCACTCGCTGCCGCAGGGGCGCACGCCGACGGCCGCGGACTGGCAGACGTTGTCGGCACGATGGAAGGACGATCTCGACGCGCGAATCGGCCAGCTCAGCCTGTTGCGCGACCGCCTGGCCGGCTGCATCGGCTGCGGCTGTCTGTCGATCGAAAGCTGTCCGCTGCGCAATCCCTGCGACCGGCTCGGCAAGGAAGGGCCGGGTGCGCGGCTGCTGCAGACCGAAAACTAGCCTTCGGGAGAGCCAAGTCTCTCCGGGAGAGCCAAGTCTTTCCGGGAGAGCCAAGTCTCTCCCGGAAAGATCGATGTCTGCCTTTCTTTCGGTCGCGGTGCTCATATGTTAAGGGCGAGTGACGCAACCGAGGAGGACGGCTTCGTGTTTCATCCAAGACTGTTTGAAAATCGCAATGTCGTCGTCACCGGCGCCGGCCGCGGCATCGGCCTGGAAGTCGCTCGGCAGTTTCTGGATTGCGGCGCGAAGGTCATCGTTCACACCGGGCGCAAGCCGGGGCGAGACCTGCCGGATTTCCTGCTGACGGCTGAATCGGAAAGACGGGCGCTGCTGCTGCATGCCGATTTCTCCGCCGCCGGCGGGGCGGCGCAATTTGCCGAAGATGTTCTCGCATTCTTCGACAAGGTGCATGTGCTCGTCAACAATGCCGGCACCATGCTCGGCCGTTTTCCGGCTGCGACGCTGACCGACGCGGAATATGAGGCGGTCATCCGGCTCAACCAGACATCGGTGGTGGCGCTGACGCGCGCCTTGCTGCCGGCATTGAAGGCGGCCGAGGGTGCTGCCGTCGTCAACACAGTTTCGATCTCGGCGCTGACCGGCGGCAGCCCCGGCTCCTCAATCTATTCGGCCTCGAAAGCCTTCGTTGCGACCTATTCGAAGGCGCTTGCCCGCGAGCTTGCCCCGGACGGCATCCGCGTCAACTGCGTCTCGCCGGGAACGATCGAGACGGATTTCCACGAGCGCTATTCCTCCAGGGAAAAACTGGAGCAGACCCGGAAATCCATCCCGTTGCAGCGGCTCGGCACGGCGGAGGATTGCGCTCCCGCCTATCTGTTCCTGGCAGCTCCCTTGCTGTCGGGATACATCACCGGCCAGGTGATCGAGATCAATGGCGGACAGCTTATCTGCTGATTTACTTGGACCTTTTTTGGCATTTCATCACTATTGACCAATTCGCTTGTGCGAATATGCTATTGTGCTGATCTACCACACCGCCTCCCTTCCGAGATATCGAATGCCGTTGCCTAAACCGGAGCCGGGGATGACCGGCCAGGACTTGCACATACTCGCTGGAAAAGCCCATGAAGCGAGCGATCTGCTGAAAGCTTTGGCGCATCACACCCGACTTCTGATCCTCTGCATACTGGCAAAACAGGAGCGGACGGTCGGGGAAATCGAAAATATTCTCGGCATACAGCAGGCGATGGTCTCGCAGCAGCTTGCGCGTTTGCGGCTCGAAGGTCTGGTCAATACGCGCCGTCAGGGCAGGCTGGTTTATTACAGTATCGGCAATGTCAGCGTGCTTGCCTTCCTCGAATCGCTGTTTGAGCTTTTCCCATTGTAGAAAACTGTTAAAGCGCGTCGCAAAGAACTTGCTTCATGCGACGCGCTTTAGTTTTTTGTGTTATGCATGTCGTCGTCCCAAAACCGCTGCACACTTTTGGGCGACATGCATTAGCACCGCCCTTGCGGAGCGTCGCTGCTATGTCGAAGATGAGGCCGGACGCGGAATGTCGCGGGAGACCGGATGATCGACAAGCTGGAATTCTTCATCGCCCTTGCCAATGAAAAACATTTCGGCCGCGCCGCCGAAGAATGCGGGATTTCACAGCCGACGTTGTCGGCCGCGATCCGGCAGCTCGAGGATCAGCTCGGCGTCATGCTGGTGCAGCGCGGCTCGCGGTTTCAGGGCTTGACGCCGGAAGGGCAGCGCGTGCTCGAATGGGCTCGCCGCATCGTCGGCGACGCCCGCACCATGCGCGAGGAGATGCGCGCCGCGCGCCGCGGTCTTTCCGGCCATATCCGTCTCGCCGCCATTCCGACGGCGCTCGCCATGCTGTCGCGCATCACCACGCCCTTTCAGGAGCGGCATCCCGGCGTCACCTTCTCGATCGTCTCACGCAATTCGCTGCAGGTGCTGAGCATGCTCGAAAACCTCGAAATCGATGCCGGCATCACCTATCTCGAAAATGAACCGCTCGGCCGTGTCACCAGCGTTCCGCTCTATGCCGAGCGTTACCATCTGATCACGGCTGCAGGCAGCCCGCTGTCCGATCGCGACAATGTGACCTGGAAGGAGGTCGGCGATCTTCGGCTTTGTCTATTGACCGCCGACATGCAGAACCGCCGAATCATCAATCGGCACCTGACGGAAGCAGGCGCAAGTGTGCATCCGACGCTCGAATCCAATTCGATGATCGTGCTGTTTTCGCATGTTCGAACCGGACGCTGGGCGAGCATCATGCCGCGCAATGTCGCCAAATCTTTTGGTTTTCCAGTGGAAATCCGGATGATTCCGATCGTCGAACCGGAAGCGCATCATCTGGTCGGGCTCGTAGCGCCTTATCGTGAACCCTTCACGCCGCTCGTCTCGGCCTTGCTGCACGAAGCGCGGGTGCTCGTGAGGGACGAGGAACTCTGATAGGAAAAATCTATCGATCCACAGGATAGCTTTATTGATCACGCTCGGCTTCCCTGAGATGCTGGTTATGGAATGGTGATTGGCTGGGGGAGTCTGCCATTCCTGTAACGAGCAAGCGGCTGGGAGGGCTGCCTTATGACCATTCATATCGCCGAAGGCGATATCACAGCGCGCACCCGTGCCATCGTCGCCGAGCTTCGCTTCCTTGAAGGGCCGCTGCTTCCCATTCTGCACGAGGTTCAGGAAGAATTCGGCTATGTGCCGCAGGAGGCCGTGCCTGTGATAGCGGAGGAACTGAACCTTTCCCGCGCCGAGGTGCATGGCGTGGTGACCTTCTATCATGATTACCGCGACCATCCGGCCGGCCGGCATGTGCTGAAGCTCTGTCGGGCCGAGGCCTGTCAGTCGATGGGCGGCGATGCGGTGGCCGAACGTGTGAAGACGCTGCTCGGCATCGATTTTCACCAGACGACGCTCGACGGCAGTGTGACGCTGGAACCGGTCTACTGCCTCGGGCTCTGCGCCTGCGCCCCGTCGGCGATGCTCGACGGCGAGGTCTACGGCCGGATCGACGATCAGACGGCGGCCGAACTCGTTGCGGAGGCACGCCGATGACAGTCAGGATTTATGTTCCGCGCGATGCCGCTGCGCTGGCGCTCGGGGCCGAAAAGGTGGCAAAGGCGATTGCCCAGGAGATCGCCGCCCGCGGCCTTGATGCCGAGATCGTGCGCAACGGCTCGCGCGGAATGTTCTGGCTGGAGCCGCTGGTCGAGGTCGAGCTTGCCGGCAAGCGCATCGGCTACGGACCGGTGAAGGCAAAGGATGTGTCCGTTCTGTTCGATGCCGGGATCATCGATGGCGGCGATCACCCGCTCTGTCTCGGGGAGGTTGAAGACCTCCCGTTCCTGAAGGAACAGACCCGCCTGACCTTCGCCCGCTGCGGCGTCACCGATCCGCTGTCGCTGGCCGATTACGAAGCGCATGGCGGCCTTGCCGGCCTTCGCCGCGCCGTTTCGATGGCGCCTGCCGAAATCGTCAAGGAAGTCACCGATTCCGGCCTTCGCGGCCGTGGCGGCGCGGGTTTCCCCACCGGCATCAAGTGGAAGACGGTTCTCGATGCCGCCGGCGACCGCAAATATATCGTCTGCAACGCCGACGAGGGCGACAGCGGCACCTTTGCCGACCGGATGATCATGGAGGGTGATCCCTTCGTGCTGATCGAGGGCATGGCGATATCAGGACTTGCTACCGGCGCCACGAAGGGCTTCGTCTACACGCGTTCGGAATATCCGCACGCCATCGCTGCGATGACCGAGGCTGTCGCCATCGCGCGCCAAGCCGGGATACTCGGCCCTTCGGTGCTCGGCTCCGGCCGCGCCTTCGATATCGAGGTGCGGACCGGCGCCGGCGCCTATGTCTGCGGCGAGGAGACGGCGCTGCTGAACAGCCTCGAAGGCAAGCGCGGCGTCGTGCGCGCCAAGCCGCCGTTGCCGGCGCATAAGGGGCTGTTTGACTGTCCGACCGTCATCAACAATGTGATCTCGCTCGCCTCAGTGCCTGTCATCATGGAGAAGGGTGCGGCCTTCTATCGCGATTTCGGGATGGGCCGCTCGCGCGGCACCATCCCGCTACAGATCGCCGGCAATATCAGATATGGCGGTCTTTACGAAACGGCCTTCGGTCTTGCGCTCGGCGATATCGTCGACAGGATCGGCGGCGGTACGGCGACAGGACGGCCGGTCAAGGCCGTGCAGGTCGGTGGGCCGCTCGGGGCCTATTTCCCGCGGGCACTGTTCGACACGCCGTTCGATTACGAAGCCTTCGCTGCAAGGGACGGGCTGATCGGCCATGCCGGCATCGTCGTCTTCGACGACACAGCCGACATGCTGAAGCAGGCGCGTTTCGCCATGGAATTCTGCGCCGTCGAAAGCTGCGGCAAGTGCACGCCCTGCCGCATCGGCTCGACGCGCGGCGTCGAGACGGCCGACAAGATCGCCCATGGCATCGAGCCGGAGAAGAACCGGGCGCTGCTCACCGATCTCTGCAATACGATGAAATTCGGCTCGCTCTGCGCGCTCGGCGGTTTCACGCCCTATCCGGTCATGAGCGCCATGACGCATTTCCCGGAGGATTTTTCGCCGGCGCCGATGGTGGAGGCTGCGGAATGATGGCCTTCTACCCGTCAGCTCCCTCCGAATTGCTCATTTTCACTTCCAGACAGGAGGCCGACCATGTCTCTCATCCATGAAATCGACTACGGCACTCCTGCTTCGACATCCGAGGTGATGGTGACACTCACCATCGATGGGCAGCAGATCAGCGTGCCGGAGGGCACCTCGATCATGCGCGCTTCGATGGAGGCCGGCATCACGGTGCCGAAGCTCTGCGCCACCGACATGATCGACGCCTTCGGTTCCTGCCGGCTCTGTCTCGTCGAGATCGAGGGCCGGGCGGGCATGCCTGCCTCCTGCACGACGCCGGTGGCGGCCAACATGGTGGTGCACACGCAGACGGGACGGCTGAAGGATGTTCGCCGCGGCGTGATGGAGCTTTATATTTCCGACCACCCGCTCGACTGTCTGACCTGCGCTGCCAACGGCGATTGCGAATTGCAGGACATGGCGGGCGCCGTCGGCCTGCGTGACGTGCGCTACGGCTATGACGGCGACAACCACATCAGGGCGCGCAACAATGGCGAGATCAATCTGAAATGGACGCCGAAGGACGAATCCAATCCCTATTTCACCTTTGATCCCTCCAAGTGCATCGTATGTTCGCGCTGCGTGCGCGCCTGCGAAGAGGTGCAAGGCACTTTCGCGCTGACGATCGAGGGGCGCGGTTTCGGCTCCAAGGTTTCCTCGGGTGCGCATGAAGCTTTCATCGATTCCGAATGTGTCTCTTGCGGCGCCTGCGTCCAGGCCTGCCCGACGGCGACGCTGACGGAGAAGTCGGTGATAGAGATCGGCCAGCCCGAGCATTCGGCCATCACCACCTGCGCCTATTGCGGTGTCGGCTGTTCCTTCAAGGCGGAGATGCGCGGCGAGGAGCTGGTGCGCATGGTGCCGTGGAAGGATGGCCAGGCCAATCGCGGCCATTCCTGCGTCAAGGGCCGCTTTGCTTACGGCTATTCCTCCCATAAGGACCGCATCCTCAACCCGATGATCCGCGAAAAGGTCAGCGATCCCTGGCGGGAGGTGAGCTGGGACGAGGCCTTCGCGCATGTGGCGTCGGAGTTCCGCCGTATTCAGTATCAGTATGGCCGCGAGTCGATCGGCGGCATCACCTCGTCGCGCTGCACCAATGAGGAAACCTATCTGGTGCAGAAGCTGGTCCGCGCCGGCTTCGGCAACAACAATGTCGATACCTGCGCCCGCGTCTGCCATTCGCCGACTGGCTACGGTCTCGGCCAGGCCTTCGGCACCTCGGCCGGCACGCAGAACTTCGACAGCGTCGAGTATTCCGATGTTGTCGTCATCATCGGTGCCAACCCGACGGACGGCCATCCGGTATTCGCCTCGCGGCTGAAGAAGCGGCTGCGCCAGGGCGCCAAGCTCATCGTCATCGATCCGCGCCGCACCGATATCGTCCGGTCGCCGCATATCGAGGCTTCTTACCATCTGCCGCTGAAGCCCGGCACCAATGTCGCTGTCATGACGGCGCTGGCGCATGTGATCGTCACCGAAGGGCTCTATGACGAGGCGTTTATCCGCGAGCGCTGCGACTGGTCGGAATTCGAGGACTGGGCTGGTTTCGTCGCCGAACCGGCGCACAGCCCCGAAGAGACCGAGATCTTCACCGGCGTACCGGCGGCGGATCTGCGCGGCGCGGCAAGGCTCTATGCCAAGGGCGGCAACGGCGCGATCTATTACGGTCTCGGCGTCACCGAACACAGCCAGGGCTCGACCACCGTCATCGCGATCGCCAATCTGGCGATGGCGACCGGCAATATCGGCCGCCCCGGCGTCGGCGTGAACCCGTTGCGCGGCCAGAACAATGTGCAGGGCTCCTGCGACATGGGCTCCTTCCCGCACGAACTGCCCGGCTACCGGCACATTTCCGACGATGCGACGCGCGATATCTTCGAAAAGCTCTGGGGCGTGAAGATCAACAACGAGCCGGGCCTGCGCATTCCCAACATGCTGGATGCGGCGGTCGACGGTTCCTTCAAGGGTCTCTACGTTCAGGGCGAGGACATTCTCCAGTCCGATCCCGATACGAAACATGTCGCGGCCGGACTGGCCGCGATGGAATGCGTCGTCGTGCAGGACCTGTTCCTCAACGAGACCGCCAATTACGCTCATGTCTTCCTGCCGGGCTCGACCTTCCTCGAGAAGGACGGCACCTTCACCAATGCCGAGCGCCGCATCAACCGCGTGCGCAAGGTGATGACGCCGCGCAACGGTTATGGCGACTGGGAAGTGACACAGAAGCTTGCCCGGGCGATGGGACTCGACTGGAACTACAATCATCCGTCGGAGATCATGGACGAGATCGCGGCGACCACGCCGAGTTTCGCGCTTGTAAGCTACGACTATCTCGAAAAGATGGGCTCGGTGCAGTGGCCCTGCAACGAGAAGAACCCGCTCGGCTCGCCGATCATGCATGTCAACGGATTCGTGCGCGGCAAGGGCAAGTTCATCCGCACCGAATATGTGGCGACCGACGAGCGCACCGGTCCGCGCTTCCCGCTGCTGCTCACCACCGGTCGCATCCTCAGCCAGTACAATGTCGGGGCGCAGACGCGGCGGACCGAGAATGTCGTCTGGCATGCGGAAGACCGGCTGGAAATCCATCCGCACGATGCCGAGCAGCGCGGCGTTCGCGACGGCGACTGGGTGAAGCTCGGCAGCCGCTCCGGCGACACGACGCTCCGGGCACTGATCACCGATCGTGTGGCGCCGGGTGTCGTCTATACGACCTTCCATCACCCCAATACGCAGGCGAACGTCATCACCACCGACTTTTCCGACTGGGCGACGAACTGCCCGGAATACAAGGTGACGGCGGTGCAGGTCTCGCCCTCCAACGGCCCGAGCGACTGGCAGATGGAATATGACGAGCAAGCGCGGCAATCGCGCCGGATCGCCGGAAAGCTCGAGGCAGCGGAGTGACGATGGGGGGACGGGCTGGCGTTGACGGTGAGGCGGAGGAGGGTGTTTTTCACCCTTTTGCCGCATGGTAGATTTCCCCACCACCGCCCGCGCCGCCGAAACCGCCCGCCGCAATGGCTTGATGCACAGCGGCTCTCGCATCGTGCCGGAAGAGGTGCCGGTCGCCTTTTCCTATGGCGGCAGCTCGCATGCGGTGATGATGGCGACGCCTGCCGATCTTGAGGATTTTGCCGTCGGCTTCAGCCTGACCGAAGGGATCATCGCGAAGCGGGTGGAGATATCCGGCATCGAGGTCGTCGCGGGTGAGCAGGGGATCGATGTGCAGGTGAGCCTGGTCGACGACGTCGCCGATCGGCTGCGGGCACGCCGCCGCAGCATGGCGGGGCCGGTCGGCTGCGGCCTCTGCGGCATCGAATCGATCGAGCAGGCGGTGCGGCCGGTGCCGCATGTCTCGGCATCGCCGCTGGCGTTGTCGCATGCCGATATCGTTCGCGCCGTTTCGCTTTTGAACGAGGCGCAGCTGCTGCATCGGGAGACGCGGGCGGTGCATGGCGCCGGCTTCTATCTTCCGGCTAAGGGATTGCTTGCGGTCCGCGAAGATGTCGGCCGGCACAATGCGCTGGACAAGCTTTGTGGCGCCGTCATCGGCCTTGGCGAAAGAGGCGGAGACGGCGCCGTCGTCGTCACCAGCCGGCTCTCGGTCGAGATGGTGCAGAAGGCGGCGATCCTTGGCAGTCCGGTGCTGATTGCCATTTCAGCGCCGACCGCTCTGGCCATCCGCACGGCCGAAGCGGCCGGCATGACGCTCGTTGCGCTGGTGCGCGGCGAGGATTTCGAGATTTTCACCCACCCGCACCGCATCTTGCCCGGAAGCATCGCCGATGTCGCATGATACCAAGACCAAGCTCGTTTATATGGCAAACCAGATCGCCACCTTCTTCAAGAGCCAGCCGGCAAGCGAGGCCGTCGAGGGGGTCGCGAATCATATCAACAAATTCTGGGAGCCGCGCATGCGGCGGCAATTGTTCGAAATCCTGCAAAACGAGGAGAATGGTCTGGATGCGCTGGTGCGTCAGGCTGCTCCCTTGATCCGAAAGCCCGAGCCGGAAGCAAACCAGGCCCGGTAGTGCGGCGGGGGAAGACTGACGTCAAAACTCTTCCCAGCTCTGTGCGGTTGCAGCAGTTGCGCCGTGCGCTTTTGCGACACGGGAAACGAGATGCAATGCTGGCGAGGCTATCTGTCTTGCCTCGGGCCTGCCGGCAATCTGCTGGGCCTGGGCGCGGGTCTGGCCGGGCAGGCGGAATCTTGCCAGCAGGACCCGCAGCATTTCGGCTTCCTTTGCCAGGCTATGGCTGGCGGCGGTGCTCTCCTCGACCATGGCGGCATTCTGCTGGGTTGCCTGGTCCAGCGTATTGACCGCCTGGTTGATTTCCTTGAGGCCGGTTGCCTGTTCCCGTGAAGCTTCGACGATAGCAACGACGTTGCCGTTGATATCGCCGACCTGTGTGACGATCTCCTCGAGCGCCTTACCGGTCTGACCGACGAGGCCGACACCGTTCTTGACGAGGTCGCTCGAGCTGTTGATCAGCGCCTTGATCTCCTTCGCCGCCTTGGCGGAGCGCTGGGCGAGTTCGCGGACTTCCTGGGCGACGACCGCAAAGCCCTTGCCGGCTTCGCCGGCGCGGGCGGCTTCGACGCCGGCATTCAAGGCCAAAAGATTGGTCTGGAAGGCGATATCGTCGATGACGCCGATGATGTTGGTGATTTCGCGCGAGGATTGTTCGATCTGGTCCATGGCGGCGACGGCGTTGCGGACCACGACGCCCGATTGTTCGGCGCCCTGCTTCGTTACGGCGACAAGGCGGCCCGCCTCATCGGCGCGGCGGCTGGAATCGTTGACGGTGGTGGTGATTTCCTCCAGCGCGGCTGCCGTCTCCTCGATCGATGCGGCCTGCTGTTCCGTCCGCTTGGAGAAGGAATCCGCCGATGCGCCGATTTCGCTCGACCCGGCGGCGATCGCAACGGCATTCTCGCCGATCGTCTTCATCGTCTCGGCAAGACCTCTGACCGCGGTATTGAAATCATGGCGCAACTGCTCCATCGAGGGGACGAAGGGCGTGTCCACCGTCCTTGTCAGATCCCCTTCGGAAAGCTGACGCAACGCGCCGCCGAGCAGGGAAATCGCGCTCATCCGCTGGGTGACGTCGGTTGCGAATTTCACGACCTTGTAGACCTTGCCGTCGGCATCGACGATCGGGTTGTAAGCCGCCTGGATCCAGATTTCGCGGCCGCCCTTGCCGAAACGCACGAATTCGTTGGCGATGAATTCGCCATTGGCAAGACGCTGCCAGAAGCTGCTGTATTCCTCAGTCCTGACATAGGCGGGATCACAGAAGATGCTGTGATGTTTGCCGGCGATTTCGGCCAGCGAATATCCCATGGCCTGACAGAAATTCTCGTTCGCCGTCAGGATCTCGCCGTTGGGCTTGAATTCGATTACCGCCTGCGAGCGCGAGATCGCTTCCAGTTTGCCGGAATCCTCGATTGCCTTCCTCTTCGTGGCGGTGACGTCGGTCGCGAACTTCACGACCTTGAATGGCTTTCCGCCTTTTGAAACCGGATTATAGGAAGCCCGGATCCATATCTCCCGGTTGCCCTTGCCAAGACGCTTGTAAGCGCCGGCATCATATTGCCCGCGTCCGAGCCGCGCCCAGAATTCGCGGTACTCCGCGGTTGCTGTATAGGCCGGCTCGCAGAACATGCTGTGGTGCTTGCCGACGATTTCGCTCAGGCTGTAACCCAGCGCTTTGCAGAAATTCTCGTTCGCCGTCAGGATATTTCCCTTGAGATCGAATTCGATGATCGCCTGCGATCTGGAGATGGCGTCAAGAATGTATTTCGAATCGGAAGATAGACCAAACATTCCTGTCCCTTTGAGATGCACAGCTTCCGCTGTTTCGGCTGGAGAAGCGAGGGGGCGGCTGAGGTATACCGGTGCCGGGAAGAACCGCTCGCCGGTTATCTCCCCTGTACCGGAGACTCATCATCCGTATGCTTCATCACCATGCTGAGGGAGCGTGGTTAATATTACGTATAAAAGCTGTTGCTAATAATAAAATGTGAAGTCGGCGACCGCGGCGATTTCCCTGGACGTGCAGCAAAAAACCGCCCGGGGGGCGGTTTTCAATATCGGAATTGTCTTGATGGCAATCAGGCCGCCAGTTCATCCGTCTCGTTTTCCTTGAACATCTTGGCGAGGTTCAGGAAGCAGATCATGCCATTTTCCGAAGCGATGATGCCTTCGCAATAGGCGCGGTCGAAGGAGGCGGTCACCTCAGGCACGGGCTGGACCTGGCTGGAGGAGATGGTGAGAATATCCGAGACGCGGTCGACGAGCATGCCGATGACCATGCTGTGAACTTCGGCGACGACAATGGCGCTGCGTTCGTTGGCGACGGTGCTCTTCATGCCGAGCTTGTAGGCAAGATCGATAATCGGGATCACCGAGCCGCGCAGGTTCATGACGCCGATGACATCGGCCGGCGCATGCGGGATCGGCGTCGACGGCGCCCAGCCGCGAATTTCGCGGATGGTCGTGGTCTTGACGCAGAATTCCTGATCATGCAGGCGGAAGGCAATGATCTCGAGCGTATCGCCGCTGAAGCTAGTGGAATTGATCGTGGTCATAGAATTCTTCCCAACTGTCGTAAGCCAGGGCAGAAGCGGGCGCGCCACCATTGGCGCGGACGAGCTTTGCCTTCACACCACGCGATGGCTTTGCGCTCGGCCAAGCATCGTTACGGTTACGACGACATTAGCGAAAGAGTGTTGCCCAAATCTAAATCGGGAGCGGTATTGCGAAGGTTTTCAGCCCCGATTGACGTCAGCCTATCGTCTTTTCGATCTGCGAGACCGCCCAGTCCACCTGTTCCCTGGTGATGACCAGTGGTGGAGCGAGGCGAATCGTATGGTCGTGCGTATCCTTGGCGAGCAGGCCGCGTTCCTTCAGCGCATGGCAATATTGCCGCGCGCCGCCGGCTTCGGGCTCCAGTTCGATCGCCAGCATCAGCCCGCGGCCGCGCACCTCCCGGACGATGTTCGAACGGATAGATCGGAGGCCTTCGAGGAAATAGTCGCCCATATCGGCGGCATTCTCGATCATGCCCTCGTCCGTCAGCACCTTCAGCGCGGTGCGCGCCACCGCGCAGGCAAGCGGGTTGCCGCCGAAGGTCGAGCCGTGCTGGCCGGGTTTCAGCACCCCCAGTACCTCGGAATTCGATAGCACGGCCGACACCGGGTAGAAGCCGCCGGACAGCGCCTTGCCGATCAGCGTTACATCGGCCTCGATGCCTTCATGTTCCTCCGCCAGCAGCTTGCCGGTGCGGCCGAGTCCGGTCTGGATCTCATCGAGGATGAGGGTGACGTTGTTATCAGTGCAAAGCTCGCGAATGCGGGTGAAATACCCGGCCGGCGGGATGATGACGCCGGCTTCCCCCTGAATCGGCTCGATCAGCGCTGCGACCGTGTTGCCGTTGATGGCGGCCTCGAAGGCCTCGGCATCGCCGAAGGGAATGGTGCGGAAGCCCGGCGTGTAAGGGCCAAAGCCGGTGCGGGCGTCGGGATCGGTGGAGAAACTGATGATGCTCAGCGTCCGGCCATGGAAATTATCGGCGCAGACGATGATCTCCGCCTGGCCTTCCGGGACGCCCTTGACCTCGTATCCCCATTTGCGCACCGCCTTGATGGCGGTCTCCACGGCTTCGGCGCCTGAGTTCATCGGCAGGATCTTGTGCGAGCCGGTCAGCGCCGCCAGTTCCTCATAGAGATAGGCGAGCTGGTCGTTGCGGAAGGCGCGGGAGGTGAGCGTCAATCTCCCCGCCTGCTCGACCATGGCGGCGAGGATCTTCGGATGGCAATGGCCCTGGTTGACGGCGGAATAGGCCGAGAGGCAATCGAGATAACGATTGCCGTCGGTATCCCAGACATGAACACCTTCGCCGCGCGTCAGCACCACGTCGAGCGGCTTGTAGTTGTGGGCGCCGAGCCGCTGTTCGGTGGCGATCAGTTTTTCCGAGGTGTTCATGGTTCTTCCCTCCTTTATGCAGCGCGTGCCTTTTATGCGGCGCGGGTTGGGCGATCGAAGATGCGGCGCCCGAAGAGGCTTGCCGTCAGTTCCACCAGGACGCGGGCGCTCTTGCCGCGATCGTCGAGAAACGGATTGAGTTCGACGAGATCGAGCGACGAAACGAGGCCGCTGTCGGACAGCATTTCCATTACCAGATGCGCCTCGCGGAAGGTTGCGCCGCCAGGCACCGTGGTGCCGACGCCGGGGGCAATGTCGGGATCGAGGAAATCGAGGTCGAGGCTGACATGCAGCAGGCCGTTGGCCTTGGCGACGGCATCGAGGATCTCACGCATGATGGCGCCGATGCCCTGCTCGTCGATCGCGCGCATATCGAAGACGTTGACGCCGTGTTCGTGGATTTCCTCGCGCTCGCGCGCATCGACCGAACGGATGCCGACCTGAAAGACATGTTTCGGGTCGACGAAGGGGCGGTCTTTCGGCAGGATCTCGGCGAACTCCGCCTCGCCGCAGAAGAAGGCGACGGGCATGCCGTGGATATTGCCGGAGGGCGAGGTGGCGGGAGAGTTGAAATCGGCATGGGCATCGAGCCACAGCACGAAAAGCGGCCGGCCTTTGCCGGCGGCATATCGGGCCATGCCGGAGACGCTGCCCATGGACAGGCTGTGGTCGCCACCGAGAATCAGCGGGAAACGGCCGGAAGCGGCGACGTCATAGACGCTGCTTTCGAGCGCACGGGTGAAGGCGCCGACAATCCTGAGATTATGGGCCTTCGGATGATGCGGCAGGTCCATCGCCGGCACGATCCTGAGATCGCCGAGATCGGCGACGTCATGGCCAAGCTCGATCAGCGTCTGGTCGACGCCGGCGATACGCAGCGCCGCGGGGCCCATGGCAGCGCCCCTGCGGCCGGAGCCTTCTTCCAGCGGCGCGCCGATGAGGGTGACAGATCGCGATTGGGCATTCATTCGGGGGCTCCGCGGTTAGGCCTGTTTCGGCCGATAGTGGGATAAAGGGCTGACGGCAAAAAGATGGAAAAGTGTCAGAAATGGATTATGATTGCGCAAATTGATAAACCTATTTTGACAAAGTGATCATCGTGGACGATCTCGATACCGAGCTTCTCAGTGCACTTCGCCATAATGCCCGGATTTCCGTCTCCTCGCTTGCGGCGATCACCGGCGCCTCGCGGGCAACGGTTGCCGCGCGGATCGACAGGCTGGTCGCCGCCGGCACCATCGTCGGCTTCACCATCCGCACCGGTCATGAAACGCGATCGGCCGGCGTGCGTGCCATCGTCATGATCGAGGTGCTCGGCAAACTCGCCGACAGGGTGGCCGATCAGCTGCGCGGCCTGCCGCAGGTCCGCGCCCTTCACAGCACCAACGGCAAATGGGATTTCGTCGCCGAACTCGAGGATCGCGATCTTGCCTCCTTCGACGAGACGCTGCGCCGCATCCGGCTGATCAACGGGATCAATTCTACGGAGAGCAATATTCTGCTGAAGACCAGCAAGACGGGTTTTTAGCGTATTGTCATGCGGCACCCTGGCCTGTGAAATCGGCGAGCCTGCCCCTCATCCGCCTGCCGGCACCGACCGGGGTCGAGCCACGGGTCTCGACCCCGGTTGGGTTAGGGTGAGGGGCATCTTCGGGGGGAATCGGACAGCCGTCCGCCGTATCTCTCTTGAACTAAGCCGGCTCAATATTCCCGTTCGTAGACGATGCCCGCTTCGCCGGCACCATTGCCGCCGGCAGCACCGCGCAGCTTGACGCCGCGGCCGACGTCGAGGTTGATGATCGCCTTGGCGCCGGCCGCGCCGCCCTGCTGCAATTCGAAATAGGTGCGGTCGTTGAGGTAGCGGCCGACGCTGACGCTGGTCTGGCCCTTGGAATCGGTGCTGATGTCGAGATCGTCGACGCCGAGCTGGTTGCGCAGGCCTTCGAAAAGCGAGGTCGAGCGGTTGCCGGCCAGCTGGCTGACGGCGTCGGCGAGCTGGGCGATCTGCACCGGCGAGAGTTTTGACATCGACTGGCCGAAGATCAGCTGCGCCAGCACCTCATCCTGTGGCAGCTGCGGCGAGGAGGAGAAGGTGATTGCCGGGTCCGTGGCGAGGCCCGCGACATCGACGGTCAGCGTCGTCGAGCCGGAGGTCGAGGTCGCCTCCATATCGAGCGCCGGCGTCAGGTCGCCGGCAAAGGTGATCCGGCTCTTGTCGGTGAAATCCAGGCGGCGGTTGAGAATGGTCAATCGGCCGCGGCGCATGGTGAAGCCGCCGGTCACGATCGGCGCTGCCGCCGTTCCGCGGATCGTCACCTTGCCGCCAAGCTCGGCATCGATGCCGCGGCCGCGTGCGAAGATGTGCGAGGGCGCGTCGATTTCCAGATCGAGGGTGATCGTGGAGGATTTCTCGGCGGGTTTCTGCTCGCCGTCGTCGCGCAGCTGCGCGAGCACCGCGCGCGGCGCATTCTTATGGCGGATGTCTATTTCCCTGAGCGAGGTCGGCAATTTTTCCGGGACGGTGATCGAGGTCTTGTCCAGCCGAAGTTTGCCGCTCAGCGTCGAATTCATGATCGGCCCACGCAGGCCGAGCGTGCCGTTGACGGTGGAGACGACGAGGGTTCCATCGACATAGACCGCTTTATCCAGCTTGATCGAAATATCGGCGGGAAAACCGCCGGCCGGCTGGATGCCGATCGTGCCGCTTGCCGAAATCGTGCCGCCGCCGCCGAGATTGCCGTTGAGGCGGGAGATGACGGCCTGGCTGCCGTTGAAGCTCACGGTTGCCGCCAGATTGTTGACGGCGAGATTGCGGCGGACGTCGACGAGCTTTGCGCCTGAGGTCGTGACGGTGCCGTTGATGACCGGTGCTGCGGCCGTTCCGCCGATCTCCAGGTTGACGGTGGCGACGCCGTCGGCGACGAGGCCCTGCTGTGCCAGCGGCGCGCCGAGCACGGCGAAAGGCAGGTTGCCGTTGAAGCGCATGTCGAGGGCGCGATTGCCTGTGATCACCA
Source organism: Rhizobium sp. RSm-3 (assembly GCF_001854685.1). Classification (NCBI taxonomy): domain Bacteria; kingdom Pseudomonadati; phylum Pseudomonadota; class Alphaproteobacteria; order Hyphomicrobiales; family Rhizobiaceae; genus Rhizobium; species Rhizobium sp. RSm-3. The sequence goes on along the minus strand of NZ_MAWZ01000060.1, from coordinate 114,217 downwards.
CGCTGCCGCCGCCCTTCAGCGACATGCCGGCGTCGCCGGCAAGGCTGGTGTCGACCGTCAGCCGGTTGCCGGCAAGTTTGCCCGATGCGCCGATAGTGAACGGCGAAAGGCCGGCGCCTTTTGTCTGGCTCGTCGCCGCGTTCTTCCAGTCGACCTTGAAATCGACCGAGGGCGACGATAGCGCGCCGGTGGCCTTTGCGGTCGCGGTGACCGCGCCTTCGGCGCCAAGACCGGGCACAAAGCCGTTGGCGATGCCGGCCGGGACATTGGTCGCATCCGCCGTGACATCGACCGCGCGGATCGAGGTGCCGGCGATCGAAAGATTGCCGGCGGCCTTCAGCGCTATGCCGCCGCTGCCGCTGAGACTGGCATCGAAATCGAGCCGGTCACCGGCATATTTTCCCGTCGCCGCCAGTGCCAGGCGGGAGAGGCCGGCAGCCTTGGTGTGGCTGGTCGCGGCATCCTTCCAGTCGAGTTTGAAATCGACGATCGGATTGGCTGGCGTTCCCGACGTGACGGCGTTGGCCGAAAGCATGCCTTCGGCACCGAGACCGGGCACGAAGGCATTGGCGATATTGGCCGGCAGAGCGGGAATATCGGCATTGATCGAAAGATCGCGGATGGCCGTTCCGGCAATGGTGACGCCGCCGGTGGCCTTGGCCAGCACCCCGTCCTTGCCGGCAAGGTTGGCATCGAAGTCGACCCTGTCATTGGCGTATTTTCCGGAGGCGGCGGCACTCAGGCCGGAAAGGCCGCTGCTTCTGGTCTGAGCCGTGGCGGCGTTTTTCCAATCGAGCTTGAAATCGACGGCGGGTTTGGGCAGGGCGCCGGAGGCGGATGCCGTTCCCGACACCGTGCCCTCGGCGGCAAGGCCGGGGACGAAGCCGTTGGCCAGGGCTGCCGGCAGGTTGGCAAGATCGGCCTTGACGTCAAGGTTGCGGACCGACGTGCCTGATGTGGCGACATTGCCCTTGGCTTTCAGCGAGAGGCCGTCCTTGCCGGCGAGATCGGCATCGAAATCGAGCCGGTTGTCGGCGAAATGACCCGATGCGGCAAGCGCCAGTCCCGAGACGCGAGCGCTTCTGGTGTGGCTGGTCGCGGCATCGGTCCAGGCGAGCTTGAAGTCGGCATTCGGTGCGGCGGGTGTGCCGGCGGCCGACAGCGTGCCCGATATCGTGCCGCCGGCCGCCAGATCCGGAACGAAGGCATTTGCGAGGCTGGCCGGAATCCTGGCGATCTCGGCATCGACCTTGATGGTTTCGACCGTCGTGCCGGCGAGGACGACATTGCCGGTGCTCTTCAGCGAGAGGCCTTCGCCGCCGCTGGCGGCGGCGGTGAACTCGAGCTTGTTGTCGGCAAATTTTCCCGATGTGGTCAGGCCGAGAGCGGCAAGGCCGGCCCGCTTGGTATGGCTGGTCGCAGCACCTTTCCAAACAAGGTCGAAATTGGCGGTCGGAGCGGCAAGCGAGCCTGCGGCCGAGACCGTGCCGGAGATTGCGCCTTCGGCGGCGAGATCGGCGACGAAGCTGTTTGCGATGCCCGCCGGGATATTGCTGAGCGTTGCATCGACCTTGACGTTGCCGACCGTCGTGCCGGTGACGGCGACATTGCCGTTTGCTTTCAGCGAGAGGCGGTCGGCGCCCGATATCGCCGTGTCGAAATCGAGCTTGCTGTCGGCGAATTTACCGGATGCCTTCACCGCGAGGTCCGCAAGGCCGGCACGCTTGGTGTGGCTCGTCGCAGCACCCTTCCAATCGAGATCGAAATCGGCGATCGGCGCGGAGAGGGGTCCAGTCGCCGAGAGTTTGCCGGTTATCACGCCTTCGGCGGCAAGATCGGGAACGAAACCATTGGCGATGCGGGCGGGCAGGTTGAGGATATCGGCGTCGATATCCAGGACCGGTGTCTTCGGATCGGTGAGCAGGACATTGCCGGCGGCTTTGAGCGACAGGCCGTCACCACCTGATATCGTCGTGTCGAAATCGAGCCTGTTGTCGGCGAATTTTCCGCCGGCGGTGATGCCGAGCGGTGCGACCCCGGCGCCCTTGGTCTGGCCCGTCGTCGCATCCTTCCAGTCGAGCTTGAAATCGGCGACGGGTGCGGCTGGCGTTCCCGTCACCGCAATCCTTCCGGAGATCGTGCCGCCGGCCGAAAGGTTCGGCACGAAACCATTGGCGAGTGCTGCCGGCAATTCGCGGATATCGGCATCGAGTTTCAGCGTCTCGCCGGCCGATCCGGTGACGCTCACCGAGCCGGTTCCGGTTTTCAGCGTCAGCCCCGTCAGGCTGGCGGTGCCGCCAGCGATTTTGACCTGCGTCGGGGCGGCAAGCTCGACCGGGATATTGCGGGGGCTTGCGGAGAAACGATCGAGGTTGAGGTCGATCGCGCCGCCCGCCATCTCGATATTGCCGGCGGCCAGCACCGGATTGCCGTCATAGGCGGCATTGAGATCGAAGTCGGTCTGGTTCTGCTGCCTGGCAAAACCGAGTGAAAGGCCGGCAAGCCTGTTCGCTCCCGCATTCAGTTCCTCGGCCTTGACCGTGCCGTTTGCCGCAAGGGTGGAGAGGTCGCTGACTGTGACGTCGATATCCGGCTTGACGATCGCAAGCGTATCGCGGCGGATCGAAGCACCGGTTGCACGCAGCTTGAGCGCGATCTTTCCATTGTCGCTCACGATGCCGAGCGAGCCTTTGAGATCGCCTTCGGCCTTCTGCCCGCCGAGTGCCGCTAGCAGGCCGATATTGGGGAAATCGAAGGCGAGCGCGCCGGTCGGCTCCAGGGCGGGGGAGAATTCCAGATTGCCGGTCAGCCGGTTGCCGCCGATATCGGCCGTCAGCGCCGGAATACGCATCCTGCCGTCCGCAGAGCTTATGTCGCCATTGATGCTTATCGGCTGGCCGTCGATCGCGCCGGTGGCGGCGATCCTGCCTTGCGGCGCCTTGGGGTCGGCGACACCCGACAGGTCGATATTGAGATTGCCGAGCGTGCGGTCGGCCATTTCAAGGCTGGGGGCCTTGAGATTGACCGTCACCGAGAGTGCCGGCAGCTCGCCGCCCACTCTCAACGCATAACCCGCCCCGCCGCTGGCGCCGTTCACGAGTTTGCCGATGTCGGGCAGCCGGCCGGAGAGATCGGCATTCACCTTCGAGCCGTCGAGCGCGACGTTGCCGGCGGCCTCAAGCGTGCCGGAGGTCAAGACGAGGTTGGACAGTGCGAGTTTCGACGGGATGGTGCCGACCAGCTGGCTTTCGAGCGCGATCGGTCCGTCGAACCTGCCCGAGACCGCAACCGGCAGGGCTGCCGGAGCGACGGTGAGCTTGACGTTGCCGGTCAGCGCCTGGTCGGCCAGCCGGTAGGAACCATTGAGGCTGCCGTTGATATTGGCGCTTTCGACGGTGGTGCCGTTGAAGCCGATGCTGCCGGGCGTGATCTGCAGAGGCGAGGCGATCGTGACCGGGCCCTGGACGGCGCGATTGAGGTTCGGCTCCGCAAATGTCATGTCGCCGGCAACCAGGCGCAGCTGGACGCTGCCGGAACGGGCGGCGAGATTGAAGGCATCGCTCTTTGCCGTCAGCTTGACATTGCCGATATCAGCCTGCGGCAGGGTCGCAGTGTCGAGCGAGCCGCTGACGTTCAGTCGGGCTGCCTGCGCATCGCCCGTCAGCGCCAGGTTGAGACCTGAAATCAGGAATCGCGCTTCGCCTTCGGCGAGCGGCCAGCGGAAGTCGACAGGCCCCGACGTGCCGAGCAGGTTGGCGTTCAGGCTGTTGTTGCCGGCCGGATCGAGGGTGCCGGAGGCGGCGATGACGACGCTGCCGGTGGCGATATTGCCGGTCTGGATATCGATCTTGCCGCGGTTGTCGAAGGTGGTGGCAAGATCGATATTGGTCTGGCCTGAAAAAAGCGGCCGGAATGCCGAGGGAAGCAGCGAGCTCAGGTCGCCGCCACCCTTGAGGTCGAGGTGGTGCAGTCCGTCCGCGCCGATCTGATGCCGGGCCTCGATTGCGGCGCGTTGCTGCCCGTCGAGAGCGGCCTGCACTTTGCCTCTCCAGTCGGATATCGGCCCCTGGCCGTCGACATCGATGTTGACGGCGGGGCTGTCCGGCAGGCCGAGAAAGCCCGCCAGCAGCCCGCCCTTCGGTTCGGCAAGCTGCGCCTTCAGCTGCAGCCGGTTTTCGGCCGGCGCATAGGCGATGTCGGCGGCGAGCCGCGCATCCGGGACGGCGTGGCGGCTGACATTGACGATTGCCTCGCCGCCATCGCGGTTGGCCGACAGGCTACCTTCGGCGGCGAGCGCAAAGGCGCGCCCGGCAAAGGGTTCGGACAGTTTGATGTCGGGCAGCGCGACGCGGTCGATATCGACCTTGATCGGAAGGCTGAAGCCGCCGGTATTTTCCGCGCCGGGCCGCGAGGGCAGGGTACGCACCGGCTTGCGCAGCACGTCGATCGCTTCGATCTCGAAGCGTTTGGCGTGGAAGGTTCCGGTCAGCAGCGCCAGCGGGTTCCAGTCGATGGCGATGCCATGGATTTCGGCAAAGACGCCTCTGGTGTCGGAGATCGAGATCTCGGCGGCGCGAAGTCCGCCGGTCAAAAGACCCTGCGGTTCACGCACCGTGATCGTCATGTCGCGGTTGGACAGCGTCGAGGCTATTTTTTCGGTGACGATGCGGGCGCCAAAGGCGGTGAAGCCGAAGATCGCCAGTGCCAGGACGGCAAGAATCAACGTGACGCCCACGCCATAGGCGGTGAGCCGCAGGATCCAGTTGACGATTTTTGCCAGCATTTGCATCGGCGCGGACACTACCCCGTTTTCACGATGGTTCACAAATCGACATCGGCCCTTCTAGAGCATGATGCCGAAAAGTGTGAGCGGTTTTCTTATGACATCATGCTCTAACTCTTTAATGTAGAACAGGATTCAGATTTTAGGCCGACCGGGCCTAAAATCATCCTGTTCTAGAAGGATTGGCCGATGCCGGCGTAGATTCCATAATCTGTGCCATCTTCGTACTTGTTCAGCGGCATGGCAAAATCAAGCCGCAGCGGGCCGAAAGGTGTGGCATATCGTATTCCGGCGCCGGCGCCTGCGCGGATATCGGAAAAACCGGGAAAGGTGCTGTCCGATACGGTGCCGACATCGAGGAAGGGCACGATGCCGATCGTGTCGGTGATCTTGATGCGGGCCTCCAGCGAAGCGGTGACATAGGAGCGGCCGCCTGTGGGGTCGCCATTGTCGTTATAGGGCGAGATTTCCTGATAGCTGTATCCGCGCACCGAGCCGCCGCCGCCGGCAAAGAAGCGCTGCGTGGCCGGAATGTTCTCGATGCCGTCGCCGCCGATCAGCACACCGGCGGCGACCTTGCCGGCCAGCACCAGGCGATCCTCGGCGCCGAAGGGCAGATAGCCGGAGATCGAGCCCTGGAAGGCCGCATAGGGCGTGGCATTGAAGATCTCGTAGCCGGGCTTGGCCGAAAATGTTGCGCGATAGCCCTCGGTCGGGTTGAACTTGTCGTCGCGGGCGTCGCGGTCATATTGCAGCGGCAGGGTGAAGGTCAGGTAGTCGTTGGTGCCGAAGGCGTCGTCGTCGCGCTCCCAGCTGACCTCGCCGCTCGCCGAGACGGTGTCCCGGTCGGTCAGCTCGTAGGAGAGGCCAAGCGAGGCGGTGACGAGCGTCGCATTATAGGCATCCGGATTTTCGGTCTTGGCGACGATGCCGGCCTTCAGCGTGGCGGCGGGGAAGAAGGCGCCGGGCTTGGTGAAGAGGATGCCGGCGGAATAGTCGAGGCTGCCGACATCGGTGGTTTCGCCAAGCCGCGACACCGATCCCTCGATCCGCAGCGTTTCGGCCTCGCCGAACAGGTTGCGATGGCCCCAATAGCCCTGAACGCCGAAGCCGTCGGTGGTGGAATATTGGGCGCCGACGCCGAAATAGCGCCGCTTGCCTTCGGACACCTCGATCGTCATCGGCAGCGTACCGTCAGGCGCCAGCGCATCGGCTTCGTGGATCGTGACGCTCGAAAAGACGCCGAGGGCGCGAAGCCGCTCGCCGGCTTTCTTCAGCGCTTCCGGAGAGTAGGCTTCGCCCTTGTCGAGGCGGGAGTAACGCTGGATGAACCCCGGCTTGACGGTCTTTTCGCCGGTGACGCCGACATCGCCGATCGGGGCGACCGGGCCGCCTTCGGCCGCAAGGACGATATCGACGGTGTCGCTGTTGTGATCGGCGACGACCTTGCGTTCGGTCAGCTTGGCGAAGGGCCGGCCCTCGCTCTTCAGCTGCTCGACGATCTTATCGCCGGCCTTGATGATGACGAGTGAGCCGGCCTCGGCGCCCGGGGCCAGATCGTAATCGGCGGGATTGTGGTTTGCGGCATCGCCGCCGAACTGGACCTCCCTGACCTTGAAGACCGGGCCCGGCGCGATGTCGACGGTGACGGGGACCGGCCCGGACCGGTCGAAGGTCGGATTGGGCGGCAGGTCGTCGATATTCCTGCCGTCGATGCTGATGGTCACCACGCCGCCATAACGGGCTTTTTCATACAGAGTGGCGATCAGCCGCTCGCGGTCGTCACGCGCCTTGACGACGATGCCGAGATCGCCGGACACCGGCTGCTTCTGGTCGCCGAGGAGACGCGAACTGTTCTGCAGTGCTTCTTTCAGGTCGGGATCGGCGGTGTCGGCTTTGAGGTCGACGCTATAGCGCACCGGATCGGGCACCTGCTGCGTTTCGTCCTCATCCTTGCCGAAAATGGTGATGCCGAAAAGCTTGAAGGCGTAAGCCTCGCCGATCAGGACCGGTGAGAACGCAGCTGCCGCTGCGACCACCATCATGGTGCCTGTTCGCCGATACGCAGTACCTGTTTTCGGGCCTGTCCCTCTAATCCGCATACGCCGCTTTTGGTTCGGTCTACAATGAAGCTTCGTTGCCCAGCCGTGAACAGCTTAGCGGCAAAATCGCGCGGGGTGTACCATTTTAAATTGCCAACGCGCTATTTCAGCACAAAAAATCCCGGATGTGTGTCCGGGATTTCCTGTTTTTGCGATTTTGCAACCGCTCTCAGCGCGGGCAGCTGTCGATGTAGCGGCGGCCGTAGCGGTCGCGATAGTAGCACTGGCCGGGCTGTTCGGCGACGCTGCCGATAAGGGCGCCTGAGACACCGCCGATGGCGGCGCCGACCGCTGCGCCACGAACATTGCCGGTGACCGCGCCGCCGATGACGGCGCCTGAGGCCGCGCCGATACCGGCGCCCTGCTGGGTCGGCGTGCAGCTTGCGACCGACAGGCCGATCAATGCGAGTATGACAGCTTTTTTCATTTCTTTTCTCCTGGGTTGTCGCCCGATGGGCATAGGCCGTCCCTAGTCTTTTTTTGCCACGCTAGTGCGAAAACTATGTCGGAAGAAAGGGTTGTCCACCGTTGTCCGGATTTTTTTGCGATGGCGAGCCTGTCGCTGGCTGCCCGGTTCGGCGAATTTCCGTTGCGTTTCGCGCATCGATCGCATCGATCGCGGCGCGCAGATTTTTTATCTGGAATCATTCAAAAAACTGGGCCTTTTGCCGCAGTTGATGTTAAAGCAAAGGGTAAGCATTGACGCGCGGACGTCCGGTCGGCAAGAACGGCCGCGCGATACTGGAGCAGATGATGGATTTCGAAGCGTTTTTCAAAAACGAGCTGGACGGGCTTCATGCCGAGGGCCGTTACCGCGTTTTTGCCGATCTCGAGCGCCACCGCGGCAATTTCCCGCGCGCGACGCGCCATACGGCCGATGGCGAAAAGGAAGTCACGGTCTGGTGCTCCAACGACTATCTCGGCATGGGCCAGAACCCGAAGGTGATCGAGGCGATGAAAAACGCCATCGACCACTGTGGCGCGGGTGCGGGAGGCACCCGGAATATTTCTGGCACCAACCACTATCACGTCATGCTCGAACGGGAACTGGCCGATCTGCACGCTAAGGAGGCGGCGCTGATCTTCACCTCCGGCTATGTCTCCAACTGGGCAGCGCTCGGCACGCTCGGCGCCAGGATCCCCGGCCTGATCATCTTCTCCGACGCGCTGAACCATGCCTCGATGATCGAGGGCATCCGCCATGCCAAATGCGGCAAGGTGATCTGGAAGCACAATGACGTCGCCGATCTCGAAGCCAAGCTGGCGGCCGCCGATCCGAAGGCGCCGAAGCTGATCGCCTTCGAGAGCGTCTATTCGATGGATGGCGATATCGCCCCGATCAAGGAAATCTGCGACCTCGCCGACAAATACGGGGCGATGACCTATCTCGACGAAGTGCACGCGGTCGGCATGTACGGCCCGCGCGGCGGCGGCATTGCCGAGCGCGAGGGGCTGATGGACCGGCTGACGGTCATCGAAGGCACGCTCGGCAAGGCCTTCGGGGTGATGGGCGGCTATATCGCCGCGTCGGCTGCCCTTTGCGATTTCATCCGTTCCTTTGCCTCCGGCTTCATCTTCACCACGGCGCTGCCGCCGGCGCTCGCCGCCGGCGCCGTCGCCTCGATCCAGCACCTGAAGGTCAGCCAGTTCGAGCGCGCCCGCCATCAGGACCGGGTGCGCAAGCTGCGGGCGCTGCTCGATCAGAACGGCATTCCGCATGTGCCCAATCCGAGCCATATCGTGCCGGTGCTGGTCGGTGATGCCGCCAAGTGCAAGTGGATCTCCGACCTGCTGCTCGACAATTGCGGCGTCTACGTCCAGCCGATCAACTATCCCACCGTGCCGAAGAAGACCGAGCGGCTGCGCATCACGCCGACGCCGCTGCATTCGGACGCCGATATCGCCCATCTCGTCGAGGCGCTGCATTCACTCTGGTCGCGCTGCGCGCTGGCAAGGCACGTCGCCTGATCTTTCGATGACCGCGCCGTAATACGGGACCTCCATTGGAGGTCCTGACGGTGATAAGTGCGCCCCTCCGGGGCCGGCCAATCTTTCTTCCCTTCACCCAGATCATCGGCTCTGGCCCGACCGCGATGCAGACGATGCATCGCGACCGCTCGGCTCGTTGCCTCAGGTCTACGTGAGAAAACCTTTTCTCACTTGACACAACGGTTGGTAAAAGCTTTTCTCAAGTCACTTCAGAAGGAGGATGCTCTGAACCTAACGGGAGGAAAAAAAGGCAGGATCACCATCCATGAGGTGGCGGCGGCTGCCGCAGTGAGCATCTCGACAGCGTCGAAGGCACTCAACGACACCGGCCGGATGGGCGCGGAAACGCGCGAGCGGGTGAAGCGGATCGCCGGCGAAATCGGTTATCGGCCGAATGCGTTGGCAAGAGGCCTGCTCAGCAAGCGCAGCTTCACCATCGGGCTCTTGACCAACGACACTTACGGCCGGTTCACGCTGCCGGTGATGGCGGGTATCTCGGACGCGCTGGTCGATCATGGGGTTTCGGTTTTCCTGTGCGCCATCGAAGACGATCCGGCGCTCGCCCAGATCCATGTCGATGCGATGCTCGACAAGCAGGTTGACGGCATCATTGCCACGGGAAAGCGGCTGGACAGGCGTCTGCCGGTCGACCTGTCGAACTTGCATGTGCCCGTCGTCTACGCCTTCACCGAGGGGACGCAGAACAGCGTTACCTTCCGTTCGGACGACGAACAGGGTGCGAGACTGGCGGTGGAATGGCTCGCCGAAATCGGGCGGCGGCGGATCGCCCATATCACCGGGCCGGAGGATTTCTTTTCGGTGCGCGAACGTGCCGGCGCCTATCACGCGGTGGCCGGCCACCGCGAGCCGGTGCTTTACGGCGTCTGGTCGGAAAGCTGGGGCCATGAGGCGATCGAGCAACTCTGGAAAAGGCCGGGAGAAAAGCCCGACGCGCTGTTTTGCGGCAACGATCAGATCGCCCGCGGTGCCGCGGATGCCTTGCGCGAGCGCGGCGTCAAGGTGCCGCAGGATGTCTCGGTGATCGGCTTCGACAATTGGGAGATTGTCGCGGCCCAGACGCGGCCGCCGCTGACGACGGTGGATATGGAGCTGAAGGAGCTCGGGCGGCAGGCCGGATTGACGGTGCTGGCGCTTGCGGAAGGACGGCCTGTCGAGCCGGGAGTGAGGAAATTGCCGTGCCGGCTGATCGTCCGGCAGTCATGCGGGGGCAAAACCCCGAATGATCAAGGGAATGAGATCTAGGGAATGAGCAAAGGCGCAGGGAGATGCGCCATATCGGGAGGAGTGTCATGATCAAGCGTCTTTTGGCGGCGACCAGCATCGCTACCTTGTGCCTGTTTTCGGCTGCATCGGCGGCTGAAAATGTCGAAATGTGGGTTCGCTCGGGCATCGGCGACGCCTTCAAGAAGGTGGTCGAAGCCTATAATTCCGGCCATGAGAACAAGGTCGTGATGACCGAGGTGCCGTTCTCCGAACTGGTGCAGAAATATGCAACGGCGATTGCCGGCGGACAGGCGCCCGACGCGCTGTCGATGGATCTGATCTATAACCCCGCCTTTGCGGCGGCCGGCCAGCTTGAGGATCTGACGGACTGGGCAAAATCGCTGCCCTATTTCAACTCGCTGTCGCCGTCGCATGTGCGCCTCGGCACCTATCAGGACAAGATTTACGGACTGCCGCTCTCGGTGGAAACATCGGTCTTTGCCTGGAACAAGGACCTCTACAAGAAGGCCGGCCTCGATCCGGAAAAGGCGCCTGCCAACTGGGATGAAATCACCGCCAACGCCGAGAAGATCCGGGCGCTGGGTGACGATACCTACGGCTTCTATTTCTCCGGCGGCGGCTGCGGCGGCTGCATGATCTTCACCTTCACGCCGCTTACCTGGGGTGCCGGCGCCGACATCCTGTCGGCCGACAGCAAGACGGCGACGCTCGATACGCCGCAGATGCGCAAGGCGGTCGACATCTACCGCAACATGGTCAAGAAGGACCTGGTGCCGGCGGGGGCGGCCAGCGACACCGGCGCCAACTTCCTGACCTTCACCAACGGCAAGATCGGCCAGCAGAGCCTCGGCGCCTTTGCCATCGGCACGCTGGTGACCGAGCATCCCGACATCAATTTCGGCGTGACGCTCATTCCGGGCGTCGACGGCAAGCCGTCGTCCTTTGCCGGCGGCGACAATTTCGTCATCACCAAGGGCACGAAGAAGATCGACGCGGTGAAGGGCTTCCTCGAATATGTCTATTCGGAGGACGGCCAGAAGATCATGGCGAAATACGGCAGCCTGCCGACGCGCGGCGATATCGCCGACAAGGTGCTGGAAGGTCTCGATCCGCGCATGCAGGTCGGCCTCAAGGCGATCAGTGTCGCCAAGACGCCCTATACGCTGCAGTTCAACGACCTGATCAACAGCGCCAACGGCCCTTGGGCAAGCTTCACCAACGCCGCGATCTTCGGCGACGATGTCGACGGCGCGTTTTCGAGCGCCCAGTCGGAAATGCAATCGATCATCGATAGCGGCCAGTAACTCTCCCCCGGCCGCGGCCGGGGAGCGGTGGCAGCTTCCCGGCCAATCCCAACCGACAGATGCGGAGCGTTTCGATGACCGGTTCCGGTTCAGAGACCCTATTGCCTCGGCGCAGGCGACGGCGCCAATCGAACTGGCGCGGCCTTGCCTATATAGCGCCGGCCATGGCGCTGGTCATCGTCTTCTTCATCATGCCGGTGCTGTTCACCGGATGGATGAGCCTGCACAACTGGCCGCTGATGGGGGCGTCGCGCTGGATCGGCTTCAACAATTATTACCGCATGGTCAACGACACGCGCTTCGTGACGGCGCTGAATTTCACCGCCTATTATACCGTCATCGTCACCATCGCGATCTTCGCCGTCGCCTTTCCGCTGGCGATCTTCGTCGAGAAGGAACGGCAGTTCGTCAGCGCCTATCGCACCGTCATCTTCCTGCCCGTCGTCGTCGGCCTGGCCACCGCCTCGCTGCTCTGGGTCTGGCTTGCCAATGTCGATAGCGGCTTCATCGGCCCGGCCCTGAAGGCGCTCGGCCTTGTCGAAAAGAGCCCCAATCTGCTGGCGACTTTCGACACCGCCTTCCTGACTGTTGTGGTGATGGTCGTCTGGAAGATCGCCGGTTTCACCATGATCATTCTTCTCACCGGCCTACAGGCTATCCCGTCCGAGCTGACGGAGGCCGCCCGCATCGACGGCGCCGGCCGCTGGCAGCGTTTCCGGCATCTGACGCTGCCACTGATGCGCAAGACGATCGCCTTGGCGCTGATCGTCTCGGTCACCGGCTCGATCCTCGCCTTCGACCAGTTCTACATCATGACCTCGGGCGGGCCGCAGAACAAGATGATCTCGGTGGTCTATTACATCTTCAACCAGTCCTTCGTGTCGTTCAATCTCGGTTATGGCGCGGCACTGTCGATCGTGCTTCTCGCCATCCTGGTGGCGATCAGCATCGTGCAGCTCTGGCTGCTGCGCGTCGGGGAGGAGCGCCCATGACCACCTCGAGGAAACGCCGCGCCCGCAAGGCCTTCCGCGTGAAATCGGCCTATCATCTCACCGGCATCGCCATCTCGATCTTTTTCCTGGCGCCGTTTGCGATCACCCTGCTTGCCTCCTTCCGGGAAGGGACCGAAGCCAGCCTGCCGCCGCTGCCGCCCTGGCCGACGTCAGGCGTCAGCTTCGATGCCTATGCGCTGCTCGATACGTTCGGCGCCGGTATCTGGCGGCATATGATCAACTCGCTGTTCGTCTCGGTCGCCACCGTGGTGCTGACCGTCGCCGTCAGCCTGCTCGCCGGTTACGGCTTCTCGCGTTACCGCTTCCCGATGAAGAACGCGCTCTTCGTGCTGATCATCGCCACGCTGATGATCCCGTTCCAGTCGATCCTGACGCCGCTCTTCATCATCCTTGCCAAGCTCGGCCTCAACAATTCGCTCATCGGGCTGACGCTGGTCTATGTGACGCTGCAACTGCCCTTCTCGGTCTTCATGATGCGCAACGCCTTCGATGCGGTGCCGAAGGAGATCGAGGAGGCGGCCCGCATCGACGGGGCGCGTGACTTGAGGCTCTTGGCCCGCGTTCTGCTGCCGCTGGTGCTTCCCGGCGTGGCCACGGTGGCGATCTTTGCCTTCCTCAATGCCTGGAACGAGTTTCTCGCCGCCCTGGTGCTGCTCTCCAGCAATGAAAAATACACCCTGCCGGTGCTGATGACGGCGGTGCGCGCCGGGCGGCTCGGCGCCATCAACTGGGGAGCGGTGCAGGCCGGCGTCGTCGTCATGACGATCCCGTGCCTGATCGTCTTCCTGCTCCTGCAACGCTACTACATGCGCGGGCTGATGGCCGGCGCGGTGAAATAACCCTAGGGAAAGTCGAACCCATGACCAAATCAAGCAACGACCGCCAGTTTCGCCCCGTCGCCGTTCCCGATGTCGAACTTGGCGGCTTCTGGGGCAGATGGCAGGACGCCGTCTGCAATTCCACCGCCGAGACCTTGCTCGACCGCTGCGTCGAGGCCGGCATGCTGAAGGCGATCGATGTCTCCCAGCCGAGCCCCGGCGTCGTCATTCCCATTCAGCCCTGGGGCGGGACGACGCAGATGTTCTGGGATTCCGACCTCGGCAAGTCGATCGAGACCATCGCCTATTCGCTCTATCGCCGGCCGAACTCGAAGCTGGAAGCGCGCGCCGATGAGATCATCGACATGTATGAGAGACTGCAGGACAAGGACGGTTATCTCAACGCCTGGTTCCAGCGCGTCGAGCCCGCCCGCCGCTGGACCAATCTGCGCGACCATCACGAGCTTTATTGCGCCGGCCATCTGATGGAGGCTGCCGTCGCCTATTACCAGGCGACCGGCAAACGCAAGCTGCTCGACATCATGGGCCGCTTTGCCGATTACATGATCACGGTGTTCGGCCATGGCGAGGGCCAGCTCCCCGGCTATTGCGGCCATGAGGAAGTCGAGCTGGCGCTGGTCAAGCTTGCCCGCGTCACCGGCGAGAAGAAATACCTCGAGCTGTCGAAATTCTTCATCGACGAGCGCGGCACCGAGCCGCATTTCTTCACGGCCGAAGCCGCTCGCGACGGCCGGAGCGCTGCTGACTTCCATCAGAAGACCTATGAATATGGCCAGGCCCACCAGCCGGTGCGCGAGCAGACCAAGGTCGTCGGCCATGCGGTGCGCGCCATGTATCTCTATTCGGGGATGGCCGACATCGCCACCGAATATAAGGACGACAGCCTGACGGCAGCGCTGGAAACGCTCTGGGACGATCTGACCACCAAGCAGATGTACATCACCGGCGGCATCGGCCCGGCCGCCTCAAACGAAGGTTTCACCGATTATTACGACCTGCCGAACGCCACCGCTTACGCCGAGACCTGCGCCTCGGTCGGCCTGGTGTTCTGGGCAAGCCGCATGCTCGGGCGCGGTCCCGATCGGCGTTATGCCGATATCATGGAACAGGCGCTCTATAACGGCGCGCTGCCCGGCCTTTCCACCGACGGCAAGACCTTCTTCTACGACAATCCGCTCGAAAGCGCCGGCAAGCACCATCGGTGGAAATGGCACCATTGCCCCTGCTGCCCGCCCAATATCGCCCGGCTGGTGACCTCGATCGGCTCCTATATGTATGCCGTTGCCGACGACGAGATCGCCGTGCATCTCTACGGCGAAAGCACCGTGCGGCTGAAGCTTGCCAACGGCGCCGAAGGCGAGCTGCAGCAGACCACCAACTATCCCTGGGATGGCGCGGTCGCCTTTACCACCAGGCTGAGGACGCCGGCGAAATTTGCGCTGTCGCTGCGCATTCCGGATTGGGCCGATGGTGCCACCCTCAGCGTCAACGGCGAAATGCTCGATCTCGCCGCCAATATCCGCGACGGATATGCCAGGATCGAGCGTGAGTGGAACGATGGCGATCGTGTCGCCCTCCACCTGCCGCTGGCGCTGCGCCCGCAATATGCCAATCCGAAGGTGCGCCAGGATGCCGGCCGCGTCGCACTGATGCGCGGGCCCCTGGTCTATTGCGTCGAGACGACCGACAATGGCGAGGATCTCAACGCCATCGTCCTGCCCCGCGAGCTTCCGGCCGCCGAAACCGTCGTGCTGAAGGATCTCAACGATGCCGTCGCGCTTGATCTCAAGGTCGAGCGCGAGGAGACGTCGAATTGGGGAACACCGCTCTACCGCCAGGCGCCGGCCGAAAGGCAGGTCGCCACCGCGCGTTTCGTGCCCTATCATCTCTGGGACAACCGCGGACCCGGAGAGATGCTCGTCTGGGTCCAGGCGGACAAGTAGGTCGTTTGGGGATGACGAACGGTATGGCTAACAAGAGCGTCGTGCTCCAGGACGTGCGAAAAAGCTATGGCAATCTGCAGGTGGTCCACGGTATCGACCTGACGATCGAAGAAGGCGAGTTCGTCGTCTTCGTCGGCCCGTCCGGCTGCGGAAAATCGACGCTGCTTCGCATGATCGCCGGCCTCGAGGATGTCACCGACGGCGAGGTCGAGATCAAGGGACGTGTTGTCACCGATCTCGATCCGTCCGAGCGCGGCATCGCCATGGTCTTCCAGTCCTACGCGCTCTATCCGCATATGAGCGTGCGCGACAATCTGGCCTTCGGGCTGAAGATGGCGCGCACCCAGCCGGCCGAGATCGAGACGCGCGTCAAGGCCGCCTCCGCCATCCTGAAGATCGACCATCTTCTCGACCGCCGGCCGGGACAGCTTTCCGGCGGCCAGCGCCAGCGTGTGGCGATCGGCCGGGCGATCGTGCGTAAGCCCGATGTCTTCCTGTTCGACGAGCCGCTGTCCAATCTCGATGCGGAACTCAGGGTGTCGATGCGCATCGAGATCGCCCGCCTGCACCGCGAGCTCGGCAACACGATGATCTATGTCACCCACGACCAGACCGAGGCGATGACGCTTGCCGACAAGATCGTCGTGCTGCGCGACGGCCGCGTCGAGCAGGCCGGAACGCCAAGGCAGATCTACGAGAACCCCGCCAATACTTTCGTGGCGGGCTTCATCGGCTCGCCGCGCATGAACCTCTTGAACGCCCGCTGGGGCGAGGGAGGCCTGGTCGAGGTCGCCGGCTCCCGCATCGAAACCGCGTTAATCAACACGAGCCGGCCGGCCGGAGGCGCAGTGACGCTCGGCCTGCGGCCGGAACATCTGAAGGTGGCGTCGGACCTGTCGGGCAGCCTGATCGCAAAAGTCGATTTCTCGGAATATCTCGGCGGAACGCAATATCTCTATTGCCAGCTTGCCGACGGCCAGTCGCTGACCGTCGAGCACCGGTCGCCGATCAGCATCGCGGCGGGCGAGCAGGTCAGCCTGCTGTTCGAACCCTTGGACTGCCGATTGTTCGATGAGGCTGGCAACCGGCTGCGGTAACCTTTAGCCGGCGATCGCCAGTTTCATGAGGTCTGCAGCCCTCTGCCGGGCCTGCCTGTCGGCGGCGAAGACATCGTCCATCTCGGCGGCCGGCGGCAGGCCGGCCAGATCGTCCATCACTCTTTCGGTGATCTCGGCCATGGCCAGGAACGGCAGCCGCCCTTCGATGAAGGCTTCGAGCGCCACTTCCTTGGCGCCGTTCAGCACCGCGCCCTGAACGCCGCCGCGCGTCATCGCCAGGCGCGCCAGCCGCAAGGCCGGAAAGCGAAGCTCATCCGGCGCCTCGAAATCCAGCCTGGCGAGCCTGGCGAAATCCAGCCGCTCGATCGGCAGGTTCGGCCGGCGCGGAAAGGACAGGGCGTAACCGATGGCGGTGCGCATATCGGGGGCGCCGAGCTGGGCCAGCACCGATCCGTCGGTGTAGCCGACCATCGAATGGATGATCGATTGCGGATGGATGATGACTTCGATCTGCTCGGGCGTCAGGCTGAAAAGATGCCGGGCTTCGATCATCTCCAGCGCCTTGTTGAACATCGAGGCGCTGTCGATCGAGATCTTCAATCCCATCGACCAGTTCGGGTGGGCGCGCGCGGTTTCCGCCGTCACACCGGCCATTTCCTTCAGCGAGGCGGTGCGGAAGGGGCCGCCCGAGGCCGTCAGCACGACGCGCTCGATGGCATGGCGCTGATTTTCCTCCAGCACCTGGAAAATCGCATTGTGCTCGCTGTCGACGGGCAGCAGCCTGCCGCCGCCCTTGCGGATGGCGCTGATGAACAGATCGCCGGCCGAAACCAGGCATTCCTTGTTGGCAAGGGCGATATCGGCGCCGCGCTTTGCTGCCGCCAGCGTCGGCGCCAGGCCCGCGGTGCCGACGATCGCCGCCATCACCCAGTCGGCCTCGCGGTCGGCGGCTTCCATCAGGCCGGATTTTCCGGATGCGACCGCAATGCCGCTGCCCGAAAGGGCGCTTTTGAGCGCTTCGTAATGCCGGTCGCTTGCCGTCACCGCCATAAGCGCGCCGGAGGCTTTCGCCTGCCGGGCCAGCAATTCGATATTGCCGTTGCCTGTCAGCACGGAGATTTCGAAATTCTCCCGCCCGCCCAGGTGATCGACGACATTGAGGGTGTTCTGGCCGATCGAGCCGGTCGAGCCGAAGATGCTGAGGCGCCGCGGCGCGGTTTTGCCGGTCATCATATGCAATTTCGCGAAAATTTCCCTTGTAGGCTCAGGCTCTACTAGGCTTTGGAGGGGGCGGCAAGTGTGCAGTGCAGCAGATTTCGGCCTTCAAGGGGTTTACAGAGCGGCAGCCGGATGTGATCCTTGTGACCTTGCTGGCGGATTCGAAATTCGTCGCGCCGTTCACGGTCGCATGGCAATTCGGGGCGCTACGGCGTCCTTCGGAAACAGGCATTAAGGTGCCGACGGCCTTCCGGCCAAAACATTAAAATCGGGGATGAACCGGGGCGGGCGGCTTGGCCGCAATCCTTCATCGCGTTCGCTGCGGGCGCATTCATGTGCGCTGCGGCCCTGTGTCCCGTGGAAATGTTGGATTTCATGACGATATTCAAAACAGCCTGCATTCACTTCGCCATCCTGCTCTCGCTCGGCCCCGCGGCAAGGGCGGATGATCTGCTGATCTGGTCGCCGGCCAAACTCTCCGACCGGTCCTACAAGGCGACGATGGGTTTTCGCCTGCCGGCGGAATGGGAAACCAGCGCCGGCGCCGATATCGCGCTGGCCTCGACCAAGGGCGGGGCGCCGCTGCCCGATTCCGAACAGGCGATGCTCTGGGGCAGGATCGTCAGAACCAGCGTCACGCCATCAGGCCAATCGCAGCGGGGGGCAAGGATCAGCGTCGATACGCTGCGCGGCAGCGGCGCGCTGACGCTCAGCCGCTCACGCAGCTGGATCCTGTCGGATTCGCTTGACATGCAGTCGAGCCGGTCGATCAGCGTCCAATATGACGCGGTCGATATCAAACAGGCCTCGGTCACGGCGTCGCAGGCGCTGAAGCTGATCCATCCCTGGACGGGCACCTCGCTTTCGGCCGGTGCCGGCATCAGCAACGCCAGCGGCGATTTTTCCAGTTCGGTTGCCGTCAACCAGGCGATCCTGCCGAACCTCAACCTCGATGCCTCGGTCAGCAATCCGTTTTCTCCAGCTGAGGCCGGCAGCGTCAATTTGCGTTATCGCCTCAACTGGTAGCGGGCCTGAAACCAAATCCGGCCGACGGGCGTTTCCTCCGCAGGTTTGATGCCCCGGATATTGAGGAGAAACGGATCATGGTTTTCAAGGAACAGACATTTCACGGGCTCGAGCCCGAGATGGAAGCGGAAATTGCCAATCGCGCCTCGGTCGAAGCCGCCGTCGCCAACGCGCTGGCCATTGCCGGCGGCATCGATGCCTCAGATGTCGAAGTAACGATGGAGAATGATCAGATCGTGCTGACCGGCACGGTCGGCACCGTCGGCGAGATCGAACGGGCAACCGCGGTTGCCAGGGCCGTCGAAGGCGTGCATGTGGTCCAGAACCGGATCCTGCTCGGCGGTCCGGCGATCAATGATCGGCATTGACGGCCTTTCACGTCGTCCTTTCTCAATCAGCGTTCGGCCGTTCAACCGGCGAAGCGCTCGATCAGGAAGGACGAACCGGCCAGACGATCGGTCTTCTGCAGCGCACCCGTCACCTGCGGCTGATAGGCGATGGCAAGCAGCACGGCGCTGACGGCGACATAGGCGATTGCCAGAAGAGTCATCTTGATACGCATGACGCTCACTCCTTTCGCGCATAACGCGGCCGTTATGGCGAAGTTCCGCGTGCCGAAATCAGATGAAAAGCCCGGCTGATGAGCCGGGCTTCCCGCCTGGATCGCCTATCGGCAGACCCTGGATTCCTTGATGACCGTATGGCCGTGGCGGCGGATTTTTTCCGTCTTGGTAAAGCAGTCGCGGGACACGTAACGCCGACGCATGTCGTGGCGGTAGTAAGGGCTGTGATGGCGGTAATAGGGACGTTCCGAATCACGGTAGTAGGGGCGCTCATCACCCGTGGTGATCGTCACACTGGCCGCCTGGGACGGCATTGCAGAAAAGAACGATGCGGCAGCGAGCGTGCAGGCAAGGATAATCCGTTTCATGACAAGCCTCTTCTTTCTCAGTTGGTCAGGGGAGCAACTCGCCGGAAGCGCTGTCGGTTCAATCACATAGCGTTACCGATTGTGTCATCCGCAACCTTTGCGGCCGCGGATCGTTACCGCTGATGACGCCGGAGGCATCGAGAATGGGACCGATTGCAAGGATCATCGCCATCGTCGCCGGGCTTGCCGGCGGCACGGTGTTTTCGCAGGCGCCGGAATTTGCCCAGCAATACCGCCAGCGGATCGGCGGGGCGATCGACGAACTCAGCGTCATCGTCGAGGATTTCAACAGACAGGCCGCCGACCACCACCTCGATCGCCAGCAGGCCCTGAACACCTATGCGCAATCTTCCGACGATTTCCTGCGCGACCGCGGCGTCTCGATGCAAAGCACGATCACACGCTACGAAACGCTGCTGTCGCAGCAGCTGAAACTCGGCACCGCCGCCCCTGTGGCCAAGCCCTTTGTGCTGATGCGGGAGCCGGACGATGTCGTTTTCGCCAATACCTGGCGGGATTTTGTGCCGGGTGTGCCCGTTAGCTTCGCGGGTCTTGTCTGGGGCGCGATTGGGTTTGTTGGCGGCTGGGTTGGCGCGGCATTGCTAGGATTGGGGGCGCGGCGGGCGGTACGGACGCGGCGTGCTCCCCGGGGCGCTGTAAGGTCCGTAGCCGATTTTAGTCGGAATCGTCGAAGAAGGTAAGACTAAGCGGTCTATCGAGCATGGCGACCATTGATGATGTTTGAGGGGGAGTGTTGACCCACCAAAAAAGATGTCTGGATCACGCTGCATCCTCCTCCTGTCTCCTGCCGATCATCCCCGCAGCCAAGTTGGGTGTTAGCACCCCTGCTTGGAGCATGCTCGCCAACCGCTTTCTGATGATAGGAAGCACTGCCGCACCTTCGCAAATTGCATCTATCATATTTCGCGCTTCGTCGTCGCTACACGGGATTGGTAGCGGGAGGTTTGCCTCCTCTACCTCATGTGTGGAAGCGTATGAAATACGTCCTTTTTGCCTATGGAGATGATCTCTTCTCTCAGAGAAAGAATCTCTAAGGGGTTCTCTAAGGTATTTGTTGGTAGTTTCTACCGGGACATCCTGGTAGTTCCTGCTGGGACATGCTTTTTGCGGGGTGGTAGTTTCTACCAGGATATTGGTATGGGCGGCCTTCTTCCTCCGGTCTTCCTTCTTCCGATCGGCATCTCTTTCACGAAGGTATTCGACGGCATCGTGGATGTGCATCGCGACTGCATCGGCTCGAGGGTTGGCGACATCATAGCGAACGCACCCATCCTTCGTTGATGTGCCAGATGACACTAGGTAACCGTTGTCGATCAGCAGCGCCCTGGCATTACGAGCCGTCCTGTCAGATTTGATGCCGCCGCGTGCCATCAGTGTCAGGGATGAAGCATACACCGTGGTTGGGCGGAGCGTTTGTCTGTCGATCTTCAGGAACGAGAGATAGACGACTATAGCCTGGGCGCAGGGGGCTCCATGAAGGCGAGGGTCAGCCGCAACCGTCTCAATGGTCTTGAGCTTGAACGCGACAAGCTTGCGGCATTCGGCCTGATACGGCGTCAGACTGGCTATCGGGCTATACTCGAGCGTCTCTCCATGCGCGTCGATATATTCGCTCATTCGTGGGTGCGCCTCGATGTCCGGTGTTTGTTCGACAGAGCGGCAGCCTCGCATGCTTCAAGAGCCGAAAGCCCAAGCCGTTCATGAATTTGAGGAATGACTAGCTGGGGCGCAGAGCTTTGATCAGCCAACCACATCGCCGCTTGCACCACGCTTTCGCTATGCTGATAAGTGGCGCCGGTCATGCGACCACTTCCTCACGAGCTGCGATCTTGTTGGCGATCCAGGTATTAATATCAACCTCCGGCCACCCGACTCGGCGAGCCGTCAACTGAACGGACCGGGGAAAACGATTTTCGGAGATTTCCCGATAAAGCGTCCGGCGGCTGAGGCTGGTGCGCTCGACTACTTCGTCGATAGGGAGGAACTTGCTTATTGACATTAGGAACTCCATCGGTTTGCGATGAAGGGTACTCTAACAGGAGAACGTATCGAGAAACTAGGGATTTATTCTCTCGTCAAACATGCGAAAATGTTTCCCCCAATCCTGTTCGACGTAAGTCATTTCGGGGCGAATGCGTTCGCGCCATAGCGCTTTAATAGCCTGAACATCCTTCTTGACGGACTCTGGCTCAATAGGGGGCTGTTGCGCGGTGCGAAGAACGGGGTTTGCCGCCTGGAGAACGAATTCGATTACCTCGCTGTGTTTCCCCTCGTGCACGCTAGCCGCACCAGGCTTGTTTGTAATGCGCTGGTAGGCGGCCAGGAGATCGGCGACAAAGCAGAAACGCGGGAACGTCTTTCGACGCTTGGTCTCCTCTTCTAATTTCTCGTCGGCGGTCGGCCTTACATCTGTTTGCAGACGCCATCTGACGAAGAGTTGCAACGGCAAGATATCTTTTAGTATGCGGTCGCGATATTCCCAGCCATTCGCTTCCTCTCCCGCCCTGGCGCGCGCCCGAGCGAGAAATTTAAAGGGATCAGCTGTCGAGCCGTCCATATGCGTCACCCCGGTAAGGAGCTGCGTAAGGGAATTAATGTGATAATCGAGTGCTTGGAGATACTTTCTTTGCTCGACCTTGGTTGGCGGCCTAGTTTCCTCCGCATTGAGGAACCTATCAGCGCGATGCTCAAGCAGTCTGATGACGAGGACGTCTGCGGTCCCACCCATTTCCTCGATCACATCGGTGGGATATTTTTCAATCCAATTGGCATGGGGAACGCACGATAAAAGTATGCGCGAAGCCTCTTCGTCGCTGTAGCGGAAGAGATCGGATAAGCGCTTCGATAAACCCGGAGACGCCGTCTCAGTCAATGAATTTGCCCCAGTGCGCCCCTGGAGATTCGGGAACCCTTTTCTTTGGGGCTATGAAATTGAAACCCATGGTGATCCCGACGCGATTCGAACGCGTGACCCCCAGATTAGGAATCTGGTGCTCTATCCTGCTGAGCTACGGGACCACTTGAAAGCCATGCATACAAAAGGCTTGGCGCGAAGCCAAGCCTTAATTGTTGTCAGGCGCCCAAGCGTTGTTCGGCGAGGCGGACCCAGTAGGAGATGCCGTGGGCGATGGCGTCGTCGTTGAAGTCGTAGGCCGGGTTGTGCAGCCCGGCGCTGTCGCCGTTGCCGATGAAGATGAAGGCGCCGGGGCGGGCGTTCAACATGTAGGAGAAATCCTCGCCGCCCATCATCGGATCGATCTCGGCGTTGACGTTACCCTCGCCGGCAATGGCGCTGGCGGTGGCGACCGCATGCTCGGTCTCATCGGGATGGTTGACGGTGACGGGGTAGTTGCGGTGGAAGCTGATCTCGGCCTCGGCGCCGTGGGCGGCGGCCACACCCTCGACAATCTGCCGGAACCGCGTCTCGGCCAGCGTGCGCACCTCGGGGTCGAGGGTGCGCACCGTGCCGGCGAAGGTCGCATCGTTCGGAATGACGTTATGGGCGAAACCGGCATTGAACTTGGTCACCGAGACGACGACCGAGCTGATCGGATCGGCGGTGCGCGAGGCGATCATCTGCAGGTTGGCGACGATCTGGGCGCTGATGGCGATCGGGTCGATCGTCCGGTGCGGCTGGGCGGCGTGGCCGCCGCGGCCCTTGATGGTGACGGTGAATTCGTCGGTCGCCGCCATGATCGCGCCCTTGCGGGTGGCGAACTGTCCCACCGGTAGGCCCGGCAGATTGTGCATGCCGTAGACCTCTTCGATGCCGAAGCGCTCCATCATGCCGTCCTTGACCATCAGGTTGCCGCCGCCGCCGCCTTCTTCGGCGGGCTGGAAGATGACGGCGATATTGCCGTTGAAGTTGCGGGTCTCGGCCAGATATTTCGCCGCGCCGAGCAGCATGGCAGTGTGGCCGTCATGGCCGCAGGCATGCATCTTGCCCGGCGTCTTCGAGGCCCAGGGTTTGCCGGTGATCTCCGTCAGCGGCAAGGCGTCCATGTCGGCGCGCAGGCCGACGGTGCGGCGGCCTTCGCCCTTGCCTCTGATCAGGCCGACGACGCCGGTGCGGCCGATGCCGGTGACGATCTCGTCGACGCCGAATTCCTTGAGTTTTTCAGCGACGAAAGCGGCGGTGTTCTCAACCGCGAAGAGAAGCTCGGGCCGGGCGTGAATATGGCGGCGCCATTCGGCGACTTCGTCCTGCAATTCGGCGGCTCTGTTCAAAATCGGCATGTTGGCGTTCCTGTTATGAAATCCCGGCAAGCTTTCATCGCATCACAAGGGCGTGAGGCGGGAGTATGAGGGGGCTGAGGCGTCAGCCCTGTGGAAATTACTTAGTCAATGACCTTTGCCATGTCATAGCCATATAGGCTAGATAGGGGAAGGTTTCGAGATTTTCCTGATATCCGAAGGACAAAGCGTGTCGACGAGCCACTTCCGTTTGTTTGCCGTTTTGCGGCCGTTGCGTTTCGCGGTCGCCGCGACTGCCGGTTTGCTGGCCTCCATTCCGCTCGCTCACGCCAATCCGCATATTCTCGTCGACGCGCAGACCGGCCGGGTGCTCGAGCATGAAGAAGCCTTCCGCAAATGGTATCCGGCCTCGCTCACCAAGCTGATGACCGTCTATACCGTGTTCGACGCCATCCGCGCCGGCCAGATCAGCCTCGATACGCCTGTCGTCATGAGCAAGCGCGCCGCCGCGCAGCCGGCCGCCAAGATGTATTTCAAGCCGGGCCAGAAGCTGACGCTCGACAGCGCGCTGAAGATCCTGATGGTGAAATCGGCCAACGACATCGCCGTTGCGGTCGCCGAAGCCATCGGCGGCACGCAGGAAGGCTTCGTGACGCGGATGAACGGCGAGGCGCTGAAGCTCGGCATGACGGATTCGCATTTCGTCAATCCGAACGGCCTGCCGGGCAAGGGGCAATATACGACGGCGCGCGATCTCGCGGTGCTGACGGTGGCGCTGCGCCGCGATTTTCCGCAATATGCCAGCTATTTCGCGCTTGAGGGTTTCACCAACGGCCAGCAGAACGTCCCGAGCCTCAACATGCTGATCGGCCGCTTCGCCGGCGCCGACGGCATGAAGACCGGCTTCATCTGCGCCTCGGGCTTCAACCAGATCGGTTCGGCGACACGCAACGGCCGCACCATCGTCTCGGTCGTGCTCGGCACCGACAGCCTGGCGGCGCGCGCCGATGCGACGGCGAACCTTCTGCAGAAGGGCTTCACCACGCAGTTTCCCGGCAATGAAACGCTGGGGTCCCTGCGGCCCTACGGGCAGGGACAGGACCAGGTCACCGACATCTCCGCCGACATCTGCAGCGCCAAGGGCGCCAAGATACGCAGCGAAACGCGCGACGAGGTCGGCCGCATGCGGGTGCAGTCGCCCTATATCCTGGAAATGGACCACGATCCGCGCTTCGTCTTTGCCGGCCTCATTCCCGGTCAGGATCCGCAGCCGGCGGCACAGCCGGAAAAGGTGGCGACCGGCGATACGGCCGGAGGCATCGCCAACGTGCCGGTGCCGATGCCGCGTCCGACATCTTTCTAAGATCAGCTTTTAAGGTCAAACGACATGAGCGCGCTCAACGACAGGATTCCGGTCACCATCCTGACCGGCTTTCTCGGCGCCGGCAAATCGACGCTGCTCAACCGCATCCTCAAAGATCCGGCAATGAAGGATGCGGCCGTCATCATCAATGAATTCGGCGATGTCGGCATCGATCATCTGCTGGTCGAAAGCTCCGGCGATTCGATCATCGAACTGTCGGACGGCTGCCTCTGCTGCACCGTGCGCGGCGAACTGGTGGATACGCTGGCAAATCTGATGGATGCCGTGCAGACGGGCCGCGTCAAGCCGGTGAAGCGTGTCGTCATCGAGACGACGGGGCTTGCCGACCCCGCCCCGGTCATGCAGGCGATCATGGGAAATCCGATCATCGCCCAAAATTTCGAGCTCGACGGCGTCGTGACCGTGGTGGATGCGGTGAACGGGCTGCAGACGCTCGACAATCACGAGGAAGCGCGCAAACAGGCCGCTGTCGCCGACCGGCTGATCGTCTCGAAAAAGGCGATGACCGCGGCAACCGACGGGCTGGAAAAACGCCTGCGGGCGCTCAACCCGCGCGCCGCGATGATGGATGCCGACAGCACTGAGGCGGGCAGCGCCGCGGTGCTCGTCAACGGGCTCTACGATCCGGCGACCAAGATCGCCGATGTCGGCCGTTGGCTGCAGGACGAGGATGCGCATGAGGCGCATCTCCATCACGACCACGGTCGTGATGGAGATCACGACCACGCTCATCACCATGGTGGGGATCACCACGGCCATCACCACCATGATCATCACAATCATGATCATGATGGCGATCACGCGCATCAGGACCCGCACGACGTCAACCGTCACGATGCCTCGATCCGCTCCTTCTCGATCATCGAGGAAAAGCCGATCGATCCGATGGCGCTCGACATGTTCATCGATCTCTTGCGCTCGGCCCATGGCGAGAAGCTGCTCAGGATGAAGGCGATCGTTTCCGTCTCCGACCGGCCGGACCGGCCGCTGGTGCTGCATGGGGTGCAAAGCATCTTCCATCCGCCGGTGCGGCTTGCCGCCTGGCCGGATGCCGGCGACCGGCGCACACGCATGGTGCTGATCACCAAGGACCTGCCGGAGGCCTTCGTCAGGGATCTGTTCGACGCCTTTCTCGGCAAGCCGCGCATCGACATGCCGGATCGTGCGGCGCTGTCGGACAATCCGCTCGCCATTCCCGGTATGCGGATTTAAAGCATGTCGCGCAAAAGTGTGCAGCGGTTTTGCGGCAACGACATGCGTAAAAACAAAGAGCTAAAGCGCGAGGAGCGAGTCTGAAAGATCGCGACGCGCTTTAGCCCTTTTTAATCAGGAAGCGGTGGCCGGTTTCGGTCTTTTCGGTCTCGACCAGTTCGTGGCCGTCCTCATTGCAGAAATGCGGCATGTCGATCACCGCCAGCGGGTCGGTGGTGTCGACGCGGATGAGCGTACCGCTTGCCATGGCGGCAAGCTTCTTGCGTGTCTTGATCACGGGGAAGGGGCATTTCAGGCCGCGAAGATCGTAGAGAACGGGGTTCAAGCCGTTCAGTTCCGCGCCCAGAATTTCCAGAACGGCTTCTTTGCTGCGGCCTCAGCGGTTTCCTGCGGTTCGGGCGCCGTATAGGCCAGCGGGTTCGGCATCGGCACCGGCACGGCCGCGGGCGTTGCGATGGCCGCGGGCGTCGCGGCGGCGACGGCCATTGGCTGCGTCTGCGGCTGGGCGGCGGCTGCAGGCATGGCGCCCGGCGCTGATTTGGCGGCGAGGCCCTGAGCGGTACGCTTGGCCATCAGGTCTTCGAGTTCGGCAACCTTGACCATGCGGCCGGCTTCCAGCGAGGTGCCGGTCGGCGCATAAGCGAGTTCGCGGCCTTTGCGCGTCTTGGCGACGACGGCCTTGCGCTCGGCTTCGGAGGGGTCGTACCAGGCCATGCCGTCGAATTTGCCCATCGCCTTGGCATAATCGGCATCATAGGTCTTGCCGTAGGCGGAAAGGGCTGCCGTCAGCGCCGGCGGCGTCGACATGGCAGGGCATTTGCCGGCGGCATTGAAGGCGCCGCCATCGGTTGCCTGCTGGTTGAAGACATATTTCTTCTCGCAGACGGCCACCTCGGGCGGGCGCTTCGTCACTTCGAAATTGTCGTAGCCGACCTTCAGCATCTTCCAGAAGTCGTAGCTCGAGTCGAGCCGATGCTTGACCATGTTTTCCGCCGTCATGCGGAAGGGGAAGGCCTGCAGCTGCACCGTCGCCTGGCCGCCCTTGAAGGCGTCGCGGGCAAAGGCGTAAATTTCAAGCACCTGCTGGTCGGTCATCGAATAGCAGCCGGAGGACGAGCAGGCGCCATGGATCATCAGATCGGAGCCGGTGCGGCCGTTCGCCGCGTCATAGCGGTTCGGGAAGCCGGTGTTGATCGCCAGATAATATTTCGAATTGGGATTCAGGTTGGCGCGCGTCAGGTCGTAGAAACCTTCCGGCGCCTGCCGGTCGCCGGTCTTGACCTTCGGGCCGAGGCGGCCGGACCAGGCGCAGATCTTGTAGTCGGCGATCTTGTCGAAACGGTTGTCGGTCTTCGCCTTCCAGATCTCCATGGCACCTTCTTCCTTGAAGATGCGGATCATGATCGGCGAATTGCGGTCCATGCCCTTGGCAGACATGGCCGTGAGGATATGGGCAGGGAGCGGCTGCTCGACCTTGTTCTTGACCTTGGAGAGATCGACCTGCGCGGTTTCCAACGCGTCATTGCAGCCGGTCAGAGCCAGCGCCATGAGGGAAACATAGGCAAAATAACGTATGCGCATCCAAATTAGCCCATAAAGATAATGCGACCCGGTCCGCCTATGGAGTTCGGGCATCAGACGGAATCATAGACGGCTTATACTTTATAAATCCTTACCAGCCTATGACGTGCCCTGAACATCCCCGCAAGCGCGAATGCTACAGATAATATCAATGTGGCCAAGATTTGGCCCCAATCGCTGAAAGCCGAACTTGTCTCGGACATGATGCCGAAAAGTCTCAGCGATTTTCTAAAGCGCGTCGCGATCTTTCAGATTCGCTCCTTGCGCTTTAGCTCTTTGTTTTTGCGCATGTCGTTGCCGCAAAACCGCTGCACACTTTTGCGCGACATGCTTTAGAGATTGCGGCCCATATTGAGGAACTTCTGGCGGCGCTCGTTGCGCAGCTGTTCGCCGGAACGGGAGGCCATTTCGCCGAGCGCATTGGCGATCACATCGCCGGTCGCGGCGATGACGCTGTCGGGATCGCGATGGGCGCCGCCGAGCGGCTCGGAAATGATGCCGTCGATGACGCCGAGCGATTTCAGGTCTTCGGCGGTGATCTTCATATTGGTCGCCGCTTCCCGGGCGCGGGTGGAATCGCGCCAGAGGATGGAGGCGGCGCCTTCCGGCGAGATGACGCTGTAGATCGAATGCTCGAGCATATAGACCTTGTTGCCGGTGGCAATCGCGATGGCGCCGCCCGAGCCGCCTTCGCCGATGACGACGGAAACGAGCGGAACCTTGACGCCGAGGCACATTTCCGTCGAACGGGCGATCGCTTCGGCCTGGCCGCGCTCTTCGGCGCCGACGCCGGGATAGGCGCCTGCCGTATCGACCAGCGAAATCACCGGCAGGCCGAAACGATCGGCCATCTCCAGGATGCGGATCGCCTTGCGGTAGCCTTCCGGCCGGGGGCTGCCGAAATTATGCTTCAGGCGGGTCTTGGTGTCGTTGCCCTTTTCCTGGCCGACGACGGCGACGGGCTGGCCGCGGAAGCGGGCAAGGCCCGCCTGGATCGCGGCATCCTCGGAAAATTTGCGGTCGCCGGCGAGCGGCGTGAATTCCTGGAACAGCGTCTTGGCGTAGTCGACGAAATGCGGGCGCTGCGGATGGCGGGCGACCTGGGTCTTCTGCCAGGGATTGAGCTTGGAATAGATCTCGACGATCGCCTCGCGGACGCGAACCTCCAGCCTGCCGATCTCATCGGTGGTGTCGATGCTCTCGTCTTCCGTTGCGAGCTTCTTCAGCTCGATGATCTTGCCTTCGAGGTCGGAGATCGGCTTTTCGAAGTCGAGATAATTGTGCATGAGGTGCGTTTCCGTTCCTTGTGCCCGGGGCGTTTTCCTGGCTCCGCCCTTTGTCGCCGGTCCTATTCGTGCTTTTTCGCCTGTTTGGCAAGGGGGTGATGCGTCTGGACGAGCTGCTGCAGCCTCTCTTCGAGCACATGCGTGTAGATCTGTGTGGTCGAAATGTCCGAATGGCCGAGGAGTTCCTGCACGACGCGCAGGTCGGCGCCATTGGCGAGCAGATGGCTGGCAAAGGCGTGGCGCATGACATGCGGCGAGATCATCGACGGCGTCAGGCCGGCGCGGATCGCCAGGTTCTTCAGGTCGCGGGCGAAAACCTGGCGCGGCAGATAGCCCTCCTTCGAGGCGGCTGGAAACAGCCATGGGCTTTCCTGAGGGGCCTTCGCCGCGGCACTTTCCGCCGCCAGCAGGCGCCCATAGGATTTCAGCGCGGCTATCGCCGATTGCGACAGCGGCACCAGCCGCTCCTTGTTGCCCTTGCCGCGGATCATCAGGAAACGGCCTTCCTGATCGAGCACGCGGGCGGGAAGCGAAACCAGTTCGCTGACACGCATGCCGGTGGCATAGAGCAGCTCCAGCAGCGCCAGCATGCGCAGGCGCTGCAACTGGCCGGGCGTCGCATCGCCTGCCTCGGCCTCGGCCTGTGAAAGCAGCTTGCCGACTTCCTCGACGCCCATCGTCTTCGGCAGCGGACGGCCCTTCTTCGGCGCGTCGAGAATGCCGGTGGGATCATCGGTTCTCAGGCCCTCGGCATAGAGGAACTTGTAGAATTGCCGCATGGCGGCAAGCCGGCGCGCCTGGGAAGAGGGTTTGAAACCCTTTCGGGCGAGCGAGGCGAGATAGGCGGAAAGATCGGCGGAAGCGGCTTCGGTCAGCCGCACGCTGCGCCCGGTCAGGAACGAATGGATATCCTCGAGGTCGCGTTCATAGGATTGCAGCGTGTTGGCGGCCGCGCCGCGCTCGGCGCTCATCATCTCCAGGAAGGATTCCACATGGACGCGGCTCAGATCCACCATGCCGGTCACTTCCTGGTCGTGCCAATCGCGCCCGTCGCCGGCGGATTGACCCGCTCGGACGGAATGCGGATCGTCACGTCGCGCGGCTCGGGCTCGACGAAGGTCACAAGCGCCCACATCGCTCCGTAGACCGTCCCGGCGAGGATCGCGCAGACGAACAGAAAACGGAACAGGGTCGGCATCCGGCAACTCCTTCATGCTCTGCTTCTGTTATAAGAAGCGTATCTGCAAGTGCAAGAAGCGCTATTCAAGCCATGATTCCCTTGTCCGCGACTTGACGCTCCATCTGCATTTGTCGATACGGTTTGCAAACAAAGTGTGAATGGACCGATGAGTGAACCACTGCTGACCGTTGCTGACAGCCTGAAAGACAGAGCTCGCGCCGCGCTCGGTTCACGCAATCTGATCCTCGTCGGGCTGATGGGTGCGGGAAAATCCGCTGTGGGGCGCATCGTCGCCAGCCAGCTCGGCATTCCCTTCATCGACAGCGACCACGAAATCGAGCGGGTGTCGCGCATGACGATCCCCGAACTTTTCGCGGCCTATGGCGAGGAAGAATTCCGGGCGCTGGAAACGCGGGTGATGAAGCGGCTCGTCAGGAGCGGCCCGCGGGTCGTCTCCACCGGCGGCGGCGCCTTCATCAACGAGCGGACGCGCAGGCACATCAAGAAGGGCGGCGTTTCCGTCTGGCTGAAGGCGGATCTCGACGTGCTCTGGGAGCGGGTCAACAAGCGCGACAACCGGCCCTTGCTCAAGACCGAAAACCCTAGGCAGACGCTCGAAGGCCTGATGAACGCGCGCTACCCGATCTATGCGCTGGCCGACCTCACCGTGCTCTCGCGCGACGTGCGCAAGGAAATCATGGCCGACGAGGTGCTGCAGGCGCTGATCGAAGCCCAGAAGGAAAATGCAGCCTCATGAATGCGATACCCTCCGCCGCCGTCCAGACTGTGCATGTGCCGCTCGGCGAGCGCGCCTACGATATCCTGATCGGGCCGGGGCTGATCGCGCGGGCCGGCGCCGAGATCGCCTCCCGCCTCAAGGGGCGCAAGGCGGCTGTCGTCACCGACGAAAATGTCGCGCCGCTCTATCTCAAGGCGCTCGTCGCAAGTCTCGATGAAGCGGGCATCGCCTCGGCCGCGGTCGTCCTGCCGGCCGGCGAGAAGACCAAGAGCTTCGAACATCTGATGACTGCCTGCGACAAGGTGCTCGAAGCCCGCGTCGAGCGCAATGATTGCGTCATCGCGCTCGGCGGCGGCGTCATCGGCGACCTCTCGGGATTTGCGGCAGGGATCGTGCGGCGCGGCGTGCGCTTCGTGCAGGTGCCGACTTCGCTGCTGGCGCAGGTCGATTCCTCCGTCGGCGGCAAGACCGGCATCAATTCCCGCCACGGCAAGAACCTGATCGGCGTCTTCCATCAGCCGGATCTGGTTCTGGCCGATAGCGACGTGCTGAATACGCTGAGCGAGCGCGAATTCCGCGCCGGCTACGCCGAGGTCGCCAAATACGGGCTGATCGACAAGCCGGATTTCTTCGCCTGGCTGGAAGCCAACTGGAAAGCGGTTTTTGCAGGCGGCTCGGCCCGCATCGAGGCGATTGCCGCCAGCTGCCAGGCGAAGGCCGATGTCGTCGTTGCCGACGAGCGCGAGAACGGTCAGCGGGCGCTGCTCAATCTCGGCCACACGTTCGGCCATGCGCTGGAGGCGGCGACCGCCTATGACAGCGCCCGCCTCGTGCATGGCGAAGGCGTCTCGATCGGCATGGTGCTGGCGCATGAATTTTCCGCACGGATGAACCTTGCGAGCCCGGACGATGCGCGGCGCGTCGAGGTGCACCTCAAGGAGGTCGGCCTGCCGACCCGCATGTCCGACATTCCGGGCGAGCTGCCGCCGGCCGAGGTGCTGATGGATGCGATCGCCCAGGACAAGAAGGTCAAGAGCGGCCAGCTCACCTTCATCCTGACGCGCGGCATCGGCCAGTCCTTCGTCGCCGACGACGTTCCGGCCTCCGAGGTGATCAGCTTTCTCAGGGAAAAACACCCCTGATGACCGTCGAAGGCGCTCTGGCATTTCTTGCGACATATTGGCCGGAGATCCTTTCGATCACGGCGCTCGTGCTGATGTCCGCCTTCTTTTCCGGCTCGGAAACGGCGCTGACCGCGGTTTCGCGCAGCCGCATCCATACGCTTGAGGTCAACGGCGACGAACGCGCCGGTCTCGTCCGGCAACTGATCGAGCGGCGCGACCGGCTGATCGGCGCGCTGCTGATCGGCAACAATCTCGCCAATATCCTGTCCTCCTCGATTGCCACCAGCCTGTTCCTCGGGCTGTTCGGCAGTTCCGGCGTGGCGCTGGCGACGCTGGCGATGACCGTCATCCTGGTCATCTTCGCCGAAGTGCTGCCGAAGAGCTGGGCGATTTCGACACCCGACCGTTTCGCGCTTGCGATCGCTGTTCCCGCCAGGCTCTTCGTTCTCGTCGTCGGCCCGATTTCCTCCTTCGTCAATGCGATCGTCCGCCGGATCCTGGCATTGTTCGGCATCAACCTCTCGCGCGAGGTATCGATGCTGACGGCGCATGAGGAGCTGCGCGGCGCCGTCGACCTCCTGCACCGCGAGGGATCGGTGGTGAAGGCCGACCGCGACCGCCTCGGCGGCGTGCTCGATCTCAGCGAGCTCGAACTGTCGGATATCATGGTCCACCGCACGGCGATGCGGGCGATCAACGCCGACGATCCGCCTGAGGCGGTGGTGCGCGCCATTCTTGAAAGCCCCTATACGCGCATGCCGTTGTGGCGCGGCACGATCGACAACATCATCGGCGTCGTCCACGCCAAGGATCTATTGCGCGCACTGGCCGAGCCGAACATGGAGCCGCAGAACCTCGATATCGTCAAAATCGCGCAGAAGCCGTGGTTCGTGCCCGACAGCACCAATCTCGAAGATCAGCTCAACGCCTTCCTGCGCCGCAAGCAGCATTTTGCCGTCGTCGTCGATGAATATGGCGAGGTGCAGGGCATCGTCACACTGGAGGATATTCTCGAGGAAATCGTCGGCGATATTTCCGATGAGCACGATATCGAGATCCAGGGTGTGCGCCAGGAGGCCGACGGTTCCGTCGTCGTCGACGGCGGCGTGCCGATCCGCGACTTGAACCGCGCGCTCGACTGGCACCTGCCCGACGAGGAGGCAACGACGATTGCCGGCCTGGTCATCCATGAATCGATGACCATCCCGGAAGAGCGCCAAGCCTTCACTTTTTACGGCAAGCGCTTCGTCGTCATGAAGCGGGAAAAGAACCGCATCACCAAGCTGCGCATCCGCCCGGCCGGGGAAGACGGCGCAAAACCGTCCTGACCCGGCTTGGATTGCGGGTGATCAGTCTCCATATAGGCTAAGCTACCAGCGGGTCGGCTCGCCGGGTGCTGCCGGTTCGAGGGCCAGCGCATGCAGGCCGGCATCGAGTTCCGGTTTCAACAGGTCGGTGATCGCCCGGTGGCGCGCCAGCCGCGACAGGCCGGCGAATTTTGCCGAAACGATCCGCACCCGCATGTGGGTTTCGCCGGTGCCAGTGATATCGGGCTGATGGCCGGCATGCAGGTGGCTTTCGTCGATGACGCTCAGGCGTTCGGGCGCGAAGGCTTCGACTAGTTTTTCTTCGATGCGGGTTCGCAGGGTCATCATTCGGTCTTGCTGCTTCGCGAAAAGGGTTCCCACCAAGCCAGCAACAAACCCGTTTGTCAATTCTTGTTGTCGCGTCGCGACAGCCTCATAATTAGCGCCGTCATGACACTTGATTCAAAATACTTCGATAGCATCCGAACACGCCGCAAACGCCAGCCGGAGGCAGAGCAGGCGCCGCCTACCTGTCAGTGGGACGGCTGCGACAAGAAAGGCTTGCATCGCGCTCCTGTCGGACGCAATGCGGAAGGCCAGTTCTTTTTGTTCTGCTTCGAGCACGTCAAGGACTACAACAAGGGCTATAATTATTTCTCCGGTCTGTCGGACGGCGAGATCGCCCGCTATCAGAAAGAGGCGATCACCGGCCACCGGCCGACCTGGACCGTCGGCGTCAACAAGTCGGCGAAGGACAGCCCGTTGCATTCGGAGGTGCGCTCCGGCGCCTATACCCGCGTTCGCGATCCCTTCGGCTTCGTCAAGGAAGGCGGCAAGGGCAGCGGGCCGCGTTTTCCGCAGGCGCGCAAACTGAAATCGCTGGAAAGCAAGGCCTTCGATACGATGGGGCTCGACGCCAGTGCGACCTCGGCGGAGATCAAGAGCCGCTACAAGGAACTGGTCAAGAAGCACCATCCGGATGCCAATGGCGGCGACCGCGGCTCGGAGGAGCGTTTCCGCGCCGTCATCCAGGCCTATCAATTGTTGAAGCAGAACGGTTTTTGTTAATTCCCGTCCTTGCTCTTGGGCTTCAATCGGGTATGGTCCAAATCGGCTGAGGCCGCAGGCAAACGCGGCTCATATTTGTGCGTTTTCCCGACATCGCCTCCGCCGACCTTCCGGACGCGGCGTTTCTTGTCCGGGACTCTTTCAAGAATGCTCGCATGCGGACATCATCCCGCCGAGGTTTCGTTTCAGTCCCGGAGAAGTATCGCCGACGTTCCGACCTGGACGGGCGCGGAATTAAATCGCGGCGTCACGGTTGCGACATGGCCTGAGACAGTATGGCCGGGTGGCATCACCCGCCTTGGAGACATGATGAGCAAGATCGACCTTGATATAGCAGAACTGCCCGATACCACCGTTTCGGTCCGCGAGACCTTCGGCATCGATTCCGACATCCGCGTTCCCGCCTACAGCAAGGGCGACGCCTATGTGCCTGATCTCGACCCCGACTACCTCTTCGACCGCGAGACGACGCTCGCCATTCTCGCAGGCTTTGCCCATAACCGCCGCGTGATGATCTCCGGCTATCACGGCACCGGCAAATCCTCGCATATCGAGCAGGTGGCGGCGCGGCTCAACTGGCCCTGCGTGCGCATCAACCTCGACAGCCATGTCAGCCGTATCGATCTGGTCGGCAAGGACGCGATCGTCGTCAAGGACGGGCTGCAGGTCACCGAATTCAAGGACGGCATCCTGCCCTGGGCCTATCAGCACAATGTCGCGCTGGTCTTCGACGAATATGATGCCGGCCGTCCCGATGTGATGTTCGTCATCCAGCGCGTGCTGGAATCCTCCGGCCGCCTGACGCTGCTCGACCAGAGCCGCGTCATCCGGCCGCACCCTGCCTTCCGGCTGTTTGCGACCGCCAATACGATCGGCCTCGGCGACACCACCGGCCTCTATCACGGCACGCAGCAGATCAACCAGGCGCAGATGGACCGCTGGTCGATCGTGACGACGCTGAACTATCTGCCGCATGATCACGAAGTGAACATCGTCGCCGCCAAGGTGAAGAGCTTCGGCAAGGACAGGGAAGGCCGCGAGACCGTGTCGAAGATGGTCCGCGTCGCCGATCTGACGCGCGCTGCCTTCATGAACGGCGATCTCTCCACCGTCATGAGCCCGCGGACCGTCATCACCTGGGCCGAGAATGCCGAGATCTTCGGTGATCTCGCCTTCGCCTTCCGCGTCACCTTCCTCAATAAGTGCGACGAGCTGGAGCGTCCTCTGGTCGCCGAGCACTATCAGCGCGCCTTCGGCGTCGAGCTGAAGGAAAGTGCCGCCAATATCGTTCTCGGAGCCTGAGACCGACCGATCATGGCAGCTCGCGGTGACAATTCGAAAGCAAAGCCCGGCGCGCCCGTCGACGTCGAGCCCTTGCGCCGGGCGATAACCGGCTGCGTGCGCTCGATCGCCGGCGACGGCGATGTCGAGGTGACCTTCGCCAATGAACGGCCGGGGATGACCGGCGAGCGCATCCGGCTGCCGGAGCTTTCCAAGCGGCCGACGGCGCATGAGCTGGCGGTCACCCGCGGGCTCGGCGATTCCATGGCGCTGCGCCTTGCCTGCCATGACGAGAAGATGCACGCGACGATGGCGCCGCAGGGCTCGGACGCCCGGGCGATCTTCGATGTCGTCGAGCAGGCGCGTGTCGAATCGATCGGCGCGCTGCGCATGGAGGGCATGGCGTCGAACCTGCGCTCCATGACGGAAGAGAAATATTCCAAGGCGAATTTCACCGGCATCGAGCGCCAGGAAGACGCACCGGTCGGCGAAGCCGTCGCGATGATGGTGCGGGAGAAGCTGACCGGCCAGCGCCCGCCTGAAACCGCCGGCAAGGTGCTCGACCTCTGGCGCGGCTTCATCGAGGACAAGGCGGGAGCCGAACTCGACAATCTGTCGGGCGCGATCAACGATCAGCAGGCCTTCGCCAAGGTTATCCGCAACATGCTGTCGGCCATGGAAATGGCCGAGGAATACGGCGACGACGACAGCGACGCCGACAATGACGACCAGTCGGATCAGGAAGACCAGCCGAGCGGCGACGAGCAGGATCAGGACGAGGTCGACGAGGATGCCGGCACCGATGCCGCCCCGGTCGAGGACAGCGAAGTCGCCGACGAGCAGATGGAGGACGGCGAGACCGAAGGCGCCGAAATTTCCGACGACGACATGATGGAAGAGGGCGAGGACGATTCGGAAACGCCGGGCGAGACCCGCCGTCCGAACACGCCTTTCTCCGATTTCAACGAGAAGGTCGATTATCACGTCTTTACCGAAGAGTTCGACGAGATCATCACCGCCGAGGAACTCTGCGACGCGGCCGAACTCGAGCGCCTGCGCGCTTTCCTCGACAAGCAACTGGCGCATCTGCAGGGCGCGGTCGGCCGCCTGGCCAACCGGCTGCAACGCCGCCTGATGGCGCAGCAGAACCGCTCCTGGGATTTCGACCTGGAAGAGGGCTATCTCGATCCGGCCCGGCTGCAGCGCATCATCATCGATCCGATGCAGGCGCTTTCCTTCAAGATGGAGCGCGACACGCAGTTCCGCGACACGGTCGTCACGCTGCTGATCGACAATTCCGGTTCGATGCGCGGCCGGCCGATCACGGTTGCTGCCACCTGCGCCGATATTCTCGCCCGCACGCTGGAGCGTTGCGGCGTCAAGGTCGAGATCCTCGGCTTCACCACCAAGGCCTGGAAGGGCGGGCAGGCGCGCGAAAGCTGGCTTGCCGGCGGCAAGCCGCAGACGCCGGGACGCCTCAATGATCTGCGCCACATCATCTACAAATCGGCCGATGCGCCTTGGCGGCGGGCACGCGCCAATCTCGGGCTGATGATGCGCGAGGGGCTGCTCAAGGAAAATATCGACGGCGAGGCGCTGATCTGGGCGCATAACCGCCTGCTCGCACGCCGCGAGCAGCGCCGCATCCTGATGATGATCTCGGACGGCGCGCCGGTCGACGATTCGACGCTGTCGGTCAATCCGGGCAATTATCTCGAGCGGCACTTGCGCGCCGTCATCGAGCAGATCGAGACGCGTTCGCCTGTGGAATTGCTGGCGATCGGCATCGGTCACGACGTGACGCGCTACTATCGCCGCGCCGTGACCATCGTCGATGCCGACGAGCTCGCCGGCGCGATGACCGAGCAGCTCGCATCGCTGTTCGAAGATCAATCGACCCAGCCGCGCGGCGGCCGGCTCCGTCGTGCCGGCTGACGCGGCTGAAGGAAACATGGTTGGTAAGCGCGTTCGCCGTGCGGCGTTGATCGCTTTCTGCATCGCCGCCGGCGCTTGCCCCGCATGGGCCGGCGACGTGCCGGTCATTAGCCGGCAAATCTCCGATTTCAAGATCGGCTCTTCGCAGACGACGTTCGGCTCGCTGGAATTTCTCGGCGGCCTGGAGATGGTCTCCAGCAAAGCGCTGTTCGGCTCGCTCTCCTCCATCCGCTTCCGGCCGGATCAAAAACATTTCGTCGTGGTGCTCGACACCGGCCAGTGGCTGACCGGCAGTGTCGAACGCGACGTCAAGGGCAGGCTTTCCGGCCTTGCCGATGTCGAGATCACCCCGATGAAGAACAGCGCCGGGCGCAGCTTCGAGGGCAAGGGGCATATGGATGCCGAGGGCCTGGCGCTGGACGGCGACCGGATCCTGGTCTCCTTCGAGCAGGATCACCGCGTCGATGTCTACCCCGATCCGGGTTTTGCCGAATCGAGCGCGATCGCTACTTTGCCGATCCTCATTCCGCGCAAGATGCTGAGCGAGAACCGCGGCATCGAGACCATCACCGTCGCGCCCGCATCGAGCCCGCTCAAGGGCGGCGTGGTCATCGTCTCCGAACGCGGTCTCGACAGCGACGGCAACCGGCTGGCGGCCATTCTGAGCGGGCCGCTGAAAGGGCGGTTTACGGTCGTGCGCGACGGCAGCTTCGACGTCACCGATGGCGCCTTCCTGCCGAACGGCGACCTGCTGCTGCTGGAGCGCCGCTTCAACATGGCCGAAGGCATCGGCATGCGTCTTCGGCGCGTCAAGGGCGCCGATATCAGGCCCGGGGCCGTCGTCGACGGCGAACTGCTGCTCGAAGGCAATTTCAACTCGCAGATCGACAATATGGAAGGGCTCGACGCCTTCCAGGCCGCCGACGGCACCACCCATCTCATTCTGGTGTCGGACGATAATCATTCGATCCTGCAGCGCAACCTGATGCTGGAATTCCGGCTCTCGGAGCGACCGGCGTCAAATTGACGTCATATGCCTCGGCTATCTCGCCTGCTGCACGGGGAAGCTGTTTCGGAGACGATCATGGTGCGCATTCATGTCATGGGCGCGTCCGGTTCCGGCACGACATCGCTCGGTCTTGCGCTCGCCGACAGGCTCGATATCGCCCATCTCGACACCGACGACTTCTTCTGGCTGCCGACCGATCCGCCGTTCACGATGCCGCGGGATGCCGATCAGCGCATCCAGCTGCTGCTCGAGGAGACGGGCCGGCCCGGCGGCTGGGTTCTATCAGGATCGGCGCTGAAATGGGGCGGGCCGCTCGAGCCGCTTTATGATCTGATCGTCTTCCTCAGGATCGAGCCGGAGCTTCGGATGATGCGCATCCGCGCCCGCGAGACCGCCCGATACGGAGACAGGATTGGGCCGGGCGGCGACATGGAAGTGAAAAGCGGGCAATTCCTCGCATGGGCGGCAAGCTACGATACGGCCGGTCCCGAACGCCGCAGCCTGGCAGCGCATGAGCAATGGCTGGCAACGCAGATGGCACCGGTGCTGCGGCTCGATTCATCGCTTGAGATCGACGAGCTGGCGGCGCAGGTTGTTCTGCATCCTGCCATCGCCGCCGGAGCGGTCCGGCGGCGTCGGTAGTTAGCTCAGCTGGCGCGGGCCGCCTGCATCGGCCGCAGCACGTTCATCAGCGCGCCATAGGGCAAGAGCATGACGAGGCCGACGATCATCTTGACGGCGAAATCGCCGAGCGCCCAGGAGATCCAGCGCGGCGCCTCAGCGGCGAAAACGCCGAGGACAGGGGCTGCCTCCAGCGCGAAGGGCTCGTTCGGGCCGAGGAAGACGAAAAACGCGGCGAAGGACAGCGAGAAGAACATCACCGTATCGAGCGCCGAGCCGATCAGCGAGCCGACGAGCGGGGCGCGCCACCAGGCCTGGCGGCGAAGGCGGTTGAAGACGGCGATATCGAGCAGCTGCCCGGCGAGATAGGCCGAGCCGGAGGCAATCGCGATGCGCGGCACCGAGGTGAAGAAGGACAGCGTCACGCCGACAACGAAGCCGGCAAGGACGACCTTGCGGGCGGCCTGCGGGCCGAACTGGCGGTTGGTCAGATCGGTGATCAGGAAGGCGACCGGATAGGAAAAGGCGCCCCAGGTCAGGATGTCGGCCAGGTTGATGCCCGCGACTTCGGCGTTCAGCGGAAACTGGACGAGGAAATTGGAGGCGACGACGACGAGCGTCATCAGTGCGACATAGGCAATGGTATAGCGGGTCTTCAGCATTTTTTTATCCTGGGTGATGCCACCAGTTGGAGAGACGGACCGGCAAAACAAAAGGCTTGACCGGAGGTCATCCGTGCAAGCCTTTCGAAGCCGTATGAAAGAAGAGCAGAAGCTTAGGCAGCAACAGCCGCTTCGGCGGTCTTCTTGACGATCTGGCGGCGCAGCAGGCGTGCGCGCATCGACAGCTCGGTTTCGCTGGCCTTGAGCAGGAAGGCATCGAGGCCGCCGCGATGCTCGACCGAGCGAAGGGCAGCAGCCGAAACGCGAAGACGGTAACGCTGGTTGAGAGCGTCGGAGATCAGCGTGACCTGGCACAGGTTCGGCAGGAACCGGCGCTTGGTCTTGTTGTTGGCATGGCTGACATTGTTACCAGTCAGGACGGCCTTGCCGGTCAATTCGCACACGCGGGACATGGAACACCTATTCTTGTTTTTGTCGGCCATCGAATTGCCATCCCCGGTCAAAACCAGGCGCGCAATCCAACGGGCATGATTGGAAAGTTGCGGTTCTATAGTCAGGCAGGCCGCGCGCGTCAAGCCAAACCTTGGACTTTCCCGCAATTCCGTCAAAAAGCTGCTGTTTTCTTCGCTTCACGGCAGGAGTATAGAGCGCCGTAGCAAAGGCTGCCGGCGCGCGGCAAGACAAGGCTTCACTCATGGCTCATTCGGGCAGACGGATTTTCATTTCGGCCATCGCAGCGTTTTTTGCCATACCGGCATCGGCGGCCGAAATCCAGCATCGGACGGAATATCGGGTGACGCTTGCCGGCCTGCCGATCGCGCGCGCCGCCTTCCTGACCAAGATCGAGGACGATCACAGTTATAAGATCGCCGGCAGCATCAACTCGGCCGGGCTTGCCGATCTGATCACGACGATATCGGCCAAAACCAGCGTCACCGGCGTCGTGCGCAACGACAGGCTGCAAGCGCAGAATTATTCGCTCTACTACAAGAGCGGCAAGAAGGCCCGGGTCTACGAGGTCAGCTACCGCAACGGCGACATTGTCTCGGCGACGACGACCCCGCCGCCGAAGCGGCCGAAGAACTGGATCGACGTGACGCCGCGCGACATGCGCTCGGTGCTCGATCCGATCTCCGGCCTGGTCTTCACCGGCGACACCAAGGTCTGCTCGCAGACGCTGCCGATCTTCGACGGCGAGACGCGCATGGATCTGGTGCTGTCGCCGAAGGGCGATGAGGATTTTTCGACCAACGGCTTCAAGGGCAAGGCCACCGTCTGCGGCGTCCGCTTCGTGCCGCGCTCGGGCTACAAGAAGGGCCGCAAGGATATTGTCTATCTGAGCAAGAGCGACCGGATGGAAATCTGGTTTGCCAAGTCTGACGCGGCAAATGTATATGCTCCGGTCTATGTGCGCATTCCCACCGAATATGGAATGGTGACGATCACTGCCGTCAAATACGGCAGCAGCTGACGGAGGTCATCCTCCGGCAAAGGGGGACGGGTGAAGCTTCGCGCGACGTTGATCGGTTTTACCGCCATTTTGATGTGGTCGTTCCTGGCGCTGTTCACGGCCGCCTCCGGCCAGATGCCGCCGTTCCAGCTTTCGGCGGTCTGCTTTGCGGTCGGCAGCCTTCCCGGCCTCGCCGTGCTGATCCTCAATCCCTCACGCTTGGCGCTGCTGAAGCAGCCGGCCAAGGTCTGGCTAACCGGCATTTCCGGCCTGTTCGGCTATCATTTCCTTTATTTCACCGCGCTCAGAAACGCGCCGGCGGTCGAGGCGGGGCTGATCGCCTATCTCTGGCCGCTCTTGATCGTCGTCGGCTCGGCCTTGCTGCCGGGCGAACGGCTGCGCTGGTATCATGTGGCCGGCGCTCTGGCCGGGCTTTGCGGCACCTTCCTGATCGTCGGCCGCAACGGCATCGATTTCAACGGCGCCTATGCCGTCGGTTACACCGCCGCTTTCCTCTGCGCCTTCACCTGGTCCGGTTACTCGCTGCTGACCCGGCGTTTCGACGCCGTCTCCACCGATGTCGTCACCGGTTTCTGCCTGGCGACCTCGATCCTGTCGCTCTTCTGCCATCTCGGCCTGGAGACGACCGTCTGGCCGGCCACGGGTTTCGAATGGCTCGCCGTCGCCGGGCTCGGCCTCCTGCCGGTCGGCGCCGCCTTCTATGCCTGGGATTACGGCGTCAAGAACGGCGATATTCAGATCCTCGGCGCGGCAAGTTATGCCGCACCGCTGCTGTCGACGCTGATCCTGACGCTGTTCGGCTTTGCCGAGCCGAGCTGGCGCATCGCGCTCGCCTGCCTGCTCGTCACCGGCGGCGCGGCGCTCGCCGCCCGGGAGATGTTCCGCCGCAAGATCCAGCCGGCCGTGGCGGCGGAATGATTTCAGCCGCCGGGCGTCCAGCCCGGCGAGGCCATCTCGAAGCTCGAAAATTCGAAGCCGGGCGAGACGGTGCATCCCACAAGGGTGAAATCGCCGAGGCTTTCGGCCGATTGCCACCAATTGGCGGGAACGATCGCCTGCGGCCGCTCGCCGGCCGCCAGATCGGTTCCGAGCGTCAGGGTCTCGCTTGCCGTTCCGTCTTCAGAGCGGTGCAGCGAAAGCGGCGCGCCGGCGTAATAATGCCAGACCTCCACCGCGTCATGGACGCGATGCCAGTGCGAACGCTGTCCCCTGGTCAGGAGGTAATAGATCGCCGTCGAATGGCCGCGTTCTCCGCCTGC
The DNA here is from genome assembly GCF_001854685.1 of Rhizobium sp. RSm-3. Taxonomy (NCBI): domain Bacteria; kingdom Pseudomonadati; phylum Pseudomonadota; class Alphaproteobacteria; order Hyphomicrobiales; family Rhizobiaceae; genus Rhizobium; species Rhizobium sp. RSm-3. The sequence continues at coordinate 71,471 of NZ_MAWZ01000060.1, read as the reverse complement.
CATATCGCGGAAGGTCTCGGCGTACCAGCCGCCTTCCGGATGCGGCTGCATGGCGAGTGCGCGGATGATGTCCTCGGGCGACATCAGAAATTGTCCTTGCGCTTGCGGATCTCGGCAAAGACTTCTTCATTGGTCTTGCCTTCCATCAGCAGATTGCGGCGGATCGCCGGATCGGCGGCGCGCAGGAAGGGGTTGGTTTCCTTTTCCAGCCCCAGCGTCGTCGGGATGGTGAATTTGCCGTCGGCGCGCAAGGCCTCGATCTCGGCGGCGCGGCTCTTCAGCCGCTCGTTGCCGGGGTCGACCGTCAGTGCGAAGCGGGCGTTGGACAAAGTGTATTCGTGACCGAAATAGACGGCGGTCTCATCGGGCAGCACGGCAAGCTTCTGCAGCGAATGCCACATGTCGGCCGCCGGGCGTTCGAACAGCCGGCCGCAGCCGAGCGCGAACAGCGTGTCGGCGGCAAAGAGCAGCTTGTCGTCGACGAAGTGATAGCAGATATGGCCGGCGGTGTGGCCGGGTGTCTCGATGACGTTGATGGTGTGATCGCCGAAAAGGAAGCTGTCGCCATCGGCCATCGTCCGGTCGAGCCCGGGGATGGCGATCGCCTCGTTGATCGGGCCGATGATCTCGCAGCCGAACTGCTCCTTCAGCGCCAGGTTGGCGGCGACATGGTCGGTGTGGTGATGGGTGGTGAAGATATGGGTGATCTTCCAGCCGCGGCGTGCCGCCGCCTGCAGGATCGGCGCCTCCTCCGGCGCGTCGATCGCCGCGGTAAATCCAGTTTCCGGGTCGTGGACGAGAACGCCGAAATTGTCGGTGCGGCAGAGAAAAACGTCCAATTCCAAAGGTTTCATCGTGCAATAGTCCCTTGTCATGCGAGTCTCGCGGAAATGTAGAGGGTCCGGCCTTGAAGTCCAACCGCCCGCTGATAACATTTGTCGCAATGCACGCCGATATCGTCGACCTACGCCAGTTCTACCACTCCGAGCTCGGGCGTCTTGCCGAGCAGTCGATCGCCATGGCGCTGTCGTCGCTCTGGGTCCGGCTGCCGCAGGAGCGGCTGGTCGGCCTCGGTTATGCCGTGCCCTTCCTCGACCGCTTCCAGGCCGACACCGAGCGGACCTTCGCCTTCATGCCGGCCGGGCAGGGCGCGGTGAACTGGCCGATGGGCTCGCTGTCGTCGACGACACTGGTCTTCGACGAGGAGTTGCCGCTGCCGGATTCCTCGATCGACCGGGTGCTGATGGTGCATTCACTGGAATTTGCCGAAAGCCCGCGCGAAACGCTGAAGGAACTCTGGCGGGTGCTGGCGCCGGGCGGACGGCTGGTCATCGTCGTGCCGAACCGGCGCGGCGTCTGGGCGCGGATGGAACATACGCCCTTCGGCTCGGGCCGGCCCTATTCCCGCGGTCAGCTGACGCATCTGCTGCGCGAGACGAATTTCACCCCCGGCGCGACGGCCGAAGCGCTGTTCTTCCCGCCCTCGAAGCTCAGGACCATCCTGCGGCTTCGCCGCGCCTTCGAGCGGATCGGCCGGACGCTGTGGCCGGCTTTTTCAGGCGTCATCATCGTCGAGGCGCAGAAGCGGCTCTATCAGGGGCTGCCGGTCGCCGCACGCGCCTCCCGCCGCGTTTTCGTGCCGGTTCTGGCACCCCACGGCGTGCCTACCACGCGCAACCGGTGACACCGTCCCGGCTCTCGACAAGACCGGCATTCCGCTTTAATGCCACGTGGTCCTTTCCGGCAATTCCAAGGTCGACCCATGAGCGTAGAGATCAGCAAGCCCGTTCCGCGTCCCGGTATTCTCGATATCGCATCCTATGTGCCGGGCAAGGAACATGCGCCGGGGGTTGCCCGCGTCTACAAGCTTTCGTCCAACGAAACGCCACTCGGCGCCAGCCCGAAGGCGGTCGAAGCCTTCAAGACGGCTGCCGACAATCTGGGGCGTTATCCGGACGGGCAGGCGGTGGAATTGCGCGAGGCGATCGCCGCCGTGCATGGCCTCAACCCGGCAAACATCCTCTGCGGCAACGGTTCCGACGAGCTGCTCGGCCTGCTCTGCCATGTCTATCTCGGCGCCGGCGACGAGGGCATCATCACCGAGCACGGTTTCCTGGTCTACAAGATCCAGATCCAGGGCGCCGGCGCCACGCCCGTGGTCGTCAGGGAAAAGGATCACACCGTCGATGTCGATGCGATCCTTGCCGCAGTGACGGAGAAAACGAAGATCGTCTTCATCGCCAATCCCGGCAATCCGACAGGCACTTATGTCCCGGTTAGCGAAATCCGCCGCCTGCAGGCCGGGCTGCCGAAACATGTCGTCCTGGTGCTCGACGCCGCCTATGCCGAATATGTCCGCCGCAACGATTATGAAGCCGGCATCGAGGTCGTGTCTTCCAATGCCAATGTGGTGATGACCCGCACCTTCTCGAAAGCCTACGGACTGGCGGCGCTGCGCGTCGGCTGGATGTATGCGCCGGCCGAGATCGTCGATGCGGTGAACCGCGTGCGCGGGCCGTTCAACCTGAACGCGCCGGCGATCGCCGCCGGTGCCGCGGCCATCCGTGATCAGGCCTTCGTTCAGCAGGCCGTCTCCTTCAACCAGATGTGGCTGGAGACGCTGACCCAGGCGTTGGAAGCGATCGGCCTGAAGGTGACGCCATCCGTCGCCAATTTCGTGCTCATCCATTTCCCCGAGATCGACGGCAAGCGCGCCGCCGATGCCGACGATCTCTTGACGAGCCGCGGCTACATCCTGCGCGCGGTGCGCAGTTACGGCTTTTCCAATGCGCTGCGCATGAGCATCGGCCCCGAAGAGGCCAACCGCGGCGTCATCGACGCGCTCAGTGAATTTATGGGACACAAGGCATGAACGTGCAGTTCGATCGTATCGCGCTGATCGGCATCGGTCTGATCGGCTCTTCGCTTGCCTACGATATCCGGCGGCTCGGCCTTGCAAGGGAGATCGTCGTCGCCACACGCAGCCCCGATACGCTGAAGCGGGCCGAAGAGCTCGGCCTCGGCGACCGCTACACGACCTCTTCGGCCGATGCCGTCAAGGATGCCGATCTGGTGATCGTCTCGGTGCCGGTCGGCGCTTCGGAAAGTGTGGCGAAAGAGATCGCGGCAAGCCTGAAACCCGGGGCAATCATTACCGATGTCGGCTCCACCAAGGCCTCCGTTATCGCGCAGATGCAGCCGCATATCCCGGCCGGCGTGCATTTCATCCCCGGCCATCCGCTGGCCGGCACGGAGAAATCCGGCCCCGATGCCGGCTTTCCCGGTCTCTTCGAAAGCCGCTGGTGCATCTTCACGCCGGTCGCCGGCACCGACGAGACGGCGCTGAAACGGCTGCGCAGCTTCTGGGAAGCGCTCGGCTCGAAGGTCGACGAGATGGATGCGGAGCATCACGACAAGGTGCTGGCGATCGTCTCGCACCTGCCGCATATCATCGCCTACAATATCGTCGGCACAGCCGATGATCTGGAGACGGTGACGGAGTCTGAGGTTATCAAATATTCGGCCTCCGGTTTTCGCGATTTCACCCGTCTTGCCGCCTCCGATCCGACCATGTGGCGCGACGTCTGCCTGCACAATCGCGATGCGATCCTCGAAATGCTGGCGCGGTTCTCGGAGGATCTCGCCTATCTGCAGCGGGCGATCCGCTGGGGCGAGGGCGACAAGATCTTCGAACTCTTCACCCGCACGCGCGCCATCCGCCGCTCGATCGTCCAGGCCGGCCAGGATGTCGACGCACCGGATTTCGGCCGCCCCCACGCGCTGGACAAGAAGTAGCCGCGTCCGATGGTGGAGGTGGCGAGCGCAAGTCAGGCCGATATCGACTGGCTGGCTCGCGAGGATGCCAGTGCCGGCAAGGCATGGGTATCGCGATGCGTGGCGCTCGGCGAATATCTCGTCGCCCGGGAGGCCGGTGAATTCGTCGGCTTCCTGCGCTTCTCCCGCTTCTGGGGCAGGGTTCCCTACATGGAAATGATCCGCGTTCTGCCCGGCCACCGCCGATCGGGCGTCGGGACGGCGCTGTTTCTCGCCTGGGAAGACGCGATGCGCGGCGAAGGCGCCCGCCTGCTGATGACCTCGAGCGAATGCGACGAGAGCCGGCCGCAGGACTGGCATCGCCGCAACGGATTTTCCGAAACCGGCGCGATCGAGCTGCCTGGACTCCAATCGGTGCCGGAGGTCTTTTTCATCAAGCGCTTAGCCTGAAAGGCGACAGGCTCAGATCGGCGGAATCCGGCCGAGCGGGATGAAGCCGCTGACGGTGGCGTTGCCGCGATCGACGACGAGATCGACCGAGACCTTGTCCTTGCCGCCGGCCAGCGACTGCAGCAGCTTCGTCGCTGTCTTGACGGTCGGGGCGATATCCGGGAAGGCCTGTTTCAGGCTGTCGCCCCAGGGACCAAGCTGCTCGATCTCCAGCTTGAATTTTCCCGAGAGCAGCCCCCGTTCGTCGAAGGAGAAGGGGCCCGTCAGCGTCATCACCTTGCCGTCGCCGATGTCGGCAACGATGCGGCGCAGTTCGCCGGAGGCACCGTTGAGGCCGTTCGGGTCACTGCCGTCGATCAGGCCGGCTTTGCCGGCGACGGTCAGATCGATGCTGGCAGACAATTTCGGGAAGATCTGCGGCCAGTCCTTGATCGCGGTGTTGGCATCCTGCACGGAGATCGCGCCGTCGAGATCGGCTCCGTTCTGGCGCAGATGGATTTCGGTGCGGGCGGCATCGAAACTGATGGTCTGGCCGGTGTAGGAGGAGACCGCCGTCGCCTTCAGACCCTCGATGACAGTCGAGCTGCGGTCGATGCCCCTGAGCCTCGTCGCCAGGCTCGCTTGCAGGTTTGCCCATTGCGCCGAGATCGAAAGGCCGTTGCTGGTACGGATCTCGGCCGGCGAATCGAGCTCCCAGACGATATTGCCGGGCGCATAGACCTGGGCTGCCGAACGCAGCGCGCCGAAGGTGGCCGAGACGCCATTGACAGTGTCGTCGACATCGATCTTGGAGCAGAACAGGCCGATCCGGAAAGGATAGCCGCGGAATTCGATATCGGAGCATTCGCCGCTGACGCCGGCCTGGTCGCGCGGTGCGATCGCCTTCAGCACCGTGGTCTTCAGCGTCGATGCCGCATAGAACCAGCCGCCGGTATAAAGCGCGATCACCAGGAGGATGCCGCCGCCCAGCAGCCAGAATTTCTTACCGCTGCCGGATTGGCTGCTGCCGGATTGGCTTGACGCTGCCATGATGTTCTCCAATGGTGAATCGCAAATGTGATTCCGGTCTGGCGTGCGATATGGACGAATTTTGGGTATTTGGCTACGGTTCGCTGATGTGGAATCCGGGCTTCGAATTCATGGAGCGGGCAGAGGCTCTGATCTACGGCTACAGGCGCTCGCTCTGCGTCCGCTCTTTCGTCCATCGCGGTACGCGCGACAATCCCGGCCTGGTTCTCGGCCTCGACAGGGGCGGCGCCTGCCGCGGCATGGCGTTCCGCATTTCCCCGGAAAAATGGGATGAGGTGATCGATTATCTCCGCGCCCGCGAGCTGGTGACCAATGTCTACCTGGAACGCCGGGTGCAGCTGCAGCTTGCCGGCCGGCGTCGGATGGAGGCGGTGACTTACATCGCTGATCGCGACCACGAGCAATATGCCGGGACGCTCGACGCGCTGGCGGCGGCACGGGTGGTGAACGAGGCCAAGGGCCAGTCGGGCCCCAACGATGCCTATGTCTTCAACACGCTGGCGCATCTGCAGCAGATGGGCATTCGCGACCATTGGCTGGAACAGGTGGTCGACGAAGTGGAGCGGCTGCGCGCCGCTTGATTTAAGCGGTCGCTGCTTTCAGCTTACGAAGCTCTGCCAGTCTTTCGAGCGCTGTCGGCGGCAGCGGCACATGCGGATTGCGTTCCACGGTTTCGAGCAGAAGCTCGTCGCTTGCCCGCTCCGATACTTCGATCAGATGGGCGAAAAACGCGTCCGGATCCATTCCCGGCATGATCGGCGGCAGGATCTTCACCTTGAAATGGCCGGGATAACGACGAATGCTCCGCCGCGGCCAGAACAGGCCGGGGTGCATGACGATCGGCACCACGGGGATGGCGAGATCGCGGTACATGCGGGCGATGCCGTATTTATAGACCGGCTCGGCGCCCGGCGGCCGGCGGGTGCCCTCGGGATAGATGATCAGCTGGCGGCCGGTCGAGAGCTCTTCCTTCGTGCGCTTGAGCACTTCCACCATCACCTTGCCGCGGGCGCCGCGATCGACCGGGATCACCCGCTGCTTCTTGGCATACCAGCCGAACAGCGGAATCCACATCAACTCGCGCTTCAGAATGTAGACCGGGTCCTTCAGCCAGGGCAGCAGCGCATAGGTATCCCAGAAAGACTGGTGCTTCGGCGCCAGAATGTAGCTGCCATCCGGCAGGTTCTCCAAGCCTTCGATCTCGAAGGTGGTGCCGACGATCACCCGCATCAACCAATGATTGGAGCGCGCCCAGTTCTTCGGGATCGCATAGGCGGTCAGGCGCGGCGCCAGGAAATAATAGGGCGAGAGCACGATCATCCGGATGATGAGATTGGCGTAGAAGATCGTGTTGAAGAGGACGGAACGCAGGGCGATCATGAAACTTTCCCGAGGCATGCTCACGCGACCGGCCTACACGATATTGCCCGCCATAAAAAGCGTTTGATGACGTCCCAGAACAGGAATCAGATTTTTGGCCGGGCCTAAAATCTGAATCCTGTTTTAAATTAAAGAGTTGGAGCGTGATGTCATGAGGAAACCGCTCACACTTTTCGGCGTCATGCTCTGGTAAAACCGTCAGTTCTCGCCCGAGGCGCTTGCCGAGCGCAGCCCGGTGTGGCGGCCGAAGCCGGTGATGTTGCGGGCGCCGGTCAGCAGCACTTTGACATATTCGGCCAGCATGACGCGCATCGCATTCGGGTCGGTGAACCAGTTGCGGCTCTTCAAATCCGAATTGACCACGGGATAAGCGATGAACTCAATGTCGGGATCGACATAGGAAAGCTCGGCGAGGCTCCGCGGCATGTGGTAGTTGTTGGTGACGATCAGAACGCTGCGATAGCCCTTGGCGTGGATCCAGTTCGAAGCTTCCTCGGCATTGCCGATCGTGTCGATCGCATCATAGCCGATATCGACGCAGCAGGAGAAGAGATCGGCCGAGCCCTGCGTCATCCTGCGGATCTGCGCCGGGGTCGTCGTCGGGTGGACGCCGGAGATGAGCAAGCGCTTGCCGGCACCTTTCTGCAGCAGCTCCACGGCCTGGTCGATGCGCTGGTAGCCCCCCGTCAACACCACGATCGCATCGGCCTTCGGTTCGGCCGGGGGCTTCAGCGTCGTGACCGAATCGGCAAACCGCAGGAAACCGCCGAACACCAGCGCGATCGCCAGCACGCAGGCGAAACCGCCCCAGCGCAACAGGCGGCGGAACAGCCCGCGCCGCGGCGGCAGAGCCGCCGGGCGGTCAAGCCCCGGGTCCTGATGAATCGGGTTGGGTGTCGTGTCTCCCATGGTCATGAATCGTGACTATACGCTGATTGCGGCGCGGAACAGACGCTTTCATGACAAAACGGCATGGTCACGATCAACTCGCAATGCCGTCGGTGCGTGTCGGGTCCGAGCGCAATGTATCGATTTCATAGATCGTCCGCATGACGGTCAGCCGCGCCGTAAACGTCGTCAGAAGGGCGATGACGATCATCGTCGCGAAGATGCCGGCATAGCCGAGCACGCCGACGGAGAAGGTGCCGAAGAGCGCGGTCGCCTGGTCCGTTTCCGGGGTGGCCAGGGTGCGGCTCTGCCAGAAGCCGGCGGTGGCGAAAAAGAGCGCGGCAAGGGCGCTGCCGATCGCCGAGCCCTTGAGGCTGATCTTCAGGAAATGCTTCTGGAATTCGGTGGCGACGAAGGAGCTTTCGGCGCCGACGAAATGCAGCACTTCGACGATGTGGCGGTTGCCCGACAGCGCGCCGCGCGTGGCGAAGACGACGGTCAGCACCATCGCCGAGAAGACCAGCAGCAGGATGCCGGTGCCGATCATGACTGTGGTGTGCGCCATGGACACCAGCCGGTCGACCCAGGTGCGGTGATCGTCGAGGGTGGCCTGCGGGATGCTGTCTTTCAGCAGCGCCCGCATGGAATCGAAATCCGGCGGATTGCTCTCGTCGATGGTGATGATGACGAGGCGGGGAACGGGCAGATCCTTGAGATCGAGGCCGGGGCCGAGCCAGGGTTCAAGCAGGCGGGCGGTCGCCGCCTCGTCGACGATCTGGCCGCTCTTGGTGCCGACGAAGGTCAGCGCCAGGTCGCGCGCCTGGGTCAGCGCCTTTTCCATGTCGAGATTGTCGTCCGGCTTGATCTGGATGGTGATCTCGCGGGAGATCTGGCTCTCCCAGCTTGCCGCCGTCGAACGCACCATGCTGACGCCGCCGAGCGTCAGGCAGGCGAGAAAGGCCATGATCGATATCACCACCATCAGGGCGCTGCCCTGGATGTTGGACGGCGGCAGGATCGGCGCGGTCGGGCGTACGCGCATTTCCGGCCGCTTCTGCTCCGCCTTGCCAGGCGTCTTGTCCGGGTTTCTGGATGGGGGCTCAGTCATAGATATCGAGATGCCCCCCCGAGAGGATCATGCGGCGGGCCTCCACCTGTTCCATCAGCGCCAGGTCATGCGTGGCAATCACAACGGCGGTGCCGAGGCGGTTCAGCTCAAGGAAAAGATTGAGCAGGCGCTTGGCCATCGGCGGGTCGACATTGCCTGTCGGTTCGTCGGCAAGCAGCACTTCCGGCCGGTCCATCAGCGCCCGGGCGATCGCGGCGCGCTGTTTCTCGCCGCCGGAGAGTACCGGCGGCAGCACGTTGATGCGTTCGCCGAGGCCGACCCATTTCAGCAATTCCAGGACGTCGGTCTTGTAGGAACTCTCGTCCTTGCCGCGCACGCGTAAGGGCAAGGCGACATTCTCATAGGTGGTGAGATGATCGAGCAGGCGGAAATCCTGGAAGACGATGCCGACGCGGCGGCGCAGCAGCGGCAGTTCGGGGCGCGGGATTTCGGAAATGTCGCGCCCGAACATGCGGATCAGGCCGCGTGTCGGCTGCAGCGACATGAAAAGCAGCCTGAGCAGCGAGGTTTTGCCGGCCCCCGATGGGCCCGTCAGGAACTGAAAGGATTTCTTCGGAATATCGAAGGTCAGGTCCCGGAGGATTTCCGGGCCCATGCCATAGCGCAAACCGACATTCTCGAAGTGGATCAACGGGCAGCTCAGTCTGTTGTGGGTTTCACCGCGTGACTTGTTAACCAACACCGTTAACAGCCGGTAAATTTTGCCGGAAAGACGCCCGATTGATGGCGATCTTTGCGAAGCATTAACCATTAAAATTTACGACTGAGCAGGATTCGTTTCAATGCCAGATTTCCTCTGGCAGCGAAACCATGTGGACATCTGCGAGGCAGCCACCATGGAAGCATCCTCCTTCAGCCGCCGGACACCGGGCCAGGCCTATGATTTCCTGCCGCCGGAACCTGCCGCCCGCCAATACCGCGCGGCGCGTCCCGCCGATATTTCCGACGCCGAATTCGTGACGCTCGGCAAAGTCCGACCGAAGGAATTTTCCGCAAGGACCTATAACGACAGCCGCAGGCGCGCGGCTGGCGCTCAGGCGGCACAGGCGCTGCCGACGCCCGTAATGGCAGCTGTCCTGCGCGATCTGGAATCCTTCCTGCAGCGCGCTTCGCTGTGGAGCTTCGCAGGTTTGGTGCTGGCGCTCGCCGTTCTCGTCTTCGGGCTTGCGGGCGGCTTTTCCGGCCTTTCCGCCAAGCCTGCCTATTCCGGAGCGCCGCTGCATTTTACCCATGTGACGGTGACGCCGCGCGACGCGAACGGCATGCGCGTGCTTGATATTAACGGCATCATCGAAAACGACAGCGGCACGACGCAGACGGTGCAACCGATCCGCGCCGATCTCGTCACCGACGAGCGGCTGACCGCCAGCATCGTCATCAATCCGCCCTCCGATGTCATTTATGGCGGCCAAAGCCGGGGCTTCTCGGCCCGTGTGCAGCATGCCGGCGGAAAACTGCCGGAGGTCCGGCTTTCGTTCCTGCCGTAGAGAGCACTGGAAACCTGGACGAAACTGAAATTCGAACCAGATCATCGGGCGTTTTATTTCATACTGGATCGCTCAGGCTTGCGGCGCGTCCTGGTTGGTTACGGCCCACGGAAACGGAAAATAGTTAAAAACTTAAATTCCGGTCGTCGTGTGTCGCTCCTACTTTTCGTTTTCTCCCACGTATCCAGCGATAATGTCGGACAAGATGTCGCCGTTCAGAACGTTTTCATTTCCGAAGAAACGGGAAATTTCCACATGATCGTCCTCGAAAACCGATATCTCAATTCGCTCGCCGACCAGTGTCGCGTGAATATCGATTGTCTCGTCGCGATACCTGCTGATGAGGTATTTTATCCCAGCCTCATCAAGTAGCCTTAAAATCTTGAAGACCGGCGAGCTCATGCGATTCCTCCTTTGTGCAGTATTTTATCCAGAATGACTTCAGTTTAGTCTCGCCAGAGTTCATTTGTCAGTATCCAGGAGGAGAGTAGGCACCGCGGCCATTTGTTGGTCAATCTGTTGACCGGTCGGGAGCGCCAGCTTCTCCACGGTCTAGCTGACTGAAACCCGTTTCGAAAGTCTTCAGAATGAGGTCAACCGATGTGGTTGGTTCGGATCGCTCGTAAGCCGGCGTGTGTTCGTTGATGGGATGGCTCGCGTAATGGCCGGGAAGGAATAGCAACGTGTCCTTCTCTGACCGCGTCAGCTTCGTGTTGTCGGTGCTCCTGTTCGACAAACGGTATCGGCGATCCAGCCCTATCAGGGTCGCATGATTGTCCGCCGGAAGCGGTTCTATAGAAGTAATCGCACCTCGATATCCCGCATCGCTCCCCGAGATCGCTCCTGTCCTGCGATCAAAAGTCAGGTTTTCCTGTGTCGTTAATCTGCGTGCGAAAATCGTATCGGCATCCAGCCCGACCACGATACATGTCAATGGAATGCATCGTTCGTCGTCGTCGGCATGAAATATGTCACCGGGAAACAGGACGGAAAGTCGCTGCTCCCGGCTGCGGTCTTCGGTAAATTCCGGATGCGTGCAAATCGCCACAACTGCTTCCTGTCACGAGTTGATTCAACTTCCGCGTTTGACGATAATGTCTTCGCAGCAAGTTGCAATTGCCTCGCAGGAATTAGAGCCGGGAAAGTGATGCATGTCGGATCACACGGAGCCTACGATATTGGTGCTATCGCGTCTTTCGTGTTTGGACATGACCTTACCGGTGCAAGACGCCGGATTGAACATCTCCGCGATCGGCCGAGAGTGGTGATTGGCGGCATTTGATGCTAATTCCGCGTTAATTTCATAACCTGCGAGGCTGTTTCACGCTCGCATATGTGCTAACGGCTTACCCTTCTTTTCATGGAGCAAGCCCTTATGCCTGTCGTGCGCGGAAAAAATATCGAGCCGCTCTTCACTGCCGAGCAGATCGCCGAGCGCAATCATTCGATGGCGCGGGAGATCGCCAACGGCCCGACCAAGGACCTGCTCGTCATCGCCGTGCTCAAGGGGTCGTTCATCTTCGCCGCCGACCTGATCCGTGCCCTGCATGATAGCGGCCTTGCTCCGGAGGTCGAGTTCATCACGCTGTCGAGCTATGGCATCGGTACGGTCTCGCAGGGTGTGCGCATCGTCAAGGATATCGATAGCGACGTCCACGGCCGCGACGTCCTGTTGATCGACGATATCCTCGAATCCGGCCGGACGCTGCTGTTTGCCAAGGAATTGCTGTTCGAGCGCGGCGCGCGCAACGTCACCATCGCCGTGCTGCTCGACAAGCGCGTCAAGCGCAAGGAAAAGCTGGAGGCTGATTATGTCGGCTTCGAATGCCCCGACTATTTCGTCGTCGGCTACGGCATGGACGTTGCCTATGCCTTTCGCGAACTGCCCTTCGTCGGCGTGGTGACCGGCGACGCCTGAGCTGCCGCATAATGGCAGAGGCCGCCTTGCCATTCGAGACGGGTTGTTAACCATTCCGCCCATCGCTTCGATATCTTTACCGATCGAAAAGGAAAGTCTGGTGATTTCCGTCGTGGGCTGAAGACGGAGCAATGCACATATGGCAAGAATTCTGATTACGGAAGACGAGGACTCCCTGCGGTCTTTCGTAGCCCGGGCGCTCAGGCTCGACGGTCACGAGACCGATGAAGCGGCCGATGGCGCCGAGGGACTGGAGAAGCTGAGGGAGGGGGCCTACGACCTGCTGCTTTCGGATATCCGCATGCCCGTGATGGACGGGATCGAACTCGCCCATCAGGCAAAGGATGCCTTTCCCGGCCTGAAGATCCTGCTGATGACCGGCTATGCCGAGCAGCGCGAACGGGCCGACGATCTTGCCGAAAAGATCATCGACGTCGTCGCCAAGCCATTCGCGCTTCCCGATATCCGCAAGGCGGTCGCCAGAGCGCTCGTCGCCTGAAGCATGATGCCCAAACGCCTGAGCCGGTCTCGGGCGACGTCATGCACAGTTTTGCGTGACATATCGCTTAGCGCGCCGCCGATCCATTATACGGCGGCGTAAGCCTTACTGAATATCCAGCAACCGTTCGAGATACCGCCGTTCCATTTCCTGCGGCGGATTGTTGCCGAGCTTTTCGCGGATCGCGTCGAGGATTTCCCGGGCGCGCTGAACGTCGATTTCGTCGGGCACCTTCACGCTGTTGTCGCCGAACTCCGGCCCCTGGTTCCGACGTAGCCGGCCGAGCGGGTCGCGGCCATTCTGATCCCCCTGGCCCACCTGGCCGTTCGGACCTTGGCCCTGCTGGCCCTGTTGCGCCTGCATCATCTGGTTCATCATGTCGCGGGCGCCCTGGCGAAGCGCTTCGAGCGCGCGGCCCTGGCCCTCGACGGCCGGCTGGCCGCGGCCCTGGCCGAGTTCACGGCCCGCACCTTCCATCTCGCGTTGCGCCTGGCCGAAGCCGGGGCCGGGCTTCATACCCAATTCGCCGAGGCTTTTCTGCAATTCGCCGAGCTGCTTGCCGAGCGCATCCTGCTGGGCGCGCAGCTGCTTCAACGCCTCGCGCAGCTGCTCGGCGGTCATCTGGTCGGAGGGCTGTTGGCCGTCCTTGCCTTGCTGACCCTGCTGCTGATCCTGCGGCTCGCCATTCTCTCCGGGGTTCATTTCGTCGAGCAGCGGATCGTTCTCGCCCATGTCGGGTTCGCCGCGCTGCATGCGGTCCCTGAGCTGCTGGTCGAGACGGAAGGTCTGGTCCATCAGCTTCTGCTGGTCGCGCAGGATCTCGCCGAGCTTGTCGATCTGCTTGCGGGCCTCGCTGTTTTCCTGATTCTGCTGACCACGCTGCGGCCGGCCCGCCTGCAGGTTGTTCATCATGCGCTGCAATTCCGACAGCATCTGCTGGGCTGCGTCGCGATTGCCGGAGCGGGCGAGATTCTCGATCTGGTCCATCATCCGTTCCAGATCCTGCTGGCGCAGGATGTTCTGGGCGTTCTGGTTCGGCTGCATCGGCGCGTTCTGCATGCGTTGGGCAAGCTCGGTCATATAGTCCTGCATCGCCTTACGCAGCTCATCCATCAGCTTCTTGATCTCTTCGTCCGGCGCGTTGCGGTCCAACGCGTCGGCAAGTTTCTGCTGAGCCTCGCGCAGCTTGCGCTCGGCAAGCGAAAGATCGCCGTCCTCCATGCCGAGAGCGATCTCCCACAGATACTGGGCCGTATCCTTCAGCGCTTCGTCGCTTTTTGCGAGCTTCATGCGGGTCAAGGCGGATTCCAGCAACAGATAATTGGTGAGCTTGGGGATGGTCTCCTCGGGACGGATGGTCAGCGCCTCGTTCAGCGCAATCGCCTGCGGCATCTTGCGGGTGTCGAGCGCGAAAACCTGCCGCTCCTCGGCGACGGCCGCGGCAAGCGGCTCGTTGAAGGGCCGCGACGGCAGGATCATCTCATGCGGCGGGCTGCGGCCGGTCTGGCCGGCGCCATCCCTGGCGACGAGCGTCACGCGCACGCGCTTGCCGGCAAGCGGATGTTCGGTCAGGTTGCGGCTGGTCACGCCCTTGGCGTCGCGGGCATTGCGGCGGGGAATATCCAGCCGGTATTCCGGCAAGGGATAGAGCGGCGTCGCCGCCGGATCGTTTTCCAGAGGGACGATCTCCGCATGCGCCTCCTGGACGCCGTAATCGTCCTTGACGGTGAAGCCGATTTCAAGCGCGCCGTTGACGCTGGGCTTCGGCAAACCGTCGAAGGCGATCTCCGGCGCCTTGTCGGGCTGGACCTCGAAGCTCCAGCGGCGGCCGTTGACTTCGAGGGCGCCATTCTCTTCGAGCTTCATCACATGCGTCTGGGCGACAAGTGCCTGGCTGGCGGGGGGCTGGCCGGTGGAGGCCTGGCCGGTCGGGGCCGTCTTCGGCTGTTCGCTGCCTGCTGCCGTCGCCTGCTGCGGCTTGGCGTCCGCCTGCACGGCAATATCCTGCGCCTGGCCGTTCGCCTTGCGGAACACGACCTTTTCGGCGGTCTTTCCGCCGCTGACACGGACGGAGAGGCCCGAAAACTGCGGAATGCCGATCGGCGCCTGCTCGCTGCCGTCGGCGGTCAGGTAGACCGGGGCGCGGCCGGTATAGGCGGGCGGCGTCACCCAGGCATCGATGCGCACCGCCGGATCGACCGTCACCTGCTCGGGTGCCGCCTGAAACGCGTCGCCGAGCGAGCCGCCGTTGATGGAGAGCGAATAGGCAAAGGCGGTGACCAGCAGCAGCGCCGGTACGGCGCGCAGCGCGAAACGGTCATGCGCAGCGATATCCGGCCGCGGCAGTCCGGCATCGAGGGCTGCGATCTTTTCGGCCATGCGGGTCTGGTGCTCGCGCCAGAGCGCCCGGGCGAAGGGCGTATCGAAGGCCGGCTCGTCTTCCTGGACGGTGACCGGCTGGTGCGGCAGGCCGTTGCGCTCTTCCAGCATGCGGTCGGCTTCGGCGACGCCCGGCCAGCGCAGGCTGCGCAAGGGCAGGAGCGAGACGAGAAAGGCGGCGGCAAAGGCAATCAAAAGCAGGATGCGCAGCCAGTCCGGCACGCTGCGGAAGACCCCGAACCAGGAGGCCGAGAGATAAAGGGCGATGACTGCCAGGACGGGCATCAAGGGCGGCAGCAACTGCTCGAAAAACAGCACCACGCGCGCCAGCAGGCGTTTTATCGTCACCAGCCGGGCAAGCGAGGGGCGGAGCGCAAACGCACCTTTCCTCTGCCTTGAGGGGCTTGTCATCGGTCCGGTCTCCGCGATCTGGCGTTCTGAAACAGAGGGCGCTTCCGGCGATTGCAGGGCAATACGCTCATCACTGACAAGGATAACACTCTTTGTGGCGAAGGCGAGGGCGAGCGGCCGGCAATACCGGCTTTTCACGTTTATTCGCCAAAAAGTGATGGCTGCTTAGTCGAGCCAGGCGGGAACCGAGTCGAGGCCGATCAGCTCCGCATAGGTTCTGCGCGGGCGAATCGTATGGAAATCGCTGCCCTTGACCAGAACCTCCGGCACCAGCAGCCGGCTGTTATAGGTGCCGGCCTGCACCGCGCCATAGGCGCCGGCCGTGCTGACAGCCATCAGGTCGCCTGGCTTCGGCATCGCCATCTCGCGGTCGAGCGCCAGATAATCGCCGGTCTCGCAGACGGGGCCGACGACGTCGGCGCGGATGCGCGGGGCGTTCGCCGCCGAAATCGTCACCGGGCGGATCTCGTGATAGGCCTCGTAGAGGGTCGGGCGGATCAGATCGTTCATCGCGCCGTCGACGATGACGAAGGTCTTCTCACCGCCGTCCTTCACATAGAGGACCTCGGTCACCAGGATACCGGCATTGCCGACGATCAGGCGGCCGGGCTCGGTGATGATCTTGCAGTTGAGGCCGCGCAGCTGGTTCTTGACGATCGCCGCATAGGCGTCCGGCAGCGGCGGCGGATTGTTGTCGTCCTTATAGGGGATGCCGAGGCCGCCGCCGATATCGACGTGATCGATGCTGTGGCCGTCGGCGCGCAGCGTCGCGACAAGATCGTGCAGCAGCTTGAAGGCGTCGTCGAAGGGCTGCAATTCGGTGATCTGGCTGCCGATATGCATGTCGATGCCGGTGACTTCGATGCCCGGCAGTTTGGCGGCATGGGCATAGATGGCGCGGGCACGCTCCCAGGAGATGCCGAACTTGTTTTCTTTCTTGCCGGTCGAGATCTTCGAATGGGTCTTCGCATCGACATCGGGATTGATGCGGAAGGAGACCGGCGCTTTCGCGCCGGCCTTGACGGCGCGCTGGTTGAGGATTTCAAGCTCGGGCTCGGATTCGACGTTGAAGCAGTAAATGCCTGCCTCGAGAGCGAAATCCATCTCTTGCGGCGTCTTACCGACACCTGAAAACATGATGCGGCTGGCCGGAATGCCGGCGGCGAGCGCGCGGCGCAGCTCGCCTTCGGAGACGACGTCGATGCCGGCGCCGAGGCGGCCGAGCGTCTTCAGCACCGCCTGGTTCGAATTCGCCTTCATCGCGTAGCAGACCATGGAGTCCATCTCGGCGAAGGCTTCGGAGAAGACCCGGTAATGGCGCTCCAGCGTCGCAGTGGAATAGACGTAGAAGGGCGTTCCGACCGCCCTGGCGATCTCGGGAACGGGGACGTTTTCGGCATGCAGGACGCCGTCGCGGTACTCGAAATGGTTCACGGGCTTATGCCTTAAAGAAGGGGATCGAGAAGGAAGGGCTTGTCGACGGTTCCCGGCTGTTTCGTCGGCTTGGAAACGTCACCTTCCTTGGATGCCGCAGCACTCGGCGGATCGAGTTCGCCTTTGCGCCCGCATCCGGCAACGGCAAGGCCGATGACGGCGAGAACCGCCGTCAGGCGGATGAGGTGCGGCAAGCTCTTCTGCATGGATATCCTCTTCGGCGGCATTTTGATGGACTTTGTCATAGCGAAGTTTATCCGCCTTGTGCACCCTGATTGTTGGACGGTCTTTGCCGCCTATGCGGCAAGGCCCCGGCGGCTTGTGCCGCCTGATATCTCTCAGTTGCGGGCACGCCAGAAGGCGATCTGCCTGCGGACTTCGGAGGGCGCCGTGCCGCCGAAGCTCTTGCGGCTGGCGACCGAGGCTTCGACGGTGAGCACGTCATAGACCTTGTCGGTGATATCAGGATGGATCGCCTGCAGATCGGCGAGCGGCAGTTCGGCAAGATCGCAGCCTTTGCTTTCGGCAAGCGCCACGGCCCGGCCGGTGACGTGATGGGCATCGCGGAAGGGCAGGCCCGCTTCGCGCACCAGCCAGTCGGCAAGATCGGTCGCCGTCGAAAAGCCGGAGCCGGCCGCCGCCTTCATGCGCGCGGTGTTGACGGTCAGGTCGCGCACCATGCCGGTCATGGCGGCGATTGCCAGTTCCAGGCTCTCGGCCGCGTCGAAGACCTGTTCCTTGTCTTCCTGCATGTCCTTGGAATAGGCGAGCGGCAGGCCCTTCATGATCGTCAGAAGGGCGACCAGCGAGCCGTTGATGCGGCCGGTCTTGGCGCGCACCAGTTCGGCGGCGTCCGGGTTCTTCTTCTGCGGCATGATCGACGAGCCTGTGGAGAAGGCGTCGGAGAGACGCACGAAACCGAATTGCGGGGTCGACCAGATGACGATCTCTTCGGCCAGGCGCGACAGGTGCATGCCTGCGATCGCGGCGATCGACAGGAATTCGATGGCGAAGTCGCGGTCGGAGACGGTGTCGATGGAGTTGCGGGTCGGCTCGCGGAAACCGAGCGCCTTGGCGGTCATATGGCGGTCGATCGGATAACCGGTGCCGGCAAGGGCCGCCGCACCGATCGGGCTTTCGTCCAGATGCTCGATGGCGTGGCGCACGCGCGAGCGGTCGCGGCCGAACATTTCGACATAGGCCATGCAATGATGGCCGAAGGTCACGGGTTGAGCGGTCTGCAGATGGGTGAAGCCCGGCATGACGCTTTCGGCATGCTCTTCGGCGCGGTCCAGGAAGGCGGCGATCAGGCCGGTCAGCATCTTCTCGGTCTTCTCAAGCTCTTCCTTCACCCAGAGGCGGAAGTCGAGCGCCACCTGGTCGTTGCGTGAGCGGGCGGTGTGCAGCCGGCCGGCGGCCGGTCCGATCAGCGTCGCCAGGCGCGCTTCGATATTCATATGGATATCTTCGAGCCGGCGCGAGAATTCGAAATTGCCGCTTTCGATTTCTGACAGGATCGTGTTTAGCCCGTGAACGATCTTGTCCTTATCGTCGGCCGATATGATCCCCTGATGGGCGAGCATGGTCGCGTGGGCGATCGAACCGCGGATATCCTGCGCGAAAAGCTTCTTGTCGAAACCGATCGAGGCATTTATCTCCTCCATGATCGCGTCCGGGCCGGAGGCGAAACGTCCGCCCCACATCTGGTTTGAAGATTTGGTATCCGTAGTGTCGGCCATGAAGGTGCCCGCCTTGAATGCATGTCCTGGAGAATGAAATGACGACAAAGAAATCCCTCGGGCTGCCATCCGTGAAATGGATCGCGATAGCCGCCGTTGCGGGCGTCGTTGCCGGTGCGGCAGCGGTATACGTGAAGGAGACGGGGATTGGCAATGGCGGCGGCGAAACGGCTTCGGCCGAATGCAAGCTTACCCGGGATCGCATCGCCAGCGTCACGCCGCTGATGAAGGGGCAGGTGGCCGCCATGGTCGCCGCCTATGAACCACGCAAGCTGACCGCGGTCTCCTTCAACGGGCCGGACGGCAAACCGCTGACGCTCGATCATTTCGCCGGCAAGACCGTGCTCCTCAATCTCTGGGCGACATGGTGCGTGCCCTGCCGCGAGGAGATGCCGGCGCTGAACGCGCTGGAAAAGGAGATGGGCAGCGACAAGTTCCAGGTCGTGCCGGTCAATATCGACAGCGGCGACGACGAGAAGCCGAAGACCTTCCTCGCCGAGACCGGCGTCGATGCGCTGCAGCTCTATCGCGACAATACGATTGCGGTGTTCAACAGCCTGAAGAAGGAGGGCCTCGCCATGGGGCTGCCGGTGACGCTGTTGCTCGACGACAAGGGATGCCTGATTTCGGCAATGAACGGCCCGGCTGCCTGGGACAGCGACGATGCCAAGGCGCTGATCAAGGGTGCGATCGGATCGTAAGGCTATCGGTCAGGAGTCGCCATCGCCTTTTATGAGAAAGACGCCCGCAAGCCCGATAAGCACGCAGCATTGCAGCAGGAACATTGGTGTTTCAGTCGACATGGCGTTTCCTCCCATTCACGGCAAGGAAAGCATTTCGCGGGCGTTCGGTCCATTCGCCCTTTCTGATGATGTCTGATTACCGCGTCGGAACCGGCACTTCACCGCGATAGTCGTAGAAGCCGCGGCCGGATTTGCGTCCGAGCCAGCCGGCTTCGACATATTTCACCAGCAGCGGGCAGGGGCGATATTTCGAGTCCGCCAGGCCGTCATGCAGCACCTGCATGATCGAGAGGCATGTGTCGAGGCCGATGAAATCGGCAAGCTGCAGCGGCCCCATCGGGTGGTTGGCGCCAAGCTTCATCGCCGTGTCGATGGCGTCGACCGTGCCGACGCCTTCATAGAGCGTGTAGATCGCCTCGTTGATCATCGGCAGCAGAATGCGGTTGACGATGAAGGCAGGGAAGTCTTCGGCGACGGTAATGGTCTTTTCCAGCGTGCCGACGAATTCCTTGGCGGCGGAGAAGGTCTTCTCATCGGTGGCGATGCCGCGCACCAGTTCGACCAGCTTCATCACCGGCACCGGATTCATGAAATGAATGCCCATGAAGCGTTCGGGGCGGTCGGTGGCGGCAGCAAGCCGGGTGATGGAAAGAGAAGAGGTGTTGGTGGCAAGCAGCGCTTCCGGCTTCAGGACCGGACAGACCTGCGCATAGATCTTGCGCTTGACCGTCTCATCCTCGGTGGCGGCCTCGATGACGAGATCGGACGGGGCGAGATCATTGACATCGGACGAGCCTGTGATGAGCGACAAGGTCGACTTGCGTTCCTCTTCGGTCATCTTGCCGTTCGTCACCAGACGGGCCAGGTTGCCGTTGATGGTGGCAAGGCCGGACTCGATGCGATCCTGCGAGAGATCGTAGATGTGAACCCTGTAACCTGCGGCGGCCGAAACATGCGCGATGCCGCAGCCCATCTGGCCGGCACCGATAATCCCAATATTCTTCAACACCGCATTCATCTCCAAACCCCCGCACGGCATTCGCCCCCGCGCTGCCGCATTTTTTAGCATACTGCCGGACGAAAGGATCGCCCGGCAGCAGTAGTAGACCGATAAAAGATAATTTTCCAGTCATTCGCAAGTGCGAAAGAAAGGCATTTGACGCGTTTGAAGCGCGCCGCGATCTTTTAGATTCGCTTCTCGCGCTTTCGGTCTTTGCGCGAGGTGCTTAGAGCGCCTTTTCCAGTTCCGGCAGAGCCTCGAACAGATCGGCGACCAGACCGTAGTCGGCAACCTGGAAGATCGGCGCCTCCTCGTCCTTGTTGATGGCGACGATCACCTTGCTGTCCTTCATGCCGGCCAGATGCTGGATCGCCCCGGAGATGCCGGCGGCGATATAAAGCTGCGGCGCCACCACCTTGCCGGTCTGGCCGACCTGCCAGTCGTTCGGCGCATAACCGGCATCGACGGCCGCACGCGAGGCGCCGACGGCAGCGCCGAGCTTGTCGGCAAGCGGCAGGATGACTTCCCTGAACTTCTCGGCAGAGCCGAGCGCCCGGCCGCCGGAGAGGATGATCTTCGCAGACGTCAGTTCCGGACGGTCGGAGGCCGACAGCGCATCGCCGACGAAACGCGACAGACCGGGATTTTGTATTGCCGGGATCGCCTCCACCGTTGCCGAGCCGCCTTCAGATGCCGAGGCAAACGAGGCGGTGCGCACGGTGATGACCTTCCTGGCATCGCTTGCCTGCACCGTCTGGATGGCATTGCCGGCATAGATCGGCCGCTTGAAGGTGTCGGATGAGATCACCTCGATGATTTCCGAGACCTGGGCGACATCGAGCAGGGCGGCGACGCGCGGCAGCACGTTCTTGCCGGTCGAGGTGGCGGCCGAGAGGATGGTGTCATAGGAACCGGCCAGTGAGACGATCAGGTCGGCAAGCGGTTCGGCGAGATTGTTGGCGAGTTCGTCGCTTTCGGCCAGCAGCACCTTCGCCACACCGGCGAGCTTGGCCGCGGCATCGGCCGCAGCCTTGGCGCCCTTGCCGGCGACGAGGATGTGAACGTCGCTTGCCTGTCCCTTGGCGATCTGGGTCGCTGCCGTCAGCGCCTTGGCGGTCTGGTCGGAAAGGCTGACATTGTCGTGGTCGGCCAGAAGAAGAATGGTCATGATGGTGTTCTCTCTTTCCTGCCTTAAAGCACGCCGGCTTCGTTCTTGAGCTTGTCGACCAGTTCGGCCACCGACTTGACCTTGACGCCGGCCTTGCGGCCACTCGGCTCCTCGGTCTTCAGCACCTTCAGCCGCGGCGTGGTGGAGACGCCGAAATCGGCCGGGCTCTTCTTGTCGAGCGGCTTCTTCTTCGCCTTCATGATGTTCGGCAGCGAGGCATAACGCGGTTCGTTCAGTCTGAGGTCCGAGGTGATCACCGCCGGCAGCTTGATCTCGATCGTCTGCAGCCCGCCATCGACCTCGCGGGTCACTTGAGCCTTGCCGTCACCAATCTCGATCTTCGAGGCGAAGGTCGCCTGGGCGGAGCCCAGCAATGCCGCCAGCATCTGGCCGGTCTGGTTGCTGTCGTCGTCGATCGCCTGTTTGCCGACGATGATCAGGCCCGGCTGTTCGGCATCGGCCACCGCTTTCAGAATCTTGGCCACAGTGAGCGGCTCGACCGCATCATCGGTCTCGACCAGGATCGCCCGGTCGGCACCCATGGCGAGCGCGGTGCGCAGCGTCTCCTCGGCCTTGGCAGGGCCGATCGAGACCACCACCACTTCCTCACACCTACCGGCTTCCTTCAGCCTGAGCGCCTCTTCCACCGAGATCTCGTCGAACGGGTTCATCGACATCTTCACATTGGCAAGCTCGACACCCGTTCCATCCGGCTTCACCCGGATCTTCACGTTGTAGTCGACGACGCGCTTGACGGGCACGAGAATCTTCATGGTGGTCCTTCCTTCAGGAGAAACTGGCTTCAGCGAAAATGCGCGTTCGCGCGCCATTTCATTTGTCGAATGGCGACATGGATACGCGCTTTTCCTCCAAATTCAACGCTTCCCTGTCGCCGGCGGGCGATTTGCCGGCAATATATTGACGTTTACGTTCACGTCAATATTCCTCTCGCCGCCGACCCCAGGGAAGGCGTTGAATCCTCCGCCCGGCGGCATCGACAGTGATGGCCGGACCGGCGCCGGGATCGTCTTTCACAGCCCGGGGCGTGACGATCTCCCGGTCGAAGAGCGGCACACCTTGTCGGCGCAGCACCAGGATCAGAAGAGCCCCGGCAAGGATGCCGCCGACATGAGCGCCCCAGGACACGTCGCCGTCGGGTGCGATCGCCAGCATGAAGAATTGCTGGCCGATCCACAAAAGCAGCGGCACGAAGGCCGGCAGGGGCAGCGGCAGACGGAAGAATACCAGAACCCAGACCCTGACGCGCGGATGCAACATGACATAGGCGGCAACCACACCGGAGATCGCCCCCGAGGCGCCGACAAGCGGCGCTTGCGACGTCATCGTCAGCAGGCCGTGGCAGAGCGCGCCGGCGGCCGCGCAGAGCAGATAGAAAATCAGGAAGCGCATGTGTCCCATCGCGTCCTCGACATTATCGCCGAAGACCCAGAGGAAGATCATGTTGGAAGCCAGGTGCCAGAAGCCGGAATGGACGAAGGCATAGGTGAGGTAAGTCAGCGGCTCCGGCACGATTTCCAGCCCCGGTGCCAGCACCGCATCGCCAAAGGCGATCGCCGGGATATAGCCGAGGCCGACGGTCGTGGCCTGGGCTGCCTGCTCGCTCTCCAGGCTGGTCAAGAGCCAGACCGCGACATTCAATGCGATCAGCGAGAGCGTCACCCACTGGACCTTGATATGTTTCAGCGTATTGGCGTCGTGAAATGGTATGAACATCAAGCCCCCCGGCGATCGTGATCGGGGCAAGCCTATCTGTTTTTTCCCGGAACCCAAAGCACATCCGCATGGCCTCGGTCATTTGCATGACGTGCGGCGACGAAGAGGAAATCGGAGAGCCGATTGACATATTTTCTCGCCGGCTCGCTGACGATCTCGCCATCGGTGCGGGCAAGCGCCACCATCAAACGTTCGGCGCGCCGGGCAATCGTGCGGGCCAGATGCAGCTGCGCGGCGGCCGGGCTGCCGCCCGGCAGGATGAAGGATTTCAGCGGCTCCAGGCCGGCGTTCAGCTGGTCGATATCGCGCTCCACCCGGTCGACCTGCGTCTCGACGATCCGCAGCGGTTCATAGGCCGGCGGCTCGCCGGTATCGGGGGTGGCAAGATCGGCGCCGAGATCGAAGAGATCGTTCTGGATCGACATCAGCATGGCATCGAGTTCGGGCAGGCCTGATGTGTGCAGTCGTGCCAGGCCGATCGCGGAATTGGCCTCGTCGATCGTGCCATAAGCCTCGACGCGCAGATCGTCCTTTGTCCGGCGCGGGCCGGCAACCAGCCCGGTCGTGCCGTCGTCGCCGGTTTTGGTGTAGATCTTGTTGAGTTTCACCATGCTGCACCGCCTGATAGAGGGAGGGCGGTCGAGGAGATCGGCGAGGCCGGCCCCTCATCCGGCTGCCGCCACCTTCTCCCCGTTTTGACGGGGAGAAGGGAATATGCCGCACCCTCTCCGCTCCTCACCCACGTCTCGCAGGGCACGTCCCCTCTCCCCGTCAGAACGGGGAGAGGGTTAGGGTGAGGGGCAGCCGTTGGCGTGAACCGGACAGCCTCGGGCTTGACCCGAGCATCCACACCGCATTCACCAGCGGCTACGGGGATGGATCCTCGGGTCAAGCCCGAGGATGACGGAGGTTGGGGTTGGCCTTTTCGCCAAACTCGCCCCGGCATACTGATGCACACCGTTTCGAGGTGCTTCCTCAAACCGGCGCTCGCCTCTCCTCCGTTATTTCTGTCCGTGTCCGTCATTAAAAAATGCCCCTCTCATGGCCTTCTCACGTCGGCCGACCGCCGCCGGTGATCCAGAGTGTCAGCATGATCAGGATGACGGCGATGGCCTGCAACAGGACGCGAAGCTGCATCAGCTTGTTGGAACGGTTGGCGTCGCCGCCCTTCATCATGTTGAAGAGGCCGCGGATCAGCACGAGGGCGACGAGGCCCATGACAATGATCGCAAGAATATAGGTGACCGTGGACATGGCATTCAGCTTTCTCAGTCCGTCCAGCGCATCAGGCGGTAGAAGAGGTCTGCCGGAAGCAGCCGCTTCAGGAACATGCCCTGTTTAGCCGGTGTCGTTACAGGATAATGTGGCCTTGGATTTTTCGAGTTCAATGCGTGTTTCAATACGGAATAAACCGCTTCCGGGCCAAGCTTGTGGCGGCTGACCGGGCCGGATCCATCGAGTCTTGCCAGTTGCCTGACATAGTCGGCCGCGTGCGGTGAATTCTCAAGGTCGATATGCTCCTTGATCTTTGCGAGCGCGTTGGCGGTGAAACGTGTGGCGATCGGTCCCGGCTCGATCAGGCTCACATGGATGTCGCTGCCCTGCAGCTCCATGCGCAAGGTGATGCTGAGGCCCTCGAGCGCGAATTTGGAAGCGGTGTAGGCGCCGCGATAGCGATAGGGCACGACGCCGAGAATCGACGAACATTGCACGATCCGGCCCCGGCCGTGCCTGCGCATCGCCGGGATCACCTGCCGCGTCAATTCATGCCAGCCAAAGAAATTCGCCTCGAACTGGGCGCGCAGCGCGGTCGTCGAAAGATCCTCGACGGCGCCCGGCTGGCCATAGGCGCCATTGTTGAAGAGCGCATCGATGCGGCCGCCGCTGCGTTCCAGCACCGCGCCGACCATGTCGGAAATCGTCTCGCTCCTGGCATAATCCATCAGGAAGGCTTCGATGCCGTCCGCTTCCAAGCCCGGCAGGTCTTCCGGTTTGCGCACCGTTGCGAAGACGCGCCAGCCATCGGCTTTCAGCGCCCGCGCGCAATGAGCGCCGATACCGGACGAGCATCCGGTCACGACGATGCTGCGCTCTCCTGCCATGGAATGATTCCTGTACAAAATGGGACTCGTTTCCCATATTCGGCCAGATGATACAATCTGGAAAGCCGGGGACGGATGCCGAAGGCACTGCGCACGATCTACGACGTGGTCTATGACGCGATCTGTCACATGGTCGAGGATGACGGCTTTGCCATGGCGAGCCATGTGGCGCTGTCGAGCCTGCTTGCGGTTTTCCCCTTCCTGATCTTCGGCACGGCGCTCGCAAGCTTCCTCGGCGCCGATCAGTTTTCCTCGACCGCCATCCATCTGATCTTCGACACCTGGCCCGAGGCGATCGCCAAGCCGCTTGCCGACCAGGTGCTGCAGGTGCTGACCATTCAGCGCGGCGGACTGCTGACGATCTCGGTGCTGGCGGCCGCCTATTTCGCCTCGAACGGCGTCGAGGCGCTGCGCATCTCGCTCAACCGCGCCTACCGGGTGCAGGAAACGCGGCCGTGGTATTTCACCCGCCTCGCCAGCCTCGGCTATGTGCTGATCGCGGTGATCATCTTTGCGGCGATCAGCATCCTGCTGGTCGCCGTGCCGCTGGCGCTCGACTATGCCAGGAAGTGGCTTCCGCTGTTTGCCGATACGCTCGACGTCGTCTTCAGCTGGCGCATCTACGGCACGCTTGTGGTGCTGACCGTCGGTCTGCTGGTCATGCATTTGTGGCTGCCGGCCGGCAAGCGGCGGGTCTTCGACGTCATTCCGGGCGTGCTGCTGACGCTGCTGCTTTGGCTGGCCGGGGCGCTGATCTTTGCCTATTATCTGGCGACCTTCGCCAATTATACCGCAACCTATGCCGGTCTCGCCTCGGTCATGATCGTGCTGATCTTCCTCTATATGGTCGGCGTCATCTTCATCATCGGCGCCGAGATCAACGCGGCGCTGATCAAATTTCGCGTCTTCCGGATGTTTTCCCACACGCTTTCGATTGTCGGCAGAGAGCGTGCCGAACGGGCATCAGAGCCCGACAAGGCGGCGAATATCGGCCCCTGACATGCCGCGGGCGCGCAGGTCGCCAAGCCCGCTGTCGCCGTCGCTTTTCGAAAGCTTGCGGCCGGACACGTCGAGAATGAGACGGTGATGGTGATAGACCGGCTGCGGCAGCCCGAGCAGCACCTGCAGCAGCCGGTGTACCGATGTCGCGTGGAACAGGTCGAGCCCGCGCACCACGTGGCTGACGCCCTGGAGCGCATCGTCGACGACAACCGAAAGATGATAGCTGGACGGGGCGTCCGAACGCGACAGGATGACGTCGCCCCAGACTTCGGGCTCGGCGGCGATCTCGCCCGATCTGCCGTCGCCGGTTTCCGTCCAGAACAGCAGCTCGCCGATCAGGTCGAGCGCCTTGCGCATATCGAGCCGCCAGGCATGTTTTTTCCCCGAGGCCAGCATCTCTCGCCATTCGTCTTCCGGCCGCTCGCGATCGTTTGCTGGATAATGCGGCGTGCCGTCGGGATCGCGTGGCCAGGATTTGCCGGCCGCCTCATAGGTGGTGACGCGCGTCTTCACCTCGCCGCGCGTCAGGAAGGCCGGATAGACCAGCCCGCGCTCGATCAGCGCGTGCAGTGCCGCCTGATATTCGGGGAAATGTTCCGACTGGCGCCGCGCCGGGCTTTCCCAGCCAATCCCCAGCCAGTCGAGATCGCTGAGGATGCCGGCTTCGAATTCCGGCGTGCAGCGGGCCTGGTCGATATCCTCGATGCGCAGCAGCAGGCGGCCATGTTCGGCCTCCGCCATGTCGCGGTTCAAAAGGGCCGAGAGGGCATGGCCGAGATGCAGCTCACCGTTGGGGCTCGGCGCAAAACGAAAGACAGGTTTTTGACGCTCGCTCGTGGTCATGCTTTCTTCTGCCATGGATTTGGGTTTCGAACCACTGCGAGGCGATGTGCAGATCATCCGCAACGAAGACGACGTCAGGTTGGGGCTCGAAGCGCTGCTCCGTCTCGATCCGCGCCTTGTGCCGATCGCGGCGCAGGCCGGCCCTGTTCCGCTGCGGCTGCGCGAACCGGGTTTTGCCGGCCTTGCCCACATCATCGTTTCGCAGATGGTGTCGCGCGCCAGCGCCGAGGCGATCTGGCGGCGCATGCTGCCGGCCGACGGGCTGTTGACCGCCGAAGGCTACGCGCTGCTTCACGCCGAAGCCTGGCGCGACTTCGGTCTGTCGCGCGCCAAGGCCGAGACCCTGTCGCGGATCGCCGAAACCGTTGTCTCCGGCCACCTCGATCTTGCCGGGCTCTGCCTGAGGCCGCCTGAAGAAGCGCTTGGTGAGCTCACGGCGCTGAAGGGCGTCGGTCCGTGGACGGCGGAGGTCTATCTGATGTTCTGCGGCGGCCATGCCGATGTCTTCCCGGCCGGCGACGTCGCGCTGCAGAGTGCCGTCGGTGCGGCATTCGGTCTTGCTGCACGGCCTGAAGCAAAGGCGCTGACTGCGCTCGCGGAAGCCTGGTCGCCATGGCGCTCGGTGGCGGCACGGCTTTTCTGGGCCTATTACGCTACGAAAACGCGCCGCGACATGGTGCCGACCGGTTGATCGGCAATACTCTTCAAATTGCCTTTATCCTCTGAATTTATTGGACTTCACAATCCTGTAACAACCGGCCTAATATACAGGTGCAGATGCCGAATCGATCAGGAGAGTCCCTTGACGATTGCAGTCTCCCCACAGGCCCTGCCAGCGCTCGTTCTGAACGCTGACTACCGGCCGCTGAGTTATTACCCCTTGTCGCTGTGGTCCTGGCAGGACGCGATCAAGGCGGTATTTCTCGACCGTGTGAACATCATCGCAGAGTATGAACATTCGGTTTCCTCGCCGAGTTTTTCGATGCGGCTTCCGAGTGTCGTGTGCCTCAAGACCTACGTTCAGCCGTCCCGCAATCCCGCATTCACCCGGTTCAACGTCTTCCTGCGCGACCGGTTCGAATGCCAGTATTGCGGCGCCCATGACGATCTGACCTTCGATCACGTCATTCCGCGCGCCCATGGCGGCGAGACGACCTGGGAGAATGTCGTGGCAGCCTGTTCGCCCTGCAATCTGCGCAAGGGCAGCAAGCTTCCCAAGCAGGCCAGCATGTTCCCGGCGCAGAAGCCCTATCAGCCGACGGTGCAGGATCTGCACAATAACGGCCGGCTGTTTCCGCCGAACTATCTGCACGACAGCTGGCTCGACTATCTCTACTGGGATACCGAACTGCAGCCGTAATCGAACGGCCTTAGGCGGCCTTGCGAACGCCAACGAAAGCGAAGGCGGCAAGCAGGATTCCGGCAATCACGTTCCAGCCCGCAAAAGACAGGCCGAGCACCCGCAGCGCCGCATCGGTGCAGGACGGCCCCTTGATGGTGTTGAGCTCGCCGAGCAGGTCGCCGGCATTGGTCGTCATGCTGCTTGCCGTCGTCGAGCAGGTGGCCGGGCCGGCCCAGAAATGCCATTCGACGCCGGCGTGATAGACGCCCATGCCGGCTGTCACCAGCATCAGGATTCCGGCCGCCAGAATGAGCGCCCGGGTGATCCAGTTCGGCAGGCCGACAAGTTCAGAAATTGCCGCCAGGATGGCGATCGGGATGGCATAGTAATAGGGCTGGCGCTGCAGCAGGCAAAGCGCGCAGGGAATATAGCCGCCGATATATTGGAAACCAAGCGCCGTGCCGACCGCCGCCGCCATGCCGATGGCGAGCAATATGGAATAGACGAAGCCGGGGCGGGCGAGCGGCGAGGCGGTGGCAGTCATGGCGGAACTCCGCGAGAGTTTGGTTTAGAGCAATTCCAGCAAAAGTGCGAAGCGGTTTTGCGTCCGGAATTGCGTAAAATTAAAGAGACAGAGCATTTCGTTATTCGAAGAAAAACGAAATGCTTTAGTGAGCGAAAGAGCGGTAGCCGACATAGAGCACGATCACCGCACCGGCACCGATGCCGACGATCTGGCCGAGGCGCTTCTCGATGAAATCCCGGATCGGCTCGCCGTAGCGGCGCAGCAGCCAGGCGAGAAAGAGGAAACGCGCGCCGCGTGCAATAATCGCCGAAACGATGAAAAGCCCCAGATTGACGTGAATGACGCCGGAGAGGATCGTGACGATCTTGATCGGCGGCAGATGCGCGAGACCTGATGTGACAAGCAGCAGCAGGATCCACTCATAGGTGACGTAGGCCTTCATCTCTTCGAAGGCATCGAGCTTGCCGTAGAATTCGAGAACCGGCCGCGCCACCGTCTCAAAGGCGTAAAAGCCGAGCGCCCAGCCGGCGATGCCGCCAAGCACGGAAGCAGCTGTGGCAATCAGCGCGTAGCGATAGGCGCGTTCCGGCTTGGCAAGCGCCATCGGCAGGAACAGCACATCGGCGGGGACGAGAAAGATGGAGCTTTCGACGAAGGCGATGACGGCGAGCCAGACTTCGGCCGATTTGCGCGCGGCCAGAGACATGGTCCAGTCGTAAAGTCTGCGGAGCATTCCGTTCCCTTCCTGTTGCGGTGCAAAAAGCTTTAGGGGCCGTGGGCGGCGCTGTAAATGCTCGCCCGTGTCCTTCGTGCCACCCGCCGCCTAAAAATTTCGTGATGCGGGGTCCCGCCGCCTTTCCCAAGATTTCACGGGATGGCGAATCGGCCATTCTGCCGCAAGCTGTGTCAGAGCATGATGCCGAAAATGTGGGCGGACGACATCATGCTCCAGCTGATGTGAGGTGGCATGGGAATGTTCAAAGTGATCGAAGGCGGCCGCGGGCAAGCCGCGCAGATGATCGAGCGGCCCGAAGAGGGCGGCAGGCCGAGCCGGGACGATGTACGCCGCGAGGCGGCGCGGCGGCTGAACGAAAGCGGCTATCATCCGTCACGCATCCGGGAATTTGCGACCGGCGTGCCGATGCTGGCCTCGCTTAAATATCTGTCGCTGCAGATCGATTTCGCAGCCGAGAGCCTGTCGCGGCTCGATCCGATCCCGGAGGATTTCCGCGCCGACGGCTATTGGCCGGCGGGCTGAGGCGATCGCGCTAAAGCGCGTCGCGTCAAACTTGATTCATGCGACGCGCTTTAGGTCTTTGTTTTCAAGCATGTCGTTGCGACAAAAGCGCTTCGCGCTTTGCCTGGGAAAACCGCGGCACACTTTTGCGCGACATGCTTTATCGCAATTCCGAGCCATGCATCGGTGTTGCGTCAGGAGAGGTCCATCGACTTTTCCCACTGCTGGCGCAGGACGTTCATCTCAGTGCGCTTCTGCGCCATCTCGCTGACGGCGGCGCGCAGATTGGGATGACGCGACATGAACATGTTGAAGTCGCGCCGTTCGAGCACTTCGAACTGGCAGAAGTCGACGGCGATGACGTCGGCGGTGCGCCGTCCGCCGCTTAAGAGCGCCATCTCGCCGAAGAAGGCGCCGGGCTCCAGGCGGATCGCGCCGTTGGCGAGCCGGACTTCCACCGCCCCCGAAGAAATAAAATACATGCCGTCGCCGCGGTCGCCGCGGCGGATAACGCGTTCGCCGGGCGGCGCGGGTTTTGCCTTGAAGAGCAGCAGCAGTTCCTCCTGCGCGTCTTCGTTGACCTCGGAAAACAACGGAAAAGTCTCGATCAGCTGCTGCATTTTCAGCTGATGCTCGCGTTCGCGCTCTTCGCCGAGCGCCCTGATCTTCTCCAGTTCCTTGCCGAGCGTCTTCTGCCTCTTCCTGCCGTAGCTTTCCCAAAGGGAGGGCCAATTTGCATGGGCAAATTTCTTCAACCCGTCGGTCGCCAGGATCACGATGGGGTTGAGCGTGATCGACAGGATTGCGGCAGCAAGGATCAGATCCTGGCCCTCATGCGGCAGCAGTCCGAGCGAGACGCCGAGGCCGGCGAGGATGAAGGAGAATTCGCCGATCTGGGCAAGGCCGCCGGCCAATGTCAGCCCCAGGCCGATCGGATAGCGCAGCAATATGACGATGAGGAAGGTGATGATGGCCTTGCCGAGGATGACAAGCGCCAGCGCGCCGATCACCGCCAGCGGCTGGCGCACCAGGATCGAGGGGTCGAAGAGCATGCCGACGGAGACGAAGAACAGCACGGAGAAGGCGTTCTGCAGCGGCAGCGAGTCGGCCGCCGCCCTGTGGCTGAGCTGGGATTCGCTCATGACGACGCCAGCAAAAAAGGCGCCGAGCGCAAAGGAGACGCCGAAGATCGCCGCCGAGCCGAAGGCGATGCCGAGCGCGATCGCCAGCACCGTCAGCGTGAACAATTCGCGTGAGCCGGTGCGGGCGATCATCGTCAGCAGCCAAGGCACGATGCGCGGGCCGAGGAAGATCGCCATGGCGGCGAAACCCACCACCTTCAGCAGCGTCAGGCCGATCGTCAGCGCCAGGGAAAGTTCGCCGAGGCCATGATTGGTGGTCGCGGCGGCATTGCCGCCGAGAAGCTCGGCGAGCGCCGGCAGCAGCACCAGCGCCAGCACCATCACCAGATCCTCGACGATCAGCCAGCCGACGGCGACGCGCCCGCTCGGCGCGTTGACGAGATTGCGCTCCTCCAGCGCCTTCAGCAGAACGACGGTGCTGGCCACCGACAGGCTGAGGCCGAGGACGATGCCGGCGCCGAGGCTCCAGCCCCAGAGTTTGCAAAGGCCGATGCCCAGCAGCGTGGCGAGGAGGATGCGCCCGATCGCGCCCGGGACGGCGATCCCGCGTACGGCGAGCAGGTCGGACGCGGAAAAATGCAGGCCGACGCCGAACATCAGCAGGATGACGCCCATTTCGGCAAGCTGGCCGGCAAGGGCAGTATCGGCGACGAAGCCAGGCGTGAACGGCCCCATCAGGATGCCGGCCATCAAGTAACCGACGAGCGGCGGCAGCCGCAGCCGGTCGGCGCCATAACCCAGGATCGCCGCGAAAACGAAACTGACGGCAACCGTCGCGATGAGCCCTACTTCCTGATGCACGTCCGACCCTTCCTGTGATAGCGGCGGCCACTCTGTACGAAGTGCAAGCAAAATTAAACAGTCGATTTGGCGGATGGCGCTGCCTTGTTCTCAATCCTGGCGATGAGGCGCAGAACTCGTCTGCTGTCGTCTGCTGCACGGCCGGGCGGCCGGCGATGTTGGAACCAGTTGCGTCTTGTCTCGTTGCCCTTTCATCCAGAAAGGAGAAACGACATGCGGAAGATCATCCTGAATTGTACTGTGGCGGCCCTTGCCGCCTGCTCGTTTGCAGCGCCTGTTCTCGCCGACAGCGTCTATGTCAGGGAACGTTCCTATGACGACGGTTATCGTCATGAGCGGGTCAGACCCGGCATTACCATCAGCGAGCGTGGCGTCACTTTTGGTGCGGTGCGCGAACGCGAACACCGCCGCTATCGCGACAATGGCTGCGAAACCAGAAGCGTCACCCGCCAGACCGACGAGGGCGAAGTGACCAAAACGATCCGGCGTTGCAACTAACCAAAAGTCCGAACAAAGACGAAGCCCGGTTCAAAGAGCCGGGTTTTCGCCTTTCATCGCGCCTATACTCTCAATGCAGTGGTGAAACGCGTCCGTCGGTGTTATGAGCACGCCTTTGGTAGAAGCGCATTCCCAGCGCAAACACCGCCCGCACAGGATTTTCGAGTATGATTGAACTTACGCCGTCCCAGATCGCCGCACTGAAACTCGCCAGGGATGGAGACCTTTACCCTCAGCCAGCCAATAAATGGACGCATCAGAACGCGACGGTGACCTACGCGAAAAACGACCGTTGGAAAGAGCGGCCTCAGAAAATCAAATCGGTCACCGCCAAGACGCTGGGCGAGCTGAAGGAACCTGGTTTTCTCGAGCGGCGGCACCTCGATGACGATGTCACGAAAGACGTCTACGGGATCACCATGGCCGGCAAGATGTGGCTGCTGAAGAACAAGTAGTTTGAGTTGGATACGAATTCGTTGCGTGCTTCCGCGTCGGTTTGTTGATGCGGAGGCGCAGCACGATGTCGAGATGATGGTGTTGCTAACTGGAGCAGATCGAACCAGTCCGCCTTCGTTCCTGACGGAACTGCGGCCCGCCGAGCCGAAGCTCACAGAGCGTAGGCTGGTGCCCCATGCCGGAGTCGAACCAGCACTTCTTTCGAAACTCGATTTTGAGTCGAGCGCGTCTACCAATTCCGCCAATGGGGCAACGGATACGAACGGGCGGCTGTCTAACATGCGAGCGCCCGCACGCGCAAGACGGGCAAGCGAAGTTATCCAACTGATCCGGTAGAGAGATCCGGCCTCGTTTCGAGGCCGGAGGCTTTTGATATCAATGGGCGGCGGCCGTTGCCGGAGCGGTGAGACCGGACTTCTTCAGCGTGATCGCCAGGATCGAGGCCAGCAGGCAGAAGGCGCCGGCGACGAAGAAGGCGGGCAGATAGCTCGACAGCTCCGTGCGCGACAGGCCGGCGCCATAGGCGGCGGTGGCAGCACCCAGCTGATGGCCGGCGAAGACCCAGCCGAAGACGAGGCCGGCCTTTTCGCGGCCGAAGCGGTCGGCGGCGATCTTGACGGTCGGCGGCACGGTGGCGATCCAGTCGAGGCCGTAGAAGACGGCGAAGATGGAGAGGCCGTAAAAGCTGAAATCGCTGAAAGGCAGGTAGAGCAGCGAGAGGCCGCGAAAGCCGTAGTAGAAGAACAGCAGCCAGCGATTGTCGAAGCGGTCGGAGAGCCAGCCGGAGCCGATGGTGCCGAAGAAATCGAAGATGCCCATGACGGCGAGCACACTGGCGGCTGCCACCGGCACGATGCCGAAATCGCCGCAGAGGGTGACGAAATGGGTCTGGATCAGACCATTGGTGCTGAGCCCGCAGATGAAGAAGGTGGCAAACAGGATCCAGAAGGTCGAGGTCTTGGAGATTTCCCTGAGCACGGTGATCGGCGTCATCAGCGCGACGCCGAGAGAGGTGCCGGCCGGCGGCGGCGTTACCTGCGTTTCGCCGAGGGCCGGCAGGTTGAGGTCGGCGGGCCGGTCGCGCATGAAGGCCAGCACGGCGAGGGCTGCGACCATGATCATGGCGCAGACGAAAAACACCGTGGAGCGCCAGCCGTAGCGTTGCGTCAGCTCCGCCATCAGCGGCAGAAAGACGAGCTGGCCGGTGGCCGAACTCGCCGAAAGCATGCCGACGACGAGGCCGCGATGCCTGGTGAACCAGCGGGTGGAGATCGTCGCGGCGAGCACCATGGCCGTCAGACCCGTGCCGAAGCCGACGACGATGCCCCAGAGCAGCAGCAACTGCCACAGCGTGGTCATGAACAGCGAACCGATAAAGCCGGCGCCGATCAGCGCCAAGGCGAAGACGATGACCTTGCGCACGCCGAAATAATTCATGAAGGCGGCGGCGAACGGGCCCATGAAACCGAAAAGGATCAGGCGGATCGCAAGGGCCGAGGAAATCTGCGAGGTCTCCCAGCCGAACTCGTCCTGCAGCGGCTTGATGAGAACGCCGGGTGCGCCCATGGCGCCGGCTGTGACCAGCATGGTGAGGAAGGTTGCCGCAACGACGACCCAGCCATAGTGGATGTTGCGCCGGGCAAGAGTGGAGGCAAGCGCTGTGGAAACCATGGGCAAGATTCCGTTCGGATTCGGCTTGGGGAAGATGGAGGCGGATTTACATGATGGTCATCATATTTCTTGCGTATTCATGATGGACGTCATATATTTTGTCAAGCGACTATTTCTGGAGATGAAAATGCGGGTCAGCCGCGAGAAATTTGCCGAAAACCGAGAGAAAATCCTGAGCGTTGCCGGCGTGCTTTTTCGCGAGAACGGTTTCGACGGGGTTGGAGTCGCCGACATCATGAAGGCGGCGGGGCTGACGCATGGCGGTTTTTACGGGCATTTCGCATCGAAGGACGACCTGGCGTTGGAGGTCAGCCGCAAGCTGATCGACAAGGTCGAAACGCGCTGGAAGGAGCATATCGCCAATTCTCCCGACCGGCCGCTGGAATCGCTTCTCGACCATTATATCCACTGGCGCACGGTCGACGACCCTGGCGGCAGCTGCGTCTTCGCGACGCTGATCCAGGAGGTGAGCCGTAGCCGCGGTGCGGTGCGCGCGGTCTTCAGCGACGGGCTCGCCGTGCTGGTCGACACGCTCGCCGAGATCGTTCCCGGCGCAAGCCAAGAGGAACGCCGCGCCAATGCCGCCACCACGCTGTCATCGATGATGGGCGCCGTCATCCTGGCCCGCGCGGTCGAGGACCGGGCGCTTGCCGAGCAGTTTCTGGTGACGATGCGTCGGCAGCTCGATCCCGGCAGCCGGGTATAATTTCGGGAAGTTGCGGTTTCGATATCCCTCTCCGTGTCGACGGAGGGAACTGATTTGGCAAATGCCGGAACCCGCCGGCGGCTATTTGAAACCGGCGACGGCGTGCGGGATATAGGGTGCTTCCAGTGCGGCCACTTCTTCGGTGGTGAGCTTGACCGAGAGCGCGGCAACCGCGTCGCTGAGGTGGTTCGGTTTGGAAGCGCCGATGATCGGGGCGGTCACGGCACTCTTCTGCAGGATCCAGGCGGTTGCGACCTGGGCGCGGGAGACGCCGCGGGCCCTGGCGATCTCGGCCACCGCCTCGACGATCCTGCGGTCGGCGTCGACGGACTGCGTGTAAAGCGTCTTGCCGAATTCATCGGTTTCGCTGCGCGCCGTCGCCTCGTCCCAGTCGCGGGTCAGGCGGCCGCGGGCAAGCGGGCTCCAGGGGATGACGGCGATCTTCTGATCCTCGCAGAGCGGCAGCATTTCACGCTCCTCCTCACGGTAAAGCAGGTTCAGATGGTCCTGCATGCTGACGAATTCGGTCCAGCCGTTCAGCCGGGAGACGTAGAGCGCCTTGGCAAATTGCCAGGCATACATGGAGGAGGCGCCGATATAACGCGCCTTGCCCGATTTGACGACATCGTGCAGCGCCTCCAGCGTTTCCTCGATCGGCGTCGTATGATCGAAGCGGTGGATCTGGTAGAGGTCGACATAGTCGGTGCCGAGGCGGCGCAGGCTGTTGTCGATTTCGTCGAAGATCGCCTTGCGCGACAGGCCGGCGCCATTCGGGCCCGGCCGCATGCGGTTGAACACTTTGGTCGCCAGCACGATGTCTTCGCGCTTGGCGAAATCTTTGATGGCGCGGCCGACGATCTCCTCGGAGGAGCCGTTGGAATAGGTGTTGGCGGTGTCGAGGAAATTGATGCCGAGGTCGATCGCCTGGCGGATCATCACCCGGCTTTCTTCTTCGCGCAGGCTCCAGGCATGATTGCCGCGGCCGGGATCGCCGAAGGTCATGCAGCCCAGGCAGATTTTCGAGACTTCGAGGCCGGTCTTACCAAATTTTGCATAGTCCATGAAACGGCTCCGTGATGAATCTGATGACCCAATTCGATGCCCCCAATTCGATACCCCAGGGGCGGCTTTCCATGATCTAGCGCGGAAACCGGCAAAGTCGCAGGGCGCCCAGCGAAGAATCGGTCCTGCGATGCGCACAACAATGCGTGATGGGCTTTGAAGCCGGGTCTGTCATCGCCTTCAGGACCGGTCGCTTGCGCATTTGCAGCACAAGGTGTTAGCTGGTGCAGCATTTCATTGGATTTCGACTATGATACTGCCGTCCCATGATCGCTACGACGATCTCTATCGCGATTTCTCCTGGCGGATTCCCGAGGATTTTAATATCGGCCGCGCCGTCAGCGACGACTGGGCGGCGAGGGCGCCCGAGCAGGTCTGCCTCGAACATTTCAGCCCGGACGGCGATCACCGCAGTCTGACCTATCGCGCGCTCGCCGACCGGTCCTCGGCCTTTGCCAATGCGCTGGTTTCGCTGGGGATAAAACGCGGCGATCGGGTCGCGCTGCTCTTGCCGCAATCCTTCGAGACGGTGATTGCGCATGTGGCGATCTACAAGACCGGCGCGATCGCGCTGCCGCTGGCGCTGCTCTTCGGCGTCGAGGCGCTGGAATACCGGCTGAAGGCGGCAGGGGTGGCTGTTGTCGTCACCAATGGCTTCGGTCTCGAACGCATCCGCCGGATCCGTGAGCGCCTGCCGATGCTGAAACATATCGTCAGCATTGATGGGGCGAGCACCGATGCGGCCGGCTTCGGCGAACTGGTGGACGACCATTCCCCCACCTTCGACACCGTCGAGACCGGCCCGGACGATCCGGCGCTGATGATTTTCACCTCGGGAACGACGGGGCCGCCGAAAGGCGCGCTGCACGGCCACCGCGTGCTGCCCGGCCATATTCCCGGCATGCAGTTTGCCCATGAGGGCTTTCCGAAAGCGGGCGACAAGGTCTGGACGCCGTCCGACTGGGCCTGGGCGGGCGGGCTGCTCAACGCGCTGCTGCCGGCTCTTCTGCTCGGCGTTCCCGTCGTCTCGTCGCCGGCGCAGAAATTCGATGCCGACATGGCCTACCGCATCATGGCGGAGATGAAGGTGCGCAACGCTTTCATTCCCCCGACGGCATTGAGGCTGATGCGATCGGTCGCCGATCCGCGCTCGAAATACGATCTGGTGCTGCGCACCATCGGCTCGGCCGGAGAGGCGCTCGGCCGCGAGACCTATGAATGGGCACAGCGCACACTCGGCATCACCGTCAATGAATTCTACGGCCAGACGGAGTGCAATTTCGTGCTCTCGTCGAGCGCTGCCTATGGCGTGACCAGGGCCGGCGCCATCGGACGGGCGGTGCCGGGGCATCGTGTTGCGATCGTCAATGAGGCCGGTGTCGAATTGCCCGTCGGCGAACCGGGCCAGATCGCCATCGCCAGTCCCGATCCCGTCATGTTCCTCGGCTATTGGGATGATGCGGCGGCGACGGCGCGAAAATTCGTCAAAGGCTGGCTGCTCACCGGCGATATCGGCCGGCAGGATGCCGATGGTTACGTCACCTTCGAAGGCCGCGACGACGACGTCATCACCTCGTCGGGATATCGCATCGGCCCGGCCGAAATCGAGGATTGCCTGATCGGCCATCCCGCCGTGCAGCTTGCCGCCGCCGTCGGCAAACCCGATGCCGTGCGCACCGAGATCGTCAAGGCCTATATCGTGCTGTCGCCGGGCCATCATCCAAGCGAGGCGCTGGCCGCCGATATCAGGGAATGGGTGAAGACGCGGCTTTCCATGCACGAATATCCGCGCGAGGTGGAATTCATCGATGCCTTGCCGCTGACGACCACCGGCAAGGTGATCCGCCGGCTGCTGCGCGAAAGGGCGGCTGGCGAAGTCTAGTGCTATCGCTCTATGGATAAAACAAAGGGCGTCAGCTTCTGCCGGCGAGCGACATGATTTTCTCGCGCAGCATCTTCGCCATGTTGCGGGTGCTGCGGTACATGTGGAGCTGGGCTGAGACTTGGCGCATGTCGCGGTCGCTGTTCTGCGTCAGGCCGATCACCAGCGTTCCCATCTCCTCGCGCTCCTGCCAGAAGCGGCTCATGATCGGATGGTCCGAGACGGCGCAGGAATCGGAGCGGACGATATTGGCGTCGTCGAGATGCCATTCGGTGAGTTCGCTCATCAGCAGCTTGCCCGGCGAATAGCGGGCATAGTTCTCGTCATACGCGGTCTTCCAGGTATAGGCCTCGCCACCCATCATCAGCACGACGATGGCGGCGATCGCCTTGCCGTTGAGATCGATCGTGTGGATGCGCACGGCGTCGACGGCGGCAAGGTTGGACACCGCCTCGCGGGCGAAGGCGGTATGATAGCGATCGGTGACGAGGGCGCTGCGCCGCTTGCCCTTCCATCCGCCGGCTTCCATCGCCAGGAATTCCTCGAAGCGGATATGGATTTCGCGTGGCTGGCGGGCGACGGCATAAACCGCCGTTCCCTGTTCCTCCAGCAGACGCCACTGGCGGCGCATTTCGCGCATGTGCGAGGAAGAGATGGTGCGGCCGAGATAGGCCGGCGCCTCATCGTCGCTCTGCAGCATCGGCCGCAAATAGGGATTGGCGACCGTGACGGGGAGATTGCGGCTGAGCGCCACCGCCTTGACCATGCGCACGAAAATACCGTTCAGCCGGAGATCCGGCAGAACCACGATGCCGGGCAGATTGAGATCGCGCGCCGTCAGGCCCTCGAAAAGATTGTCGAGGGTCTCGGCGGCATCCTCGCTGTCGACCAGCGGCGTGCCGAGCGGGCCGAAGCTGTTCGACCAGCCGCGGATGATCGACGGGCCGACGGCAAAACCCGGCTTGTCCACCGAAAACGGCAGCAGAAAACGCATGCGGCTGCGGCCGGCATTGTGGTCGCGGATCAGGGCGAAGTTCACCTGCCGGTCTTCGAGCCGCGGCATGGCGGGCGCGAGGAAGCGGCCGGAGAAAAAGACGTTCGGCTCCATCGCCCGGTTGGAGAGGAAGTCGAGCTCTTCCTGAAGATCATAGCCGAGCTTGCCGGGATAGACGCAGAGTTCGCGTCCCGGCCGGCCGATCTCGGCGCGCGCCTCGGCCCGCGGCGCTTCGAAATGCAGCGCGGCGAGATCATGCACCATGCGGTTGGCAATGCTGTCGGTGCTTTCGGTAAGGGGAGGAATACGCACCATCTATCGAACTCTCATTTCTGGCGTTGCGGCGGAGGGGCTGGCGAAGGCGAAAAGGACGATGCCGAGCGTGCGGCGCACGGCAAGGTGCAGCAGGATCGCCTCGACCGCCATGGCCGAAGCCGTGGCGATCGCAGTGCCTTCGATGCCGTAATGCGGGATCAAAGCAAGGTTGAGGCCGACATTGGCTGCCAGCGCGCCGGCATAAAGCGCGACGCAGAGGTTCTGCTTGCCGGCCATCATCAGCAGCGTTTCGGCCGGGCCGACCAAAGACTTGGCGAGGATGCCGGCGAGCAGGATCGCCATGACCAGATAACCCGATGTAAAGGCGCCGCCGAAGAGCGACAGCAGAAGATGGCCGGCGGCAAGCACCACAAGGCCGACGCCGAGTGCGGGCCAGAAGGTCCAGCGGGCGGCGTCGATCGCGGCAGTCGCCAGCTGTGCATGGTCGCCTTCGGCGATGATCGAGGAAAAGCGCGGGCCGGAGGCGGCCTTGACCGAGAAATTGATGAAATGCACCAGCGCCATCGTCTTGGCGGCGGCGAAGTAGATGGCGACGTCGTGCGGCTCGAGGAAAATGCCGACGACGACGACATCGGAATTGGTGAGCAGGAAGCTGACGCCTTCGATCAGGAAAATCGGAAAGGCGACGCTGAACCAGGCGAGGAAATCGACCTTATGCGGGCCTTTGTCATAATGCCGGCGAAGGCGATAGAGCGTAGCGGCATACTGGCCGAGCGCGGTGACGAAGGTCGCGACGAGCGCTGCCTGCATGGCGGTGACGGCCGTATGCTCGGCGCCGATGGCGATGGCGATCAGCATGAAGAGGATGATCAGGATCGGCCGGACGATATAGACCGGGCCAAGCGCCATGACCGGCCAGTGGTTTGCCCGTGACGTGCCTTCGAGAATGTCGCCGAGCGCGATCATCGGCATGGCGAGCAGGCCGAGGAAGATCGGGACGAGATAATAGACCTGGATCATATGACCGAAGAAATGCAGCCCCAGCATGCCGGCGGCGAGCACCACCGTGCCCGAAAGCAGCGCGAAGATGCGCGCCGTGCCGGTGAGGCCGCGGATCTCCTCGAAGGCGCCGGCTGCCCTGTATTGCGGCAGGAAGCGGATGATCGCCGTGTGGAAACCAAGGCATGAGAGATCGCCGAAGACAACGACCAGCACCCAGACGAAAACGAAGATGCCGTATTCATATTCGCCCATCAGCCGGGCAAGGACGATCTGGGAGATGAAGGCGAGGGCTGCGCTGAGGATGCGGATCGAAAAGGCCGTCAGCGCCATGCGCTGAGCGGCCGCCTTCTCACCACGCTCGGTGAGCACGGCCGCAAGCATGCGCAGCGCGCGGCCGCCGATCGGGCGCAGGCCCGCTGGCAGCATCTTTTCCGCTGTTTCTATGACCGCCATGATGAACACGCAAAACTCTGAAGGTCAGGCAAATCGTCCCGAAGTCTTGACAGAACAGGGTTAAGAAACGGTTCCGGATCGGGCTTGTCAGCGGCGCTGAAATTACGGTTTTCCACCGCTGCCGCGGAAAAGAAAATGCCGCCCGAAGGCGGCATTTTCACAATCTTTGCGGCTTGCCTCAGACCTGCTCGAAGGCGCCGTGGCAATGCTTGTATTTCTTGCCGGAACCGCAGGGGCAGGTCTCGTTGCGGCCGACTTTGCCCCAGGTGGCCGGGTCATCCGGATTACGGTTCTCAGGCGAAACGATGACTTCCGATGCCTGGTAGATCGCCGGGGCGAAATCGTCCTCGCCGGTGGTCGGATCGAGGTGATGGGCCTGCATCAGCGGCGGTTCCGGTTCGGCAGGGGCCTGCTGCACCAGTTCGACGCGCATCAGCTGGGCGGTGACGGCCTCGCGCAGATTGTTGAGGAGGCCCGTGAACAGCTCGAAGGCTTCCGACTTGTATTCCTGCAGCGGATCACGCTGGGCATAGCCGCGGAAGCCGATGACGGAGCGCAGATGGTCGAGATTGACGATGTGCTCGCGCCAGAGATGATCGAGCGTCTGCATGACGATCGAGCGTTCGACATAATGCATGATGTCGTCGCCGAAACGCTCGGCCTTTTCCGTGAAGGCGGCGTTGGTGGCTTGTGTCAGGCGTTCGCGGATATCGTCTTCGCCGATGCCTTCTTCTTTCACCCAGTCCTCGATCGGCAGATCGAGATTGAGGATGTTCAAGGCACCGGTCTTCAGGCCGGCGGCATCCCATTGCTCGGCGTAGGCGCGCTCCGGGATGTGCTTGTCGACCATGTCCTCGATCACCTCACGGCGCATGTCGGAAACGGTCTCGGAAATATTGGTCGATTCCATCAGTTCAAGGCGCTGCTCGAAGATCACCTTGCGCTGATCATTGAGAACGTCGTCATACTTCAGGAGGTTCTTGCGGATATCGAAGTTGCGGGCTTCGACCTTCTTCTGGGCGCGCTCCAGGGCCTTGTTGATCCAGGGATGGACGATCGCCTCGCCCTCCTTGAGACCGAGCTTCGTCAGCATGCTGTCCATGCGGTCGGAGCCGAAGATGCGCATCAGGTCGTCCTGAAGCGAGAGGTAGAATTTCGAGCGGCCGGGGTCGCCCTGACGGCCGGAGCGGCCGCGCAGCTGGTTGTCGATGCGGCGGCTTTCATGGCGTTCGGTGGCGATGACGTAGAGACCGCCGGCGGCGAGCGCCTTCTGCTTGAGTTCCTTGATCTCCTCGACGATCGCCTGGATTCGGGCTTCCCGTTCCGGACCGGCTTCGACTTCGCCGAGTTCGCGCTCGATGCGCATGTCGAGGTTGCCGCCGAGCTGGATGTCGGTACCGCGGCCGGCCATATTGGTGGCGATCGTGATGGCCCCCGGCACACCGGCCTGGGCGACGATATAGGCTTCCTGCTCGTGATAGCGGGCGTTCAGCACCTGGAAGTCGTCGAAGCCCTGCTTGCGTAGACGCTCGGCGAGCAGTTCCGATTTCTCGATCGAGGTGGTGCCGACCAGTACCGGCTGGCCGCGTTTATGGGCGTCGAGGATCTCCTCGATGATCGCCTTGAACTTTTCGTCGAAGGTCCGGTAAACCTCGTCGTCCTCGTCGAGGCGCTTGATCGGCAGGTTGG
This sequence comes from Rhizobium sp. RSm-3, assembly GCF_001854685.1. Classification (NCBI taxonomy): domain Bacteria; kingdom Pseudomonadati; phylum Pseudomonadota; class Alphaproteobacteria; order Hyphomicrobiales; family Rhizobiaceae; genus Rhizobium; species Rhizobium sp. RSm-3. The sequence goes on along the minus strand of NZ_MAWZ01000060.1, from coordinate 28,625 downwards.
TCGGGACCTCGATGACGTCGAGATTGTAGATGTTGGCGAATTCTTCCGCTTCCGTCTGCGCCGTGCCGGTCATGCCGGCGAGTTTGGCGTACATGCGGAAATAGTTCTGGAAGGTGATCGACGCCAGCGTCTGGTTTTCCGGCTGGATCTGCACCCTTTCCTTGGCTTCGAGCGCCTGGTGCTGACCTTCGGAATAACGGCGGCCCGGCATCATGCGGCCGGTAAACTCGTCGATGATAACGACTTCGTCGTTGCGGACGATATAGTCCTTATCGCGCTGGAACAGCTTGTGGGCCTTCAGCGCGTTGTTGACGTGATGGACGATCGCGACGTTCTCGATGTCGTAGAGTGCGTTGCCCTTCAGGAGGCCAGCCTGGCGGAGCAGATCTTCCAGCTTCTCGGTGCCCTCTTCGGAGAAATTGGCCGAGCGCTGTTTTTCGTCGATCTCGTAATCGCTGGGTACGAGCATCGGAATGAAGGCGTCGATCGTATTGTAGAGTTCGGAGCGGTCGTCGAGCGGACCGGAGATGATCAGCGGTGTGCGCGCCTCGTCGACGAGGATCGAGTCCACTTCGTCGACGATCGCGAAGTTGTGGCCGCGCTGGACCATCTGGTTCTTCTCGTACTTCATGTTATCGCGTAGATAATCGAAGCCGAGTTCGTTGTTGGTGGCATAAGTGATGTCGCAGGCATAGGCCGCGTGGCGTTCCTCGTCGGAGAGGCCGTGGACGATCACGCCGGTGGTCATGCCGAGAAAGCCGTAGATGCGGCCCATGGTCGCGGCATCGCGCTGGGCGAGGTAATCGTTGACGGTGACGACGTGCACGCCCTTACCAGACAGCGCGTTCAGATAGACCGGCAGGGTGGCGACCAGGGTCTTGCCTTCACCGGTCTTCATCTCGGCGATCGCATTGGAATGCAGGATCATGCCGCCGACCAGCTGTACGTCAAAAGGCCGCAGGCCGAGAACGCGGCGCGAGGCTTCGCGCACGACGGCAAAGGCCGGGATCAGAATGTCGTCGAGCGTCTTGCCCTCGGCAAGCAGAGCGCGAAACTCCACGGTCTTTGCCGCGAGCTGCTCGTCCGTCAGGGCCTTGGTCTTCTCTTCGATAGAGTTGATGGCAGCGACGTTCGGCTGGAAAGACCGCACGCGGCGGTCATTGGAGGACCCAAATAACTTGCGGGCTAGACCGCCAAAGCTGACCATATGACTGGTCCTTTCTCAATATTCATCCCCGGCGTTTGTTGTTCGCGGCCCAGCCGAAAATCAGGCGCGCGCCTTAAAACGCCCGGAAACTGTTCTGGACGCGAGGTTGCGTGACAGATAAGAGGGGGGTCGAATGATGTCAACGGATTTGGCGGATACAGAAAGGCCACAATCCGGTGTTGATGGCTATTTTGGGCCGATTCAGGCGATGCTGAAAGCGGCGATGTAACTGTGAAGGGTATTTCATGTTGACCACCAACAAACTTGCCGTTCTGGCGTTTGCAACTTTTGTTGCGCTCCAGGCCCCGGCCCATGCCGATGACGCCGTCATCGCCAAGGTCGGCAATCTGGAGATTCACCAGTCGGAACTCGACCTTGCCGTCGCCAATCTCGACCCGCAGCTGGCGCAGCTTCCCGATGACCAGAAGAAGGTCGCAGCCCTTTCCGCCGCCATCGACGTGAAGCTGCTTGCCGCCGACGCTGCGGCCGAGAAGCTCGATCAGACCGACGAATTCAAGAAGCGCATGCAGTATCTCACCGACCGCGAGCTGCACAACGCCTACTTCAAGAAGCATGTCGTCGACATCGTGACGCCTGAAGAAGTCAAGGCCCGCTACGACAAGGAAGTCGCCGCCCTGCCGAAGCAGGAGGAAGTCCACGCCCGTCATATCCTCGTCAAGACCGAAGACGAAGCCAAGGACATCATCAAGCAGCTCGACGCCGGCAAGGATTTCGCCGAACTCGCCAAGGAAAAGTCCACCGATCCGAACAAGTCGGAAGGCGGCGACCTCGGCTATTTCTCGCGCGGCCGCATGGTCAAGGAATTCGAGGACGCGGCCTTCGCGCTTGAAAAGGGCACCTATTCCAAGACGCCTGTTAAAACCGATTTCGGCTATCACGTCATCAAGGTCGAGGATAAGCGCGACGCCCCGCCGCCGCCCTTCGAGCAGGTGCAGGATCAGGTTCGTCAGCTCGTCATGCGCGACAAGTATCTTGAGCTTCTGAACAAGGCGAAGGCCTCGGCCAAGATCGAAATCAGCGACGAGACGCTGCGCAAGGGTTACGAACAGGCCAACAAGCAGCCGGAGCCGGGCAGTGAGCCCGTCGCGCCGGCGCCGAAGCAGTAATAATCGCATCAGGGCCCGGTTTTTCCGGGCCCTTTACTGCATAATTCCTTAAATCGGAATCGATTAACGGCGAAATTATGCAGTAATTTTAAAGTGTTACAGCGTCCTTCGCGCGTCTGAAAAGACGCGCGGCGCTGTAATATCGTTGTTGTTGTCGCATTTCCGGACGGCGAACCGCTGCCGATTTTGCCCGGAAATGCCCATTGGCAGGTTTCATCATGTCCGGTTCCGTCTCTCCGCTTGCCCCGAAATCCTTCGTCTCCATGCCGCCGCTGCGCGGCGTGCGCATGGCAACGGCTTCCGCCGGCATCAAGTACAAGAACCGCACCGACGTGCTGATGATGGTTTTCGACAAGCCGGCGGCCGTTGCGGGCGTCTTCACCCGCTCGAAATGCCCATCGGCGCCGGTCGATTTCTGCCGGGCCAACCTGCCGCATGGCAGTGCGCGTGCGGTGGTCGTCAACTCAGGCAATGCCAACGCTTTCACCGGCCTGAAGGGCCGCCAGGCGACCGCATTGACGGCGAAGTCGGCAGCATCAGCTGTCGGCTGCGGCGAAAACGAGGTCTACCTGGCCTCGACCGGCGTCATCGGCGAGCCGCTCGACGCCACCAAATTCGCCGGCGTGCTCGACCGGATGCACACCGAAGCCACCGGCGATTTCTGGTTCGAGGCCGCCAAGGCGATCATGACGACCGACACCTATCCGAAGGTTTCGACCCGCAGCGCCGAGATCGGCGGCGTTGCCGTGACGATCAACGGCATTGCCAAAGGCGCCGGCATGATCGCGCCCGATATGGCGACGATGCTGTCCTTCGTCGTCACCGATGCCGACATCGCGCCCGCCGCGCTGCAGGTGCTGCTGTCCGATGGCGTCGGCCCGACGTTCAATTCCATGACCGTCGACAGCGACACCTCTACATCCGACACGCTGATGCTGTTTGCGACTGGGGCTGCGGCCGAGGACGGCCAGGCCCGTATCGAACGCGCCGACGACCCGCGCCTTGCCGCCTTCCGCGCCGCGCTCAACGCGGTGCTGAAGGATCTGTCGCTGCAGGTGGTGCGCGACGGCGAGGGCGCCACCAAGATGCTCGAAATCACCGTGACGGGCGCCGAGAGCGATGCCGCCGCCAAGCGTATCGGGCTGTCGATCGCCAATTCGCCGCTGGTCAAGACGGCGGCCGCCGGCGAAGACGCCAATTGGGGCCGCATCGTCATGGCCGTCGGCAAATCCGGCGAGATGGCCGACCGCGACCGGCTCGCCATCTGGTTCGGCGACGTCAGGGTCGCCGTCAACGGCGAGCGTGATCCCGATTATTCGGAGGAAGCGGCCTCGAATGTCATGAAAGCCCAGGATATCCCCGTCAAAGTCGATATCGGCCTTGGCACCGGCACGGCAACCGTCTGGACCTGCGACCTCACCAAGGAATATGTTGCGATCAATGGCGACTATCGGAGCTGATCGTTCTTTGGTGCAGGCATCCATCTCTTCACAGAATCTGCCGCTGGTGCGCAGGCTGGAGGCCGTCGGCTTCCGTGCCTGGCCGGCGGCGTCGGTGCAATATGACGGCAGCTGGCAGGTGCGGCTGACGGCCGGCCACCCGTCCAACCGGCTGAATTCGATCGTGCCGCTCGATCCCTCGGATTATCGCGACGTCGAAATCCGCCTGGAAAAGGCGAGCCGGAAATTCGAGGCCTATGGCCGCGCCGCCGTGGTCCGCCAGACGCCGCTTGCCTCGCCGGTGTTGATCGATCTTCTCCGTGCGCAGAACTGGAAGCAATTCGACGAGACGGTGGTAATGACCTGCGATCTTGCCGAGGCCGAGCTGCCGGATACGCTCGACCATCTGCCGACCCATGATGTCGGCCGTTTCGTCGACGCCAATCTCGCCGTCGAGCGGGCGCCGCTCAGCTTGAAGCCGGCGCTTGCCGAAATCATTTCGGCGATCAAACCGCCGTCGGGTCTGTTCATGATCGAGAATGCGGCGGACGGGCCGCTGGCGACCGTGCTCTGCGTCCAGGACAATGACCTTGCCGGCATCATGTCGCTTTCGGTTTCCGAAACGCGGCGGCGCGAGGGGCTCGGCACCGAGATCCTGACCTCGGCGCTGCGCTGGGCGCGCATGCGCAGCGCCCGCTCGGCCTGGCTGCAGGTAAAGCTGTCCAACCGTCCGGCCATCGCACTCTATCAACGGCTCGGTTTTCGCGACGCCTATCACTATTGCTATTGGCAGCAGGAGCCGCGATGAGCGAGCCTCTCATACAGTGCAATGGCCGGAAGATATTGCTGGTGGCCGCCTGTGCGCTGATCGATGCCGACGGGCGTATCCTCCTGGCACAGCGTCCCGAGGGAAAGTCGCTGGCCGGATTGTGGGAATTTCCCGGCGGCAAGGTCGAGCCCGGCGAGACGCCTGAAGAAACGCTGGTGCGTGAACTCGAGGAAGAACTCGGCATCAAGACGAAGATCGCCTGCCTGGCGCCGCTGACCTTCGCCAGCCATTCCTACGAGACCTTCCACCTTTTGATGCCGCTTTATATCTGCCGGCGCTACGAGGGCATTCCGCAGGGCCGCGAGGGACAGGCGTTGAAATGGGTGCGTCCGCAGGCGCTGCGCGATTACCCGATGCCACCCGCCGACGAGCCGCTGATCCCGATGCTGCAGGATTTGCTTTAACAGGCTGGCGAAATCTGAATCCTGTTCTAAATTAAAGAGTTAGAGCATGATGTCATGAGAAAACCACCTACACTTTTCGGCATCATGCTTGGAACTCGCGGCCTGGATAGCCGCGAGTTTTGCCGCTCTTCTCACTGACCCCAGGTCATTTCGCCCTTGGCGACTTTCGCGCCCAGTGCCAGGGAAATCGGCATAGCGGCCTTGGGGTAGAGTTTCTTCATGGCTGCGATCAATGCCTTGGAGTCCGCGGCCTTGGCTGCTTCGGCGTCAAATGCGATCAGGTAATCGCGGGTGAAGCTGACGCTGGAAACATCCGTCGGCCACGTGGTCGTGCCGTGACCCGGTACGACGATCTTGGGCTTGCGGGCGAGGATGTCGTCAAGCGCCGCGCGCCAAGCCTTTCGTTCCTCGATTGTCGGAAGATCGGCTACCCAGGGATACATGCCGCCGAAGACCGCCACGCCGCCGAACACGGCATTGAGGGACGGAACCCAGATATAGCGACCGCGATCCTTGACACCCGGCGCGGTGACGATTTCGAGTTTCTCGCCATCGACGGACAGCGTGTCAATGTCGCTCGCTTCCGGGAAAATGAGATCGGAGACCGACTTCGGACCGTTGTCGCCCAGAACAGGCGACCATGCCTTGATCTTGCCTTCGGCCTTCTTCCGCATCAGCGCAACGGTGTCAGGAGCAGCGAGGATGCGAGCATCCGGAAAGGCCTGATGCACGGGCGCGAGGCCGAAATAGTAGTCGGGATCGTTGGTGGTGATATAGATCGTGGTCAGGTGCTTGCCGCTGGCCTTGATGGCATCGGCGACGACCTTGCCGTCCGAAAAACTGAAGCTCGAGTCAATGAGTACGGCTTCCGTCTTGCCGGTTACAAGGACCGGAGCGCGCAGGAAGCCCGCTTCGCCGGCCTTGAACGCCGTCCATGACAGGGTTGGCTTTTCCTGCTGCGCGACACCTGATGTAGCGAGGGGAAGCATGACAGCAACTGCTGCGGCGATCGTCTTGAGGGTGGTGCGTCTGTTGATCATTTTCTAATTCACGTGGTTGGGGGAGTCGATCCTACCCTGAAGGCGGAAGGGGCCGGCGGCAGCCGACACCCGAAGGGTGTCGACCACGCTGCAGTGAAGGATTCAGATTTGGAAGATCGGATTAATAGCCGACGGTGAAACGCTGCCTGACATGGGCCGGGGCTTCGATCTCGTCAACGAGGGCGACGGCGAAGTCCTCGAAGGAAATGCTGCTGCCGTTTTCGTTCGTCAGGAGTGCGTCCTTGCCGAGGCGGAAAGTGCCGGTCCGCTCGCCGGGTACGAATGCGGCCGACGGCGACAAGAAGGTCCAGTCGAGGTCGTTTTCAGCCTTCAGCTTATTCAGGTAGTCGACGCCGCCCTGCGCTTCAGATTTGTAGATCGCCGGGAATTCGGGCGTGTTCACGAGGAGGACGCCCGGAGCGATTTCGAGGCTGCCCGCCCCGCCCACCACATAGTAGCGACGAACGCCGGAGGCCTTGACGGCGCCAAGCAGCTTGTCCGGATCGCTGGCGGAGAAATGCACCGAGCTGATGACTGCATCATGCCCTTCCAGAATCCCCGCCAGAGCTTCCGGTGCCTCGATGTCGCCTGAGGCGGCGGTGATGTGCGGGAGAGATGCGACCTTGGAGGGATCTCGGGCAATCGCGGTGACGGTATGGCCGCGCGCTGACAATTCGGACAGGATGCGGGAGCCGGCCTGACCGGAAGCTCCGATAAGAGCGATTTTCATGCTATTACTCCTAGTGTTGGGATTGATGTTTCATGCGTCTGCACAGAGCTCGTCGAGCGCTGCGATGAGGTGAGCCGGACCGTGATACAGGGCCTCGCCGCTGAGGACGCGGGCCTCGCCTTCGATGAGGGCGACGAGCTGTGGGACCCCGCGAATGCCGAGGATGTTCATCTGACGTTGCGTATCTTCCATCCGCTCCAGCGTGCGCTCCTGAAGAGCGGAGTCGTTCCGGAGCCTTTCAGCGAAGGTCTCTGCAGTCAGTTCGATGTCATGCTCGGCAGCGACCTGGACGGCGATCGTCGCCACCTCCTGAATGTCGGACGTGTCGCGCCCCTTGAGATAGCGGGCGATTTGGATGACGTGCAAGAAACGAGGCTCGAGCATCGCATCATGTTCCCCAAGTGCGGTGAGCGCGCGCGTCGCAGGTCCCGAGTCGAAAACGCCGTTCGGTGCCAGTAGGACGTTCTGGAGATACTCTTCAGAGAAACGCTGCCCCGTGAGAGCCTGAATTCTCTGATCGTTGCGCCAGGCATGGTCTGATATCGAGGAGATCGGCCTGCCTCCGACGAACAAGCCGGAGGGAAACATCTTGAGTTGACCCGAGAAATTCTCGGCAAGACCGGCCAGCGCGGGGGCGCTTGCGTAGCACCAGCCGCAGAGGGGGTCGAAATAGTACTGAAGCTCGATGTCGGTTTTCATGTCACGTCCTTTTGTTAAGGCGAATATAATGTTGCAAAAATCGAAGATAAAGGCCAATATACGCCACAGAATGTTGCATGGATCGAGCAAATAAATGGATCGGGTGGTCGCGGCACAAGTCCTCCTAAAGACAGTCGAGCGAGGGAGCGCCTCCGCCGCGGCTGAAGAACTGGGCATGTCCAGGGCAATGGCATCGCGCTACATCGCCTCTATGGAAGACTGGTCCGGCACGCGGCTGCTTCACCGAACGACGCGGCAGCTCAGCTTGACGTCCGCCGGAGAACGCGTTCTCGAATTATGCCGGGAAATAGTGCGTGTCGCCGACGCAGTGACGGAAGTCGCAAGCCGCGCCGATACCCCTCACGGACTGCTCCGGGTGACGGCGCCAAGCATCCTGGCAGAGGCACAGCTTATCCCGCTCCTTTCAAAGTTTGCGGAGCTCTATCCGCGCATCAGGATCGATCTGCAGATTTCAGATCGCACCGTCGACCTCGTGCAAGACCGCATCGATGTGGCGATCCGGATCGCCAACCACCTGGACCCGTCGTTGATCGCAAAACGCCTGGGACAGTGCCCGTCGCGGCTCTATGCTTCGCCGCGCTATCTGACGGAGTATGGAATACCAACCAGACCAGAGGATCTGAACGCCCATAGGTGTCTCACCTACACACACCTTGGAGGGACAGAATGGACTCTGAAAAATCACGATGCACAGGTTGTCGTTCCCGTGCTGGGAGGCTTCCAAACCAATGACGCTCTTGCCCTGAAGTGCGCGGCGCTGTCCCATCTCGGCATCGCAATGCTGCCGCGGTTTGCCGCCGATCCGGAGGTTCAGACGAACAGGCTCGTGGTGGTCTTGCCCGATTGGGAGCCGAACACGCTCGGCATCCATGCACTCTATGTGTCCCGAAGGCACCTTCCAATGGCCGCTCGGGCGCTCATCGACTTCCTGGCGACGCGGCTACGGGACAAGTAGCAGAAATTCCGCCCGGGGCCATGAACCCCGGGCGCATGGTCAGCTATTTCGCCGCTTCGGCTGGCGCCTCAGTGTTGTCGAGGAGTGGGACAGGAGTGAAGCGTGTCTCCGGTGAGACATTCAGCTCGGTCATTACCCGGCGTCTCTCGCGGTTTACGACGAGGCGCACCGCATCGGCTCGGGAATAGTGCCCAGCAGGATCGGCCGCGGCCTTCGCAATGGCAATCATCGCCGGATCGAGATCGGCATAGAGGATCCCTTCCTCGTCGTCCCGCAGCGGATCGCACAGAGCCCTTCCGTCCGGACCGTAGATCATTGAATAACCGCCACCCGGCTTCGACGTGTGCGGATTGAGCAGATAGGCCTTCTGTTCCGTATCAGCCAGCACGTCAAACATTTCCTGGCTGATGACCGCGCAGGAAGCGAGCACGTAGGCACTTCCTTCCACGGCATAGAGCCGCATGGCAGCGGAATTCACTTCCGGGCCCAATGCATAGGCTAGATCGCGATAGAGGCAGAAGCTCGGCCAAGCGGCGACATGCACTTCTTCATGTTGCGCATACATGGCCATCTTGACGAGGGGCTGGATATGCTCCCAGCAGTTCAAAGCGCCGAGCCGTCCGAATGCGGCGTCGACGACTGCGAGATCGGAGCCATCGCCTTCGCCAAAGACGGTGCGTTCGACGTGAGTGGGCTTGAGCTTGCGACGGACGAGTAGAAGATCTCCGTTTTCGCCGATGATTGCTTGGGACATGTAGCGACTTCCGCCGTCGCGCTCGGAAAAGCCCATGACCATGGTGATCTCGTGCTTCTGGGCGATCCTTTGCAGCCTGCGCATCTGCGGCGAATCAACCGCCATGCTATTCTCATGATAACGCGGTATAAACGGGATGGCCTCGATCGGAGCACCGAGCCAGATGAACAGAGGATAGCCCGGCAGCCAGGTTTCCGGGAATGCGATCAGCTTCGCGCCGTTGGCCGCAGCCTCGGCAACCAGTCTTTCCGCCTTGTCGATTGATGCCTCGAGATCGAGGAATACTGGCGCGGCCTGCACCGCCGCCGCTTTGATGGGTTTCATGTCGTAACCTCCAGAGTGCTCAGTCCAAACTATCGAACACCGCGACCCGACCGGTTCAGCCGGTTTTCGCGCGTGACTTTTCGAGGCGCCCGTGGCTGCCAGCTATTCGTGCAAGGCATGATTTCGTTGCCGGATGCCTCCGACAGCCAAGTGTCCCCTCCGGCTCTCCCCCTTTCTTATCGAGGAGGCTTTAGAGACGGACGTGGAAGCGACAATGACCCTCCGGCCGTTGCGCGGCTAGGACTGACGCGCCATAGTGTGCAGACTGGGGCGACAGAGTTTAGAGAAACGACGGTGGGAACTGGATCCGCGGAAATGCTTGGCACGTGGCGCGACCAACTCTGGTCGAACTATGTGCGACTGGAAAGCCGTTCGGACTCATCTGAATTTTACGGTTCGGTGGCGCAGATCGTTCCCGGGTCGCCACGCTTCACGCTTGTAAATTCGACGGCGCAGATCACGGAGCGAACGCCGGCCTTGGTTCGAAGTGACCGTAGCGAATATTTGCTTTTGTCTTTCATGCGCGTTGGGCGTTGGTATCTGGAGCAGGACGATCGCAGGACGGAGCTCCTTCCCGGCCAGTTCACGGTTTATGATTCGACCCGCCCATATCGCCTTCATGCCGATGGCCCGTTCGAACAAATGGTCTTCCGCATGCCCCGCGCGCTGATGGAATGCAGGATGCCGCGGCTATCGCAAATGACGGCGCGAGCATACGATTCAGGCAGCGGACCCGGCGCGCTCGTGGCCGGCTTTGTAAACCTGCTGGCCGGGCACGCTCAATCTCTTTCGTCTGATGCCGTGGAGAGCTTCGAGATGGCAGGCGCCGATTTGATCGCAACTGCATTGGCCCTTCTTGGCGAGGGTAACGACGCTCGGTCTTCGCCTACATTCGAGCGCATCGTGGCCAATCTGGCAAATCAGGTATTGGACGATGGCTTCGACTTCGCGGCATACGCACGGCAGCAAGGCATGTCGCTCAGGACCCTGCAGCGCTTGTTCCACGAGAATGGCACGACGCCGCGAGCTTGGTTGCTGCAGAGGCGCCTGGATCACATAGCCTCACAGCTGCGTTCCCCGGCCTTTGCTCGGCGATCCATTACCGAAATCGCGCTCACTTCGGGATTTAACGATCTAACCTATTTCAACCGCATGTTTCGTGTCAGATTTTCGGCCACCCCGAGTGAATGGCGGCGCAGTACGGGACGCGACAAGTCATAAGCAGGCACCAATACGGTCTACCGCTTTTGCAAAGGAGTAAGTGCGAACTTGTGCAGTCTAAAGCGCTTTGCGATCATCCAGATTCGCTACTCGCGCTATGGGTCTTTATTTTTGCGTATGCCGTTCAACGGAAACCATTGCATCCGATGATATGTATTAGCATTACCTGATTATTATCACGCCGCAGCGTTTTCGGCTGTGGATATTAATGGATCGTTTAACACCTTCTGCCAAAGATCGGCCTCAATCAAGCATCTGGCGTGCGTGTATTAAAAGGCTTGACGTCATGGACGATGATTTCTGGAAAGCTGTCCGGGAAAAGGAACGGGTTTCGTCTGCCTCGCGCAGGACGGGTGCGCTCAATATCGCCCTTCTGTTCGGCACAGCAGTGGTCGCCCTGACGCTTATCCTGACGCCGATGCTTGCGGATTCCTCGAAGAAGAGCGTCTTTGCCAGCGCGCCGGCGGAATTCGATACGATGACGACGGGATCGATCCCGAAGAGCGAAAGCGGCAAGCGTTATACGATCCGCCGCAGCGTCCTCCAGGATACGCCCGGCTCGGTCTGCGTCGTCCAGGGCTACGGCGTCGGCGCCGGTTGCTGAAAAATGCCGGCCATCGCCCGATGGCCGTGGAATGCTCGTTTGCTGTCGGTTCGCGCTAAGGGTTGGGGTAATGCGTCTTTTGAAAGCATTTCTTGCAGATAACACAGGTGCGACGGCCATCGAGTATGGCCTGATCGCTGCTCTGATCGGTGGCGCAATCGTCTCCGCTCTCGGAATTTTCAGCGGCAAATTGCAGGAAATCTTCAACGTGGTCGGCAACAATATGACCGTGAATTGACGAAGCAGCCGGCCATTACTGCCTGAGCTTGTGCTCGTCCACCTTCAGCGCATCGGCAAGGCGTGCCTTGGCCGAACCCGGCCTGAGCGGCTTTTGCTGGCTCTCGTGCGGTGCCCATCCCGAGACATAGACGATCGAGAAAGTCGCGCGGATGCGGCCATCGGGATCAGAATAGCGCTCGGCATAGATCTCTGCTGCGCGCAGGAAGAAGGCGCGCGTCAGCGGCACCCGGCCGCGGGCGGCAAGCGGATTGCTCATGCCCATGGCTCTCAGATCCCGCATCAGCGGAAAGAGCGAATCATAGCGTACCGTGTAGTTTTCCGCGTCGATCACCGGCAGCGTGAAGCCGGCGCGCTGCATCAGACTGCCGATATCGCGCACGTCGGCAAAGGGAATGACGCGCGGGCTTGCGCCGCCGGTCATCTCGACCTCGGCGGCCAGCAGCACGTCGCGCAGTTCCTGTAGGGTTCCGGCGCCGGGGATCGCGGCCAGGAACAGGCCGTCCGGCTTCAGAGCGCGGCGGATCTGGATGAAAACACCCGGCGTGTCGTTGGTCAGATGCAGGCTGAGCGGCGCAAGGATGAGATTGGCCGATTGCGGTTCGAGCGGCACGTCCTCGAGCGGCGCCTCGATCACTGTTTCGCCTGGGCCGGCATAGGCTTTTTCGCTCTCGACGCGGATCATCGTGCCGACCTTGCCCGTTGCCAGCGCGGCACGGCCGGCGGCCCCAGTCGCGCCATGCAGTTCGACGGCGGTCTCGAAGATCCGCTCGACCACAGCAAGCCTCTCGGCCATTTCCTCGGCGGCGATGTCGAGCAGGAAGGCGGCTTTCGGGTCGTTATTGGCAAGCGCGCGATGGCGATGCGCGGCGATCAGGGTTTTGTCGAAGATCGTTTCCATGACGATGTCCTTAGTCCCGCGCCGTAATAGCAGCAAGGCGATTTTCCTTTGGAGGAGAACAGGCTAGTCTCCACGCCATGGGGCCGATCGATGGCGAAACACGAGTGGAGTTCTTGCGGGCGCAGCTCTTGCGGCCATTTTCGGCGCTCGCCGATTTCCTTTATCCGCCCACCTGTTCCGTCTGCGGCATTTCCACCGGCGGTCATCGCGGGCTCTGCGCAAAATGCTGGTCCGGCATCCGTTTCATCGAACGGCCCTATTGCGAAGTGCTCGGCAGTCCCTTCTCGCACGATCTCGGCGCCGGCATCCTCAGCGCCGAGGCGATCGCCAACCCGCCGCCCTTCGACCGGCTGCGCTCGGCTGCGACCCATGATCACGCAGTTCGCGATCTCGTGCATGGGCTGAAATATCGCGATCGCACCGATCTGGCACCGATGATGGCTGCCTGGATGCTGCGCGCTGCCGACGGGACGGTCGAAAGCTGCGATGCGCTGATCCCGGTGCCGCTGCACCGCACCCGCATGCTGACGCGCAAATTCAACCAGGCAGCAGAGCTCGCGCGGCACACGGCAAAGCTCTCCGGCAAACCGCTGCTTGCCGCCACGCTTGTGCGCGTCAAGCACACCAGCCAGCAGGTCGGCCTTGGCGCGAAGGCGCGCGAGGACAATGTCAGGGGCGCATTCGCGATTGCCAAGGGTTGCGAAAACGACATTTTCGGCAAGCGCATCGTCCTTATCGACGACGTCTATACGACAGGGGCGACGGTCGCCGCGGCAAGCCGAACGCTGCGCAAGGCAGGTGCGGCCGAGATAACGGTTTTGACCTTTGCAAGGGCTCTCTCCGAGCCTATATGACAGAAATACCCCGGCATCGGTCTGGAGAGATTATGGTACCCGTCACCATCTATACACGGCAGTTCTGCGGCTATTGCACCCGCGCCAAGTCCCTTCTCGAAGAAAAGGGTGTCGACTACGTCGAGCATGATGCGACATATTCACCGGACCTTCGCCAGGAAATGATCGGCAAGTCGAAGGGCCGTACCACCTTCCCGCAGATCTTCATCGGTGCCGATCATGTCGGCGGCTGCGACGATCTCTTCGCGCTCGATCGGGCCGGCAAGCTCGATCCGATGCTGGCGGCCTGAGGACGAACCGATGAGCTTCAAGGCCGCCGCCGTCCAGATGTGCTCCGGGGTCGATCCGGTGAAGAATGCCGCCGCCATGGCGCGGCTGGTGCGCGAGGCCGCCGCCCAGGGTGCCACCTATGTGCAGACGCCCGAGATGACCGGCATGCTGCAGCGCGACCGGGCCGCGGCGCGCGCCGTGCTTGCGGACGAGGCGCATGACATCATCGTCAGGACCGGCTCCGAGCTTGCCAGGGAATTCGCCATCCACATGCATGTCGGCTCGACGGCGATCGCGCTTTCCGACGGCAAGATCGCCAATCGCGGTTTCCTGTTCGGGCCCGACGGCAAGATCCTCAACCGCTACGACAAGATCCATATGTTCGACGTCGACCTCGACAATGGCGAGAGCTGGCGTGAAAGTGCCGCCTATACGGCCGGCTCGGAGGCGCGCGTCCTGTCGCTGCCCTTTGCCGAAATGGGCTTTGCGATCTGCTACGATGTGCGTTTTCCGGCGCTCTTCCGCGCCCAGGCGATTGCCGGCGCCGAGGTGATGACGGTCCCCGCCGCCTTCACCAAACAGACCGGCGAGGCGCATTGGGAGATATTGCTCAGGGCGCGCGCGATCGAGAACGGCGTCTTCGTCATCGCCGCCGCGCAGGCCGGCCGGCATGAGGACGGGCGGCACGAGGACGGCCGGGAGACCTTCGGCCATTCGATGATCGTCGATCCCTGGGGCACGGTGCTGGCATCGGCCGGCGCCACTGGCGAGGCGGTCATCGTTGCCGAGATCGATCCCGCCGCCGTCAAGGCCGCGCATGACAAGATCCCGAACCTCAGGAACGGCCGGGAATTCTCGGTCGAGAAGATTGCGGGGGCAGTCGCAGGAGGCGTCGCCGCTTGATCCGCTATTCCCTCACTTGCGACAATGCCCATGAATTCGAAGGCTGGTTTTCCGAAAGCGCCGATTTCGATCGCCAGGTCGCGACCGGTTTCCTGACCTGTCCGGTCTGTCATTCCGCTGCTGTCTCCAAGCTCCTGATGGCGCCTTCGGTATCGACGGCGCGCAAGAAAGACGAGAGGCAGACCCTGGCGATGGATGCCATGCGCCAGGAGGCACTGCAAAAGCTCAAGCAAGCGGTCGCCGCGGTCAAGGCCAATTCCGAGGATGTCGGCGCGCAGTTTCCCGAGGAAGCCCGCAAGATCCATTATGGCGAGGCGGATGCCCGCGGCATTATCGGCCAGGCGACGGTCGACGAGGCGCAGGCGCTGCTCGAAGAGGGCATCGAAATCGCCGCCATTCCGGTGCTGCCCGAGGATGTGAATTAAGATTTCAACTCATCCGTCGCAGGATGCGGGCGTAATCGCGCGCACCATGGAGGATCACCTGCACGGTCGAATCCTCAATTCGATCCAAGATTAGATAGTTTCCGAAAAGACGCCTGCGAACCCCTGTCAGTCGTGGCAACCGAAGTTCGACAAAGGCATGCGGCATGTCTGCAATCTCCACACATGCGGAGTGCAACTCGTCCATGAATGCCAAAGCGCGTGCGGATTTTGTTCAAGAATGTACCGACGATTGTGAGCAGATCGGCGCGGGCAGCTCGGGAAAAGCAACCTTCATCGAGCGCGGAGCTTGTCCAGACCAAGTTCCGCGTAGACACTATCGAACGCCTCGTCGAGGGACATGAGTTGTCCCGCTTCCAGATCGTCGATGCCCTTTTGTAACTCGTCTTCCAGTTCGTGAACGCGTCGATCATTATCGTAGCGCTCGCGGAGCACACTCTCGATATAGTCGCTGCTCGATTTATAGGCGCCGCGGGCGACCTCGTCGCGCACATATTCTTCGAGACGAGGCTCGAGGGTAACGGTAACTTTTGCGGCTTCGCCCATCGGTTTTCCCTTCGGATGACCGGATCACCTTATCACAATTTTCCAGGCGCAAGGACGTTGCTCTACACCCCGCGCTTGGCCAGCAGCATATAGTTGACGTCCATATCCTTGGACAGGTTCCACTGGTTCGACAGTGGATTGAAGAAGACGCCGGTGCGGTCGGTGATCTCGAGGCCGCTTGCCGCCAATGGCTTTTCCAACTCTTCCGGGCGCACCAGTTTTTCATACTGGTGGGTGCCGCGCGGCAGCCAGCGTAAGATGTTCTCGGCGGCAAAGATGGCAAGCGCTGCCGCCTTCATCGTGCGGTTGATGGTGGCGACGAAAATCAGGCCGCCGGGGCGGACCATTTTTGCGCAGGTGGTCATGAAGAACTCGACATCGGCGACGTGTTCGACCACTTCCATGTTCAGGACGATGTCGAAGGTTTCGCCGGAGTCCGCCAGCTCCTCGGCGGTGACGGCGCGGTAGTCGACCGAAACGCCGGAGGCCTTGGCGTGGGTCGAGGCGATGCCGATATTCTTTTCGGACGGATCGGCGCCGGTGACGGAAGCGCCCATGCGGGCGACGGGTTCGGACAACAGACCGCCGCCGCAGCCGATATCGAGGACGCGCAGACCTTCCAGCGGGCGCGCGCTCTTCGGATCGCGGCCGAAATTCTCGCAGGCCTTGTCTCTTATATAGGCGAGGCGGACGGGATTGAACTTGTGCAGCGGCCGGAATTTGCCGGTCGGGCTCCACCATTCCGCCGCCATCGCCGAGAAGCGGTCCACTTCGCCCTGGTCGATCGTGCTTCTGGCGCCTTCCGTCATCGTCCACTCCTTGCGTTCCTGACACGTGAAGTCGGATGATCGGGGGCATAAGTCAAGGGGCGCAGACCAGAGGACCGATGAGGGCGGAGCCGCTCGCCAATCGCTTTTATCGCGCGCGCTTGCCTCCCCCCGCCAAACTCGCTAAGAGACGCCGCAACTTGGGGCCTTGGGGACCCGGGCTTTTAGAGCGGTTCCAGAAATCGGGAGCCGGCTCTTCGGCCAAGCGCTCCGCTCCAGAGCTTTCGTGATGCCGGGTCCGGTTTTCCGCTTTCCCGGCGCCAGTCGTGGTAGAGGCATATGGCACGCATCGTAATGAAATTCGGCGGCACGTCCGTCGCTGACCTGGACCGCATCAAGAATGTCGCCCGCCATGTGAAACGCGAAGTCGATGCCGGCCACGAGGTGGCGGTCGTCGTCTCGGCCATGTCCGGCAAGACCAATGAACTGGTCGGCTGGGTGCAGGGCATGCCGAAGGTGATAGGCGCCAATTCGCCGTTTTACGATGCGCGGGAATATGACGCGGTGGTCGCCTCCGGCGAGCAGGTCACCTCGGGGCTGTTGGCGATCGCCTTGCAGGCGATGGATATCAATGCGCGCTCCTGGCAGGGTTGGCAGATCCCGATCCGCACCGACAATGCGCACGGCGCGGCGCGGATATTGGAGATCGACGGTTCCGACATCGTCAAGCGGATGGGCGAGGGCCAGGTTGCCGTCATCGCCGGCTTCCAGGGACTGGGACCGGACAACCGTCTCGCGACGCTCGGACGCGGCGGATCGGATACTTCGGCCGTCGCGATCGCGGCAGCTGTCAAGGCGGATCGCTGCGATATCTATACCGATGTCGACGGCGTCTACACGACCGATCCGCGCATCGTGCCGAAGGCGCGCAGATTGAAAAAGATCGCCTTTGAGGAAATGCTCGAAATGGCCTCGCTCGGCGCCAAGGTGCTGCAGGTGCGCTCGGTCGAGCTGGCCATGGTGCACAAGGTGCGCACCTTCGTGCGCTCGTCTTTCGAAGATCCCGATGCTCCGGGCATGGGCGATCTGCTAAACCCGCCCGGAACGCTGATTTGTGACGAGGATGAAATCGTGGAACAGGAAGTAGTCACCGGCATCGCCTATGCCAAGGATGAGGCTCAGATCTCGCTTCGCCGTCTTGCCGACCGGCCGGGCGTTTCCGCGGCGATCTTCGGACCGCTCGCCGAATCCCATATCAATGTCGACATGATCGTCCAGAATATCTCCGAGGACGGGTCGAAGACCGACATGACCTTCACCGTGCCGTCGGGCGACGTCGAGAAGGCGATCAAGGTGCTCGGCGACCATAAGGAGAAGATCGGCTACGACGTCGTGCAAAACGAATCGGGGCTGGTGAAAGTCTCGGTCATCGGCATCGGCATGCGCAGCCACGCCGGCGTTGCCGCTACCGCATTTCGTGCACTTGCCGAAAAAGGCATCAACATCAAGGCGATCACCACCTCCGAGATCAAGATTTCCATCCTGATCGACGGTCCTTATGCAGAACTCGCTGTCAGGACTTTGCATTCCTGCTACGGTCTGGATAAGAATTGATTCCCAGTGGGCGGCCTGCCCCTTCAGGTTGAGGAGACGAGGGCCGGCCCGCCGGGACTGAGTGCGTTGTTTCGGGAGCTTGAGACGCCATGAGAGACCTTTCCGGCGGTCCGCGCGTGCTGCTCAGGCGGCTGCGCGAGTTGATGGCGGAGCCGCTGGAGCCGCAGGATCGTCTTGACCGGATCGTCCGCCAGATCGCCGGCAACATGGTGGCCGAGGTCTGCTCCGTTTACGTGCTGCGCGCCGACGGCGTGCTCGAACTCTTTGCGACCGAAGGCCTCAACCGCGAGGCCGTGCATCTGGCGCAACTGAAGATGGGGCAGGGCCTGGTCGGCACGATCGCCGCTTCGGCCCAGCCGCTGAACCTTTCCGATGCGCAGTCGCATCCTGCCTTCCGCTACCTGCCGGAAACGGGTGAAGAAATCTACCATTCCTTCCTCGGCGTGCCGATCCTCCGGACCGGGCGTTCGCTTGGCGTTCTCGTCGTGCAGAACAAGGCGAGCCGCAACTATCGCGAAGAAGAGGTGGAAGCGCTCGAGACGACGGCGATGGTGCTGGCCGAGATGATCGCCACCGGCGAGCTGAAGAAGATCACCAAGCCGGGCCTCGAACTCGACCTGACGCGGTCGGTGACCGTCGACGGCGACACCTATAATGACGGCATCGGCCTCGGTTACGTCGTGCTGCACGAGCCGCGCATCGTCGTCACCAATCTGCTCAACGAAGATGCCGAGAAGGAAATCCGGCGGCTCGCCGAAGCCATGGGCTCGCTGAGGATCTCGATTGACGACATGCTGTCGCGCCGCGACGTGTCGATGGAGGGCGAACACCGCGAGGTGCTCGAAACCTATCGCATGTTTGCGCATGACCAGGGCTGGGTGCGCAAGCTCGAGGAGGCGATCCGCAACGGCCTGACGGCGGAAGCGGCGGTCGAGAAGGTGCAGAGCGACACCAAGGCGCGGATGATGCGGTTGACCGACCCTTATCTGCGCGAACGCATGCATGATTTCGAGGATCTGGCGAACCGGCTGCTCAGACAATTGACCGGGTATACCGGGCGGACGACCGCCGAAGGTTTCCCCAACGACGCGGTCATCCTGGCGCGCGCCATGGGGGCTGCCGAGCTGCTCGACTATCCGCGTGCCAATGTGCGCGGGCTGGTGCTGGAAGAAGGCGCGGTGACGAGCCATGTGGTGATCGTCGCGCGCGCCATGGGTATTCCTGTTATCGGCCAGGCAGCCGGTGTGGTGGCGCTCGCCGAGAACGGCGATGCCGTGATCATCGATGCCGACGAGGGGCATGTGCATCTCAGGCCGATGGCCGATCATCGGCGTTCCTACGAGGAAAAGGTTCGCTTCCGCGCCAGGCGGCAGGAACAGTTCCGGGCGCTGCGCGCCGTCGAGCCGGTGACCAAGGATGGGCAGCGGATCGCGCTGATGATGAATGCGGGCTTGCTGGTCGACCTGCCGCAGCTTTCGGAATCGGGTGCCGAGGGTATCGGCCTGTTCCGCACCGAACTGCAGTTCATGATCGCCTCCACCATGCCGAAGGCGGAAGAGCAGGAGCAGTTCTATCGCAATGTGATAAAACAGGCGGCGGGCCGTACCGTCACCTTCCGCACACTCGATATCGGCGGCGACAAGGTCGTGCCGTATTTCCGCGGCCATGAGGAAGAAAATCCCGCACTCGGCTGGCGCGCCATCCGGCTGTCGCTCGACCGGCCGGGACTGCTGCGCACCCAGCTGCGCGCCCTCTTGAAGGCATCGGCCGATACCGAGCTGAAGCTGATGGTGCCGATGGTGACCGAGGTTTCCGAGCTGAAGATCGTGCGCGAGCTGCTGCAGAAGGAAGTGCAGCATCTCTCGCGCTTCGGCCACGGGCTGCCGCGCAAGCTGCAATTCGGCGCCATGCTGGAGGTGCCTGCACTGCTCTGGCAGCTCGATGAACTGATGGAGGCGGTCGATTTCGTTTCGGTCGGTTCGAACGACCTCTTCCAGTTCTCGATGGCGGTCGATCGCGGCAATGCGCGGGTCTCAGACCGCTTCGACCCGCTCGGCAAACCGTTTTTGCGCATCCTGCGCGATATCGTGCGCGGGGCGGACCGAAACAAGACGCCGGTGACGCTTTGCGGCGAACTCGCCAGCAAACCCATCTCGGCGATGGCGCTGCTCGGTATCGGTTTCCGTTCGATCTCGATGTCGCCGGCCTCGATCGGACCGGTGAAGGCGATGCTGCTCGGGCTCGATGTCGGGGCGCTGGCAACGGCGATGAACGAGGTGCTGGACGATGTCCACGCCATGGTGCCGATGCGCGAGGTGCTTGCCCGCTTCGCCGAGAGCCACAATATTCCCCTTTAGGCAGACGTTAAGAAGAATCGGAGTGAAGGGTGGCGAAGCTTCCCGTTGAAAAGATGCGCGAGCTGGAACGCCGTTTCGGCGAGATCGAGGCGCGCATGTCGGCCGGCCCGGCCGCCGACGTCTATGTGAAGCTCGCGTCCGAATATTCCGAGCTGCAGCCTGTCGTGACCAAGATCCGCGCCTATGAGAAGGCGAACGCCGAGCTTGCCGATCTCGAAACGCTGCTCGAGGACAAGTCGGTCGACCGCGAGATGCGCGACCTCGCCGAGCTGGAACTGCCCGAGGTGAAAGAACAGATCGAGGCGCTCGAGCAGGAGATGCAGATCCTGCTTCTGCCGAAGGACGCAGCGGATGAAAAGAGCGCGATCCTCGAAATTCGCGCCGGCACGGGCGGATCGGAAGCTGCCCTTTTTGCCGGCGACCTCTTTCGCATGTATGAGCGTTTCGCGGCGGAGAAAGGCTGGAAGGTGGAGGTGCTCTCGGCAAGCGAGGGCGAAGCCGGCGGCTACAAGGAAATTATCGCGACGATCACCGGCAGGGGGGTCTTTGCCAAGCTGAAGTTCGAATCCGGCGTGCATCGCGTGCAGCGTGTGCCTGAGACCGAGGCGGGCGGGCGCATCCATACGTCGGCCGCGACGGTGGCTGTGCTGCCGGAGGCCGAGGAGATCGACATCGAGATCCGGCCGGAGGATATCCGCATCGATACGATGCGCTCTTCGGGTGCCGGCGGCCAGCACGTCAATACGACGGACTCGGCGGTGCGTATCACGCATCTGCCGAGCGGCATCGTCGTCACCAGCTCGGAAAAATCGCAGCACCAGAACCGCGCCAAGGCGATGCAGGTGCTGCGCTCCAGGCTCTACGACGCCGAGCGGCAGAGGGCCGACAGCGAGCGCTCGGCCGACCGCAAGAGCCAGGTCGGTTCCGGCGACCGCTCGGAACGCATCCGCACCTATAATTTCCCGCAGGGGCGCATCACCGATCATCGCATCAATCTGACGCTCTACAAGCTCGACCGGATGATGGAAGGCGAGATCGAGGAAGTGGTGGATGCGCTGATGGCCGATTATCAGGCAAGCCAGCTGGCGCAGCTCGGCGAACAGCAATGAGCCCGACGGTCGCCGATACGCTTGCCGAAGCGCGCCGCCGCTTCACCGAAGCTGGTATCGTCGATCCGGCGACCGATGCGCGGCTGCTTGTCGCGGGCCTGCTCAAGTTATCGCCGACCGAGCTGTTGACACGATCGGCCGAGAGGCTTTCGCCTGAGCAGGCCGAGATGGTGTCCAAGGCGCTCGAGCGGCGGCTTGGCCATGAGCCGGTGCATCGCATTCTCGGCGAGCGGGAGTTCTACGGTCTGCCGCTTCGGCTGTCGACGGAAACGCTGGAGCCGCGGCCGGATACGGAAATCCTGGTCGATACGGTGCTTGCGTGTCTCAAGGACCTTGCAAAGGCGCAAGGCCATCTCCATATCCTTGACATGGGAACCGGGACCGGGGCGATATGCCTTGCGCTTTTGAGCGAATGTCCTGATGCGTCGGGTGTCGGCAGTGACATATCGGCGGATGCACTTCACACGGCAAGATCGAATGCAGAAAGCAACGGGTTGCAGGATCGTTTTCAGGCTGTACAGTCGAGATGGTTCGAGAGCATCCAGGGTTCGTTTCACGCGATTGTCTCAAATCCGCCCTATATTGCTTCCAATGTCATTCACGATCTCGCTCCCGAAGTGACGAAATTTGATCCGGTCGCGGCACTGGATGGCGGTCCGGATGGGCTTGACGCCTACCGCGCCATCGCCAAGGATGCGGCAAGGTTCATGAGGCCCGATGGGGTCGTCGGGCTGGAAATCGGTTACGATCAGCGGAACGATGTGACGGCGATCTTTGAAGCGAAAGGCTTCAAGTGCCTCAAATCCGTAAAAGATTATGGTCAGAACGATAGGGTGCTCGTGTTCGCGCTCGCGTGACAGGCGATAATTGCTGCATTGAACGGGACATTATTGTTATTGCGAAGAAAAGGCTTGGATTTCCCAGGGAAGCAATATAGGTTGCGGACACGTGTTGGGCAGATAGGAATGAACGAGATTCGTTCGGTACTTGGTTTGCCTCGGGGGTCCGCTCTTTTAAACGAGAGTTTCAACGGTTGAACACGACCCAACGCGTGAATCAGTCAAACTGACTTGAGAACCAAGCGGCAGGTCGGCGCACAGGCGCAGTATGCTCGCGGCACAAAGGTCCTGACCCGGTTTTCCGGTCATGGCGGTTGGTGCCATGTATCCATCACAAACAGAGAATTCAGGTGAACGATCTATGAGGCCAGGACAGCAGAACAAGCGCGGTCGAGGGCGTGGTAACAACAATAATAACAACGGCGGCGGTGGAAATAACAATAACAACAATTTCAACCGCAAGGGCGGCAATCCGCTGACCCGGACCTATGACAGCTCCGGCCCCGATGTGAAGATTCGCGGGACTGCCCAGCATATCGCCGAAAAATACGCGCAACTCGCCCGCGACGCCCAGAGCTCCGGCGACCGCGTGATTGCCGAGAACTATCTCCAGCACGCCGAACATTACAATCGTATCATCGCCAGCGCCCAGGCGCAGATGCAGGAACGCTTCCAGCGCGACGATCGCGGCGAATACAATGACGCCGCAGACCGCGACGGCGACGAGATCGATAACAACGACAATGACGGTGATGATGTCGTCGTCGTCCAGCCGCCGCAGAACAGGCAGCATCAGCCGCGGCCGCGACCTGAGTCGCAGCCCCAGCCTCAGCCGGCTCCTGCCCCGGCGCCGGTGGCGCCCCAGGCCGAGGTCATCGATGGAACCGGCCCGCAGCCGGAGATCGAAGGCATTCCGGCCGAGGTCGCCATGGACGAGGAAGGCTCCGCCGGCCAGCCGCGCGAGCGCCAGCCCCGCCGCCGCAGCACCGGCAGCCGTCCCCGCCGCCCGCGTCGCGGCGCCGAGGGCGAAGCCGCAGCTGATGGCGAGGGTGCCTCCGGCGAGGCGCCGGTGCTGGCCGACGCCGCATCGGAATGAGGATTTCGCGTCTCCTTTCGGGGGAAGCGTGAGGCTCATGCCATCTGTTAGAATTGCAATGAAAATCCCCGGCCTCGCGCCGGGGATTTTCGTTTTATCGGCTCTTTAAACTCGCAGAACAGGCTACCATATTCTCCTCGAATGCTTCGCCCAAATCAGAGATGGGCCAGGCGCGGCCTGCCTTTTCAGGGGGTCGATCTCAATCATCGGTCTGCGCCTCGTCAGGGCAGGGCGATCCATGGAGGTAGAATATGAATATCGAGAAATATTCCGAGCGGGTGCGCGGCTTCATCCAGTCGGCGCAGACCTATGCGCTGGCGCAGGGTCACCAGCAATTTTCGCCCGAACATGTGCTGAAAGTCCTGCTCGACGACGACCAGGGCATGGCGGCGTCGTTGATCGAGCGCGCCGGCGGCGATGCCAAGGCTGCGCGCCTCGCCAATGATGCGGCGCTGGCCAAACTGCCGAAAATATCCGGCGGCAACGGCAACATCTATCTGGCGCAACCGCTCGCCAAGGTGCTTTCAACAGCCGAAGAGGCGGCGAAGAAGGCCGGCGACAGCTTCGTCACCGTCGAGCGCCTGCTGCAGGCGCTGGCAATCGAATCCTCGGCCTCGACCTTTTCGACGCTGAAGAATTCAGGTGTGACGGCTCAGGGCCTGAACCAGGTGATCAATGACATCCGCAAGGGCCGGACGGCGGATTCGTCCAATGCCGAGCAGGGTTTCGATTCGCTGAAGAAGTTCGCCCGCGATCTCACCGCCGAAGCCCGCGAGGGCAAGCTCGACCCGGTGATCGGCCGCGACGACGAGATCCGCCGCACCATTCAAGTGCTTTCGCGCCGCACCAAGAACAATCCGGTGCTGATCGGCGAGCCGGGCGTCGGCAAGACGGCAATCGTCGAGGGCCTGGCGCTGCGCATCGTCAATGGTGATGTGCCGGAATCGCTGAAGGACAAGAAGCTGATGGCGCTCGACATGGGCGCGCTGATTGCCGGTGCGAAATACCGCGGCGAATTCGAGGAGCGGCTGAAGGCCGTGCTCAACGAGGTCCAGGCCGAAAACGGCGAGATCATCCTGTTCATCGATGAGATGCACACGCTGGTCGGCGCCGGCAAGGCCGACGGGGCGATGGACGCCTCCAATCTGTTGAAGCCCGCCCTTGCCCGCGGCGAGCTGCATTGCGTCGGCGCGACCACGCTCGACGAATATCGCAAACACGTCGAGAAGGATCCGGCGCTTGCCCGTCGATTCCAGCCTGTCGTCGTCGACGAGCCGACGGTCGAAGACACCATTTCGATCCTGCGCGGCCTCAAGGAAAAATACGAGCAGCATCACAAGGTGCGCATCGCCGATGCGGCGCTGGTGGCGGCGGCGACGCTTTCCAACCGCTATATCACCGACCGTTTCCTTCCCGACAAGGCGATCGACCTGATGGACGAGGCGGCTGCGCGGCTGCGCATGCAGGTGGATTCCAAGCCTGAGGAACTCGACGAACTCGATCGCCGCATCATCCAGCTGAAAATCGAGCGCGAGGCGCTGAAGAAGGAAACCGACGTCGCTTCGGCCGACCGGCTGAAGCGACTGGAAACCGAACTCACCGGCCTCGAAGAGGAGGCCGATGCGCTGACGGCCCGCTGGCAGGCGGAAAAGCAGAAGCTCGGCCTTGCCGCCGATCTCAAGAAGCAGCTCGACGATGCCCGCAACGAACTGGCGATCGCCCAGCGAAAGGGTGAATTCCAGCGCGCCGGCGAGCTGACCTATGGCGTCATCCCGGATCTGGAAAAGCAACTGGTCGACGCCGAAAAGCAGGATGGCGAACGCGGCGCGATGGTGCAGGAGGTGGTGATCCCCGACAACATTGCCCATGTCGTTTCCCGCTGGACCGGTATTCCGGTCGACAGGATGCTGGAGGGCGAGCGCGACAAGCTGCTGCGGATGGAAGACGAGCTGGCGAAATCGGTGATCGGCCAGGGTGATGCGGTTCAGGCCGTGTCGCGGGCGGTGCGGCGCGCGCGCGCCGGCCTGCAGGATCCGAACCGGCCGATCGGCTCGTTCATCTTCCTCGGCCCGACCGGCGTCGGCAAGACGGAGCTCACCAAGGCGCTCGCCCGCTTCCTCTTCGACGATGAAACGGCGATGGTGCGCATGGACATGTCGGAATATATGGAGAAACACTCCGTTGCCCGGCTGATCGGCGCGCCTCCCGGCTATGTCGGTTATGATGAAGGCGGAGCGCTGACGGAAGCCGTGCGCCGCCGGCCTTATCAGGTCGTGCTGTTCGACGAGATCGAAAAGGCACATCCCGACGTCTTCAACATCCTGCTGCAGGTGCTGGACGACGGACGCCTGACTGATGGTCAGGGCCGGACGGTCGATTTCCGCAACACCATGATCATCATGACCTCGAACCTCGGCGCCGAATATCTGACGCAGCTCAAGGACGGCGACGACAGCGATACGGTTCGCGATCAGGTGATGGAGGTCGTGCGCGGGCATTTCCGGCCGGAATTCCTGAACCGCATCGATGAGATCATCCTCTTCCATCGCCTGAAGCGCGAGGAGATGGGCGCGATCGTCGATATCCAGCTTAAGCGGCTGGTGGCGCTGCTCTCCGAGCGCAAGATCGTCATCGATCTCGACGAGGAAGCCCGCCATTGGCTGGCGAACAAGGGTTACGATCCGGTCTATGGCGCAAGGCCGCTGAAGCGGGTGATCCAGAAATTCGTGCAGGATCCACTCGCCGAGCAGATCCTGTCCGGCCAGGTGCCGGACGGATCGACAGTGAAGGTGACGAGCGGTTCGGACCGGCTGCAGTTCAGGACGCGGCAGACGGTGAACGAGGCGGCATAGCCTGACTTGCCGGAAGAATGAGAAATGGCGGTTTCGGCCGCCATTTTTTGTCGACCGGCGAGACGACGCGAGGCTTGATGATTACTTGCTCGCGACCTGATCCGAGGCCTGGTTGTTCAGCAGCGTATCGATGCGCTTGCGCTCGTCCTCGAATTTCGCCAGCGCCTCGCCCTGCAGCGACTTGCCGCCTGGCAGGCGGATGCGCAAGGGATCGACCTTGGTGCCGTTGACGATCAGCTCGTAATGCAGATGCGGTCCGGTGGACTCGCCCGTCGTGCCGACCCAGCCGATCACCTGGCCCTGGCGGATCTTGGCGCCGGGGACGACGCCCTTGGCGATGGCGCTCTGGTGATTATAGGAGGATTCATAGCCGTTGGCATGGCGGACGATCGTCTGGTTGCCGTAACCGCCGGAATCCCAGCCGGCTTTTTCCACAGTGCCGTTGCCGGCGGCAATAATTGCGGTGCCGCGGGGTGCTGCCCAATCGACACCGGTGTGCATGCGGGCGAAACCGAGGATCGGGTGACGGCGCATGCCGAAGCCCGATTTAAAGATGCCGTTCGGGACGGGGTTGCGCAGCAGGAACTGGCGAATGCTCTTGCCGTTCTCGTCGAAATAATCGACCGTGCCGTCGTCCGGATCCTGGAAGCGGTAGAAGCGCGTCTGCGTGTCGCCGAAGCGGGCGTTGACGTAGAGCAGTTCGGAATCCTCGGTCGCCTGACCGGCGCTGTCGGCGACGGAGAAGAAGGCTTCGAGATTGTCGGTCGGTCGCAACTGCGCCTGGAAATCGACATTGCTGGCAAGCAGCTTGATGATCAGCGCCGTCATATCCTTGGTCATGCCGTAGGAAAGGGCGGCGCGATAGATGCCGTCATAGACGCGCGGCAGGTTCTGGCCGGGCGGCGGCGCGAAGGAATTGTCATCGAAGGCGGTGGCGATGGCATCCAGCATCGGTGGCTCGCTGCCGGGCACGTATCTGCCCTTGTCGTCGACGGCCACGGTGACGAGATGGCGCGTGCCGCGATAGACGCTGGCCCGGATGATTTTTGCCTGTTCGCCCTTCTGGATGATGCCGATGCGCAGCACGTCGCCCTTGTCGAGATCGGTGGAACCCAGTTGCTGCGAGATAAAGCCGGCAATGCCATCGGCATATTGCTGCGGATAGCCTGAATCCGTCAGTGCCTTGGCGATCGGCGTATCGGCGCGGACGGGCAGGATATCGTCGGCGAATTCCTCGGTCTGCGGCGTGATCGATTCCGATGCGGAGACAGTCATGTTCTGTTCGAGCACGCGGGCGGAGAGGCCGGCTGTCAGGTCGACATCGGCATCCTCGTTGGAGAAACGGCGCGGATCGACGTAATAGAGAGCTGCAAGCTGGGTGTTGCCGTCCGTCAGCACCGAGCCGTTGGAGCGTACGTTCTCTTCGACTTCCTCGAGCGACAGGCCGGACGCCATCTTCATGCTGGTCTTGCCGGTCGGGAAGGAAATAGTCTTCAGGCTGACTTCGGATTCGACATCGGAGCCGTAGAGCGCGCCGGTGCGGCTTTGCGGGGCGGGCTGCGGCTCGTCGGCGGAAAAGATCGCCAGGGGATCGAAGTCGGGATAGTCTTCGGTGGCCACATGGTTGGCGGCCAGCGTCATCTTCACATGCGCGAAGGGCTGGCGGCGCACAACTTCCTTTTCGCCGTCGTGGACGACGGTCGAAACTTCCATGATGGCCCGGTCGGACGGTTTTGCGGCGATGGCGGGTGCAATCAGCCTTCCGCCGCGCACCACAGTCGTATCCTCGTGCGCGTCTGCGGCAGCACTCGCATAGGCCTCGGCCGGAATTGCCAGTTGCTGGCGGCCGTCAAGGGCGGCAAACAGCGCGACGCCCATCAGAACCGAGGATGTAATGCCGGTGAGGAACGTACCCGAGAGCCAGCGCAGAGACACTTCGCGGCGGTCGGGCGCACGCCTGCCGTCGGCCAGAAGCGGAGGCTCGTTGCCCAACGAGCGGATCATCATTTTCTCCGTCATCATGGCAGTCGGGTCCGCGTCCTTACATCAGGCGTCTCTGGAAGCATTGCTCGGCCATCCTGGCTGGGGCGAAAGATGTGCATATTTTGGGCATGGAAGTCAAATCGCTCAGGGAAAGGCCGTCTGCCTGCATCTGCCTGTATGAATCATGTGTCCCTTAAGACCAGCAGATTGTGATGATGTCGGGGCGTGGAGAGACGAAAGAGCGTTCTTCCCCCGAAAAGTCGAAAGAGGTTCATTTTCCGGGCCATGACAGGCGGGTCGGAATCCGGGAAACGAACCCATTTCGACGCCATCTAAAAATTATCATGTAAAAACAATAACATGTAAGAAAGATCAGTTTTTTCGAAATGGCCTGTTGACTGCTCGGGAGGGTTAGTTCTATAAGCCCACTCACTGAACGAGGGCGGCGGCGCTGCTGGCGACGAAGTCTTTCGTTCTCAAGAAACTCAAGCGGATTGGCG
>NZ_MAWZ01000059.1:0-275450 GCF_001854685.1 Rhizobium sp. RSm-3 | reverse complement strand
TTGACCGAGGTGACGCCGGGGCCGACATCGACGACGATGCCGGCGCCCTCATGGCCGAGGATGGCCGGAAACAGGCCTTCCGGATCGGCGCCCGAGAGCGTGAAATCGTCGGTGTGGCAGATGCCGGTCGCCTTGACCTCGACCAGCACTTCGCCGGCCCGCGGGCCTTCCAACTGCACGGTCATCACTTCGAGCGGTTTTCCGGCCTGAACGGCTACGGCGGCGCGAACGTCCATTTTGATATCCTTCCTCTGAAATTGAATTCTGACTGCTACATAATTCGATAGACTGGCGCCTCACCGGCTTTCGCCGATCGCTGCCCAAACCCCATCACGTCTGGGGCTCAACCTGGCACCAGACTGCGAGAAGCGGCCTTGCCGTACATCTTATCGCGAAGGATTGCCCCGCATCGTTCGCGAAGACCGTGCCAGTCTCGCCAGAGAACCACTGGGAATTGCCAAGGCAGATTTCTGCGGGCGACAGCAGAATGAAGGCCCGCGGCTGCGTCTGAACATGATCGGGAAACCGGGTGTAGCGGTCCATGTAGATCACGCCGACCCTGAGATCGGCGCGCTCCTCCATCCCGCCGGGACCGACCACCACAGCATGCGAATGCGTGTTGCCGAAATTCAGGCTTGCAAACGGACCGGAGCGGCCGCGCCGCCAGAGCAGGCTGTCAGCAAGACTTCTGAATTGGCTGGCGATCGCCTCGTATTTCCGTCCTGATTTTGCAAGATGGCCAATGGCGTCGTCAAGCCCTTCGGGAGCGCCGGGAATAGGCCCGCCCTCCAAGGGGCGCACCTTGCCGGTTTTGAGCAGCTTCTGCAGAACCTTGCCCGCGACGAAACTGGCGACGGCAGGGGCGTCGGCCGACAACATCAGGCCGCCGACATCGTTCAGGAATTCCTGCAGCGGCCGAGGACGCCTTTCCCTGCCGATGTCGTGCAGCCGTATATAGGCCGGCTTTTCCTCATCGTTCAGAAGAAGATCGGCCCCACGTTTGATTGGACGTACCACCCCGCGCGCCACGTTCAGTCCCCTCGCTTAGAGCGCCTTTTCCAGTTCCGGCAGGGCCTCGAACAGATCGGCAACCAGGCCGTAGTCGGCAACCTGGAAGATCGGCGCCTCCTCGTCCTTGTTGATGGCGACGATCACCTTCGAATCCTTCATGCCGGCCAGATGCTGGATCGCCCCGGAGATGCCGGCGGCGATATAAAGCTGCGGTGCCACCACCTTGCCGGTCTGGCCGACTTGCCAGTCGTTCGGCGCATAACCGGCATCGACGGCCGCACGTGAGGCCCCGACGGCAGCCCCGAGCTTGTCGGCGAGCGGCAGAATAACCTCCTTGAACTTCTCGGCAGAGCCGAGCGCCCGGCCGCCGGAGATGATGATCTTGGCCGAGGTCAGTTCCGGACGGTCGGAAGCTGACAGCGCATCGCCGACGAAACGCGACAGAGCCGGATTGGAAGCCGCCGGGATCGCCTCGACGGCAGCAGAGCCACCTTCAGATGCCGAGGCAAACGAGGCGGTGCGCACGGTGATGACTTTCTTGGCATCGCTGGCCTGTACCGTCTGAATGGCATTGCCGGCATAGATCGGCCGCTTGAAGGTGTCGGATGAGATCACCTCGATGATCTCCGAGACCTGGGCGACGTCGAGCAGGGCCGCGACGCGCGGCAGCACGTTCTTGCCGGTCGAGGTGGCGGCCGAGACGATGGTGTCGTAGGAGCCGGCGAGCGAGACGATCAGGTCGGCCAGCGGCTCGGCCAGATTGTTTGCCAGTTCGTCGCTTTCGGTCAGCAGCACCTTGGAGACGCCGGAGAGCTTGGCAGCGGCATCGGCCGCAGCCTTGGCGCCCTTGCCGGCAACGAGGATGTGAATATCGGAGCCGATCTGGCTTGCTGCCGTCAGCGCCTTGGCGGTCTGGTCGGAGAGGCTGACATTGTCGTGGTCGGCCAGAAGAAGAATGGTCATGATGGTGTTCTCTCTTTCCTGCCTTAAAGCACGCCGGCTTCGTTCTTCAGCTTGTCGACCAGTTCGGCGACCGACTTGACCTTGACGCCGGCCTTGCGGCCCGACGGCTCCTCGGTCTTCAGCACCTTCAGCCGCGGCGTGGTGGAGACACCGAAATCGGCAGGTGCCTTCTTGTCGAGCGGCTTCTTCTTCGCCTTCATGATGTTCGGCAGCGAGGCATAACGCGGTTCGTTGAGCCGCAGATCCGAGGTGATCACCGCCGGCAGCTTGATCTCGATCGTCTGCAGGCCGCCATCGACTTCACGGGTCACCTGCGCCTTGCCCCCAGAACCTGAGGTTTCGATTTCGATCTTCGAGGCGAAGGTCGCCTGGGCAGAGCCGAGAAGGGCCGCCAGCATCTGGCCGGTCTGGTTGGAATCGTCGTCGATCGCCTGTTTGCCAACGATAACAAGCCCCGGCTGTTCGGCATCGGCCACACCCTTGAGGATCTTGGCGACCGCCAGCGGCTCGACCGCATCGTCGGTCTCGACCAGGATCGCCCGGTCGGCGCCCATGGCAAGAGCGGTGCGCAACGTCTCCTCGGCCTTGGCAGGGCCGATCGAGACCACCACCACTTCCTCAGCCTTGCCGGCTTCCTTCAGACGCAGCGCCTCTTCCACCGAGATCTCGTCGAACGGGTTCATCGACATCTTCACATTGGCAAGCTCGACACCGGAACCATCCGGCTTCACCCGGATCTTCACGTTGTAGTCGACGACGCGCTTGACGGGCACGAGAATCTTCATTTGCAAAACCCCTTTATGTCTAGACTGCCGGCCATCAATGCGGCCGTTCGGCAAGCAGCGCCCAGAAGGCGAAGAGCGGTGTGTCCACCGACCTCATGGCATGTTTGATCCCGGGGATATTGTAGAACGATCCGCCGATACCAGGCGAAAACCAGTCCCCCTCCCCTTGCTGAAATTCTCCCTCGGAAAGCACGAGATAAACTTCCTCCGGCGGGTGGTCGTGATCGGGATAGCGCACGTGCGGCGCCAGCAATGTCACACCGAGCCACAGGTCGCTCCGCTCCTCCAATCCTCCCGGGCCGATGATCATGGCATTGGCATGTCCATCGACGAAATTGTCGCCGGCCGTGTGGTCATACTTGGTGCGCCGACGCCATTCAAGCATCGGCTCGATGCCTTTGAACGCCGCGATCAATCGCGCCAGCGAAGGATCATAGGAGGGATCGACCGCAAGCGCCACATCAAGCTGAGCGCAGACAGGCAACCGGCTTCCCTTCCCCGCACGCATGATCCCCGGCTGTTCCAGCGCCGCAGAAAATTGACCGATCGAGCGCCGGGATTCCGGGCCTTTTGCGAACTGATCGAAAGCCAGAGATGCGGCACCCAGGAAAAGCTGGAGGCTTTCTTCACGTAAACTCATATCATCCCCCGAAAGGAGCGGCCGACGCGCGGCCGCTCCTGCAATCATATATCCTTGGCGATGCGCAGGCCGTCATAAATGGCGGCATGCGTGTTGCGCGCAGCGACAGCATCGCCGATCCGGAACAGCTGGAACTTGCCTTCGGGATTGCGCATGACGGACTGCGGCTCTCCCTGGAGAAGCTGGTCGTGCGACATCTCGCCGAGATTGCTCGAACTGGGCTTCAGCTCGAAATAGAGCTCGTCGAGCGGGATGGTCCCGTGATTGACGACGATCTGGTCGAAGCTGCTCTGCTTGGCAATCCCGCCGTAATCGCTGCCGACATGGGCGACGAGCTGGTTGCCGCTCTTCTCGACGGCCTCCAGACGATAGGTGACGGTGAAGGTCACGTTATGCTTCTGAAGCGCGCGCATATAGGGCACCAGGTTCATGGCCATGACCTCCGGCGCGAAGGAGCGGTCCGGCGTCATGATCTCGACCTTGGCGCCTGCCTTGGCGAGGAACTCCGCCGCCTGAAGACCGGCATGGTCGCCGGCATCGTCGAAGATCAGCACGTTGGTTCCAGGCTTCACGTCGCCGGAGATGATGTCCCAGGAGGAGACCACCAGCTCGTTGCCGCGCGAGAGAACCTCGGTATGCGGCAGGCCGCCGGTCGCGATAATGACGACATCGGGGTTCTCGGCTTCGATCGTGTCGGCTTCTGCCCAGGTGTTGAAGTGGAAGGTGACGTCGTATTTCTGGCACTGGCTCATGCGCCAGTCGATGATGCTGATCATCTCCCTGCGGCGCTCGCTTTGGGCGGTGAGCCGGATCTGGCCGCCGGCGTTGTTCGCCGCTTCGAAGACGACGACCTGGTGGCCGCGCTCTCCGGCGACGCGCGCCGCCTCCAGACCGGCCGGACCGGCGCCGACGATGACGACCTTTTTCCTGGTGTCGGCCTTTGCCACGATATGCGGCATGGTCAGTTCGCGGCCGGTGGCAGCATTGTGGATGCAGTAGGCGGCCCCGCCCTGATAGATGCGATCGAGACAGTAATTGGCGCCGACGCAGGGGCGGATATCCTCTTCCCGCTTCTCGATGATCTTGCGGACGATATGCGGATCGGTCATGTGGGCGCGGGTCATGCCGATCATGTCGACCTTGCCGGCCGCGATCGCGTGGCGGGCGGTGGCGACGTCGGGGATCTTCGCCGCATGGAAGGTCGGGAAGTCGGTCGCGGCGCGGATCTCGCCGGCGAAGTCGAGATGCGGTGAATTCGCCATGCCCTGGATCGGGATCACGTCGGTCAGACCCGCGTCGGTATCGATGTGGCCGCGGATCACGTTCAGGTAATCGATGAGGCCGCTTTCCTTCAGGCGCTTGGAGATTTCGATGCCTTCGGCCTTGCCGGTGCCGCCGGGAAGACATTCGTCGGCGGTATAGCGCAGACCGAGAATGAAATCGTCGCCCACCCGCTTCCGGATCGCCTTGAACACGTCGAAACAGAAGCGCAGACGATTGTCGAGCGAGCCGCCATAGGGGCCATCGAGCTCGTTGGTGAGCGGAGACACGAACTGGTCGATCAGGTGACCATAGGCCTCGAGTTCGACACCGTCCATGCCGCCCGCCTTCATGCGTTCGGCCGCATCGGCGAAGTCCTTGATGATGCGCTCGATATCCCAATCTTCCATCTTCTTCGGGAAGGCGCGGTGCGAAGCTTCGCGATGATGGGATGGGGCAACGACCGGCAGCCAGTCTCCCTTGTCCCAGCGGGTGCGCCGGCCGAGATGGGTCAGCTGGATCATGATCGCCGCACCCTCTTCATGCACGGCATCGGTCATTTCCCTGATCCAGGGCACGATCTCGTCCTTATAGGCAAGCAGATTGTTGAAAACCGGCGGGCTGTCCTTGGAGACGGCAGCCGAGCCCGCCGTCATCGTCAAAGCCACCCCACCCTTTGCCCGTTCCACCGTATAGGCGCGATATTTTCCCTTCGGCATGCCGTCTTCCGGATAGGCCGGCTCGTGAGACGTCACGATGATACGGTTGCGCAACTTCAAATGCTTGAGCTGATAGGGCTGCAGAAGGGGATCATTCGACATGGGCCGTGGTTCCGGATTAAAACATCGAGGGAAACGCTAAGCGCAATGTACATATGTGTCAACGACGAAAACAGTTAAGTCGCTATTTTAGACACTGATGTACATTTTTCTTGTGCGCGGCTTCATAATTTGATAGGAGATAAGGCATGGATCAGGCTTTAAACGACACTGGCTGGCGCGGGTCGCAGGAAGGATGGCTTGAGGCAGCCTACCACTCCCTGCTGGAATCCGGCGTGGATTCGGTGAAGATTCTGCCGCTGGCGAAGAAGCTCAATCTCTCGCGCACGAGCTTCTACTGGTTCTTCAAGGATCGGGAGGAGCTATTGAGCGCGCTCGTCGCGCTGTGGCGCGACAAAAACACCGGCAACATCGTCAAGCGGGCCGAAGCCTATGCGGAATCGCTGGCCGAGGCGATGCTCAACGTGTTCGATTGCTGGCTCGACAACGATCTGTTCGACGCGAAGTTCGAGTTTGCCGTGCGCAGCTGGGCGCTGCAGTCCGACGAGCTTCTCGCAGAAGTCCAGCAGGCCGATCAGATCCGGCTTGAGGCGCTCAAACGCATGTTCATGCGGTTCGGGTTACCAGAAACGACATCGGATGTCAGAGCGCGCACAACGTACCTTGTTCAGATCGGATATATTTCCATGCAATCAAGGGAGGAACTCGCCGTCCGCATGAAACGGATTCCGGAATATATCGCGATCTACACGGGCGTCGTGCCGCAGCAGAGGGAGCTCGACCGCTTCTTCTCCCGGCATGGCTACAGGCCCGGCTAGAGGAGGCCCGGATGAGCGTTTCCTTGAGGATCGGTATCATTGGCGGCGGCGGCTGGCTGGGCGGAGCAATCGCCGGCTCGATTGTCGATGCCGGCCTGGTCGAGCCTCGGAATCTCTCGCTCTCCTATCGCAGCCTGCAGCCGGATCGCTTCGCGAACTCCTTCTGGACCTCCGACAATCAGGTGCTTGCCGACCGCTCGGACGTGATCCTTCTCTCCGTCCGGCCCGATGACTGGCGCACCCTTGATGTCGATGCTGGCGGCAAGCTCGTCATTTCGGTCATGGCGGGCATCAGTCTTGCCGCCCTTTCACAACGCCACAAGACCGGCCGTGTCGTCCGCGCCCTGCCGAATGCCGGCGCCGAAGTGGCCAGGTCCTATACGCCCTGGATTGCTGCGGGCGACATTCCGGAAGGCGACCGCGCCGTCGTCCGCGCCATTTTCGAGGCATGCGGATCGCAGGACGAGGTCGCAAGCGAAAGCGACATCGATTACCTCACCGGCCTTTCCGGGTCCGGACCGGCCTTCCCTGCGCTGCTTGCGGCCGCCATGATGCGTGACGCCATCGCCCGCGGCCTGCCGGCCGCGATTGCGCGCCGCGCCGTCAATACGGTGATATCGGGCGCCGGCCGGCTTTTGGAGCGCCGTGACGAGAGCCCTGAGGAGGTCGTTCAAACCTTTCTCGACTATCGCGGCACGACGGCGGCGGCCATCGACAGCATGCGGGCGGCGGGGTTCGACGCTTCGGTCGCCAAGGGATTATCGGCAGCATTTCAGAAATCGGTGAGTATGGGAAAGGTTTCCTGACGACCGTTGGGGCGGGTACTGCGGCACCCCGCTCGGCAAGACAAGCCGCTAAACAGAGGGAACGAGAAATGAAAAAATTACTTGCAACGACGTGTTTGACGTTCGGCCTGATCGGCGGCGCGTCATTCGCCAGCGCTGCCGAATGCGGCAGCGTGACCATCGCCAGCATGAACTGGCAGAGCGCCGAAGTTCTCTCCAACCTGGACAAGTTCATCCTGAACGAAGGCTACGGCTGCAGCGCTGACATCACCGTCGGCGACACCGTCCCGACGATCACCTCCATGGCCGAAAAGGGCCAGCCGGATATCGCGCCCGAAGCCTGGATCGATCTTCTGCCCGACGTCGTCAAGAAGGGCACGGAAGAAGGCCGCATCGTCCAGGTCGGCTCGCCGCTGCCGGACGGCGGCGTGCAGGGCTGGTGGATTCCGAAATATCTCGCCGACGCCCATCCCGATATCAAAACGATCGGCGACGTGCTGAAGCATCCGGAACTCTTCCCCGATCCCGAAGATCCGAAGAAGGGCGCCATCGTCAACGGCCCGCAGGGCTGGGGCGGTACGGTCGTCACCTCGCAGCTCTACAAGGCCTTTGAAGCCGAGAAGGCGGGCTTCACCCTCGTCGACACCGGTTCCGCCGCCGGCCTCGACGGTTCGATCGCCAAGGCCTACGAACGCAAGGAAGGCTGGGCCGGATATTACTGGGCGCCGACCGCGCTGCTCGGCAAGTATCAGATGGTCAAGCTCGAAGCCGGCGTGCCGGAGGATTCAGCCGAATGGAAGCGCTGCATCACCGTTGCCGACTGCCCCGATCCCAAGCCCGCTTCGTGGCCGGTCGATCACGTCGTCACCCTGGTTGCCAAGCCTTTCTCGGAAAAGGTCGGGCCTGAGGTCATGGACTACCTGGCGAAGCGCTCCTGGAGCAACGACACGGTCAACAAGCTGATGTCGTGGATGACCGACAACCAGGCGACCGGCGAAGACGGCGCCAAGCACTTCCTGAAAGAAAACAAGGACATCTGGTCCAAGTGGGTTTCGCCTGAGGCAGCCACGAAGATCGAAGCTGCCCTTTAATACTGACTATCGCGGTGCGCCAAAAGCGCACCGCTTCTCGCTCGCCGATAAAAACAAAAAGACTGCCGCGGCTCTTTGAAGAAAAGGGGAACCGAATGGAATGGTTTTATAAGTTTCCACATATGGACGACGACGCGCTTCGCAATCTGAAGAAGGCGATCGATGACGGCTTTCGCGGGTTCACCCGCGCCTACGGCGACGGCATCGAAACACTGTTCGTGCCGCTGCAGCATTTCCTCATCGCCGCCGAGCGTTTCATGACCCAGACGCCATGGCCGATCATCACCCTGATCGTCCTTGCCATCGCCTGGTTTGCCAGCCGCAGCCTGAAGATCGTCTTCGGCTGTCTGGTGACGCTGATGCTGATCGGCTATTTCGACATGTGGGACGATACGATGCGGACGGTCTCGATGATCTTCGTCTGCACGATTCTGTCCATCGCCATCGGCATTCCGATGGGTATCCTGATGGCCCGCTCCGATCGGCTGCAGCGCGTCATCAACCCGATCCTCGACGTCATGCAGACGATGCCGAGCTTCGTCTACCTCATCCCCGTCGTCATGCTGCTCGGCATCGGCAAGGTACCCGGCCTGATCGCCGTCGTCATCTACGCCATCCCGCCGATGATCCGCCTGACCGATCTCGGCATCCGGCTCGTCGATAAGGACGTGCTTGAAGCAGCCGACGCCTTCGGCACCTCGCGATCGCAGAAGCTGTTCAAGGTGCAACTGCCGCTGGCGCTGCCGACCATCATGGCCGGCATCAACCAGACGATCATGATGGCGCTGGCCATGGTGGTCATCGCCTCGATGATCGGCGTCCAGGGCCTCGGCCAGCCGGTGCTCAAAGCTATCGCCAACCAGTATTTCACGCTGGGTATCTTCAATGGTCTTGCCATCGTCGGCATCGCCATCATCTTCGACCGAGTCAGCCAGGCTTATGGCAAAAGGCTCCAGAAGCATCGGGAGACCGTCCATGGCTGAGCAGCGTTTCGGCGGCATCAAGATCCGCCACCTCTACAAGATCTTCGGCCCCAATCCCGCCGCCCATGTCGAGGCGGTTCAGAAGGGACTGTCGAAGACCGAGCTCAACGAAAAGCACGGTCACGTGCTCGGTCTCCGGGATATCAATGTCGAGATCCCCTCCGGCCGCATCCAGGTCGTCATGGGCCTGTCGGGTTCGGGCAAATCGACGCTGATCCGCCACATCAACCGGCTGATCGATCCGACCGCCGGCGAAGTGCTGGTCGACGGCGTCGATGTCGTGAAGATGAACGAGGCAGAGTTGCGGGCGTTTCGCCGGCACCAGACGGCGATGGTGTTTCAGAAGTTCGCGCTGCTGCCGCACCGCAACGTGCTCGACAACACCATCTTCGGCCTCGAAGTGCAGGGCATGGAGCGGTCGAAAGCCGTCGACGTCGCCATGCGCTGGCTGGAGCGGGTCGGGCTCAAAGGCTTCGAGCAGCGTTATCCCAACCAGCTTTCCGGCGGCATGCAGCAGCGTGTCGGCCTGGCCAGAGCTCTCTCCAACGATGCCCCGGTCCTTCTCATGGACGAAGCCTATTCGGCGCTCGATCCCTTGATCCGCACGGACATGCAGACGGTGCTTCTCGACATCCAGAAGGAGATCAAGAAAACCATCGTCTTCATCACCCACGATCTCGACGAAGCGCTGCGGCTCGGCGACCAGATCGCCATCCTGCGCGACGGCGAAGTCATCCAGCAGGGCACCAGCCAGGACATCGTCCTGCGCCCGGCCGACGAGTACATCGCCAACTTCGTCAAGGAGGTCAATCGCGGCCGGGTCATCCATGTCGAAGCCGTCATGACGCCGCTGCACGCCGGTGCGGCGCCGGTCGGACTGGCGATTGCCGCAGGAACGACCGTCGAAGAGGCCGTCCGAATGCTGTCATCGGCGCCTGAGGGCGATGCCAGGGTGGTCTCGCCTGCCGGGGAAACCTTGGGGCTCGTCACCTTCCGCCAGCTCGCAAGTGCGATGGTGAACTCGCAGGAGACAGCCCCCCAGCGCGACAGCGCCCTGTCGGTCGCCCTCTGAAGCTCCTAGAGCATGATGTCGAAAAGTGTAAGCGGTTTTCTCCCGACATCATGCTCTAACCTTTTGATTTAGAACAGAATTCATATTTTAGGCCGACCGGGCCTAAAATCATTCTGTTCTAATGCGGCCGTCTTCCATTTCGCTGGACATCGAACACGTCGCCATCTCGGGAACTGGGAAGCCGGCCGCGCCGAGCGGTGAAGATACTTGATGTCAAATGGCGTCTTGTGGCCTGCCCGATCACAATATCGGCTGACCGGGGAATTGCGCTCGTAGCGTATCGATGTCATAGAGATCGGAGACTGCGCGGCCGGCGCCGGGCGCCCTATGCCTTCTATGAGGGTGGGCGGGTCGAGCAGTGACGCCGGAGCACTCCCGCTGCGTTAAGCAAGCTTTTTCTGCCTGCCAAACGAGACATTCAAGTCTCTATCCACTTTGCGCAAGCTGCGGCGCGACCATGCCTCCAGCCAGCGCCTTCCTATACATTTTGCGCAAACCCAGTCCAGACTGCGTCGCGAAAACCTCCTCGGCCGACTTTATCGGGGGCCGGCAATTGCTCGATGGCCACGGAGCAATAAGATGATTCTCGACCAAGGCCATGATGGTTTGCGGTCCTCAAGCCAAGCCCGTTCATCCATCACCCCCAAAAGGATGGAAGGGACCGTACATACGCACCCCATCCCGTGCGTATGCCTGCATGCCTGTCTGCCTGCCGAAGGCTATAAGCGGTCCACTATGAACCTTCGGCAGGCGACTGCTCTGATCCCGGACCGTGATATTCTCCATAGCGTCAGATGATGATGATGCGTATCTCGGCAAGATCGCCGCGTTGAGCCCTTCGTGGCATCACGGATACACCCCATAAAATTGCCCCTCTGCGTAATCGTTTTATCACCGATAACCGGTGGCGCGAACGCTTGCCTATTGTTCCGAGTTCTGCCAGTTCCTGCCCTCAGGCTGCGAAAACCGGTCGGATGGAGACTGTCGACAATGCATTCAATGGGTCGGTTTTTTTGACGCCTGCCACGCCCGAATTCGGCCTGTGTCGGCTTGCGCAAAGCGCTGATCCTGCTGTCGATACCACGCGGAGATCGACCTGCTCCGCGGCTGCCTGCTGCACTCCAGGCCTCGATCGGCTAGGATATAGCCAGGGCTCGCCCATCAAACCCGCCCGTCAGCACTGAGAAGCGGGGGACGATGATCATGGCTATCGGCAGGGCCGAAAGAGGTACGCACATCAAACCGTCAGCCCGGACCGCGCATCGCCACGGGAGCGAGCAGTTGAGAGCAGGTCAACGCCGCCACACGGAACAGGGGGAACAGCATGTCCGAAACTAGCCCTTCGCCATTTTCGTTCCGGTTTCGCGGTTCATCCTTCGACAACATGGTCGAAACGCTCGGGGGCGCCTTCGGCGCATTCGATGCCGAGCCTGTCGGCCGCGCCCAGGAGTTCCATTGGGGGCTGGATTTTTCCGCCAGTGACAGCGCCGTCCTGCTTACCGGCTATCACGAAGCGGAGTTTCAGTTCAACATCGAGCCGACCGTCGATACGGCGGAATATCTGTCGGTTGTCGTGCCGCGAAGCGGCGGCATGGGGGTGACCTATGGATCCCGCGTCGCCGAGGCGGGGCGAGGAAAATTGCTTCTCTATAATAATTTCGAACCAGACAGCGTCATCATGCACGGCCAGTCGAATGTCATCGACGAATTGCTGATCAACTGGTCGGTGATCCTCCAGACGATCGGCCAGACGTTCGAAATACCGTTCAGCGGCTCGCTCGATCTGCTGCCGGAACTGGATCTGTCGACGCCGGTCGGCCGAACGATCGGCAACCTGACGGAGACGATCGCCATCGGCATGCGCGACGACGGCCCCTTGCTGCAGTCGCCGATCGCCATGGCGCACATGACCCAGGCACTGGCCGATCTTGTCGTGCGCATGGTGCCGAACCGGCTGTCGCATTTCCTCGACAAGGGGCCCGCCCTCATCGCTCCCCGGCATGTCCGCAAGGCGATCGATTTCATGCAGGCTAATATCGATCAGCCGATCACCATGCCGAAGGTGGCCGAAGCCGCCGGCGTCTCCAGCCGTGCACTCGAAACCGGCTTCCGGGCCTTCAGGGGCACCTCCCCCGCCGCCTATCTGCTGACGCTTCGCTTGCGCTCGGCGCGGCAGGACCTTCTCGATCCCGAGAGCAAGGCGACCATGAAAGGCATCTGTCTCAAATGGGGCTTCTTTCATTTCGGAAGGTTTTCAGCGGTCTACAAATCGACCTATGGGGAATATCCTTCCGACACCAGGAAGCGCGTCTGCCGTATATAGCAGCGGTTACCGCGAAGAAGACGGCGGCAATATGTAGTGCAGTCTCATCGTCTTCTGATCCCGCTTGACGATTTCAAGCATGCCTTGGCGCTCCGCCAGCGCGTTAAGTTCCCGCAGCACGAGGGAATGTGCGATCCCGAGCTTGCGCGCAAAAGAGCGGCTGTCACGCGCAATGTCGAGTTTGGCGGCAACGAGGAGACCTGCCTGTATGGCTGTCAGGCTGATGTCCCCCTCCCGCGCCGCAGCGACGAGGGCGAGAAACCGATCGACTTCGGACGGCTCTTCGCTCACGCGGCGTTTCGCCCGCGGAAGGACACCATGATCGATTTCGAGGTGGGCGTATCGCTTTCCTTGCCAGCGCTGGCGAGCGGCACCAGCACGTTCAGCTCCGGATAATAACCGGCGATGCTGCCCCTCGGAATGTCATAGGGCACCAGACGGAAATCCTCAGCGACGCGCTCGATGCCGTCATCATGCTCGCCGACCACGTCGATGCGCTCGCCGGCCTCGGCATTCATCGCCTTCAGATCGTCGGGATGAATGAAAATGACCTGCCGCTCTCCGTAGACACCGCGATATCGGTCGTCGAGACCATAGACTGTCGTATTGTATTGATCGTGCGACCGGAATGTCTGCAGGGCGAAGCGACCTCCCTCGCCCTTTCTTGCGCGTTGATGCACCGTCTCGTCGGGAAGCGCCTCGGACGAGAATGAGGCCTTGCCCGTTGGCGTTTGCCATTCCCGATGCCTTGCCGCATTGCGCAGATGGAAGCCTCGCGGTTTGCGCAGGCGCGCATTATAGTTTTCGAAGTCCGGAATGGTCGCCTCGATATGATCGCGGATGAGATCGTAGTCATCGGCGAGCTCCGCCCAATCGACCACCGTCGAACCGACCGTCGCTTCCGCAATGCCGGCAATGATGGCGACTTCCGAGAGAATATGCGGCGAGGCCGGACGATTGATGCCCGCGGAGCCATGCACCATGCTCATCGAATCCTCAACGCTGACGAGCTGGGAATTGCCGGCTTCGTTCAGATCCATCTCGGTGCGCCCGAGGCAGGGCAGGATAAAGGCCGCTTCGCCCGGCATGAGATGCGAATGGTTGGGTTTGGTTGCGATGTGCACCGTCAGTTTCAGCTGCCGAAGCGCCATTTCCACAAGGGCGCTGTCGGGCGTGGCGCGGGCGAAATTGCCGCCGAGCCCGATAAAGGCCTCGGCCGAGCCGTCGAGCATCGCGCCGATCGCGGCCAGAACATTGTGGCCATGTTCGCGAGGAACGGCGAAGCGGAAGTGTTTTTCCAGTGCATCGAGGAAATCGTCCTCCGGCTTTTCGTTGATGCCGACGGTGCGGTCGCCCTGCACGTTGGAATGGCCGCGCACCGGGCAGAGGCCGGCGCCTGGTTTGCCGATATTGCCGCGCAGGAACATGAAGTTGGCGATCTCGCGGATCGTCGCGACCGAATGCAGATGCTGGGTGACGCCCATCGCCCAGGTGCAGATGACACGTTCGGCGGTGATGTAGACATCGGCCGCCCGTTCGATCTCCTGCCGGCTCAGTCCCGACTGGTCCTCGATCTCAGCCCAGCCTGTGGCCTCGACCGCCGCCCGATACGCTTGAAAATCCGCGCAATGTTCGGTGAGAAATGCATGGTCGAGAACGGCGGGCAGACCGGCGGCGACCGCTCTGTCTTCTGCAGCCAGCACGGCCTTGGCCATGCCCCGCACCGCGGCCATGTCGCCGCCGAGCTGCGGCTGCAGATAAAGGCTGGCGATATCGGTCGAACCGCCGCGCAGCATTTCCATCTTGTCCTGCGGATCGGAGAAGCGCTCCAGTCCGCGCTCGCGGATCGGATTGAAGACGACGACGCGCGCGCCGCGGATCGCCGCCCGGCGCAGGTCGCCGAGCATTCTCGGATGGTTGGTGCCCGGGTTTTGCCCGATCACGAAGATCGCGTCGGCCTCTTCGAAATCCTCCAGAAGCACGGTGCCCTTGCCGACGCCGATGGCCTGGCGCATGGCGATGCCGCTTGCTTCATGGCACATGTTTGAGCAGTCGGGAAAATTATTGGTGCCGTAGACGCGCACGAACAGTTGGTAGAGAAAAGCGGCTTCGTTGCTGGCCCGGCCCGAGGTGTAGAATTCCGCCCGGTTGGGGGTATCGAGGCGCGTCAGGATGCTGCCGATCTCGGCAAAGGCATCCTCCCACGCAACCGGCAGATAGCGATCGCTCGCCGCGTCGTAGCGCATCGGATGTGTCAGGCGGCCGTTGAGTTCGAGTTCATAGTCCGTCAGCCGGCGAAGCTCAGACACCGTCTTCTCCGCGAAGAACGCGGGCGTTGCCCGCTTCTCCGTCGCCTCCCAGGCGACCGCCTTCACGCCGTTCTCGCAGAACTCGAACGACGATCCGTGTTCCGGATCGCCCCAGGCGCAGCCGGGGCAATCGAAGCCATCCGGCTGGTTCGCCTTCAGCATGGTGCGCGCGCCCGAGATGGGCATGCCGCTTTGCAGCAATTGCTTGCCGCAGCTCTTCAAAGCACCCCAACCGCCGGCCGCCGCCGATTTCTTGCCAATGAATTTTGTGTCCATGCGCCCTTATTGTCGAAGCGCGGAAAACATCAAGGCCACAGGCGCGATGGTTTGATAGAAAAAACCTATCAAAGAAGGATCTCGATTTAACCGGCTTCCTTGATGGTGGGCCGGTCCCCGTTTGGCGAATGGGCCAGAATGCGATTGCGGCCCTGTGTCTTGGCGTCGTAGAGCGCCGCGTCGGCCTCGGTCAGGAGGCGGTTCGGGTTGGTCCGCAGGACGGCGCCGGTGGCACAGGATACGCCGATGCTCGCCGTCACTCGGGCAAATTCGCTACCGGAATGCGCGATATTCTCCTGGGCCAGGCGCCGGGCGAATTGCTCGGCGACGATCATCGCCCCTTTGGCGCTGGTGTCGGGGAGGAACACCACGAATTCCTCGCCGCCGTAGCGCGCGACGATATCCGCCGGTCGGCTGACGGATTGGCGCAGACATTTGCTGACGACCCGCAGGCATTGGTCTCCGGCGGGATGACCATAGGTATCGTTATAGGCCTTGAAGCGGTCGATATCGACCATCAGCAGGCTGAACGGCGTGTTTTTCCGGGCGCTGCCCGCGGTCTCGCGGGTGAAAGCTTCGTCGAAAGCGCGGCGGTTGACCATGCCGGTGAGGCCATCGGTCTCGGCAAGGTTTTTCAGCTGCTCCGCCGACAATCTGAGCGCGATTTCGGCCTGCTTCGTCGCCGTGATGTCGGAGACGACGGCCATTGCCGTGCCGTCCTCCGCAAGCCTTGTCCGGATGCTGCGCCAGTCGCCGTTATGGAGCTGAACCTCTTCGTCCTTGTTGCTGTGCAGGGAAGCCGCGGCGGCCTTGATCCAACCTTCAATATCCCCTTCGGGGATACCGGGCCGCTCGCCGGTTTCGACGACGCGGCGCAGGATGTCGCTGATATGGGCGCCGACCACGCGGGCATCGCCGGAGAGCGGGAACGCATGGCGATACTGATCGTTGCAAAAGAGGATAAAGCCGTTGCTGTCATACATGGCGATGCCATCGGACATGCCGGCCATCGCATGCGAGAGCAGGTTCTTGCTTTCGCGCAACTCTCGCTCCAGGGCAGTACGCTCCGTAACATCGCGCGTTACACCGGCAAGGCCGATCACCCGCCCCTGCTTGTCCCGCAGCGGAACCTTGGAGGCGAGCAGGAATCTGCCTTCGATATATTCGGTGGAATCGATCAGCGGCACCCCGGTGTCTATGACCTGCTGCTCGAGATAATATAATTCCTCGGCGAGCGGCCGCGACATCAGATTGAAATCCGACAATCCGGTCATCTC
The DNA here is from genome assembly GCF_001854685.1 of Rhizobium sp. RSm-3. Taxonomy (NCBI): domain Bacteria; kingdom Pseudomonadati; phylum Pseudomonadota; class Alphaproteobacteria; order Hyphomicrobiales; family Rhizobiaceae; genus Rhizobium; species Rhizobium sp. RSm-3. Next base: position 259,078 of record NZ_MAWZ01000059.1, on the reverse strand, counting down.
CGCCGTCGTCCTGAAACGGAAGAGACGGGTCATGTTTTCATTGACGGTGATGAACCGGCTGTTTCGGTCCTTTACATAGAGATAGTCGGGCGACTGCGAAAACGCGGTCACCAATATGCTTCGTTCCAGCTCCCATTGCTGTGTTTTCAGGAGGACGAGCCCGCCCAGAACGGTCGCCAGGCAATTCAATGCGGTCAGGGGAAACCCGACGCCGGCGAGCACATGGGCATTCACCAAGGTGGGAAGCATCGCCATCGACAGGACCAATGCAACGCCGAGGGCGAGGCTTAGCAGCGCAACGTCCATGAGCCCCGGCGATCTCTTGCGGGTCCAGACATGACCGGCCAGACCGATGCCGGTGGCGACGGCCATGGTGATGATCCCGTCGACCATCGCCGCGCCGCCGACGAAAAAACGAAAGGCGATCGCCAGCAATGCGGCAAAGGCGGCCGCGATCGGCCCACCGAACATGCCGGCCAATGCAAGCGGCGAAAAACGCATGTCGATATAGATGCCGGGATGGAATTCAATGGCCAGCAATATGGAGCCGATGGAGGCGCCGCCGGCTATGATTCCGAAGGCGATTTTTTCCTGCCGGAAGGAATGGTGCTGAAACTGAATCGAAAAAAGCGCCCACAGCGAAATGGCCAGGCACACGAAAGAAAGGTTGCCACCGAATTGCGTCCAATTGCCATTCACCGCGCTGGATCCACCTTCCAAGACATGTAACGAACTCATCATAGGCGAAACTGGTTTGAGCTTGGTTAAACCGATCTCATGGGGCGGCATGGAATATCGACCAGGCCAGCCTGACACGCCTGTTATAAGGCATGCTTAACAACCGCCCCCTCTTCGTCTGGACATGTCTTGGGATGGCGCAATAATGCGTTATTCGGATAAGACTGCGCAATGGGACTATTATCGCGCGATTAAAAGCCGCTGAGATGCCGATAGTTGCAGCGCATTCCGCTGCCAGCCAGCCGAAATTCGCCGGCGCCCCGCGGTCGAACAAGGAGCCCGGCGTGGTCCGCCGGGCATGACTTCCTTTACTTGCAAATCGCCGCGGCCAGGAAGCCGCGCATCGCCTCGCCGAAGGGCGGCCGCATCATATATTCCGCTTCCACCATCCTGCTCTGGTGATAGACGGCGCGTGGATGCGAGAAGGTGAGGAAGCCGAACTTGCCGTGATAGGCGCCCATGCCGGAATGGCCGACGCCGCCGAAGGGCAGGCCCTCGGCCGTGACGTGGCTCATGCAGTCGTTGACCGTCACCCCGCCGGAGGTTGTATTGTCGACAACCCGGCGCTCCTCGTCACCATCCTGGCTGAAATAATAGAGAGCGAGCGGACGCGCCTTTGCATTGATGCGGTCGACGACGTCGGCGATATCGCGATAGGCGATGACCGGCAGCACCGGCCCGAAGATTTCCTCCTGCAGCACCCGCATATCCTCGGCCGTGTCCAAAATGAGGGTCGGGGGGATGCGGTGGGCCGATTGCTGCGAGAAATTCTCCGCCGCCGGATTGATCTCGACGATACGGGCGCCTTTGGCCCTCGCATCGTCGATCAGGCCCTGGACGCGTTCATGATGACGACCATTGACGATCGAAGTGTAATCAGGATTTTCCTTCAGGGTCGGATACATCGCCCCGACCGCCGCCACCGCGTGCTTGGCAAAGGCCTCGACACTTTCCTCCGGCACATAGACATGGTCGGGCGCCAGGCAGATCTGACCGGCATTCAGCGTCTTGACGGTCATGACGCGGCGCGCGGCATCCGCCAGATCGGCCGAGCGGCCGATGACGACGGGCGATTTGCCGCCGAGCTCGAGTGTGAGCGGTGTCAAGTTTTCCGCCGCCGCGCGCATGACCTGATGGGCGATCGCCGTGCCACCGGTGAAGATCAGATGATCGAAGGCGAGTGATGTGAAAGCCGTGCCGGTGGCCGGTCCACCCTGGACGACGGCGATTTCCGTGTCGTCGAAGGCGCGGGCGATCAGTTCCGTCATCAGTGCTGACGAAGCAGGCGTCACCTCCGACGGCTTGATCATGGCGCGGTTGCCGGCGGCCAGAATACCGGCAAGCGGCGCGAGCGCGAGCTGATAGGGGAAATTCCAGGGGCTGAGGATGCCCACAACGCCCTTCGGCTGATAGACCACCTCGGCGACCGCATCCGGGAACAGCGCCTCGTGCCGCTCGGGTTTCAGCCATTCGGCCAGATGGGCCTTGGCATATTTCAGCGAACCGACGCAGGTGAAAACATCGAGAAGCAGGCTTGCCTCGACACTGCGGCTGCCGAAATCCTCCGACAGTGCGGCGGCGATCGCATGCTTGTGGTCGACGAGAAGGGCGATGACGCGGTCGATACGATCGGTACGGATCTCGATATCAGGCGGCCCGTCCTTCAGGAAGGACGCCCTTTGCCGGGCAAGCAGCGCCTTCATCGCATCGGGGCTGGTATCGGTGGCGATTGGGGTGACGGTGTTCATTGATTCCTCCCTTGAACGATGTCAGACGGCCGGCTGGCGCACGACCGGTTTCAGCACGATGCCCTTTTCCGCATCCTCCACCGCCCGGTTGATGTCGGCAAAATCATAGAAGGTGACGAGCCTGTCGAAGGGGAAGCGGCCCTGCCGGTGGAGGTCGATCAGCAGCGGGATCAGCACGTCGGGATTGGAATCGCCCTCGACGATCCCGCGCACCCGGCGTCCGCCGGAGAGAATATGGGTGAGGTCGAGCGTCAGCGTCGCGCCGTGCGGCGAGGCGCCGACGATGCCGCAGGTGCCCCGCGGCGCCAGCACCCGCACGCATTGATCGATGACGGCAGGCACGCCGGAAGCATCGATCGCATAATCGACGCCGGCGCCGGTCAGCGCCATGATCGTGGCAACGGCATCGTTCGCCTTGCCGTTGACGATATCGGTCGCGCCGAGTTCGGCGGCAAGCGCCAGCCGCGCCTCGTTGACATCGACGGCGATGATCCTGGAAGCGCCGACGATCCGCGCCGCCATCACGGCGGCAAGACCGACCGACCCCATGCCGAAAACCGCGAGCACTTTTCCGGGTTCGACCTTCAGCGCATTCATGACCGCGCCGGCGCCGGTCTGGATGCCGCAGGCCAGCGGCCCGAGCAGCGCCAGATCGGCATCTGCGGGCACCTTCACGATATTGCGCTCATGGCAGAGCGCGTGGCTGGCGAAAGAGGATTGCCCGAATATGTTGCCGTTCACCCGCTCCCCTCTATAGGAGAGCCCGCTCGAACCATCGGCGCGCGAACCGAAGAAATTGCGCGGGAAGAATTCGTGGCAATAGGTCTCTTCGTGCTCGTTGCAGCTCGGGCAATGACCGCAGGAGTTGAAGGTCATGACCACATGATCGCCGGGCACCACTTTGGCAACGCCCGGCCCGACACGCTCGACGATCCCGGCACCTTCATGGCCGAGCACGACCGGCTGCGGCACCGGCAGGTGCTGGTCACGCATGACGATATCGGTGTGGCAAACCCCGGTCGCCACCACACGAACCAGGATCTCCCCCTCGCGCGGCTCCTCCAGATCGAGGCTTTCCAGCGAAAACGGCATATGCGGCGCACGCGCGACGGCGGCATGTATCTTCATTCTATCCTCCTCCCGATGATCGGCCTGCGAAAGCCCGGCCATGCCGGGTCTGACCTCAGCGCCCGCGTTTGTAGGCGCCGAGCCCCGGCTGATAGGTCTTGTCGTCGAGGAACTGCTTCAGCCCCTCGTCGCGCCCCTTGGTCTTGTCGAGAAACAGCATCTGCTCCAGCTTGGCGTAGATGTAATCGTCGGCGAGATCCCAGGGCAGATTGCGCACGCGCTTATAGGTGTCCTTGGCGGCCTTCAGCGTCACCGGGTTCTTTTCGAGCAGGCTGGCGCAGATCTTGCGGACCCGGGTTTCAAGCTCGGCGAGCGGCACGGCTTCGTTGACGAGGCCCATTTCGGCAGCCTTGCGCCCGCCGAACAATTCGCCGGTCATGATGTAGTAGAGCGCGTCGCGATGGCGCATCACTTCGGCGACCGCGCGGGTGACGTTGCCGCCCGGCAGGATGCCCCAATTGATTTCGGACAGGCCGAAATTCGCCTCCTCGGCGGCGATGGCGAGATCGCAGCAAACCAGCGGCGTGAAGGCGCCGCCGAAGCACCAGCCGTTGACCATGGCGATCGTCGGCTTTTCGAAATACATCAGCCGGCCCCACCAGCCGCCGGATTGGCGCCGCGCCTTCAGCGTCACATCGCGCGGCTTGTCATCATTGTCGCGGAAATATTCCTTCAGATCCATGCCGGCCGACCAGGACTCGCCAGCGCCGCGCAGCACGAGGACGCCGCAGCGCTCGTCGCCCTCGAGCTCGTCGAGCACCTCCAGCATCCGCGCATTCAAGGCCGGGTTCATCGCATTGCGCTTTTCGGGACGGTTGAGGGTCACGAAAGCGATGCCGTTATCGAATTCGACCAGAACCGGCGATTTCATATCAGTCATGGGTCTACTCCATTGGTTTCGGCATTGAATGCCGGGGCCGCTTCATCAGGCCTGTCGTTGAAGGGTTTCGTCGGAATGCAGCTGGCGCAGAACATGTTTCTGCACCTTGCCGGAGGCGGTGCGGGGAATGGTCTCGACGAAGAGGATACGCGCCGGGCGCTTGAAGGCGGCAAGCCTTGCGGCGCAGTGGCCGGCAATCGCCTCGCCCGTTGCCGCGGCACCCGACCGCAGCACGACATAGGCGATGCCGCATTCGCCCCACCTGACGTCGGGAATGCCGACGACCGCAACGTCGAGAATATCGGGATGGCCTGCGAGGGCGGCTTCGACCTCGGCGGGGTAAACATTTTCGCCGCCGCTGATATACATGTCCTTCAGCCGGTCGACGATGCGATAAAAGCCGTTGGCTTCGCGCCGGCCGAGATCGCCGGTGCGATACCAGCCGTCGGTGAAGGCGGCAGCGCTTTCCAGCGGCTTGTTCCAGTAGCCCGGCGTCACCGCCGGCCCGCGCAGCCAGAGTTCGCCGATCTCACCTTGCCCGACGTCGCGGCCGGCCTCATCGACGATGCGGATGTCGAGCAGGGGCGCCGGCAGACCGACGCTGCCGGGATTGTCCTGCACGGCGCGCCGGTCGATCGGCACATGCAGCACCGTTCCCGCCTCGCTCATGCCGTAGCCGTTGACCAGCGCCACGCCGTCGCCGAGATAGCTTTCGATCAGCGCCTGCGTCAGCGGCGCGCCGCCGACAAAGAGCGCGTGCAGGCCGGAAAGAGCCGCGGCGCTATAGGCGGGATCGCTACGCAAGGCGAGCGCGATCTGCGGCACGGCGAAATAATGGGTGATGGCACGCTGCGGTTCGGCAAGGGCCGCAAGCGTGCGGGCCGGGGTGAAGCGGTCGGAGACGACAAGCGTGCCGCCCAGCATCAATGTGGTGCGCGCCACCGCGATCAGCCCGATCGTATGAAAGAACGGCAGGTCGCAGAGAGCGACCGATCCCGGGCCGATCTCGCCGACGAAGGAAAAATTGACGGCGGCGAAAAAGGCGTTGCGGCGGGTGATGACGACGCCCTTCGGCTGTCCCGTCGTGCCCGACGTATAGAGCAGCACGCAAGGCCGATCGGCATCGGCGGGCATGGGCTCCACTGGGAGGCTCGCCTCGATCCGGGCGGCAAGCCCGCCCGGGCCATCGATAGTCGAGATCACCGCCATCTCGGGATCGTTCTCTGCAAGGCTCGCCACGGCCGCCGAAAACTCCTCGTCACAGACCAGAAGCGCCGGCGTGCAATCGGCCAGGATCGGCCGAAGCTCGGCGGCATTGAGACGCCAGTTGAGCGGCACGTAGATGGCGCCGGCGCGCTGGCAGGCAAAGGCAAGCACGATCGAATCCATCGAATTGCGCGCCAGCATGGCGACACGCGTCCCGTCTCGTCCCGCTCCGAGCACAGCGCCGAGGAAACCGGCGCAGCGGGCGATGCGTGCATCGAGTTCGGCATAGGTCAGTTGCCGGCCGGTGGCGATCTCGAACAGAGCCTGACGATCCCCCGCGACGCGGGCGCGGTAAAGGATCGGATCATCCGTCACCAGTCCGCAATCCGCCGACGAAGCCATCCCGGAAAAGGAATGCGCCATTTTCTCCTCCCATGCCCGCCGCTTCTCCGCGGTAGGCAATTTTGTATGCAACACATACTAATATCTTTTTCCGGTGAGATGCAAGAGGCTGTTTTCGACAAATCCTGGTGCTCGAGGGAGCACGGGAAATTTCCCAACGGGGATATTGACTAACCCGCTGATTTTGATGGTTATGGCGCCTGAACGAAGCGAGACGAATGATGGCCGCAAAACCACCGCAGGACGAAATCGAGGCCGAGGAGGCTTCGGCAGCGCCGCCGCTCGACGTCGGCCGGCTCGGCGATCTCCTCGGATTTCACCTGCGCATGGCGCATGTGGCGATCTATCGCGACTTCGCCGACACCATGGAGGAGCTCGGGCTGACGCAGAAGCAGCTTGCGGTGATGGAACTTGTCGCTGGCAATCCGGGCGCATCGCAGATCGATCTTGCCAATACGCTCGGCACCGACCGCGCAACGATGATGGCCCTCGTCAACCGGCTGGCAGCCCGCGATTTCATCGAGCGCCGCCCTTCCGCGGCCGACCGCCGGCGCCAGGAACTGCATCTGACGAAGGCCGGGCGCGCGATGCTCGCGCGGGCGCGTAAGCTGATCGACACGCATGAACAGCGTTTCATCGACCGGTTTTCATCAGACGAAATGGATGGGCTGCTGGCGGCGCTGAAGCGGATTTACAAGGGCGGTTGAACTACCGCTTTCGCTTGGGAAGCACGCAACGTCCTGGCCTGTAGATTTCTATTGGGAAAATCCCGTGTTATGATCCCAGCCCAGGCGTCGTCCGCCGTGGGTTCTGCACACGGAGACTTGTCTCATGAGTGAAATGGACGTGCTTTTTGCCACCCTGCGGCAGGCGGCTGACCCGCAGACGGTCGCGTGCATCGAAAACGTCGTCAAGCATGGCTTGGATCGCGACCTCAATCGCATCAATGCGCTGGCCTTCGCCGAAAAACATCATCTCGATGAAGAGAAAACGATCGCGGCGCTTCTGCACGCAGCCCGCATCGGCGCGTTCGAGATGACCTGGAATGTGCTCTGCCCGGGATGCGGCGGCGTCCTCGACAGCGGCGCAACCCTGAAAGGGGTCGTCCAGGACACCTACCATTGCGCCCTCTGCGCGGCCGGATACGAGCCGACCCTCGACGAGATGGTCGAGGTGACGTTCACGGTCAGCCCGCGCGTGCGCAGGATCGGCGCCCACGACCCCGATCTGCTGCCGCCGCTCGAATATTACCGCCAGATCTTCTTCAGCTCCGGCGTCGACCTGCCGGAGGACCTGGAGGCGCGGTTCGAACGCATCCTGTTGGAGATGATCGAGCTGGCGCCGGGCGAGAAGGCTTTCGTCTCTCTAAAACTGCCGGCGCAATTCGTCATCATCTTCGATGCGGTCACGCACTCGGCACAGTTCATCGACGTCAAGGGGGAGCCCACCGACGAGCGGCAAAACCTGTCGATGGTCATCAGCCGGGCGCATGCGCTGAGCGAAACGCTGACCCTGCGTCCCGGACTGCTGCGGCTCACCCTCGAAAACCACACCGATCGCAGAGTGGTGCCGAATGTCTGCATCGCAGGCGACGACCTGCACGACCTGCTGGGCCGCAGGCGGCCGTTTCTCACAGCCAAACGTCTGCTGACCAATCAGAGTTTCCGGGACATCTACCGGACCGACACGCTCGATGTCGACCAGCGTCTCAAGATCACCAGCCTGACTTTCCTCTTCACCGACTTGCGCGGCTCGACCGCGCTCTATGAGCGTGTCGGGGATCTTGCCGCTTTCGATCTGGTGCGGGCACATTTCAGGGTCCTGCACGAGATCGTCGCCACGGAGGCCGGAGCAGTGGTGAAGACCATCGGCGATGCCGTGATGGCGACCTTTCCGAGCCCGGACCGCGCGGTGGCGGCAGCACTCAGAATGCGCGAGGCGATGCTTCGGCTGAATGCCGAACACGGCAGCGACGATCTCCTGCTGAAGATCGGCATCCATGAGGGACCATGCCTCGCAGTCAACCTCAACGACCGGCAGGACTATTTCGGACAGACCGTCAACATCGCCTCCCGCGTCCAGGGCCTTGCCGACCCCAATGTGATCATGACGACGGAGGCGATCGTCGGCGATATCAAGGTTTCAGAGATCCTGCACGACAGCGGCATCAGCTCCGCCTCCCGGATGGCGGAGCTTCAAGGCATTGGGCGGGAGGTCAGGATCTTCGCGCTGTCGTGACGTTGATCTTCTCATCGACATCAAGTCAAAAGGCCGGAGTCGCCTCCCGAGAGCAGACATTCCCTCGATGCGAATTTCCCGACCCGCGCTATTCGCCTAGGCTGGAAAGCAATTCGTCGAGCTGATCCAACTGCTCCGGCAATGCAGCCGCCGAGCCCTGTAGTGCTTCCTCAAGCGCTTGCTTGGACGGATAGACTTCGTGGAAAATCAGGAGCGTGCTCCCGCCTTGGTCCTCGAAGGTCACAGTCGTGACCGCGCCCTCTTCGCCCTCGTCGTTGGTCCAGACGATGCGCTCGTTCGGCACCACCTCGAGATACTTGCCATAGAAGGCCATGGTGTCCGAACCGCCGGCACCGAATTCCAGCCGATATTTGCCGCCGGTACGGACGTCCATCTCGCATGATACGAGCGAAATGCCGGATACCGATTTTGGCACCCACCAGCGCTGGAACAGCTCGGGCTGGCTCCATGCCCTGTAAACCGTGCTCGGCGGCGCATTGAATATCCGCGTTACCAAGAGTTCGCGATCCCCTCTGCGCTCGACTGACGTGCGGTTCTGCGCACCACTTGCACTGTTGACTTGCTCAGTCATCGCTTCTCTCCTGTTTCATTTCGCTGATGATCTCGTCCAGCGCTTCGAAGCGGGCCTCAAAGAGCTTGCGATGCGCCTCGATCCACTCGGCCTCCGCCAGGAGGCCGCGTTTCCCGAGCTTGCAGGTTCTCACCCGTCCGACTTTCTGCGTGACGACGAGCCCCGCCCGCTCGAGAACCTGGACGTGCTTCTTCATGCCGGTCAGCGTCATCCGGAACTGATCCGCGAGACTGGAGATCGACGCGTCCCCTCGCCCAAGCTGATCGATAATCCCGCGGCGGGTCGCATCGGACAGCGCCGCAAACGAGAGATCGAGGGGAGAACCTAAATACTGAACCATCTAGTTCAGTGTATAACCCGCTCGTGCGGGAAGCGCAAGCCTCCCGAACTTTCCATGCTGTCGAGCGCACGTGGCGGCAGCAGAAAATGGTCTGGCGCGCGCCGACAGCTGCAAATGCGACTGCCGAGCTTCAGGTGAGTTTAGCGAGGATATCGTCGACGACATTAGGAACAGTCTTCGCCGTGTCGATATGATTGCCGGCAGGAAGATGCTCCCGGCTACGATGGTAGCGGAGCACCAGGACCCGCTCGGCCGGCTCGAAGCCCGGCTCATTCGGCCGCCCATCCAGCCGTCGGTTCAACGTCTCAACGTCGATGTCGAGCACGAACACCTTATCGAACAGGTCCAAGAATTTGTGGAAATTGCGCGAACCGCCACAAAAGAACGTGGCAGGATGGGTGATGTCGGCCGCTATAGCTCGGACCTTGTCGACAGGCCAGATCCAGTGAGCGTATCCCCAAGCGATACGGTCTGCCCCTTCGGGTGGCCCTGCGAGCGCCTGGCCTGTCTCGGGGTCGCCGACATAGGCCAAAACGCGGTCACCATGGACGACATGGTAGCCCCGCCGCTCCAGTTCGGTAGCGACAGACGTCTTTCCAGTCCCCGACCCGCCTTCGATCAGATAGTTCTTGATGCCCATGGGCCCATTTATCACAGTCTTCAATACGGTGAGAAGACACTCTCCCTGGGTGTGCTCCGCCAACGAGCTCACCTGATCAAGGTGAGCATTCGGAACATTTGGATTAAGGGTGAATGTCTGGCGGCATCACGCCCCCATGTCGCCGCGGAAGTCGATCTTGACGTTGCCCGGAAGCAGACATCTGCTGTGACCGCGCTGGCGTCGCGACGAGCCTCCGAGCACATCTCGGCACCGCCGTCAAAGGCTGCGGGTTGTGAAATGTTTACAGCTTTGCGCATCGGTCGCTTTCGTACTCTAGATGAGTCAGCCGAGCGTGGCCACTGGCCCTGCCACCGAGGCTATGTTTACCACCAGCCTCGTTTCGTGGCGGCTTTCTCCCAGCCGGATTCTGGCGGCGTGCTTGGAACTAATGGCGGGCGAGACTGTTTCAGACTGTGATTTTGGCATAACGCAGACGTGCCCTCCTGGCTGGGTAAGCCTCGATTTTGAGGAGACGCATCATGAAGTATTCGTCCAGATTTCGTTCAGTCGCGGCTGTTGTTATCGCTGCAGCAGGAATCAGCTTTGCCGGCTCCGCGCACGCCGACGGCGGTACAATCAGCTTCTCAGTCTACAAGGCTGCCTTTTTTGTGGGCGGTTCTGGAGGCGAGGGTACGCTGACCTTCCATGGTCACCGCTATCCCGTCTCTATCGGCGGCATCTCGGGCGGCCTCGCCTTCGGGGCTTCTAAGACTTATTTTCATGGTACCGTTCGCCACATTCGCCGCGCCCGAGATGTGACGGGGGTCTACGGTGCGGCGGGCGGTCGCGGCGCGCTCGGCAAAGGGGCCCAGATGATCGTCATGACCAATGAGAAGGGCGCCCAACTCGAACTCTCAGGCAAGCAGGTAGGCCTCCAAGTCAACGCTGATCTCAGCGGAATTGCCATCACGGTAAAGTAGGGGCCGTCGCTCCGTTCGTCTTCCCGTTCTTCGGCCCACTACGCTGAATACAAAGGTCGGCCCAACAGGTGTCACCCGGCACTGCCGGGTGACAGATCGTCCTGATGACGTTGGATGAAGGCCGCGGTCCGGTCGATGTCGTCAAGACCTGATGAACGAGAGCAGGTCGGGGTTAAGGACATCTGCATGCGTGGTCAGCATGCCATGGGGGTAGCCCGGATAGGTCTTCAGCGACCCGTTCTTGAGCAGGTCGACCGCACGCGGCACGGAACTTGCGAATGGGACGACCTGATCGGCCTCGCCATGCATCACTAGCACCGGCACGGTGATCTTCTTGAGGTCTTCGGTATAATCTTCCAGCCAGGAGGCGACAGTCGCGTGGTGAGCGAGAGCACCACCGCCCATGCCCTGGCGCCACCAGTTCGCAATGATTGCCTCCGAAGGCTTGGCCCCATCGAGGTTGTACCCGTAGAACGGATTCTCAGGGACGAAACGGTAGAATTCCGACCGGTTGCCCAGCACACCCGCGCGGATCGCTTCGAACCACTCCGGCGGCTGACCGGACGGGTTTTCCTCACTCCGGTACATGTTCGGCGTCAGGGAAGCGACCAGTACCGCCTTCGCGACGCGCTCGGGGTGGCGGGCGACATAGCGAGCCACCTCGCCGCCACCTGTGGAGTGGCCGATGTGGATCGCGTCGCGCAGGTTGAGGCGCTCGGTCAGGGCCGCGAGGTCGGCAACCCAGTGGTCCATGTCGTTGCCGGTGCCGGGCTGGTCGGACCGGCCGTGGCCGCGCCGATCGTGGGCGATCACCCGGTAGCCGTGGCCAAGAAAGAAGGTCATCTGGGCGTCCCAGTCGTCCGCCGACAGCGGCCAGCCGTGGCTGAAAACGATCGGCTGGCCTGAGCCCCAGTCCTTGTAGAAGATGTTTACGCCGTCCGTCGTAGTAATTGTAGGCATCGTGTCGCTCCATCTGCTCTGTTGAACATTCGTTTTTCGATACAGTTGATTGCGAAATACCTCCGGCGAGGCGTGTTCGATCATATCTCAAAACTGAGACGTTGACTAAATCCCCTCTTTATCAAGGACAAATACCTTGTACGTTCGAGCTATGCCTTAAATGTATAGCGAGGACCCGATGGAACTCAGGCATTTGCGCTATTTTGTTGCTGTTGCGGAAGAGGGAAGCTTACTGACCGCAGCCGAGCGGCGGCTACACACTTCCCAGCCCTCACTCAGCAGGCAAATTCGCGATCTGGAAACCGAAATCGGTGTGAAACTGCTGGAACGGCAGCCGCGCGGCGTGACGCTCACCGCCGCCGGTAAAGTGTTTCTTGATCACGCGCGGCTGGCCTTATTGCAAGTCGAGGCGGCTGCGGAAGGGGCCCGGCGGGCGGAACGGCCGCAAAAGCAGTCGTTCACCATCGGTTTTCTCGCAGGACAAGAGGTCGTGTGGCTACCCCATGCATTGCGCATTATTCGCGAGGAAGCGCCGGAGGTTGAAATCATACTGTCCAGTCAGTCTTCCCCGGACCTTGCCCTGGCACTGATGCGAGGCAAGCTTGATGTCGCTTTCCTTCGCCCCGAGACGCAGAGTGTTGGTGTGTCCTTCAAGTTTTTAGCCAAGGAGCCACTGATCGCCGTACTGCCGGCGGACCATCGCCTGACGTCGCGTAAAAAGATCCCGCCGCAGGACCTCGCCCGCGAAACTTACGTCAGTTCGGCCAGAATTTCTCCCGTACTGCAATCCGTGATCCAGGATTACGCGTCGGAAATCGGGATCACCCTCAAGGCAGAGTACGAAGGTGACGGCCTGCCATCAGCAATGTCGCTCGTCGTGTCTACAGGTGGAATAACGCTTATTCCGCTTTATGCGCAAAATATGCTGACGCCAAATGTCGTTGCTAGAGCACTTGAGGGTGTGCCTCCGACAATTGATCTCACCTTAGGATACAACGATTCAAATTCCTCACCTTTGCTCCGCCGATTTTTGTCTCGTTCTGATGAATTGGTCGCCAACGTACAAAATCAGAGCATCATCCGCTATGCTGAAGTTCCATAGTAGAGATCAAGCTCATGCGATTTCTGCTTGTTGGCGTGCTCCCGAATTTTGTCGCGCGACCATAATGGTCATCTAGCCGCAGGTAGCGGTTGCTGCAAAGCGGACATGACGCATGTGACTACGCGGGTCGCAGTTGCGCCAAAAGCCGCCGTTCCGCCCCATGCGGGTGATTAGATCACGAATTCCTCCTCGTAAGTCTGCGGCTCGGGAACGACCGTAACCTCCACCGGAACGATCCAATTGGCCGCGTAGCTTTCGCAGTCGGAACGCGGGAGGTCGGGCTGCACGCACCCCGCCGCATCGATCGCGCGACATCGCAGTATATATTGCCCCACTTCTTTAGGGGTCCACATGTACTCCCACAAGCGCCATGCAAAGGGACGTTCTGTTTCGAGGAGCCTTCCCTCGCGCCAGCCCCTGCCATCTCCGGTGCAGACCTGCACCTGCCGGACAACAGCCTCTCCGCTCCAGGCGGCTCCGAAAATCCGGTACGGTTGGCCGGCGATGAGACGCGCCCCCTGCACGGGACGCGCGATCTGCGCTTTGACCTCCATCTCCGCGAGGGGGACCAGCCTGGGTTCCCCGAGGCTGCGCTCCCAACGGAAATAGTCGCGCGCCTGCCAGTAGCCAAGGAACGGTTGCTCCACAACCGTGATATCAGTGATCCACTTGACCCAAGCCATGCCGAACCAGCCGCCGACAACCGCGCGTATCGGGTAACCGTGATCGCGCGTCAACGGCTCCTCGTTCATCGAATAGGCAAGGATCGTGCTGTCAGCGATGGCCTTCTCAAGCGGTAAACTGCGCGCAAAAGCGATGGGGCCGGGAGAAGCCGTTTTCTTGTTCGTGTCGACGACGCCGCTGTCGGCGCCTGTGAGCAGAACCTCACATGCGGTTGACTTAACGCCCGCCATTTCCAGAATCTCGCGCAGAAGAACACCTGTCCACGCGGCATTGCCGACGGCTCCGTTCTGCCACTGCAACCCCTCCTTCGGCGGGACATAGTAGACGCGCCCGTTCCCTGCGCACTCGACGACGGCGGTTAATGTCGTGCTCCGCATCGCCTTGATGCTGTCGAGGTCAAGTTCGATCGGCCGCTCCACCGCCCCGCCAACGCGCAATCTCCAGTCACGCGCATCGAGGTCCGGCGACGGGAAATGGTTTCGCACGAAGAACAGCTCGGTCGGGATCAGCCAATCGGAGAGCGACGCAAACGGAAACTCGATGTTTGGTGGGGACTTCTGTCGAATTATTAGACTGGGTTTCTCTGGTGTCGGCATTCGTCCTCGTCTCCCCTTTCACACCGCCCCTCGCAGTGCGCATGTCGCGTTCCGCCTTCGGCCGCATTCTAGCACATACCGTACGTTCCCTGGATCGACTCCGAACGGCAGCAAAGGGCCCGAATGCTGCCCACGTCTCTTTCGCCCCCCCCTTGTCGTTCAGGCACGACCGCTGGAGAAGACCAGCAACATATTGTTGGTAGGCATCTCGATCGTCTCGCGGAGATTAAGTCTAGCGGCCTCACCCACTTGTTCAAGATCAGCGATATCACGCACACCCCAGGATGGGTTGCGCTCCTTTAGAGCCGCGTCGAAAGCAGCGTTCGAGGGGGCGTTGTGTGCCCCGTCGCGCATGAATGGGCCGTAGAGAAGAAGAAGCCCACCAGCGTGAAGCAAACGGCCAGCTCCTGCGAACAATCCTAAGCTTGCCGCCCATGGCGCGATATGGATCATATTGATCGACACGATGGCGTCAAAATGCCCGGTTTGTTCGACGCCCCATTGGCCTGAGCACACATCAATATCCCGCGGTGCCAGCACATTCTTCAGCCCTGCGAATTTGATCCAGTTAGACGTGCTGGTGCGGGCGTCGGCATCCGGATCGCTCGGCTGCCAGGTGAGGTTGGGCATTGCTCCCGCAAAACACACGGCGTGCTCACCGGTCCCGCATCCAATCTCCAGCACGGCGCCACGTGTTGGAAGGACACGTTTTAGGACCGCGAGGATCGGTGCCGAATTTCGCGCAACGGAAGGTGAGAATATGCGCTGGTCGGCGCTTACGTCGCGCTGTTCCAGCGCAACAGGCGAACGGTCCTTCTTCTCTGGGGGCATTGACCTTGAATCCCCTTTGGGCGACGTCTCCCACCTTATAGCTGAAATGATGGGACTGAAACCAAGCATTTCGGACTTGCGAAGGGGTCGTCGGCGCGTGCGTTCGGCCGAAGGGGACCGAATGTCCACTTCGCGTCAGATCGCCCGCTAGGCTCAAGGTCTGCTTTCGAAAATCGGAGCCCGGAAGCCGTCGTTCACCCGATCCGTTGTGACGGTTACTATTGGCGCATTGCAGTCCTCCATCTGTTGGGGCTTCCCTATCAATGTGATTTGCGATCCAAGACCGGCAAATTCCAGCTTTGACCAATGAGCCCTGAGCCTAAGGCCAGTCGGCGTAGCCTGAGGAGAGCATGCCGTTTTCCGAGCCGGCCGACGCGCGGGCGATGTCGCGGTAGCCGGCGGGGGAAAGGCCGGTCTTGCGTTTGAAGAAATGGCTGAAATAGGTCGGATCGCGAAAGCCGAGGCTGTCGGAGATTTCCTGGATATTGCGGGCCGACCGTTCCAGTCTGAGTTTTGCCTCCTGCACCACGCGCTCGTGTAAAAGCTGGATCGGCGAGCGGCCGAGCCCCCTTTGGCAGATCGAATGAAGCCGGTCGGCGGTGACGCCCAGTTCGGCGGCATAGTCGCTGATCGGCCGATGCCGGCGGAAGCCGGCCTCGACCAGTTGCCGATATCGCTGCAGGATCGATCCGGTTTCGCCCTGCCCGCGCGGCTCGTTTCTCTCGCCGTCGGAACCGCGCCACAGCGTCATCAGGATCAGCCGCATATAGGCCGATGCCACCATCCAGGAAGAACGGGAGGGATCGGCGAGTTCCCGCACGAAGCCTGAAATCAAGGGGCTGATTTCGGCCACCAGCAAGGAATCCAGCGCCTCCACGAGTTTGCGCTGCTCGGTGAAGATGCGCAGAGAATAGGATTCGACCTTGTCGCCGATCGCATCGACCATGACCTGCGCCGAGGCGCCGACGAGATGAGCCGCGGTTCCGGCGGAAATCGACAGGTCGCAGCGGGCCTGCGGCGGCAGGAAGGCAAGCAGCGGCCCCTGCAACCGCCGATCTTCGCCGCCATCGAAATGGAGCTCGGCCCGCCCCTCCCCGAGCAGCAGGAAATGGTAGAAATCGGCATACAGTCCTTTTTGAAGACGGATGCGCCGATGCGACAGCGACGGCGCATGCCACTCGCCCCTGGCATAGTGATGAATGCCGCCGTCCGTCGCCAATGCTTCTCCTCCGCTCGCCTCAAACATTGCCGCAATCGCCGGATAATTACAATATTAACCCAATAAATCGCATTCCATCCGCAATTGATCGGCGTAACCTTATCGTCATCAGCCTTTGGGAGGAGGCATTCCGACAGACGCGGCAACGCTGAGACAGCCTTCGGGCTGCTGCGTCCGCTCGTCTTCTCCCCATGGCAACAATGCGGGGTGAAACGGTGTTTTCGGCAAAGCTGATGATCAACAACGAGGCGATGGAGGCTTCCGAAGGGGCCACCTTCGAACGGATCGATCCGCTGAGCGGCGATGTCGCGACGGTCGCCTCGGCGGGATCGGTCGTCGACATGACCCGGGCAGCCAATGCAGCCGCTGCCGCCTTTCCCGACTGGTCGCAGACCGGCCCCGGCGAACGGCGCCGGCTGCTGAATGCCGCGGCCGATCTGCTGGAGGCCCGCACGCCGGAACTCGTTGCCGCCATGACCGGCGAAACCGGCGCCACCGCGCAATGGGCGGCGATCAATTGCGGGCTCGGCGCCGATATCTTTCGCGAGGCGGCGGCGATGACCACGCAAATCTCAGGCGAACTCATTCCGTCGGGCATTCCCGGCAGTCTCGCCATGGCCGTGCGCCAGCCGGCCGGCGTCTGCGTCGGGATCGCCCCCTGGAATGCGCCGGTCATTCTCGGCGCCCGCGCCGTCGCCATGCCGCTTGCCTGCGGCAACACTGTCGTCCTGAAAGCCTCGGAGCTCTGCCCGAAGACCCATGGCCTGATCGGCGACATCATGCGCGATGCCGGCTTCCCGCGCGGCGTCGTCAATGTCGTCTCCAACGCGCCGGGCGATGCCGCCGCCGTCGTCGACGCCCTGATCGCCCATCCGGCCGTGCGCCGCATCAACTTCACCGGCTCCACCCGTGTCGGCAGGATCATCGCCGAAGCCTCGGCGAGGCATCTGAAGCGCTGCCTGCTCGAACTCGGCGGCAAGGCGCCGTTCATCGTGCTAGCCGACGCCGATATTGACGAGGCGGTCAGCGCTGCCGCCTTCGGCGCCTTCATGAACCAGGGCCAGATCTGCATGTCGACCGAGCGGATCATCCTGATGGACGAGATCGCCGACCACTTCGTCGGCAAGTTCGGGACGAAAGCTGCGACCCTCGTTGCAGGCCACCCGGGGGAAGGCAACACGCCGCTCGGCACGCTGATCAACGCCGAAGCTGTGCGCCGCGTCAGATCGCTGATCGACGACGCCCTGCAGAAGGGCGCGGTCCTCGTCTGCGGCGGCGAGGCCCACGGCACGCTGATGGATGCGACCGTCATCGACCACGTGACGCCGGCCATGCGCATCTACCGCGAGGAGAGCTTCGGCCCGGTCGCGGCGATCATTCGCGTCGGCAGCGTCGATGAGGCCGTGACGGTTGCCAACGACAATGAATACGGGCTTTCGGCGGCGGTTTTCAGCGCCGATGTCAATGCGGCCCTTGCCGTCGCCATGCGGCTCGAATCCGGCATCTGCCACATCAACGAGGCGACGGTTTCCGACGAGCCGCAAATGCCGTTCGGCGGCGTCAAATCGAGCGGCTACGGCCGCTTCGGCGGCAAGGCGGCGATCGACGAATTCACCGAGCTCAGATGGGTCACCATGGCATCGGGAAAACGGCAATACCCGATCTGAGTTCGGATCGGGATGAACACAGGAAACGGGCTGGGAGGCCCGCATCAAGAGGGAGGAATTTCATGAACGGCATTTTCCGCAACGGCAAACTCAACGCGGCGTCTCTGACCCGCCGGTCTTTCATCGCGTCGGCTGCGGCGGGCAGCGCGGCACTCGCGCTTTCCGGTCGCACGGCTTTCGCTGACAGCGATACGCTGAAGGTCGGCTTCATCAGCCCGCGCACCGGTCCGCTCGGCGGCTTCGGCGAGACCGACGGTTATGTTCTCGACCTCGCGCGCAAGGCGCTGGCGAACGGCCTGCAGGCTGGAGGTAAGACCTGGAAGGTGGAGATACTCGACCAGGACACCCAGTCCGACCCCTCGCGTGCCGGTCAATTGGCGAAGGACCTGATCAACAACCAGGCGATCGACCTGATGCTTGCTGTCTCCACACCGGAAACCATCAATCCGGTGGCCGACGCCTGCGAAGCAGCAGGCATTCCCTGCCTGTCCACGGTCATGCCCTGGGAAGCCTGGTATTTCGGCCGCGGCGCCAAGCCGGGCGCGCCCTCGCCGTTCAAGTGGACCTATCATTTCGGCTTCGGCGTCGAAGAGTTCCACAAGGCCTATGTCTCGCAGTGGAACCTGATCGAGACCAACAAGAAGGTCGGCGTCATGTATCCCAACGATGCCGACGGCAATGCGATCCGCGCCCATCTGGCGCCCGCACTTGCCAAGGCCGGCTTCACCATCGTCGATCCCGGCGCCTATGAAACCGGAACCACCGATTTTACGGCGCAGATCGCCCTTTTTCGGCAGGAGGGTGTCGAGATCTTCAACTCCTTCCCGATACCGCCGGATTTCGCCGCCTTCTGGCGTCAGGCCGCACAGCAGGGTCTGACCCAGCAGATCAAGATCTGCCAGGTGGCCAAGACAGGCCTGTTTCCCTCCGACATCGAGGCACTCGGCGATCTCGGGATGAACATCGGCAGCGCCGCCTACTGGCACAAGGCCTTCCCTTATAAATCCACGCTGACCGGCGTCTCCGGAACCGAGCTTGCCGACGGTTATGAAACGGCAAGCGGCAAACAATGGACGCAGCAACTCGGCGCCAGCCTCGCGCTTCTCGATGCCGGCTTCGATGCGCTGAAGGCGAGCAGCGACGTCAAGAGCAAGGAAGCCGTCGCCAAGGCGATCGCCACGCTGAAAACCACGACGATCGCCGGCAAGGTCGACTTCACCAGCGGTCCGGTCGCCAACGTCTCACCCGGGCCGATCATCGGCACGCAATGGGTGAAGGCGGCCGAGGGCTCGAAATTCGCGCTCGACTATGTCGTCACCGAAAACGCCACCGACCCCAATGTCCCGGTCGGCGCCAAGCTCATCGCTTATAACGGGTAACGCACGGTGCAGCAGCTAGCTCAAAATCGGCCGGGAGGAGCCTTTCTCTCGGCCAAAGGGATCCACAAGCAGTTCGGCGCCCTCGTCGTCCTGGAAAACCTGGATTTTTCCATGGGCGACGGCGATGCGGTCGGCATCGTCGGGCCGAACGGCGCGGGCAAGACGACGCTGCTCTCCGTGCTCGCCGGCGCCTTCCCGCCAAGTGCCGGAACCATCACCTTCGATGGCGTCGATGTCACGGGCCGGACGGCGGCGGAACGCTGCCGTTCCGGGCTGGTGCGGACACATCAGGTGCCCAAACCCTTCAGCGGCATGACGACCTTCGAAAATGTCTTCGTCGCCGCATCGCACGGCCATGCCGCAAGCCGCGACGAAGCCTATGAGCGTGTGGTGGATTCGCTTTCGCTCTGCGGCATGCTCGGGGTGGCCAACCGCCCGGCCGACACGCTCGGCCTTCTCGATCGCAAACGCCTGGAGCTTGCCCGCGCACTCGCCACGCAGCCGCGGCTGCTGCTGCTCGATGAGATCGGCGGCGGCCTGACCGATGGCGAGGCGAGCGAACTCGTGGAAACCATCCTCGAATTGCGCCGCCGCGGCATCGGCATCGTCTGGATCGAGCATATCGTCCATATCCTGCTGCAGGTGGCGGAACGGCTGATCTGCATGGACGCCGGCAGGATCATCGCCGATGGCGAGCCGAAAGCGGTCATGAGCAATGCTGAGGTGGTCAAAGCCTATCTCGGAGGGACGCCGGCATGAGCCTCCTTTCCATTCGCAATCTCGACGTCCGCCACGGCCTGCTCCAGGCGGTGCGCGGGGTCAGTTTCGATATCGCCAAGGGCGAGGTGCTGGCGCTGGTCGGGGCCAACGGCGCGGGCAAGACGACGCTGCTGAGATCGATCGCAGGCGCCCACCTTCCAGCCTCCGGGCAGATCCTTCTCGACGATGAAGATCTGGCCCCGATCCCCTCCCATAAGCGGATCGCCAAGGGCATCGCTTTGGTGCCGGAAGGCCGGCGGCTGTTTTGGCAGATGACGGTCGAAGAAAACCTGCTTCTCGGAAAGAGCTGCGGCCGCAAGGGCGAGTGGGAGATCGATCGTGTCCTCGACGCCTTTCCCAACCTGAAGCCCCGCCGCCACGCCAAAACCGGGCATCTCTCGGGCGGCGAACAGCAGGCGACCGCGATCGGCCGGGCGCTGATGAGCAACCCGGATATTCTGCTGCTGGATGAAGTCTCGCTCGGGCTTTCGCCGCTGGTCGTCGATCGCGTCTATGCCCAGTTGCAGGCATTGCTGACCTCGGGAACGACGATCGTGCTCGTCGAGCAGGATCTTGCCCGCGCCATGAGCGTCGCAAGCCGTGTCGTCTGCATGCTGGAAGGACGCGTCGTGCTCGACCGGCCGGCCGCAGCCGTCACCCGCGAGCACGTCACCCAGGCCTATTTCGGGCTGCATCGGGCCGCCGGCGAAAGGAGCCCATCATGATCAATTCCCTTATCCAGGGCATCCTGCTCGGCGGCTATTACGCCGTCATCGCCTGCGGCCTGTCCTTCATGTTCTCCGTCATGCGGATCATCAATCTCGCGCATGGCAGCCTGGCGGTCGCGGCCGCCTATGGGCTGTGGCTGCTCGCCGCCAAGGCCGGCATCCCACCTTTCGCCGGCCTGCTGATCGTGCTGCCGGTCATGGCGGCGATCGGCTGGCTGCTGCAGCGCTTCATTCTCGAACGCAGCGCCCGCGGCGGCACGCTGCTGCCGATCCTCACCACCTTCGGCCTGTCGATCGTCATCGACAACCTGCTGTTCGAACAGTTCGGCGCCGACACCAGATCGCTCGCCCCCTTCATCGGCAACCTGTCCTATGCATCCTGGCAGCTGCCGGGCCACATCTTCGTCGGCAAGCTTGCCGTGATGATGATGGTGACGGCGATCCTCGTTCTCGGCGCGCTGCAGTTTTTCCTCAGCCGTTTTGCGCTCGGCCGCGCCATCCGCGCCACGGCCGAAGATCCCGATACGGCAGGGCTCGTCGGCATCGACGCGCGCAGGGTGAATGCCGTCGCCACCGCCATCACCATGGTCACGATCGGGATCGCCGGCGCCTTTCTCGGGATGCGGGCGACCTTCAGCCCCTATGCCGGCGGCCCGCAGCTTCTCTTTGCCTTCGAGACGGCCGTCATCGGCGGGGCGGGATCGCTCTGGGGCACGCTTGCCGGCGGCATCGTGCTCGGCCTTGCTCAATCGCTCGGCGCGCAGCTGCATCCGCAAGGCTTCCTGATCGGCGGCCATGCCGTGTTTCTGCTGGTCCTTTTCGTCAGGCTGTCCCGCTTCGGCATGCCCCAACTCGACAAGCTCGGCGCGTTCCTCAATTTTCGCGCCCGTCTTCGGAGCCCGACATGACATTCGTCTCCAACGGAATATCGATAGAACGCTGGACAAGGGCCTCGCGGCTGGCGCTCGGATCCATGGCGGCGGCGCTGGCACTCCTGGCGCTCGCCCCCGCCGTGCTCGGCGCCGGCGCGATCGACAGACTGACGGCCCTGTTCATCTACGTGATCCTTGCGGCCATGTGGAATGCGCTTGCCGGTTTCGGCGGGTTGGTCTCGGTCGGCCAGCAGGTGTTTTTCGGCCTCGGCGCCTATTTCACCATCCGGCTCGCGGACGCCGGGCTCGATCCCTTCGTTTCGGTCTTTGCCGCCGCGGTCGTCACCGGCGCTCTGTCGATCCCGCTCTCGCTGTTCATGCTGCGGCTGAAGGGTGGCGAGTTCGCAATCGGCATGTGGGTCGTGGCCGAACTCGCCCATCTGCTCGTCAACCTCGACCGGCTGATCCAGGGAGAAACCGGAACCTCGCTGATCTCGCTCAACCTCTATGACAGCGGCATGCGGCGGGCGACGATCTACTGGCTTGCGCTGGCGTCCATGGCAGCCCTGCTCGGCGCTCTCTTCATGCTGATGCGCAGCCGCGCGGGTGCCGCCATGCAGGCGATCCGCGACAATGAGGAGGCGGCGACCTCGGTCGGCGTGCGGGTGACCGCGACCAAGAGGCTGCTCTTCGTGCTCGCCGCCTTCGGCATTGCGATCGCCGGCGGCCTGT
Source organism: Rhizobium sp. RSm-3 (assembly GCF_001854685.1). Classification (NCBI taxonomy): domain Bacteria; kingdom Pseudomonadati; phylum Pseudomonadota; class Alphaproteobacteria; order Hyphomicrobiales; family Rhizobiaceae; genus Rhizobium; species Rhizobium sp. RSm-3. The sequence continues at coordinate 236,696 of NZ_MAWZ01000059.1, read as the reverse complement.
GGCTGGCGACCGCCACCACTTTCCAGCCGAAGACCTATTTCAGCGTCCAGTGGACGGCCTACATGATCTTCATGGTGCTGGTCGGCGGGATCGGCAAGTTCGAGGGCGCGATCCTCGGCGCCATCCTGTTCTTCGTCATCGAGACCTTCTTCGGAGGCGCCGGTGTCTGGTACCTGATCGGCCTCGGCGCCACCGCCCTGGTTTTCTCCCTCTATCTGCCGCGCGGCCTCTGGGGCGAAATCGAGCGCCGCTTCGATTTTCAGCTTCTGCCGGTCGGCTACCGGCTGAAACTGCCCGGTCCCACCAAGATCAAATGGAAGGAATGAGCCGGTTTGCTTGCCGGACTCTCCAGCGAAAGGTGACGTTCATGCTTTTTGGTAAGACAATCCTGGTGACCGGGGTGGCCTCCGGCATCGGCGCCCGAACGGCGGAACTGGCCGGCCAGATGGGCGCTGAGGTCATCGGTGTCGATGTGCGCGAACCGGCCGGTGGAAGTGCCGCCTTCATCAAGGCCGATCTGTCCACGCCATCGGGCGTGGCCGAGATCATTGCACGGCTCCCGACGCGTCTCGATGCGCTCGCCAATGTCGCCGGCCTTTCCGGCAGCACCGGCGTCGTCTCGACGCTCGCCGTCAATTTCTACGGTCTGCGCGCCCTGTCGGAGGCCGTGGCGCCCCGGCTGCGCGAAGGCGGCGCCGTCGTCAACGTCGCCTCGATTGCCGGTTACGGCTGGCGGGCCAATCTCGAACGGGCGAAGTCGCTGACATCGATCGAGGGCTTTCCCGATGTGGCGGCGATCGTTGCCGAACACGGCCTCACGGATGAGCAAGCCTATCCGCTCTCCAAGGAACTGCTGCTGCTCTGGACCATGCGCGCGGCCCACCAGCCGCTGTTCAAGCAGCGTGGCATCCGCGTCAATGCGGTGAGCCCCGGGCCGGTGGAAACACCGATCCTCAAACAGTTCCGCGCCGTGCTCGGCGACGCCAGGGTCGACAGTGACATCACCCGCGTCGGCCGCGCCGGCACCGCCGCCGATATTGCGCCCGCCGTGCTCTTCCTCTGCTCGGATGGCGGACGCTGGATCAACGGCGCCAATCTTGCCGCCGACGGCGGCCTCGAAGCATCCATCAATGCCGACGTCCTCGGCTTCTAGTCATTCTCAAAGGAGACCCATGATGAATATTTCCCTGCTGATCAATGGCGCAGACCGGCCGGCTTCCGACGGCCGGACCTATGACCGCATCGATCCCTTCACCGAAAAGCTCGCCAGCCGCGCCGCCGCGGCGAGCCTGGAGGATGCCGCTGCCGCCGCCGATGCCGCTTCAGCCGCCTTCGGCGCTTGGTCCAAGACCGGCCCCGGCCAGCGCCGCGCGATCCTGATGAAGGCCGCCGACATCATGGATTCCAAGGTGGACGAGTTTACCCGGCTGATGATCGAGGAAACCGGCGCCACCGCGCCCTGGGCCGGCTTCAATGTCATGTTCGCCGCCAACATCCTGCGCGAAGCCGGCGCCATGACGACGCAGATCTCCGGCGAAATCATTCCCTCCAACAAACCCGGCACACTCGCCATGGGTGTTCGCCAGGCGGCCGGCGTTTGCCTGGCAATTGCCCCCTGGAACGCGCCCGTCATCCTGGCGACCCGCGCCATCGCCATGCCGATCGCCTGCGGCAACACCGCCATCCTCAAAGCGTCCGAACAATGCCCGGGCACGCACCGGCTGATCGCAACGGTGCTGACCGAAGCGGGCCTGCCGGCCGGCGTCCTCAACGTCATCACCAACGCGCCGGAAGATGCGCCTGAGATCGTCGCCGCGCTGATTGCCCATCCCGCCGTCAAGCGCGTCAACTTCACCGGATCGACCAAAGTCGGCAAGATCATCGCCGAGACCTGCGGCAAGCACCTCAAGCCTGCCCTGCTCGAACTCGGCGGCAAGGCCCCGCTGGTCATCCTCGACGACGCCGATATCGACGGCGCGGTCAATGCCGCCACTTTCGGCGCCTTCATGCATCAGGGCCAGATCTGCATGTCGACGGAAAGGATCATCGTCGATAGCTCGATCGCCGATCAATTCGTTGCCAAACTGGCCGCCCGCGCCAGCCAGCTCCCGGCCGGCGATCCGCGCGGCCACGTCGTGCTCGGCTCGCTGATCAGCCTCGACGCCGCCAAGAAAATGGAGGAGCTGATCGCCGATGCGACGGCCAAGGGTGCAAAACTCGTGGCCGGCGGCAAGCGCTCCGGCACCGTGGTCGAGGCGACGCTACTCGATCACGTCACTCCTGACATGCGCGTCTATGCGGAAGAATCCTTCGGCCCGGTCAAGCCAATCATTCGCGTCTCGGGCGAGGAGGAAGCGATCCGCATCGCCAACGACACCGAATACGGCCTGTCATCCGCCGTCTTCAGCCGCAACATCCAGCGGGCGATGGCGGTTGCCGCGCGCATCGAATCCGGCATCTGCCACATCAACGGCCCGACCGTGCATGATGAGGCGCAAATGCCTTTCGGAGGCGTCAAGGGCAGCGGCTACGGCCGCTTCGGCGGCAAGGCGGCCATCGCCGAATTCACCGATCTGCGCTGGATCACGATGGAGGATTCCGCCCAGCACTATCCCTTCTGATAGTGAGGCGCATCAGCGCGCCACAACCGCCATTGCGGTTGTGGCGCGGTCGATGTTCAGGCCGAGAAACCATCCAGCGCATCGGCAAGCTTCAGCCAGAGATCATGGGGAGGCGAAGGAATTGGCCGCGATTCTTCATCGGAGACCCGGATTTCGAAAGCGACACTCTTCGATCTGACGCCCGCCAGCATGCGGCGAAATTTCGTCGCCTTCTCCGTGAACCGGCCCGAGCCCTGTTCGCCCAGCACGGTGCGGACCGTCGCCAGGGCGAGATTGAAATTCTTCTGCAATTGTCCGAAGGCGCCGCGATGTTTGTCCCGCATGCCGCGATGGAGATCCCCATGGGCGAGCGCGGCCATCGCATCGTTGAAATCGGACAGATTATCACCAATCGAGACGATCAGCTCATTGAGGATAGCGGCCGAACGGGAGAGATCCGGATCGGCATAGTCGGCTTTCATCCGCCGCATCAGATCCCCGCCCAGGACAGCCGCCGCCAATGCCGCGATCTCCGCAGAGAATCTGGCCTTCTCATCGTTGAGATCGGTCGGCGCTTCAACGCTGTCCGGACCATCAGGAGCTCGATCCCGATACGCCGCATTCCAACCCGGGCTGTTCGTTGTCTCGACCATGCGACCGAGCCTTAGCGCAATGCACCGCAGCCGTAGGACCAGCGGCGGATCATAAGTGCACAACTGCTATGGACCATGTCGTATTCCTGTATCCCTGCGGACCAATCGTGCCGCTGCCCCCGTGACAAGCGCGATCCCATCCAAGGCGGCAACGCTTAAAAAAGTGCTTCGGCGCCGCTCCGATCGGATGTTTTGCGCGCGAAACGGATAGCGTCGACGTATTTTGTTATGATTGGGTCGTGCAAACGACTCGGCGCTGCTGCGAAGGTCCGGCCCTCCGCTTGAACAGCTCCACGTTTATGGCGTGATACGCTTCCCGGCAGTCTCGCTCTGCCTGGGTTCAATTTCCCATCCATTGGGCCACCAGCTTGGCCGCCGCCCGCTTGCGGCCCACCCGAATGTCGGCGGCGCCAGTGTCGAAATCCAACCCGTTTTTCTCACGCACCTGTCTCAGCCATGCCGGAAAGGCACGAAGGTTTCCACGGCCGAGAACGGGAAAATGGAGATCGTTGCGGTAAATCTTTTTCTCGTCTTCCGAGAACTCCCCGCGCTCGGCCAAGCGCGCATTCAATTCCCACTGCCAGTCCGGGTTCGGCCGGATATGCAATCGCACGACGTTCCGGGCAACCAGCGGATGACCTTCAGTGCCGCGTAGCGGGATCGCGATATGGATTTCCCAGTCCTCATCGTCGCCGAATGGCAGGCCCAGCTCCTGTACCAGAGCGACGGATTCCGTAGCATTGCGGCGAGCAAACTCGATCTCCTTGAGCTGCCGCGCCAGCGAGGCGAAACGCTCTTCGTCAGGCCCGGCATCCGGCAGAACCGCATCGACATAGCGATGCAGCATCGCCAGCTGCTCGACACGCCGCATCAGGTCGTATTTGCCCTCGACCATATCCGCAACGAGATCGGCACGGGTCGCCTTGTTGAGCAGGCAGATAAACACCATACCCCAGAAGCTGAGATTGGTGACATCATAGAGATCTTCGCCATAGCGCCTGTCGTGGCGATAGCCGAGATGCCGGAGAGTCTCGAGAATGCGCACCGCCTCGTCGGCGAAGGGAAGAAACTTTGCCTTCTTGTCGCGCTGGGCGGGCATCGTCGTATAAGCGCCGACCTGCGTGATGAGCTTGAGGCGCGCCTTCAGCGCCTTGGCCGAAATCGTCTCGCCGCTCGGCAGGATACCGGCATCGTCAAAACCAAACACGAAGAGCAGCTTGTGCCGCCGCGGCATCGAAATGACGCCGCCGAGATCGAGAAAGGGCAGCATGCGCCTATAGGCCTCGAGCAACAGCGGCATTTCCTTCTCCCCGACCAAGGGCGCTCCGCCGGCAACGCGCATGAAATGGAAATAGAAATCCACTTGCTCGTCTCGATCGAGCAGCCCGGAAGCTTTGGTCGCCAGCGGCCCGATACGATGATGATTGGCCGGCCAGAATTTTCCCTGACGCCGGTCGGCAAAGGCTTGGTTCTCGTCGGCGATGAATGTGCGCAACGGCTGGGCATCGGTGTTTGTCATGGTGTGCTAATTCCTTGTGGCGAAATTGTTTAACGGCGGAAAAGGAAAAGGTTTCCGACCTCCGCCACCGAGCGCAAGTCGCGTCGAAGTGCCTCAGCTCAACCGAGATGCTCCGGCCGCAAGTCATATTCCGGCGGCGATTGAACCGCTGTGGTGCTCAGCCGTTTACCAGCTCTCAGCATTTCAACTGCCTCCGTGCCCAGCCACCAAGATTGAGCCTTTTCGAACCTCGCCTTTTTCAGAGAAGACTGAAAATCCCGCATTATTTTCTTCGAAAATTCATTATTGTGCATTGCCTTGACGCTTCCAGGTAAAAGAGTGCCGTCTTCCCAAATCCCGGCGAGCGTCAGTTCAACGGACTCGTCATTAAATCCGCTGTAAACACTCCACATCTTCTTTCCGAACGTGTTGGAATCTTCGCTCGTATAGGGATGCACATTCAATCGAGAGCCCGCAGGAACAGCGAGATATGAAACCGATCCGCTGGCAGTCTCGTTCGTGGCAAATCCTGGATTGGGTATTTCGGGGCCGGATATCATCGGAGGGTCTTTAACGTCGTAGCTTCCAACTCGAGCGAACGCGATTTTGTTCGTCGTGTCCAAAGCGGAAATTACCGGTCGTATATCGTTTGGAGTCGCAAAGAACAGGATCTGCTTCATCATCTGGCTTTCGGAATTAAGATAAGTTGATCTCGCTGTCTCGGCTTGAAAAGTCGAATATTTCCGCTGCGGCATTATCGCCGTTCTGGCCCAATCCTTCGGCCCCTTCCTTTAAAAAACAGGGATGCCCCGAGCCACGCATATCGAAAAAATTGCAATATACCCAAATATAAACGACGAAATATCTATATAGAAAAATCTTCTACCGCCCAACGACAGCCCAATAAATATCTTTAAAAGCGACACGATGGCGTAAAAAATAATAAGGTTTATAGAATATATTACAAAGTATGAATATACACTTTTACTCGTGACGACAAAACTAATATCTATATGAGCTGGGCTCGTCTTGTATACGAAGAACACATGAAGCAGGGCGGCCATAAAAAAACTTAGAGATGCCATATAGTTCAAAATTCTCTGAGCCATTGTCCAGCGCAATCCTCTGGCTGACCGACCTGACATGATTTCCGCGAACTCCTGCTGCACTTTCTCTCCTCGTGATCTCGCCAACCAATAGCGCCGCGGCTTAAAAATCCGGAAGCGGGCATACTTCAGCGCTGCCCTGCAGCAGCAGACGTGCCTGGTCCCATAGCGCACAGCAAGCGATCTTTTGATGGTGCATAGTTTCCCAGGAGTTTTCGGCTCTGCCCTCTATCCAAAATAGGCGCTGCCGGCAGCCTAACCGACCTCGATCTAATAACGCTGAAACCCGATCGTTCGGTGTGGCGTCACGGTATCAAAACCACTTTCTCCCTCAGCGGGCGGTGCATAGTCGTAATAGGTTGGCGGTTCCATGGAAGCCAGAAAGACCAGATGCTCGCCCAACGGCATCTTCTGAAGATTCTTCAAAATGTTGCGGCCGCCCAGGCTAAGCGCGGGCGCAAAACCGTAAATTTGACCCCATGTCAGAGGCCCGAGAGTTTCCAAAGCCTGAGGCATCATGTTTTTGCGATTTTCATCCTCCCATGGTGGCGTGGCCGGTGAGAAGCGCCCTGAAAAACACAGACCCAGCATAACTTCGTCGGTCCATTCACGCTGGTTTTCCTCATCATACTCGCGAGGATCAACACTAACCTTGTCCATCAGGAGGTGCAGCCTGATCATGGCATCGCCATACCAGATATCGATTTCACCGAAGGCGGTATAGCCGAAGGCATACATCTTTTCGGGATCGAGCTCCGGATCGCCGCGAAAGACATAGTCCAGCACCGGCTTCGGCAAGGAAGGATCACAAAGCCAGTACTGACCGTTGGACCAGCTGCACCAGCCATGATCTGCCCAGAAACGGAGAAGAAAATCCGGCAACTTGCCGCGATAGGCCTCCACATCGGCCGCGCTCGGGCGGGTGATATCGTCGATCTTATAAGCCGAGAGGAACTCGTCGAACCACTTGATCTCGAAGATATTGTAGTTTGAAGCCACGTCCTATGTTCCCGAAAAGCATTTGCCTGAGTGGGACAAGCTGCTGGACAGTGCCCGCTTCCTCGCATGGGCAACGCTTAATCATACGGATTGCACCTAAGGCGAAGCGCACATCAATTATCGATCAGACGGTCATGGCCGATCGTACGAACAGCTTCGAGATGCCCAAAGGCACCCCGACCACCCTCCTTCGGATCGACATAACGTTCAAATGTAAAGGATCCCATCTGCGTCAGAACGCCCAGATATTCGATGAAGCCGCCGATTGAAAAATCCTTAGCGGCGCCGCCGCCGCCGAGGCGGAAATGCGGGACCATAGTATAGACCTGATTTGCATCAATCGGCCCGAGCCGCCGGCGTACGGCATCGAAAACTGGCTTGCCGGTCGTAGAATCCACCCAGCCGTTAATATCGAAAACACTGGCGTCCACGGCGGCAGCTACCGCCATATCGTCATCGAATGGAGGGATGCCCTCGATAACCTTGGTAGTAATGTCAGTGGTAGTGACGGTGCCGCTATTCACGTTGAGCGTGATCACCTTAAATTTGGAATGCCAGATACTGACTTCGCCGAAGGCATCACGCATGAAGGGCACCATTCTTGCGGAGTCAAATTCCGGATCGCCGGCAAACAACGCATGCAGAACAGGCATAATGGGCTCGGGATCGCAGATCCAATAGAGACCATCACGCCACTGCCCGCGACCATGTTCAATCCAGAAATCAACCATGGCGTCAGGCAGCCTCCCACGATAGCCATCGGCCTCCGAAGCAGAAACCGTTGTGCCATCTTTGAGCGGTCCGAATTCATCCAGGATTTCCTGCAGGGGGCGCCGAGGTGTAACAGACATATTGGCTCCTATTTGACAACGAGGTTGACACGCATCATTGGGCAACCGTTGCGCGCGAGTTCTTGCGCATGCCGGTCAAGCGCGCCGCTGCGGCTGTCGGCTCGCCATTGAGGTCCTATGGAGCTGTTTTCTACAGTACCGCCCATGCCAGATATCTCATTTTCATACCCGCCTGCAATCAGATCTAGCTCATGGGTTGCGGCCAGAGAGGAAAGGTGATCCTGCCACGCTTGACGTCCATACTGAGCAACATAGGCTACTTGATTATCTCGGATGTAAGCGTTCCGCGCATTGTTTTGATAAGGGAGAGATGCGGCTCGGCGAGACGCGAGAGTTTGTTGACGTCCGGGGACACCCGGTAGGATCGGTGCGCGCCTCTGCATATATTCCGATACAGCCATCCTGTTGAGACGTCCCTCCTGCTCCTCAATCTGCCGTTCGAATTCATCGCGCTTACCGTGGCTCTCGAAGGGAATCGTCTTGATCGGGCAGCGCCGGTTATAATCTTCATCGATACGGACGCTACTATCCGGCAAAATGGGAACCGGCGTTGGCTCCTCCGGCTTCGGCTTATTCTCCTCCTCTTCCTTTTTCCGGGCCTCGGTCATCTCCTTGAGCTTTTGCTCGATTTGATCTTCTGATAGCCCCTGAAAGGGAGAGAGGACACTCTGAACTTCGGCATCCGACATTCTGCGGACGTCCATCGGCTTTCCGGCCAGGGCAGACAAAATGTCATTGGCAAGCGGAATGCGTTCGCTATCGTTGATAACGAGGCCGTATTTCCCTTCCCAAGCTGAAGAATTAAACATGTCCAGAGGATTACTGACATGTTGGCGACCGCCCAGGAGGCGATTCTGAGTCATGACATAATCGCCCGGCCCAGAAAGAATCGTCTGGAAAGCGCGCGCTTCCGCAGCTTTCTCAGCCTGCGTTTTGCTGAGGTCGTCTAAGATCAGCGATCCGACGCGACCCCAAATTCCAAATCTTTGGAGCGCCGCCGAACCAATTTTAGGCCAACTGGCGGTTGGCGTCTGCGTTGTGGGCGGAGCGGTTGTGGTCGCTCCCCTCGTCGTTCCACTGACCAGTCCGCCACCTGCATTCGTCATTGTGCCGACATTCGCTTGCGCATATTGCGCACCCATGATCAGCGGCTCGGGCGAGGCATCGCTCATCACGCGGCCTTCGTCTGCATTGGCGCCATTCAAGCGCAGCGATCCCCAGACGGGATCGTCGTCTTGCGGCGGGGCATATGTCTGTGTGCCACGGACGAAGATCGCTTCGCCCTGCGTGTTCCGATTGTTCATCCAGAAACGGTCGAGATGGCGGATGACGTGGGAACCCTCAGCGCGTACCTGCTCGGCATGACCGATCGGCTCGCAAATATTTTCAACGGTGCCGGATTTGAAACCCTTTTTTGTTCCCGGGGCGTCACCATGGACGTGGGTCGTGCAGGAGCGCATGACCATCGCCTTCTTGCCGGTGAAGAGGACAGATGGCGTATAATCTTTGTCGTGCCCGCAATAGTCGACGATCGGGTACGGGATGGGGACGGCGGACGAGCCTACCGGAGTCAGGCAGACATCCGGCGACAGCGAGACGACCCGCGCCTCGTCCAAGTCGCGCAATCCCTCTCGCGGTTGTTTCGTCGTCCAGGGGCTTGGATAATCGGGCTCGCCGACATAGTTGTCGCGCGGGATGCTCATGCCGCTACCCCGCCAGGAGCATCGGCCTCGACGTTGAGCCGTACCCGCGTCAGCGTCAGCTCGGTTCCGAGAGCCTCCGCAAGCGAAAAGCGGGCTCGCCAGGTCAGCATCACTCGCTCGTCGTCTCGCCAGTCGAAATGTACGCCGTCGAGCGACAGCACGTGCCATTCGTCCCGATCATGACCGACACACCGTACCCCCAGCGTCATTCCGGGCAGCCGTCCTGCGGCGCGCGCAAAGCGCGGGTGCAGATCATCCAACTGATAATCCTCGTCACCGGCCAGACGCGGAACGGCAATCAGATCTGGATGGGCACATTGCCAGAAACGCGCATCGAAATCCCTGGGCAGAAGCGGGTGGCGCTCGTTGAGCCAGACATCGTCATAAGTGCCCGCGTGCTGCTGGCGGGACCGCCACCAGGGCGACACGAGGCCCAATCCCTGCGGCTCGGCCGGCTCGCGCCAATTCAGCGTCTCACCAGGTGAGGTAATCTGTGGGGCGGCGACAGGGGCGTGATCCGACGGCATGTCGAGATTGACGATGCCGCAACCGAGCGGATTGCGCGCTTCGACATCGGCGGGTGTTTCGGTTTCCGGATCGCCTGTAGCGGGGATTTGGCCGCCATAGGCCTTGCTCCAGCACATCGGCACCTGGGATACCGGCTCGGCTTCACTCAGTTGCCAGTCCGCCAGCACGCGCTTTGCTTCCCTTGCCGAAAAGCCGGCCCATTTTTCCTTGATAACAGGGCGCCAAAAACGCGGGCCATGGACCTCAAGTTTTTTGGACAACTCTCCGACACGCAGACCGACTTGCCATGAACGCGCCGGTGCGCCGTTCGGCGCATAAGCATTACCGAGGAAGGTGATATCGGTCCCGGCCTTCTCGGGGGTGAGATCGGTTTGGCGCAACAAAGGGCCGGCATGGGGATCACCGTCATAGGCGTCCTCCCACTGGAAGTCCTCCTGCTTTGCGGCGATGGCGAGCGCCTCGCCCTGGCGGTGAACGAACGTCCCGCGAACCGACACGACGCAATCCAAATCCCCATTGGCGTCGAATTGCCGAAAGGCCATGGCCGGAAAGGGAAGCCGGTTGATCAGTTCCAAGCGAACGTCCTCCTCAGTTCAGGTCGATCGGCTTGCCGCGCATCTGGAAGTGCTCGGTAGCGACGAAGTTGAACGTCTTGCCGAGGATGATCACTTCGCCATTGGCTTTCATGATGAATTTGGAATCGCCGCATTCGATGACGAATTCCTCGCCGACTGCGATCTTCTTGAACTTGCCGACACTTTCGAGTGAGGTCTGACCGACATTGGTCACCTTGCTCATGCCGATCTGCTCGGCTCGCGCAATGCCGATCGTGTCGGATTTGAAGGCACCGACGACGGTGTTCATGATGCCGGGCAGCGGGAAAAGGCCGGAGGCCGCATCGCCGACACCGGTGCCGGAACCGGCGAGCGCCGTGCCGGCATCCGCTCTCGGCGACGGCCCCGACACCACACCCTCGCGGCTGCCCAACCCACCGGCGCCGAGGAACCCGAGGGCCGAGGAAGCAACTGTGCCGGCAAAGGCCGCAAGCCCGGCCCCGCCGCCGCCTGCAATCTGCCCGGCCTGCGAGAGCAGCCCCGCCGTATGTCCGGAGAGGCCGCTCACCGCCCCCATCAGCGCCATCGCCATCGGCCCGGTGCCGCCGACGACGGTGTTCATTGAGCCGCCAACCTCGTGTTTCTGGTTACCGCCCACTTCGACCGTCCGGTTGGCGCCGATGGCAGAGACCTCGTGGCGGTCCACCCGCTTTATGCGGTCGTTCAGCACCCGCGTCGTCTGGTCCTTCTGGGCATGGAAGAACATATTCTCCTGGCCGGCCTCGTCTTCGAAGGTCATTTCGTTGAAGCCGGTGCCTTTATGGGTGTTCGAGCGCATGACCATGCGCGTCTTGTTACCAGGCAGGTCGTAGGGGACCGCATTGGCGGGGTTCGGCACCACGCCTGTCACCAGCGGCCGGTCGGGGTCGCCGTCGACGAAGGCGACCATCACCTCCATGCCTATGCGCGGAATGACCTGGGCGCCCCAGGTGCCGCCGCCCCAGACCTGGCTGACGCGCACCCAGCAGGTGTCCGACCCGTCCTTCTTGGCCTTGCGATCCCAGGGGAACCACAGCTTGATGCGGCCGTACTGGTCGGGATGGATCTCCTCGCCGAATGGGCCGGCGACGATTGCCACCTGGGTGCCTTCGATGCGCGGCCGCTTCGTCTCGCGATGGGGCGTCATCGATACCCGCGACGGCACCGCCTCGAAGGTATTGGTGTACTCCGGCTCGTTGCTGTTGGTCTCATAGGAGCGGTCGACGACGGTATGCGTCGCCTTGACCACCACATGCTCCTCATAGGCATGGTCGGGATGGGCGACTTCATAGGGGGTGAAGCGGCGTCCTGCCTCCAGGATGCGGGATGTCGAGCCGCCGAAAACCCGGTCGTGGTCGGCCTCGGAGGCCTGCATCCTGAGTTTTTCCGCCCGCTCGGCTTCAGCGACGGAGGAAATGCGCGCCGGATATTCGTAAAGCTCGCGTTTGGTCGCCTCCGGCATCTGCACCAGCGACGGCGTCATGGTGCCGGGCACCATGCGCGGCGTCTCGAAGTTCCAGTCGGCACCGGCCCGCTGGCCCGGCACATAGGAATAGCGCCGGCTCCACTCGGTGATGTGGTTGCGGTCAGCCGAGCCCTGCGCCAGGCGGACCTGGCCCTCGCCCTGTGCCGAGGGCGACGGGCCGAGCCAGGAGCGGGCGCTGTCGGCCACATGCAGCTTGTGTTTGCCGTCCTCGTGCGAGAACCAATAGAACAGGCCATCCTCCTCGAAACGGCGGGTGAGGAAAGCAAGGTCGGTTTCGTTCCACTGCACCGAATAATGCTGCGGCGGTGGTGGCGTGATGACGCCTGACGTGTCCGGCGCCGGGATGCCATGCTCTGAGAACAGGGTCTCGACGATATCGACCGAGGTCTTGTCCATCCAGATGCGGCAATCGGACCGGCGCGACAGCAGCCACATCTGCGGCCTGAGGACCATCGAATAAGACCTAAGGCCGCGGGTGATCGGCGGCCCCTCGTTGAGTTCGGTCACCAGGCCGTTGAACGGCCGGCGCACGCCGCCCTCACCGTCGCCTTGTTGCACCTCGACGGAGACGTCCATCAGCCGGCCGATCAGCTCCTCCGGGTTGACCGACGGTTTCTTGGCGCGCGCCGAAATCTTGATCTCAAACAACGACGAAATACCTTCCTCGATCGTCACCCGCTCCGGCAGAAGCTGGTCCTCACCGAGCGGCGAGACGATCTTCAGAATACGGTTCGCCTGGATGAAATCGGCGGCCAGGGATTGCAAATCGTCCATAACATCACGTTCCGTCTTGAAAGCCGATTACTGCTGCTGTTGCGGCCGAGGATGGGTTTTGAGATAATCCGCCAGTGCCTGGAAAAAGTGCCCCAGCATGTCGGTATTGGCCTGATTGGAGGCCTGCTTGTAACTTTCGACCAGCGCGCCGCGCTTGGCCTTTCCGCCCGCACTTCGATAGAAATCCGTCAGCACCGACAGATCTTCCGGCGACAGGGTGGCGAGCACTAGGGTAAGCCGCGTCTTTTCGTTCGCCCGCGCTATGTCCTTGGGAACCGGCTTCTCGTTCTCGCTTTTCGAACGCAGCGATGAGATCACGCTCTTGATCTCGGATTTGAGCTTGTCCTCAGAAGCGGACGCCAATGTCCCGGCAGCGGTATTGGAAAGGGCCTCAAGCGAGAGATACATCAGCTGCGCGGTGAAAGCGGATTCCACGGCAAGATCTGGGCCGGCCATCAGATCGGCAAGCTCTTTGATCCGCGGGCCGTCAGCCGGATCGGCAAGACGCCTTTCGATATCTTTGCCCGCTGCCTGATCCTGCGCCTGGTACATGCGGGCAATCTTTGCCTGCCCCTCTTTCAATGCCGCTGCCGCTTTGGCGAAAGCCTTGGGGTCGGCAGCATCACCGCCGGCCGCACCGATGGCTTTCGATATTTCGGCAAGCATGCTGTCAGCATTGAAGGAAGACCGTGCAGCCGCTTCAAGCAGGGGCCGCGCCTGGGAGGTCTCGGGGATGCCCCGGTCGGTGGCGGCCTTAGAAACATCTTCGACAGCGGCGGGCGTGCCGGAAAGGCGCGAAGACACCTCCTCGATCTGAAGCAGGGATTGATCGGTGGAGTCGGACGCCCCGACCATCCCGGCAGCACTTGCCGCCATGACGCAGGCGAGAGCGGCGGCCGCCAGCGGCCATCGCATACGCCGCGCCAATCCGGATGGCTTTAGAAGACCCGTCAACAGCATCGGCACCGCCTTATATCATCCTGACATCGGTGAGCTGCTTCGGTCGCGCTTCGGTGGAAAGGCGGTTGATGATCTGCTCCGCCTTCACCATCTGCGTGCTGCCAGTGGGGTCGATCAGCAGCTTTTCGGCAAAATTCTGCTCGGGATAGAAGGAGGAATTGCCGGTAAGGCGGCTGAGCGTGTTTATGCGCTCGCGGACGACCGATCCGATATTGTCGTATTCGACACGCTGCCCGGGTTCGAAAGGCTGCAGCGGCCGGCCGATAAAGCGGGGCGAAGTGGCCTTCGGATAATCCGATGCCGAGGGCATCTGCGGAATGGCGTTCTTGCTGTATTGGATATCCCGGCCGGCGCCGCCGACGGTCCCGCCGGTAGCCGGAACGTAGGTCACGAGCTTGTCGGAATCCAGAACGGCGCTCATGTAGAACAGGAGCTCCATCTTCTGGGAGAGGCGGTTTTCGTCCACCCGCCGGCTCTCCGGCGGGTTGCAGAACGGCGTCTTGCCGACCAGATCGGCAAGCCTGGATTTGTTGGCCTCGCTGATCGAATTGTCGTGCTGCACGCCCCTGACGAACTCATGTACGCAGATGTGGTTGGTGTCGATGAAATCCCTGATCCGCGTCATGAAATTGAGCGCGGTCGGCGCAGAGGCGATCGACGCGCTGCTCGTCAGTTTCTCGGCAGCGCTGGTCACCTGCTTGTTGGCAAGTTTCTTGGCCTCGTCGAGCACACCGCCGAGCGCAAACATCACCGGCTTGCTGTTGGCGGCGGCATGCATCAGGTCGAAGGTGCGGTTGAGGTTGTTGTTGCAGATCACACTCAGCGCGGCGCGGCCCGCCAGCACACGCACCGAGGTGGTGGCAAAGGCGGCCATCATGATGCTGCCGGTCAGGACCGACGCGGAAAACACGAAGAGCTCGGCCAGCATCCGGTCACGGGCCTCCTGGGCTTTCGTGGTTTTCTGGAAATTGTCGATGGCGAGATCGTAAGCCCTGACATAGGGACTGGCGACGTTCGTCTCCCATTGGGATTTGTATTTGGGCAATTCCACAAGAATATCGTTCAAACGATCAATTGCAGCCGACACGATCATCTCCATTGTCCAAAGCGCAAAAATGTCTCTCGAAAACAGCCTGCTTCATCGCCTGCTCCGGGTGGGGGAAGGCAACGGAAATATGGGCGCAGTGCCAGCGGCAAGGCTGGCACTGCCGATATTGAGAAGCCTTAAGCGGCCTTGGTGGTCGCGAGATCGTAAGAGGCGATCATCGGCGACTGCGGCGAGTGCTTGTCGTCGTAAGGCGTGTACTTCACTTCCATCTTGGTGAAGTTCAGCTTGATCGTCTCGACGGGGCGGTCACCGTTGGAATCGATCGAGTAGCTGGCGATCAGCGTGTTCTCGAGCGAATATTCGATGTAGGTGTCGCCCGGATTGCCGGTCGTGACCAGATGGATGACGGAGCGCTTGCCGGTACGGCCCGAGCAGGCCTCCTGGAAAAGCTTGGTCGACGAGGAGTCGCTGACCTTGGTGAGGATCACTTCCGAAACGGTCGGCTCGGAAGCTTCGCGGTTTGCCGCCGAACCCGCGGAGGTGTTCATGTTGCGGGCGACATTCCAGTGGATGGCTTCGATATCCATCCACTTGCGATGCTGTTCGTGGGTAGCATCGCCCTGGATACCGTCGATCTGAAGATAAATCGGCATTCTGTAAGCTCTCCTGTTGGCGGTTGAGTGCCTAGTTGCGTCTAAGGCGTAGTTGCCTTTCTTCTTCCTGCTCCCCGAGTGCGCTTGCGGCTCGGGGCTACTTCATCCGACAACCGGCTTTCCCCCGGCGTGTCGAATTTCTGCGGGGCAGCCTCTTCGGCATCGAGCCCGAAGCGTTGCCCGTCATATCCGATGGTGATCCCCGTCATTTTCTTCCCCGCCGCGACGGCATCGAGGAAAAACGTTGAAAGAACGGGCAAGAGGTCGCGGGCGATCATCACCTCGATCGCGCGGGCGCCCATCTCGCTGGTGCGCGCGCGCGAAATCAGCGCATCACGGGCCTCCGGCGACAGTGAAAGCGCCGTTCCGTATGTGACGCCGACCCGCTCGCGGATGCGGCCGATCTGGATATCGACGATGCCGGACAGCGTCTCGGGTCCAAGCGGCATGAAGGGCATCACCATCGTGCGGCCGAGGAAGGCCGGCTTGAAATGCTTCTGCAATTCCGGCAGCAGCAGCGCTTCGAGCGCCTCGCCTTCCGGCATGGTGTCGGGATCGGCGGAAAGGGCGGCGATCATTTCCGAGCCGGTATTCGCCGTCATGACGATGGTGGTGTTCTTGAAATCAATGTCCCGGCCTTCGCCGTCGCGCAGCGTTCCCTTGTCGAACACCTGGTAGAAGATTTCCTGAACGCCCGGATGCGCCTTGTCGATCTCGTCGAGCAGCAGCACGCCGTAGGGCCTGCGCCGCACCGCTTCGGTGAGCACGCCGCCTTCGCCGTAACCGACATAGCCGGGGGGCGAGCCGAGGAGCATGGAAATCTTATGCTCCTCCTTGAACTCGGACATGTTGATGGTCGTCAGATACCGGCTGCCGCCATAGAGCATGTCGGCAAGCGACAGCGCCGTTTCGGTCTTGCCGGTCCCGGACATGCCGGTGAGCAGGAAAACGGCCGGCGGCCGGCGCGGATCGTTAAGCCCGGCGCGGGCCGCCCGCATGGCCGAAGCAATCCGTTCGATCGCCGCGTCCTGGCCGAGCACTCTTTCTTTCAGCCTGATATCGAGCGTCTTGACCGTCTCGATCTGGTCGGCGAGCAGTTTGCCCAAGGGGATCCCGGTCCAGCGGGCGACGACGGCGGCAACGACTTCCTTGTCGACGACGCGCGGCAGCAGCGGCGTCTGGTCCACCACCGCCGCAAGGCTCCGTTCGGTTGCGGCAAGGGCTGCCCGGGCGCTTTCGGCGGTCATCGCCTGCGGCGGGAAAGGCGCCACATTCGTGCCGTCGCCTGAATTGTCGGCCGGCGCCAGCGGGGTGACGGCGTCGTCCGGCGAGAAGAATTCCTCCAGCCGGTCGGCCTCGCGGACCAGCCGGTTTTCTTCGTCGAATTTCGACCGGAGCGCTTCGATTTCCGAGACGATCTCCTGCTGCTTGGCGGCGATGCCTTCCAGGCGGGCGCGCTTTTCCGGCGTCTCCGGTTCGCGTGCCAGCCAGTTTGCCTCGGCTTCCAGAAGATCACGCTCGTCGGTCAGCAGCTTCAGCGCCTCCGGCACCGTCTGGCGCGCCAGCGCCACGGCGGCAGCGGCCGTGTCGATCAGGCTGATCGCCTTGTCGGGAAGCTGCCGGTCCGGGATATACCGCGCCGAAAGCCGGACGGCGGCGACGATCGCCTCGTCGCGGATGCGAACCTTGTGATGGGCTTTCAGGCCTTCCGCCACGCCGCGCAGCATGCGGATCGCCGCCTCCTCGTCCGGCTCGCGGACATGCACGGTCTGGAAGCGGCGGGTAAGGGCGGCGTCCTTCTCGATGAAGCGTTTGTATTCGCTCCAGGTCGTCGCCGCGATCGTGCGCAGTTCGCCCCGCGCCAAAGCCGGCTTCAGGATATTGGCGGCATCGCCCTGCCCTGCCTGTCCGCCGGCGCCGATCAGCCCATGCGCCTCGTCTATGAACAGGATGATCGGCTGCGCGGAAGTCTTCACCGCATCGACGACGCCATGCAGCCGCCGCTCGAACTCGCCTTTGACGCCGGCGCCGGCCTGCAGCAAGCTGAGATCCAGGAGCAGCAGCTTCACATCCTTCAGCCGGGCCGGCACGTTGCCGCCGGCAATCTCCAACGCCAGCGCTTCGGCCACCGCGGTCTTGCCGACGCCCGCTTCGCCGACGAGGATCGGATTGTTCTGCCGCCGGCGCATCAGGATATCGATCACCTGCCGCAGCTCGCGGTCGCGCCCGATGACCGGGTCGGTGCGGCCGGCGCGGGCATCCGCGGTCATATCGCGGGTATAGAGCCGCAGGAATTCATTATCTCCGGCCGCCACGGCCGGCACGGAAAGCGGTTCCGACGGATCGGATGCCGCCTGCACCAGCAACCGATCGAGCATGGCTCTGTCGAGATTACGCAGCGATGGGGCAATGCCGCGGATAAGCGCACGCAATGCCGGATCGCTCAGCAGTGCAGCAAGCAGATCGGCAAGCAGCACGACATTGCGCCCGCATTGCAGCGATGCAACCAGAAAGGATTCGCGGCCAAGAGCCAGCAGGTTGGGCGAGAGCGCAAGTGCGGCGCCATCCTCCCGCGCGATGTCGGCGATTGCCGCATCGAGCTCGGTCCGCAGCGCCGCGGAAGAGACTCCGAGGTCTTCGAAAACGGCGGAAAAGCCCGCAATATCAAGCAGGGAGCGCAGCCAGTGGGCGATGTCCACGACAGCGTGCTGGTGACGCACGGCAAGCGAAGCCGCTGTCTCAAGACCGACACGTAGATTGGGCTCAAGCGTTCTTATCAGACGATTGAGATCGATATGGGACATCCGTTAGTCCTGTTTTTACGTCGAAATTCAGCGCGCTCTCGTGATGCGAAGAAACAACTAGGGCGCTCATAAACCCTTGTCCAGAAGAAAAACAACTCTATTTTAAAAAATGAGCATATCGAAATTCGTCATAAATCCGTCATCATCCGGAGATGGTTGACAAGCCAATACAGGCCGCCCAAAATGCGAAATCTCTGCAGGATGCTCTTATTTTTGAGGTATTTAACCGCGTGAACGTCGACGAAATTATAGACCCACTTGAGAAAGACCGCCCGTGCGGAGAAAACGTGCGAATTAATACTTCGTCTCGTGAAATATACTATAGAATTAAGGATGCAAGAAACGCCGCCCGTACAGCCGAACGTAGTATTTCCCCCGGTGACGTTATTTCGCTTGCACCTGCCTGGCACGATGTTAGCAATCTTGGATTGCAAATCCTTTCTTCCAAAAGCAAGGATATCGAAGTATTGGCCTGGCTTGCGGAGGCACAGTTGCGGCTGCGCGGCTTCTCAGGATTGCGCGACGTTTACGTTGCAACCGCGTCGCTTTTGGACAAGTATTTCGACGCTTTGCATTCGATTGGGGACGGCGATTTCGAGGAACGGTTCGCGCCCTTCGCAGGCCTCAACGGCGTGGGCGGCGAAGGCACCCTCATCCAGGCTATTCGTTTGACATCGTTGATCCCGGACGGGAAGTTCGCACAATTTTCGCTTTGGGATTTCCAGCTTTCGCAGCGGCCGAACGAAACCGAACGGCGCAAGGAATTGCAGCAGGCAGCAGCAGAAGCCGGTGTCGCTCAGATGTCAGCCTATCTCGGAGTGCTGACCGAGTGCATCGCCGCTTTCGATCGCATGGTCGAAATACTTGACCAACATTGCGGCGACCAGGCGCCGCCGAGTTCGAATACACGCAATGCTTTGCAGGAGGCCGCATCTGCAATCCGGATGATCGCCGGGCTCGAAGCTTCGCCGGCCATACCTGAAACGCCTGCTGCGCAAGGGCTGGAGCCGCGGCAGACAGGCGATGCCGGTGAGGCCGAGGCCGTTCGCACGCGGCCTGTCGGCGCTGAGGCGATTCGGTCGCGGGAAGAGGCCTTCGAACTTCTGATCGCCGTTGCGCGCTATTTCCGCCGCACGGAACCCCATTCGCCGATCTCCATGTCGATCGAGACGCTGGTGCGTCGGGGCCGCATGGATTTTTCCGAGCTTCTTGCCGAGCTTCTGCCCGAACAGCACACACGCAATGCCGTGCTGACGGCGGCCGGCATTCAGCCCGCAACCGACAAGGGAGGCTAGCGGATTACGGCCGGGCTTTCCGGCCGCAATCCGAAGCACCTCAATTCGCAATCCGCCGATGAGACGAAGGAGAGCCTCGATGGCAAGTGTGCATGAGAAACTGGAACGGGTTCGCAAGCCGCGGGTCCACATCAAATACGAAGTCGAAACCGAAGGCGCGATGGTGGTGAAGGAGCTGCCTTTCGTCGTCGGCGTGCTCGGCGATTTCTCCGGCAACCCGACGCAGCCGCTCAAGGCTTTCGGCGAGCGCAAGTTCGTGCAGATCGACCGCGACAACTTCGACGACGTCATGCGCCGCATGACGCCGGGTCTCACCCTCTCGGTCGAAAACACCCTGGAGAAGAACGGAACCGAGCTGCCGGTTTCGCTGAAATTCGAAAGCATGGCCGATTTCGAACCCGGCGCGGTCGTCGATCAGGTGCCGGCGCTGAAGGCCCTGCTCAACGCGCGCAACCAGCTGCGCGACCTGATGAGCAAGGCGGACCGCTCCGACGAACTCGAGCGCCTGCTGGAAGACATCCTGCAGAACAAGGCCGATCTCTCGCAGCTGGTGGCCCAGCTTGGCGGCGGCAAGTCCGAAGAGACGAAGGACGTACTGAACTGAGTGTCTGGGATCGCGGGCCGATCGCGGCCCGCGCGCTCAATTCCTGAAAAGTCGTTGTCCGGCGCGGCCCCTTTTGAAGGGAACCCCTCATGCTTCGAGGGCCGCCGCTTTCGCAAAAAGGATCGATAGATGACTGCTGAAACGCAATTGCAGACAAAGGAAGAGGCAGGGTTCGCGCCTGATGAGAACCTGCTCTCGAAGGTCGTTGCGGCAACCCGCCAGACCGAGCCCGACCGTGCGCAGGATCTGCTGCGCACGCTGACCGACCAAGCCCTCAAGGGCACCGTCACCTATGATCGCAATCTGACGATCACCCTGAACAATGCCATTGCCGAGATCGACAAGGCGATCTCGAGCCAGCTTGCGGCAATCATGCAGTCGCCTGAGTTCACCAAGCTCGAAGGCGCTTGGCGCGGCTTGAACTATCTGGTCAAGAACAGCGAGACCAGTGCCAATCTGAAGATCCGCGTGCTCAACGCCTCCAAGCGCGATGTCGCCAAGGATCTGGCCAAGGCCGTCGAATTCGACCAGTCCAGGCTTTTCAAGTCGGTTTATGAAGACGAGTTCGGCACACCGGGCGGCGAACCGATGGGCGCGCTGATCGGCGATTATGAATTCGACAATTCCTTCGACGACGTCCAGCTTCTGCAGGGCGTGTCGATGATCGCGGCCGCCGCCTTCGCGCCGTTCATCTCGGCCGCCAGCCCGCGCATGTTCGGCTTCGAGGATTTCCGCGAGCTCGCAAAACCGCGCGATCTCGAAAAGATCTTCGAGACGGTGGAATATGCCAAGTGGCGCAGTCTGCGCGAGAGCGACGATTCCCGCTTCGTGACGCTCGCCATGCCGCGCGTGCTGGCCCGCATGCCCTACGGGCCGAAGACCAGCCCGATCGAGGAGTTCAATTTCGACGAGACCGGCGGTTCCAAGACCGGCGAACTGCCGCACGGCTCCTACTGCTGGATGAACGCGGCCTATGTCATGGGCACGCGGCTGACCGAAGCCTTCGCCAAGAACGGCTGGTGCACGGCCATTCGCGGGGCTGAGAACGGCGGCAAGGTCGAGGGCCTGCCGATGCACATCTTCTCCAGCGACGACGGCGACCTCGACCTGAAATGCCCGACCGAAGTCGGCATCACCGATCGCCGCGACGCCGAACTCGGCAAGCTCGGCTTCCTGCCGCTCTGCCACTACAAGAATACCGACTATGCCGTATTCTTCGGAGCGCAGACCGCGCACCGGCCAAAACTCTACGACCGGCCCGAGGCAACCGCCAATGCGGCCGTTTCCGCTCGCCTGCCCTATATGATGGCGACCTCGCGCTTTGCGCATTACCTCAAGGTGATGGGCCGCGATAAGATCGGCTCCTTCATGGAAGCGGAAGATTGCGAGGCCTGGCTCAATCGCTGGATCTCCAACTATGTCAACGCCAATGACGACGCCGGCGAGGAGTCGCGGGCGAAATATCCGCTGCGCGAGGCAAAGGTCACCGTCCAGGAAATTCCCGGCAGGCCGGGTGCCTACAATGCCGTCGCCTGGATGCGCCCGTGGCTGCAGATGGAGGAATTGACGACCTCGCTGCGCATGGTCGCCCGGATTCCTTCGAAGAACTGATGACATCAGGGTCCGGCGCGGCTGAAACCGCCGCGCCAAACTCTTCCGAAACATTTGGTCAGGTCGAACGATGGGTTCCAGCACTGAATGGCGGCGCCGGGCGGATCAGCTGATTACGCTGATCGACGAGGCACTGAACAGGCAAGTCAATGCCATCCTCCACCATCCCGATTTTCAGGCGATGGAGGCGAGATGGCTGGGCCTTGCCATGCTCGTGCGCGAGGCAAGCCGCAGCGGCGAGGTGAAGGTCAAGCTGCTCAGTGTCAGCTGGCGCGAGCTCGCGCGCAGCATGGAGCGCGCCAGCGACTTCGACCAGAGCCACCTCTTCGAACTGATCTACAGCCGCGAATTCGGCATGCCGGGCGGCGAGCCCTTCGGTCTGCTGATCGGCGATTATCATCTTTCTCCCGCCGATCCCGCCGACGGCGATCCCGTCAGCACACTGTCGCAGATCGGCATGGTGGCCGCCGCTGCTTTCTGCCCTTTCGTCGCCGGTGCCGCGCCGTTGTCGATCGGGCTTGAGGACTTTCACGAGCTGAACCGCGTCAGCGACTTTTCCTGGCTCGCCACCGAGACGGCCCGCATCCGCTGGAACAGCCTTCGCGCCAGCGAGGATTCGCGTTTCCTCGGGCTTGCCGCCCCGCGCGTCCTGATGCGCTCGCCGCTGACGCCGCATGCGCGGGGTCGCAACGACGGCTTTCCCTTCCGCGAAAGCATCGCCGCCGATGGCAGTTCGCTCCTCTGGGGCAACGCCGCTTTTGCCTTTGGGACCGTCGTCATCCGCAATTTCATCACCTCCGGCTGGTTCGCCGATATCCGCGGCGTCACGCAGGATGCGGTCGACGGCGGCCTGCTGAGCGCAGCCGAATTGCCGCCTTATGATTTCGGCACGGAGAGCAACGGACTATCCGCCCAGGCGCCGGTGGAAATCCACCTGACCAGCGGCCAGGAGCAGCAGCTCTGCGAGCTCGGCATCATTCCTGCCGCCACCACCTATCTCTCCTCTTCGGCGATCTTCAATTCCAATCAGTCGCTGCATGCGCCGCCGCATTATTCCAACGAGCATGCCCGCCAAAACGCCCGCCTCGCCGCCATGCTGCAATATGTGCTCTGCGCCTCGCGCTTCGCGCATTATCTCAAGGTCATCATGCGCGACGAAATCGGCCAGCTCTCCGATGCGATCTCGATCGAGCGCAAGCTTATGGATTGGCTGACCGCCTATACGCTCGGAAATGACGATGCCGACATCGCCTTGCGCACGCGGTTTCCGCTGCGCTCCGCCGGCATTGGCGTCGCCGAGATCCCGGGCAAGCCCGGCAGCTTCTCCTGTACGGTCCGGCTGCAGCCGCATTTCCAGCTCGATGATGTCGCCACGAGCTTCCATCTCATCGCCGAGACCGCAACCACGGGCCAGATCCTGAGCCGCCCGGTCACTATCCCCGAGAGGATGTCCGCATGACGCTTTCCGCCAGCATCGCCCAATCGCTCAGCGACAATGCCCTTGAGGAGGCGCTCGAAGAGGCCAAGGCGCATCTGAAGGCCAAGCCCTCGGATCAGGAGGCGCGCCATCTCTATATCGATCTTCTCGTGCTTGCCGGCGATTATGAGCGGGCCGACAATCAATGCAGTCTTGCGGCCACGCTTTCTCCCGACGCGACGATGGGCTTCGCCTTGCTGCGCAACGAACTTCGGGCGATGGCGGCACGCGACGCCTGGTTTATGAGCGGCGCCGTGCCGGAATTTCCTCAGGGGCCGAGCAAGCTCGACAAGCTCGCCATCCGCCTCGGCATCGCCCATCGCGACGGCAATGCGGAAGAGACGAGAACCCAGCTCGATGCGCTGGAGAATCTCAGAGGCGAACATCCGCTGATCTGGAACGGCAAGGCGGTCTCCGATTTCCGCGACCTCGATGATCGCACGCCGCACGCTCTCGAAGTCATCATGACCGGCGGCGGCTATCTCTGGATCGACTTCGCCAAGATCGCGGCGCTGTCGATCGAGCCGATTGCCCGGCCGCGTGATCTCGCCTTCCGTCGCGCCGAACTGACGCTGGTCGACGGCGCGGCCGCGTCGGTGCTTCTGCCGGCGGTCTATTACGGCACCGGCAAGGATGCGACGCTCAGGCTCGGCCGCGAGACCGATTGGATCGAAGAACCCACGGGCATCACCACCGGCCGCGGCCAGCGCTGCTATCTCGCCGGTGACGAACTCGTCTCCTTCCACGATACCCAAAGTCTGGAGATCGTACCGGCAGTCCCGGCCGGCCGGCAGGCCGCGCATGGTTGATCCGCTCGAACACTACCGGCTGCGCGACCGCGTCCTTGCCCGCTCGATCCTCGACAGGCTGATCGACGAGGCTCCGGATCGCGCCGTCGATCCGCCGGTGAGCTTCGTCGACCAGGTCCGCGAGGTCAGGGAGGCCATCCGCCGCGATCTGGAGGCGCTGCTCAACACACGGCGCTCCCCGACCACCCCGCCGGCCGCGCTTTCCGAACTGAAGGACGCCCTGGTGAGCTACGGCGTCGACGGCATCGTCTCGGCCAATCTGATGACCGACCAGGCTAAGCTCAGGCTGGCGGCAGCGATCGAGCGGCGGATCGCGCTGTTCGAGACGCGGCTTGCCGATGTCAGGGTGACGATCCTGAAAAGCCGGACGATGACCGAGCGGGCGCTGCGCATGCGCATCCAGGCGACCTTCCGCCTGCATGAAGGCATGCCGCCGATCAGCTTCGAATCGACTATCGATCCGTCGACCCAGCGCTTCCTCGTGGAGGCAGGCAATGGCTGAAGGTTTCCTCCACCGTTACAATGAGGAACTGCTGGCGCTGCGCCGCCGCGCCGCGCGCTTTGCCGATGCCTTCCCGAAGATCGCCGGCCGGCTGCGTATGACCGGCGACGTCGCCGACGATCCGCATGTGGAACGCCTGATCCAGAGTTTCGCCTATTCGGCCGCCCGCGTCCGCCAGAAGCTGGACGACGAATTTCCCGAACTGACCGACGGCCTGCTCGAAACGCTCTATCCGCATTATCTCGCGCCGCTGCCCTCGATGAGCATCGTCAGGTTCCGGCCAAGCGATACGCTCGCCTCCGTCCAGACCGTGCCGCGCCATACTGAGGTGCTGGCAGAGCCGGTGAGAGGGGAAGCCTGCCGCTTCCGCACCACGCAGGACGTCGAGATGGCGCCGATCGAAATGACAGGCGCCAGCCTTTCCGGCCAGCCGATCAATGCGCCGGTTTCGCCCCACGCCGGGGTTGCCGGCTGCCTCCGGCTTTCCATTCGCTCCCTGGATGCCCGAAAGCCTCTCGGCAGCCTCGGCATCAGCCGGCTGCGCCTGCACATTCCCTCCCCCTGGCAGCAGGCGGTGGCGATCTACGAACTGCTTGCCAATCACACGCTCGGCATCGCGCTTGCCAAACATGCCGATGACCGCTCGCCGGTCTTCCTGCCGGCTGGCAATCTCAAGCCTGTCGGCTTCGAGCCCGAAGAGGCGATGCTGCCCTATCCGGCGCCGAGCTTCACCGGCTACCGGCTGCTCACCGAATTTTTCGCGCTGCCCCGGAAGTTTCTGTTTCTCGATATCGACGGACTCGACGCCTGGACGGGCGAGACGCTGGAACTCTTCGTCTATCTCAGGGAAAGCGACGCGAAGCTCGAACGGGCAGTGTCGGTCCGCGATTTCGCCCTCAATGCGACGCCCGTCGTCAACCTTTTTCGCCAGGTCTGCGAGCCGATCGCCATCGACGGCACCCGCACGGAATACCGCCTTCTGCCCGATGCGCGGCGCCAGAAGACCCGCGAGATCTATTCGATCGACCGCGTTCTGCTCACCGGATCGCGCGGCCAGGAGGAGTTCTGCCAGCCGTTCTTCGGACGGTCGCAGCGGGCAGGCACGAGCGCGACCTACTGGCAGGCCTATCGTCGTTTCGACGAAGACGACAGGACCAGCGACATGGATATCGCCTTCGTCGACCGGCAGCGCCGCTCCGCGGGTCCCGTCGATGCGGTCGCAAGCGTCGACACGCTCTGCCTCAACCGCGACCTGCCGGAACAGCTTCCCTTCGGCGGCGGCCATCCCTTCCTGCAGCTTGCCTCCGGCCATGAGGCGGTAGCAGGCGTCGAGGCGCTGATCCCGCCGACGCCCTCGGTGCGGATGAACGACCAGGAAGGCCGGAACTGGCGGCTGATCTCGCATCTCGTGCTCAACCATCTCTCGCTCTTCGACAATGAGGGTGCTGCGCTGAAAGATATCCTGTCGCTCTACGCTTTCCGCGACAGCCCCGAGACCAAGCAATTCGTCGACGCGCTGGTCAGGATCAAGGCCGCCAATTCGACCGCCCGTCTCGGCAGTGGCGGCATGGTACCCGGCACCGAGGTCACGCTGGAATTCGATCCCGCCGCCATCGACCGGCCTTCGGCCTTCCTGTTCGGAAGCGTGCTCGACCGCTTCTTCAGCCTCTATACCTCGGTCAACAGCTTCACCCGGCTCACCATCGGCATGAAGGGACAATCGAGACCGATCGCCCGATGGCCGGCACGCGCCGCCGAACGCCCGCTTCTCTGAGGAAAGGACCGCCAGCCAATCATGGACATGCAAGCCGCCAGCAAGCCAGACGCGCTTACCGACCTGCTCGAACGCGACCCCGGCCGCTTCGAGCCGGTGACGGCTTTCCGCGTCGCGCAGGCATCGGTCGGCGAAGGACGGCTTGACGTCGCCTCCCATGTCGGCGTCTCGCCGGCGCCGCTTGCGGTCAGCGGATACAGCCGCAAGGCCGGCCGCGCCATCGTGCGCAGCGCGCTTGCCGGTCTCGTCGGGGCGCTCGGCTCGATGCCCTCGGCCTATAACGAACTGATCATGCGCGAGGAGCGCAACCGGTCGCGGGCGCTGGCGGGCTTCTTCGACCTGTTCGGCACACGGATGGCGGAACTCTTCACCGATGCCTGCGAGAAATACCGCATCGCCCGGCGGCTGCGCTGGGGCGGCACCTGGTCCAGCAATGCCTTCGTCACCACGCTGCTCTCGCTCACCGGCTTCGGCACCAAGCGGCTGGTCGAACAGAGCGGCGTCGACGAAGAGCTGATCCTGCGTTTTTCCGGCTTCTTCGCCGCGCGCAACCGCAATGCCGTCAATCTCCGCGCCATGCTTGCCGAATTCAGCGGCCTGCCGGTGGAGATCGAATTGTTCCGCGGCCGCTGGCTGGCCATTCCGGCGGAAGAGCGCAGCCGCATGGGTCAGCCGCAGGGCGTCCAGCTTGGCGTCAATGCGACGGCGGGTGCTGCGATCCACGATTTCAGCGGCGGTTTTCGCATCGTCATCGGTCCGCTCGGCTGTGCCGACTACCTCTCGCTCGCACCGGGCGGGCGCGCCATCACCGAGCTCTTCGCGCTGACGCGGCTCTATGTCGGCTCGGCGCTCGAATTCGACATCCAGGCCATCCTGAAGAAGGAGGACGTTCCCTTCTGCCAGCTCGGACAGGCCGGCGATCCGCCGCGCTTGGGCTGGAACAGCTGGGCGAGGATCGCGCCGGCGGCGAAAGACAGCGGCGATGCGGTGATCGTCGAGCGCCTGTCGGCAGAGATGCAGTGAGGGAGGCAAGGATGCGGCTCGAACTGAGAGAGATCACCAGCAATGTGGCAGCGCCGGCCGGCCGCTCGAAATGGTTTTTCGAACGCGGCCGGCGCACGCTCGGCCGGGCGCCCGATTGCGACTGGCAGCTGCCGGAGGATCGGCGCTCCATCTCCAAGCTGCATTGCATCATCGAGCGCGACCGCGAGGGTTTCCTGCTGCGCGACCAGAGCGCCAACGGCTCGCGGGTCGACGGCGTCTCCGTCCATGAAGGCCAGATCGCCAGGCTTTCCGACAGGTCGCGGCTGGAGATGGGCGGACTTGCCTTTTCCGTCCACATATCCGGGGAAAGCGACCGTGAGATCGAGGATCCCGATGCCGGTCTGGTGCTGAGCGACGAACCGCTGACCATTTCCGCGATCCTGGCCGATATCGCTCCGGGCGGCCGGACCGCAAGCGGCATTCTCGGCGAGCGTAGGAGCGACGACTGGGCTTTTCCGGAAAAGAGCGGGAAGAAAGGTGCGGCCTCATCCCGCAATGTCGAGATCGGCTGGAGCGGCCCTCCGGAGATCCGCTCGGTTACCCAGC
This sequence comes from Rhizobium sp. RSm-3, assembly GCF_001854685.1. Lineage (NCBI taxonomy): Bacteria > Pseudomonadati > Pseudomonadota > Alphaproteobacteria > Hyphomicrobiales > Rhizobiaceae > Rhizobium > Rhizobium sp. RSm-3. Next base: position 208,778 of record NZ_MAWZ01000059.1, on the reverse strand, counting down.
TTCTGCCGGAGGACTGGAATTCGGAGGAGACCGATTACGGCAGCCACCTGGAGCATGGTTCCGCCACCCATGTCGCCGTCCCGATCGCCCAGCGCCGGGCTACGCCGGTGGTCGAAATCGTCACCGACAACGATCCGCAGGGCGAAACCGAGGATTTTCCAGCGCTTGCGATCGGCCGGCCCGAAGCCTTCGCGGAGCGCCTGGAGCCTTTGCTCAACCGGCTCGAAGAGGCTGTCGAAAATAGCTACGCCGTTTTCGAGATGAAAGTGCCGTCCGCTGCCAGGCAGGCGGATTTCCTGGCCGGCAGCAGGGAGGAAGCGCTCCTTGCCCGCATCGAAATTCTGCTCGGGCAACAGCTGAAGCTCGGTTCCGCGCTCGATGCCGTCGTTCAAGCGGCAGGCCGACTGGAGCCTCGCAGCGTAGAGGCACAGGTGGAGACGAGCCCCTGGGGACTGCCCGGGCGCAGGGAGCAGAGCTATTGGCGGGCCTACCGGGCGCAATTCGAAAAGGACGGCAAAGACCGGTCGTTTCAGGATGTTTTCCGTGACGCGATGACGGATGCAGTGAACGGCAGAGACGCAAGGCTTCGCCCGCAAGACAGGCAGGAAGGAAAAGACGCGCATCATGAGGAATGAGAACCGGGTGGCCTGGAGCGAAGGCATGTTCCTTCGTGTACAGCATTTTCAGCAGGCGGACCGCTGGACCGAGCGGCTCGTTCGCACTGCCACGCAGGGCCTGTCGCCCTATCCCTGGGGCATAGCGGAAATCGGCATCGACCGCGGCGCGCTGGCAATCGGCCAGTTCGCGCTCTCGAACCTGCGCGGCGTCCTGCCCGACGGCACGCCGTTCGAAGCCCCGATCGATACGGACCTGCCGCCGCCGCTCGATCTCGACGAGAACACCAAAAACGCAATCGTCTACCTCGCCCTTCCCGCTCGCCAACCGGGCAAGGCCGATGTGGCATTGAACGGCGGCGCCGCGCGCAACAGTGTCCGTCTCGTGGCTTCGCCCTATGAGGCGCCCGACGCCAATGTCGAGACCGACTTCATGGCGCCGATCGATGTCGGCCGCCTCAGCCTGCGTTACCTCCGGACCGGCGACGAGCTTGCCGGCTACGAGCTGATCGGGCTTGCCAGGATCATCGAGGTGCGTTCCGACAGGGCCGTGATCCTCGACCCGGATTATATCCTGCCGAGCCTCAACTGCACGGCCGCCGGCCGGCTGAACGAGCTGATCACCGAGCTTCTCGGCATCGTGCGCCATCGTGCCGAGGCAATCGCCGAACGGATCGGCGATCCCACCATTCGCGGCACGGCGGAGGTCGGCGACTACCTGCTGCTGCAGATCCTCAACCGCGCCGATCCGATGCTGAAACATATTTCGGCCAATGCGACGCGGACCCACCCAATCGTCTTTTACGAGAACTGCATCCAGCTTGCCGGCGAACTCGCCACCTTCACCACCGAGCGCAAGCGCGCCAGCGACTTCCCGCCCTATCGGCATGACGACCTGAAGGCGACATTTGCTGCGGTTTTCGACGATCTGCGCGCCTCGCTTTCCTCCGTGCTCGAACAGGCGGCCGTGGCGATCGAGCTCGCCGAACGCCGGCATGGTGTCAGGATCGGCACGATCAATGACCGCACGCTGCTCCGGGATGCCGGCTTCGTGCTGGCGGTGCGGGCCGAGATGCCGGCCGAGGACGTGCGCCGCAAGCTGCCGGCGCAGATCAAGGTCGGCCCGGTCGAGCGCATTGCCGACCTCGTCAACGTGGCGCTGCCGGGCATTCCCGTCCGGCCGCTGCCGGTGCTGCCGCGCCAGCTGCCCTATCGCTCCGGCACCATCTATTTCGAACTCGACACCAAGAATCCGCTCTGGAAACAACTCGATACCTCCGGCGCCATCGCCGTGCATCTCGCCGGCGATTTCCCCGGGCTCGAAATCGAACTGTGGGCCCTTAGAGAATGAAGACCGACCCCACCTCCTGGCAGAACCTGCCGACCGTCGTCGAACTTACCGAGGACGGCGCGAAGAAAAAACAATCCGCCCGCAAGATGGCGGAGATGCTGGACGACGTTCTCGATTTTCCCGAAGGCGAGAAAGGAACGAGACCGGCGGGAGCGTCTGCGACGGGCGGAGCATCGGTCGAAACACTCGTCCGGGACTTCCGCTTCGGCGCCGAAGACGTGCCGACCCTGGTGCGCTCGGCGGCACCGCTGCTCAACCTTGCCCATGGCCTGCGCTATACGGAAGAGCAACCTGATATCGATGAACTCAGGGCGGTAGCGATCGCAGCCGTCGGTCGCTACGAGCGGGATCTCGCGAGCGCCCGTATCAGTCCCGAACGGGCGCGCGCCGCCCATTACGTCGTCTGCGCAACGGTCGACGATGTCGTGCTGAGCAAAGCCTGGGGCGTGCGCGCCGGCTGGGCCCGCTCGGGGCTTGTCTCCACCTTCCATATGGACGTGACCGGCGGCGAACGCGTGTTCGACCTGCTCGACCATTTCCACCAGAGCCCCGGCGCCAACAAGGACCTGCTGCTGCTCATCTATCTCTGCCTGTCGCTCGCCTTCGAGGGCCGCACCCGCGTTTCCGCGCGCGGCGGGCTGGAGCTCGCACGCATCCGCGACAGTCTCTATAAGACGCTGCTCGGCCAATATGGCGTCTTCGAGCGCGAGCTTTCCCCGCATTGGAAAGGGGTTTCCGCCCGACACCAGCCGCTGCGCACCGCTGCCGCCCTCTGGACGCTTCTTTCCGTTCTGGCGCTGATCCTGACGTTCGGCTACCTGTTCTTCACGCTCTCGCTGAACCGCGCCTCCGACGGCACTTTCGAGCGTCTTGCCAATCTGCCTCCGCGCGAGACACCGAGCGTGCTGGTCAAGATTCCCGAGCCGCCGCGCGAACCGCCGCCTGTTGTCGTCGCGCAAACGCCGCCGCCACCTCCGCCGCCACAGGTGAAGCCGCCGAGCCGGCTCGACAATCTGCTGGCCTTCCTTCAGCCGGAGGTCGAGAAGAAGCTGGTCACGCTCTCGGATTCGAACGGCCGGCTCCTGGTGCGCATCAGCAACTCAGGTCTGTTTGCGACCGGCAGCGCCGAGGTCAGCGAGAAGTTCCACGATCTCCTGCAGCGCATCGGCGGCGCGCTGGCCGCGGAGAAATTCCGCGCCGTCGTCGTAGGCTATACGGACAATGTGCCGATCCGCACGATCCAGTTCCCCTCCAACTGGCATCTGTCGGAAGCCCGCGCCAAGGCGGTCGGCGACATCCTGGCGTCCTTCACCGGGCCGGGTGCAATCCTGACCGAGGGACGCGCCGACAGCGATCCGATCGCCGGCAACGACACGCAGGAGGGCCGGGAGATGAACCGCCGCACCGAGATCCTTGTGCTGACCGATCCGAGCGAGCAACTGAGCGATGCTGGTCTCAAGACACCGCCGATCGAGGCTGCCCCTGAACTGTCGCCCGCCGCAGGAGGCGCTTCGCGATGAACCCTTTAAGTTATTTCTATACGCTGCGCTCCTATGTGGAGGCCTATGCCGGCCTCCTCGGCCGCCGCTTCATTTCGATCATATGGGTGGCGGCGATCTGCGTCGTCATCTGGTTCTACGGCTATCTTGCCGCCTATGGCGATTTCAAGCCGCTGGCGAGCGCGTCGGCGCGGCTGACGCTGATCGGCATCGTCCTCGCTGCCTGGCTCGCCTATCTCCTCTTCACCGTGATCCGCGACCGCCGCCGCGACAAGCAGCTCGTCGATGGGATCGAGCGGGACGCCGAAGCCGAAGCGGCGGCGAGCCAGCAGGCCGAGGTCGGCGAAATTCATGGCCGGCTCAAAGAAGCGCTGCAGCTCCTGCGCCGCATCACCAAAAGGCGCTTCGGCTATATTTACGAGCTGCCCTGGTACGTCATCTTCGGCGCGCCGGGCTCCGGCAAGACGACGGCGCTCACCAACTCCGGCCTGAAATTCCCGCTCGGCGATGCGCTCGGCAGCAATTCGGTGCAGGGGATCGGCGGCACGCGCAACTGCAATTGGTGGTTCACAGACGAGGCGATCCTCATCGATACCGCCGGCCGCTACACGACGCAGGACGATCTGAACGGCACCGCCAGGGCCGGCTGGGAAGGCTTTCTCGGCCTGCTCAGGAAATACCGCCGTTCGCAGCCGATCAACGGCGCGCTGGTGACGCTGTCGATCGGCGATCTCTTGACACGCGATGCCGAAGCCCAGCGCGAGGAGATCAGGGCGATCCGCCAGCGGCTGTCCGAACTCGACCAGCTCCTGCATGCGCGCGTGCCGGTCTATCTGCTCCTGACCAAGGCCGATCTCCTGACCGGCTTCGTCGAGTTCTTCGACGGTTTCAACAAAAGCGACCGCGAGCAGGTCTGGGGCACGACCTTCGGGCTCGACGAAAGCTACAAGGCATCAAATCTGCCGGAACGCTTCACGGAGGAATTTACCCTGCTGCAGCAGCGCGTCGACGCCATGCTGATCGAGCGCCTGCAGCAGGAGCCCAATCCGGAACTGCGCGGCCGCATCTTCCGCTTCCCGGCCGAGCTCGTCTCTTTGAAAGAGCGCCTGCATGAGGTGATGACCGAGCTTTGCTCCGGTTCGAAACTGGTGGAAGCGCCGCTGTTGCGCGGCATCTATTTCGCCTCCGGCACACAAAGAGACGAGACGGCTGCCGCCCCCCGCATGCGGCGCAGCTATTTCCTTTCGCGCCTCTTCAAGGAGGTGATCTTCGGCGAGGCCTCGCTGGTTGCCCGAGACAAGCGGCTGTCCGGCCGGCAGTTGTTCTTCCGCCGCGCCGCTTACGCAAGCGCGGTGCTGCTGCTGGCCGTGGTGCTGACGAGTTGGACGGCGACCTACTTCCAGAACACCACGGCGCTCGCCGGGGCGGACAGACGCATCGACGCCTATGAGCAGCTGGTGCGCGGCGTGCCGGTGCGCGACGTCTCGGATGCGGATTTCCTGCGCATCCTGCCGGCGCTCGACAATCTCGCCGCCGTCACCACCGATTTCTCCAGGACCCGCGTCTGGCCGGTGAGCCTCGGCCTCGACCAGGAAGGCAAGGTCGCGAGCCGCCAGCGCGAGGCCTATCAGCGGGCGCTGAACACGCTGCTTCTGCCGCGCATGCTGGTGCGGCTCCAGAAGGAGATGACCGAAACCACCGACATCAACAGAACCTTCGACGCGCTGAAACTCTACGGCATGCTCGGCGGTCTCGGCCCGGTGAATGCCGACTTTGCCTCGCTGGAGGCGGAGGACATGTTCACCAGGCTCTATCCCGACGAAGGCAGGGCCGCGGCCCGCAAGGCGCTGATCGCCCATGCCGAAGCCATGGCGCGCGGCGCGCTGCCGCCGATCGAGCTCGACAAGGCACTGATCGCCAAGGCCCGCGCGATCATCCGTTCGCAGAACATCGCCAGCCGCGCCTATGACGTCCTGGCCGAATACCGCCACTCCCGCGCCCTTCCCGGCTGGAGCCCGGCCGGCGCGCTGGGTCCGCTCGGCGAACAGGCATTCGAGCGCAGCTCCAAGGCGCCGCTCAGCGAAAGCATCCCCGGCCTTTTCTCCGCGACCGGCTACCGCACCGTCGTTCTGCCCGAGATCAGCGACGCCGCGCGCGAGGCGCTCGACGAGCAATGGGTGCGCGGCGATCCCAATCCCGCCGGCGTCACGGTCGACACCGTCGCCCAGGCCACACTTCAGCTCTACTTCGACAATTTCGAGCAGCGCTGGTCGACGCTGCTCGCCGATATCAAGGTCAAACCCTCGCAGACGATCGGCGATGCGGCGGAAACCACCCGCATCCTGGCGGGCAAACCGGGACCAGTCGAGACGATCGCGAAATCGATCGCCGCCGCCACCGATCTGCGCGGACCCGGCGCCGAAATCGCCTCGGCCGCCGGCGACAGCCTACCGGATTCCACCACGGCGCTTGCCAGTGCGGCGAATGCGCCCGATCCGTTCGGCCGCCTGCGCGACGCGCTGACGTCGCCGGCTGGTCAGTCGCCGCTTGCCGACCAATCGAAGGAGGCGCCGCGATCGGAGATCGGGGAGCTCGAGCCGATCCTGCAGAGGGTGCAGGAGCAGCTTTCGCGGGCGACGACCTCTACCGCGGAAGTCGCGAAAGTCTTCGACGTCGACAGCCAGCTGACCGACGCCAATCAGGACCTGCTGCAGCAGGCCCGCAAGCTACCCGCACCGGTCGACACCTGGATGGCGGGGCTGGCCGCGGATGTCGGGTCGCTGGCGGTCAAATCCGCCCGTTCGCGCATCAGCGGCGCCTGGGCCGCGGAAGGCGCCGGCTTCTGCTCGAACGTCGTCGCCGGCCGTTATCCCTTCGACCGAAAATCCCCTCGCGACGTGGCGATGAGCGATTTCATCAGGCTGTTCGGCCCCGAAGGGCTGTTCAAGACCTTCTTCAAGGAGAAGCTCGAAGCCTTCGTCGATACCAGCGCCTCGCCATGGGGCTGGAAGGGCACGTTCGGCGCGGCGAGCATTCCGAGCGCGGCGATCGCCCAGTTCGAGAATGCCGACAAGATCAACCGCGCCTTCTTCCCGGCCGGCAGCAAGGATCCGTCGATCACGATCAACATCAAGCCGGTCTCGCTGACCGATGCCGCCAGCGCCGTGATGCTTGAGATCGAAGGCGAACGCGTCGTCTATTTCCACGGCCCGATCCAGTCGAAATCAATCACCTGGCCGTCGACAGAAGCGAGCAACGCTTCGCGCATCGCCTTCCAGCCGGGCGGATGGCAGCAGGCCCTGACGGAGAATGGCGACTGGTCGCCCTTCCGCCTTTTCGACGATGCCAATGTCACAGTGCAGGGCGACGATCTCTTCCGGGCAAAATTTCAGCAGGATGGCCGAGCGGCGGAGTTCGACGTGCAGTTCGGTTCGGTGCTCAATCCATTCCGGCTGGAGGCGCTCGGCGCATTCTCATGCCCGGTGCAATTCTGATCGGCCTGAGATGAACGAGCGCGCCACCCTCGAGCGAAATCCTGCTGAAGCCGACAGGATCGGCTTCTTCGGCAAGCTGCCGAGCCATGGCGATTTCGTTTCGATGGGCTTGGGCCACAACCTGCAATCCGCGCTCGACGCCTGGCTACAAGCCGGGCTGCAAGCGGTGCGGCAGGAACTCGGCGAGGATTGGGAACGCCGGTTTCGCACCATGCCGGCATGGCGTTTCATCGTCGAACGCGGCCTTTGGGGGCCGGCAACCATTGCAGGCGTTCTGCTGCCAAGCCTCGATCGCGTCGGGCGTAGCTTTCCGCTCGTCATCGCCGCCCAGCTTCATGACTTTACCGAGCATCCGCGCCAGCTCTATCTCGACGACACGTGGTTTACGGCGGCCGAGGCAATCGCCGAAAGCTCGGCCAAGCGTGACTTCGACATCAATCATTTCACCGCAAACCTGAAGCGGCTGCGGACCTTGCGTCCGGCCGACCTCGCCGAAAACGAGATACTGCAGGACAGGGCGTCCACCCGAGGCTCGATCTGGTGGCGGATCGACCCTGAGGAGCGGCGGGCAAAGGGGTTTGGTGTCAGCGGCGCCCCGGAGCCGGAGCATTTTCCGAAGCTGCTGCACGACAACTCCCCCGCCGCTTCGGCAGCCCCGCAACCCGAAACAACCCCGCGTCCCGTCATCGTCGAACCGCATCATCCTCTGGTGCTTCAGCACAGCCATGCCACGCATGCCGGCACGCGGCTTACCGTCAATGCCGACGCGCTGCTCGTTTCGGAAACGCCCTCGCTCTTCGCCGTCGCCGATGGCGTCGGTGACGGCAACGCTGCCGCAGATGCCGGCAAGATCGCCGTTCATATCTTGGCCGAAGCTGCCGGGCACGAGACGATCGAGGCCCTGGTACAGGAGGTTAAAGGCAAGCTCGGCCGTGCCCATGGCCTGCTTCAATCGGCCTATCTTTCCGAGAATCGCGAGCCGTCGGCCGCCAGCATCGTCGTGCTGGCCACGCTTCAGGCGAGCTGCGCCTTGCTCTGGGTCGGCGATGCCCGCTGCTATCTGCTGCGGGACGGCATGATGCGCTGCCTCACCCGGGACCATGTGGAGATCGGCCTGAAGCGCACACTGTCGCGCGCCATCGGCCTGCGCGGGCATCTTATTCCCGAAGTCCTCTCCGGCGGATTGCAGGCCGGCGACCGGCTCCTGCTCTGCAGCGCGCCGCTGCCAGGCGCCGTCCCCGAGCGCAGCATCGCCGAAATCCTGCTTTCCGCAAAAATCGAGAAGGCGGCCGATATTCTCGTCCAGGAGGGGTTGATCGCCAATTGCCGCGACAATCTCAGCGCCATCGTGATCGACGTGAAAACCGATGAGCCATGATCTTCAGGATGCGGATTATGAGGAGATCGCGCGACGCTTCTCCCATCTCCGGCAGGCGTTGAATCAGAGCCCAGCCGAGACCAGGAAAATCCTGGTAGACCGGGTCCGGGATGCGCTCGACCGGGGCGAGGCCCGCCTTGGCGATGCCGATGGCGGGATCGTCGCCAACAGCTTCGCGCTCGAAGCGCTGGTCCATGAGGGCGCGCTCACTCAGATCCATCGCGCCCGCCACCGCGATCTCGGAACGGTTCACGCCATCAAGATGCCGCGGCCCGAGCATGCGGCCGATCCCATCCTCAGGAAACTCATGCTGCGTGAGGCTGAAATCGGCATGGCGCTCCGCCATCCCCATATTGCCGCGACGCAGACCGTCCTGCGTCTTGCCGACGGACGCCCTGCCCTTGTCATGGAATGGATCGGAAGCCGGCTCACGGAGCTTTTGCAGCAGAGGCCGCTATCCCTTCGCGAGGTGACATCGGTCATGACGACAATGTTTTCCGGCCTGGAAGCGATCCATGCCGCCGGTTTCGTGCATTGCGACCTGTCGCCGCTCAACCTTCTATCCGCCGAGGACGATTTCTCCCGTTTGAAGATCGCCGATTTCGGCGTGGCGCTGGAGGCAGGACGCCGTCATGACCAATTCGATCTCGCCTTTGCCGGCCGGCCGGATTTCGCCTCTCCCGAACAGACGGCCGGCGAACCGCTCGACGGGCGATCCGATCTCTACTCAGCCGGGCGACTGCTGTCCCTGCTGCTGCGTCATTGCAAGGAACGTGACGAAGGGCTGGAAACGCTGGCCGTCCGCCTGTCCGAACGGGATCCTCAGGAGCGCCCCCAAAATGCGAAGGCCGCCTTGCATCTGCTCGGCGGCCCCGCGAAACGTCTTGTAGAGGTTTAATTTCCGCTCGAACCGGGGATTGGTGCAGCGGCCGTCGGTACGCTCTTCTGGTAGACATTGAAGAGCTTGGCGAAATCGACCAGGCTGGCATTGCTGGCGTAGATGATATCGCCATCCATCATCTGGAAACGCTGCATCAGCGCCAGATTGGAAACGTCCTTCATATTGACGCGGTAGATCACCGGCTTGCTGCTGACCACGACCGGCGCGGCAGTCTTGGCGTTCGCCGCCGCCACCTGCGTATAGACCGGCTGATTGCGCAGCACATAGAAATTGCTCGCATCGGCCCGGTCGTCGAGCAGGCCGCCCGCCCGGCCGAGCGCCTGGGCGAGCGTCAGTCTGCCCGGCTCGAATTCGAACTCGCCGACGCTCTTGAAGGCGCCGAAGGCGGTGAAGGTCGGGGCGTCTTTGTCGACATAGATCTGATCATCCGGCAGCAGGTAGACGTTCTGCTTGCTGTCGTCGATGACGCGCTGCAGCGGCACGGTGGTGCGCTGCTTGCCGCGGATCAACGTGACGTTCGCCGAGCCCGGATCGGAGGCAGCGCCGCCGGCAAGCGCCACCGCGTCAAGCACGCGCTCCTTGCGTGCGGTCAGCGGGAAACGGCCGGCGGAGCGCACGTCGCCATTGACGGTGACGCCGCTGGAGGGCCTGTCGACCACGGTGACGACAGCCTGCGGATTGACGGCCGAACCCTTCAGGCCGGTGACGATGCGTGTCTGCAGCGCCTCGGTCGAGGAATCCACCACGCGCTGTTTGCCGACGAAGGGAAGCGTCACATTGCCTGTCGAATCGACGGTGAAGCGGCCGAGATTGAGGGTCTTGCTCTCAGTCGAGGAGAAAAGCCCATCCTCGCCGGGATCGAGGATCGTCACCTCGATGACGTCGCCGCGCCTGAGTTTCGTATCGGCAAATCCGCTTGAGCGCATGACGGTGAGGCCGGGATCGGAGGCGGCATAGGCAAGCGGGACGGCCGAAACCGAGCCCATCGGCGCTTCCGAAAGCCGGACGACAGGAATCCGCTCGTTGGTTCCAGGTGCCGTGGCGTTGTAGAAGCCACCGGCCGTCGGGCCGTCGGCTGGCCGAGCGCAGGCACTGAGAACTGCAACCAGGACGAACGGCGCCAGCTTTCGCATCACTTATCCTTTTGGCAATATTGGGAGAATCGGAAAATATCAGCGGTAGATGGGCGAGCAATACCAGTTACACGCGAAAAATCAATTGTGACAGCTCAGAGGCAGCCAACTGTGACTAATTGGCAACCATATGTCTTAAGGTGGAACCAGGTCCCTGCTCATCGCTTCGGTCGAAAACTGGTTCTGAAACCAATGCGGCTGAGCAAATGACGGTGCACATCAAGCGAATCTATGAACCAAAGCACGATAAGGACGGCATCCGCATTCTCGTCGACAGGCTCTGGCCGCGCGGACTGAGCAAGCAGGATGCGGCAGTCGATCTCTGGCTGAAGGAGGTGGCGCCGAGCCCGGCGCTGCGCCGCTGGTTCGGGCAAGATCCCGCCAAATGGACAGAGTTCCAGCGCCGCTACCGGGAAGAACTCAAAGAGAACACCTCGGTCGTCGAGGAGATCGAACGCCATATCGGGAAATCGAACGCGACACTTCTCTACGCAGCGAAAGACCTTGAGCACAATCACGCGATCGTGCTTCAGCGCTTCCTCGGTAAAGACTGAAGCATCGGCGGCCGACGCCGATGAGAGGCTGCCGCCCTGTGTAAAAATTTCGGGGAACCTTTTCGACGGATCTGCATCCAATGCCTGCTTCCAAAGACGCGCCGGCGCTGCGGAAGGCATTCCGTCATACGACACAAGGGAGACAGATCATGTTGAAACAGATTTTCGGTGCAGCCCTGATAGCGGCCTCGCTCGGCACGGTTTCGATCGCCGCCGATGCCAAGCCGACCGACCCTCAGATCGCCCATATCGCCTATACCGCGGGGCAGATCGACGTCACCGCCGCTGAACAGGCATTGAAGAAAAGCAAGAATGCCGAAGTCATCGAATTCGCCAAGACGATGGAACGCGATCACAAGGCCGTCAACGATCAGGCGCTCGCCCTCGTCAAGAAGCTGAAGGTGACGCCCGAGGACAACAAGATCAGCCAGTCACTGTCGACTGAGGCAAGCAAGGAACTGACGACGCTCGGCGCTCTCGACGGTGCGGCTTTCGACAAGGCCTATGTCGAAAACGAAGTCGCCTATCACAAGTCGGTCAACTCAGCGCTTTCCACGGTGCTGATCCCGTCGGCTCAGAATAAAGCGCTCAAGTCGCTCCTGGAAACCGGCCTGACCCTGTTCAAGCAGCACCAGATGCATGCCGAGCATCTTGCCTCGATGATGAAGTAGACTTGCGATGCGCTTGCCGATGAAATCGCTGCTGCCGCTGTTTGTGCTGCTCTGGACAGGCAGCGGGTTTGCCGTTGCGGCGGAATATCAGCTGACCATTGCGGGCATGAAATTCAGCGCGCCGCCAGCCGAGCTGCACGTCGGCGATGTGATCGTCTGGCGAAACGATGATATATTCCGGCATACGGCGACGGCACGCGACAAAAGCTTCGACATCGATCTGCCGCCGAAATCGGAGGGCCGCATGCCGATCGGCCGAGCGGGAGCGGTCGATTTCTATTGCCGCTTTCATCCCGCCATGACGGGCACACTGCAGGTCCGGCCATAGGCCGGGCTCCTGGAAAGAGGGCGTAGCGGAGGTTTCCATGACAGCCATTCCGGTTCCGGTCACACGACATCGACCGCTTCCATCGGCGCTTGCCGACGCCGATCTCGTGCCGCTGGCAAAAATCGGCGACGAGCCCGCCATCCGCACCATCATCCAGCGTCACAATCAGCGCCTGTTCCGCACCGCGCGCGCCGTCATCCGCAACGATGCGGAGGCGGAAGATGTCGTCCAAGCCGCCTATATCAAGGCCTTCTCCAATCTGGCGGCATTCCGCGGTGAAGCCGAGCTTTCGACATGGCTGACCCGGATTGCGCTCAACGAGGCGCTGGGCCGGGTGCGCGCCCGAAAGAACACCACCGGGCTGGAGGAGATCGACATGCAGGCGACGTCGGCAAACGGCCAGGTCGTGCAGTTCCCGTCCTCGCTATCCGCGACAGATCCGGAAACCGAGCTGTCGCGAAGCCAGGCGCGGCATCTGCTCGAACAGGCGGTCGACGAACTGCCGGATGACTTTCGCGCCATCTTCGTGCTGCGGGATGTCGAGGGCATGAGCACCGACGAGACCGCATCTCACCTCGGCATAAGACCCGAAACCGCCAAGACGCGGCTGCACCGGGCGCGGAAGATGATGCGTCAGTCGATCGAAAAGCGGCTCTCCGGCGCATTCTCGGCGCTGTTCCCCTTCGATGGCGCCCGCTGCGCCTTCATGGCCGATCGCGTCATCGCGGCGCTTCGCCAGACGTCATGATACGCCGCCATATCGACGGTGCGCCCATGCGCCTGCGCTACGAGGCAAGCGCCTGCCTGACGCCGGCGAGGCCGCGACGCAGGAACGGGTCCGAGTGAATATAGAAGAACTGCACGCCCTTTTTCCGCCAATGCGGCAGTTCCTCGGCGGTCACGAGCGTACCGGCAATCTTGCCCGCAGTACGGATCTTGCCGACGGCGCGGGCGACCTCGTCCGTCACAGCTGCCGGGCGCGGCTCGCCGAACGGCGGAGCCGGCGGATAACCCATATCCTGGGAGAGATCGCCGGGACCGATGAAGAACACGTCGATGCCATCGACACGAAGCATCTCGTCCAGATTGGCGATCGCATCCTGCGTCTCGACCATGGCGATCACCAGCCGCTTTTCGTAATCGGATGGCAGGGCATAACGGACGGCATCGACAATCGCGCGCGCCTGTTCTGAAGTCTCCACCATCGGCACCATGATCCCATCGGCGCCGGCATTCAAATAGCGGATGATGACGGGACGTTCGTGCGAATGCGGGCGGACGATTGCAGCGCCGCCGACCGAGCGGACGATCTGGGAAGTCATCCTGACATCCTCGAAGCTCCAGGTGCCATGCTCGCAGTCGACGAAGACCGAATCCGCACCCAGCTCCACCAGCCGGGCGGCCAGGCCCGAAGAGGAGTGATGGGGCGTAAACATCGAGATGGCTTCGCCGGCCTGCAGCCGGGCACGCAGCTTTGCGCCGTTCATGGTTGTCCTCCTATTTTCTTGATCGCGGCATGTCGGACGTATCGGCCGGCGCGCCGACCCAGCGCGCGGTCTCGATATCGGCCGATGTGTCGCGCATGAAAGTCGGGCAGATGTGAAGCTCCGGGATGACGGCGCCCTTCTGCAGGCTTGCGCAGAGCGCGATCGCCCTCGCCACGTCATGCGGATCGAGCATGACTGCCCGCTCGCTTTCAAGCGGCGGCCGTGCGCGGTTATCCATAATCGGCGTATTGGTTTCGCCGGGAAGGATCGTCGTCGCCCGGATGCCCTGGTTTCGATAGGTGTTGTGAACGAAGGTCATGAAATTCTTCACGCCCGCCTTCGCAGCGCCATAGGCCGCCCCGCCCAGAAGGTTCGGATTGAGAGCGGCAAGCGAAGAGACGGTGATCACCGTGCCGCCGCCATTGGCGATCATGTCGGGCAGGACCGCCTGGGTAAGGTTGAAGACGGCGGTCAGATTGACGTTGACCGTGGAGTTCCACTCTTCTTCGCCGAGGAACCGCGCGTTCAGCACCTTGCTCGCGCTGCCGGCATTGTTGACCAGGATATCGACCGGGCCGATGCCGTCCCTGATCCACTTCACGCTTTCGAAGATTTCCTGCCGCGATTCGATGTTCAGAGGCCGGATAAAGGCCTTGCCGCCCCGCTTCTCGATCAGGCCGGCGACCTCCCGCAGCGGCGCCATCCGGCGGCCTGTGAGAACGATGGTGGCGCCTTCCTCGGCAAGAAGGATCGCGGCTTCGCGACCGATGCCTGTCCCCGCCCCGGTGACGAGCGCGATCTTTCCGTCCAACAGGCCCATGATGGCTCCTCCTATTCCGCGGCCACCGCGGCCGCGCCCTTGTAGCCATATATAAGCTTCGCCGCCTTTTGGGTGATCAGGCCTTCGGCAAGGTCCTGCTCGATCAGGGCGGCCGGCCGCTCGCTCACCCTGCCCCATCCACCGCCGCCCGGCGTTTCGACTTCCAGCCGCTCGCCGGTCTTCAGCACGACCTTGCCCTTCGGGAATTGCGGCCGGCCTTCCTTGCTGACCTTGCCCGGCGTGCCGTCCTGCCCGTCGACGACACCGAAGCAGGGATGCCGGACACGCTCGGATGCGAGATAGATATTCATCGCCGAGCGGCCGAGATTGCGCAGGATGGCCCGCTGCCCCAGGCCGCCGCGATATTTGCCGGCGCCGCCGGAATCGGCGATCAGCTCCTTGCGCTCCATCAGCACGGGCACGGCGATTTCGAACATTTCGACGGCCGTCACCTTGCAGTTCGACGGGAAGCTCAGCGTGTCCAGGCCGTCGAATTCCGCACGGGCGCCCTGGCCGCCGTGGAAATTCTGCACCGATCCGTATTGCGAACCATCATCCCTGCGGCCGACGCAGTTGGCCGCCCATATGGGGGCGCCGCCGCTGTCGCCCATGACCTTGTCGGGCACCACGCCTTCGAGCGCCCGGAAGATCAGGGAGGGGATTGCATGGCCGATCAGGTTGCGGGAATTGCCCGCCGTCCACTGCTCCGGATTGAGAACGGAGCCCAATGGCGCGTCGTCGGTGATCGGCGTGATGCAACCCTCATTGTTCGGCGTATCGGGATCGAGCAGGCATTTCAGCGCATAGACGGAATGGGCGTAGCGATAGTTGGTGCGGCAGTTGATCGAGTGGAGAACCTGATCGGATGTGCCGGCGTAATCCACATGGATGGAATCGTCGCTGACGATGACGGTCGCCTTCAAGGTGATGTCGGTCTCGTAGCCGTCCAGCGTCATCTGCGCCGAATAGCGACCATTCGGCCAGGCCTTGATCGCCTTGCGGGTCTGCGCCTCCGAGCGGGAATGGATCGCCTCTGCGAGCCCGTCGATATCGTCAAGGCCGTATTCATCGAGGAACTTCACCAGTTCGCGGCCCATGACATTGTTGGCGGCGATCATCGATTCCAGATCGCCCTGGACTTCGGTCGGCAGCCGCACCGAAGCGGCGATGATATCGAGAACGTCCTGATTGGGAACGCCGGCCTTGTGCAGTTTGACGATCGGGAAACGGATGCCTTCCTCGAAAATGTCGCTCGCCTCCGAATGAAGCGGCGCCCCGCCGATGTCAGGCAGATGAGCGATCGAGCCGGCATAGGCGACCACCTTGCCGTTCTTGAAGATCGGCGTGATCATCGTCACATCGGGCAGATGACCGGTACCGATCTCCGGATCGTTGGTCGCAAGGACATCGCCTTCGGCAAGCGTCTCGGCCGGAAACTTCGGCAGGAAATATTTCTGGGCCGCGGCCGGCAGCGAGGTGATGAAGACGGGGATGGACCAGGTGCATTGGGCAAGCGCCCGCCCCTTGCTGTCGAGCAGCACGGTGACGTAATCGTGGTTCTCACGGACGATCGGCGAGAAGGCCGTCTTGCCGAGCACGTTGTCGGCCTGGTCGGCGATGAAGATCAAGCGGTTCCACATGACCTGCAGATTGATCGGATCGTTGAAATCGGTAGCGGTCTTCGACATCGGATTTCGCCTTACTGAATGTTGATGACGAGGTTGCCGTTGGCATCGACGTGGAAGACGCCGCTTGGCCCGACGACAGCCGTGGATTCACGCTGCTCGACGATCGCCGGCCCCGTAAATTCCCGATCCACCGGAAGCCGGTAATGGTCGTAGACAGGCGTCTCGGCATAGGCCCCGAGCTCCTGGAAATAGACCTGCCGCTGCCCCTTCAACGCATCGGCGGCATTGACTTCATGAGGCCGGGTCACCCGATCCTTTTCGCCGCTGGCGCGAAGCCGCCAGGTGATGACCTCGACGGACGCGTTGACCGTGCGGCCGAACAGCTCGCGATAGAGCTTGTAGAAATTGGCGAGCAACTGCTTGAGGAATTCTTGCCTCGGCAGGCCGCGATCGGGCAGAACCACCGTGATCTCGTGCCCCTGGCCGACATGGCGCATATCGACCGTATAGCGGTTGGTGATCGTCTCCTTGGCGACACCGGCGGCGGAAACCACTTCGGCGCCCTGCGCAGCCAGATCGTCCAGCAGACGGTCGACCGCGGCGACATCCCAATTATCAACAGGCATCGGATGGCTTGCGGAGAGATCGACGGCGACGGGTGCGATTAACAGGCCGATCGCCGAGGTGACGCCTGCCCCGGTCGGGCAGATGATGCGCTTGATGCCGAGCTTGCGGGCGATCCCATAGGCATGCACCGGGCCGGCGCCGCCGAATGCCACCATCGGCAGCGACCGGGGATCGACACCGAGATCGGTGGCATGCATGGCCGCCGCCTTGCTCATGGATTCATTGACGAGATCGTGAATGCCCCAGGCGCAGCGGTCGACGCTGACATCGAGCGATCTGGCAAGTGCCGCCATCGCTTCGCGCGCGGCGTCCTTCGACACTTTGAAGGAACCGCCGACGAAGGACTCCGTCCCCATATATCCGAGCAGGATATCCGCATCGGTCACCGTCGGCTGCGTGCCGCCGCGCTGATAGGCGGCCGGCCCCGGCATCGCGCCTGCCGAATGCGGGCCGACATCGAGGAGGCCAAGCGGGTTCTTTGCCGCGATCGAACCGCCGCCGGCGCCGATTTCGATCATCTGGATCGACTGAATCTTCAGCGGAAAGCCCGAGCCCTTGCGGAAACGCTGATAGTGAGCGACCTCGAGGTCCGTTCCAACGGTCGGCTCGCCGTTCGGGATCAGGCAAAGCTTGGCGGTGGTGCCACCCATGTCGAAGGAGAGCACGCTTCCCTCGCCGGCGATGCGCCCGAATTCGGCGGCGGCGACGGCACCGGCCGCAGGCCCGGATTCGATCAGGCGGACAGGAAGTTCGGCCGCGCGCCGGCTCGGCACCAGGCCGCCCGACGAGGTCATCCAGAGGACCTGGCGATCGATGCCTTTCGCAGCGAATTCGCGCTGAAGATGGGCAACGTGACCGGCCATCTGCGGGCGGGTATAGGCATTGACGACCGTCGTCGAGGCGCGGTCGAATTCCCGCATCTCAGGGCAGACTTCCGACGACAGCGATACGAAAATATCGGGGTCTTCCTCACGCAACAGGGCTGCCACGCGCTGCTCATGCTGCGGATATTTATAGGCGTGCAGCAGGCATACGGCGACGGAACGGATGCCCCTCTTCTTCAGATGCGATGCGATTTCACGGACGGTCTCTTCCTTGAGTTCGGTCATCACCTCGCCATCGGCCGCGATGCGCTCGACGGCGCCATAGCTGTTCGACCGCGTGACCAGAGGATCCGGGTATTTGATGTTGAGGTCGTAGAGGTCGTAGCGGCCTTCGTTGCGGATGCGCAGCATATCCTGAAAGCCGTCGGTGGTGATGAAGCTGGTCTCGACGCCCTTGCGCTCCAGCACGGCATTCGTCACCACCGTCGTCGCACCCAAAACCTGCAGACGCTCGATCGAGATGGCGGAGGAGAATTGCTCCAGGAGTTCCGACACGCCCTGCACGACGGCTTCGGCCGGGTTCTTCGGCGTGCTCAGCACCTTATGCAGGTGGAGATCACCATTATCATCCAGCAGTGCGAAGTCGGTGAAGGTGCCGCCAGTGTCGAATGCCAGTTTTGCCATGTTTCCCTCGAAGCAACCGTGGTCTCATGCGGTTTCGGAGACCTTCATGTCTTCTGAGGAGGTTATGGGATCGGCGACCGGCTTGGCTAACACAGTTGCCGTCTGCCGCCATAGGGTTTGCTTATGGCAGAGGAGGTCGGAAAAGGATCGGCCCTAAACCGTCTTGATGCCCTGATGCTGGCTGCTCATCAGCTTTGCCACGATCTCCAGCAGGACGGCCCGAGCCGCGAGCGCCGGCTCCGACAGGGGCAGATGGTCGGAGACGCAGAGAGAGACCGTCGCTTCGATGACGGGCTTGGTCAGCGCCCGCACCTGCGTGCCGGCGAAATAGGAGGTCTCGGTCACCACCGATGCCGGAAGGATGGTGGAGCCGAGCCCCTCGCGCACCGCGGCGTCGAGCGCCGGCACCGACTCGATCTCCGACAGCACCTGCGGATGGGCGCGGGCGCGGGCGAACGCTTCGTCGATGAGCCGGCGCAGCAGATGGCCTTTGCTCGGCAGCAGCAGCGGCAGGGCATCGACCGATGCGAGCGGCAGGGGCTCGGAAGCATCACCAGGCAATTCCATGCCCGGCGGCGATACCAGGAACATCTGCTCGCGAAACAGCGGCTGGAGCGTCACGCCTTTGATGGGGTCTGCGGCATAGATCAGCGCCATATCCATCTTGCCGGTCATGATGAGTTCGCTGAGGATATGGCCGAAACTGTCGTTTATGTGCACGACGACGTCGGGATGGCGGGCTTTCATTTCCTTCAGGATCGGAAGCGACAAGGCGCTCGACGTCGAATAGGTCGCAAGCCCGATCGATACTCGTCCAGCCACCGACTTTGCCGACTGGTTGATATCGGTCTGAGCCTGATCAATCTGCTTCAGCATCAGCTGGGCATGCCGATAGAGGATCAGGCCGGCCTCGGTCGGGGTGATGCCGACATTGCTTCGGATCAGAAGCTTGTGCTTGAAGTGGGCCTCCAGCGCGGCAATCTGCTGGGAGAGCGCAGGCTGGGCGGTGCGAAGCAGGGAGGCTGCGCGCGATACGCTGCCGGTATCGACGATCTTGACGAAACTTCGCAGTTTTCTGAAATCTACGCTCATGGCCTCAAGCTTCGGTTTTACGGAACCTAAGACCTAGGGCGGGAGACGCGCAAGCCCCTCCCGCGTGCCGCAGAATTCAACGCAATTCGCCGACCGCCCGCTCGATGCGGTCACAGGCTTCGGTGATGGCGTCCATCGAGGTGGCGATCGATAGGCGGAAATACGGCGACAGGCCGTAGGCCGCGCCCTGCAGGGCCGCCACGCCGACGCCGTCGAGAAGATAGAGGACGAAATCGAGATCCGTCTCGATCACCTTGCCCTCCGGCGTCCTCCTGCCGATCACGCCGGCACAGTTCGGAAAGAGGTAGAAGGCCCCGTCCGGCACGAGGCAGGACAGGCCGGGCACGGCGTTCAGACGCCGGCAGGCATAATCGCGGCGCTCCTTGTAGATCTTGACGCTGTCGGTGACGAAGCCCTGCTCCGAGGCCAAAGCGTGCGCGGCCGCCGCCTGGCTGACCGAGGACGGGCAGGACGACATCTGCGACTGCAGCTTGTTGATCGCGGCGATCAGGGGCGCCGGCCCCGCTCCGTAACCGATGCGCCAGCCGGTCATGGCATAGGATTTCGACACGCCGTTGGTGAGAAGCACCCGCTCCTTCAGTTCCGGCACGGCTGCGACCAGCGTGGTCATCGGCTCGTCCTTGAACCAAACCTGATCGTAAATGTCGTCGGAGAGAATCATGACCTGGGGGTGCCGCAGCAGCACCTTGCCGATCTCCCGCAATTCGTCGCGGCTATAGGCAGCACCGGTCGGGTTCGACGGCGCGTTCAGGATCAGCCACATGGTCTTCGGCGTAATCGCCGCTTCGAGAGCATCAGGCGTCAGCTTGAAGCCCTGTTCCTGCGGGCATTGCACGATGACCGGCTTGCCCTCGTTGGCGATCACCATATCGGGATAGGAAACCCAATAGGGGGCCGGAATGATGACCTCGGCATCGTTCTCGACGCTGGCCATCAGAGCGAGGAACAGGATCTGCTTGGCGCCGCCGCCGACACAGATCTCATTATCGGCATATCGCAATCCGAGACGCCGATCGAAATTGCCGATGATTGCTTTGCGCAGCAAAGGCGTGCCATTGACGGCGGTGTATTTGGTCTCGCCCCGGTCGATCGCGGCATGGGCCGCGGCCTTGACGTGATCCGGCGTATCGAAATCTGGCTCACCGACCGTCATGTCGACGATGTCGCGGCCGGCCGCCTTCAGCTCGCGAGCGCGCGCCGCAGCCGCCGTGCTCGGCGAAACCTTGATCCTGGAGACGCGTGAAGCGGGCACGAAAGTGCTCATGGATATTTCCTTATTTCTTCGTGGGTTTCAGTGAACGGCTTCGGTCTCGCCGCGCATCTTGCCCGTCAGGAAAAGCTCGCCGAGTTCGTCGTGGCTGATCTCCCCCGGCAGGCCGTCCCAGATGACTTTGCCGAGCCGGAGGATCACGGCGCGTTCGGCGACCTCCATGGCCTTCTTGGTATTCTGCTCGACAAGCAGAATGGTCTGCCCGGCGGCATGCAGGCGCAGCAGCTCGTTGAAGACGATGCCGATCGCCGCCGGCGAAAGGCCGACCGACGGCTCGTCGACCAGCAGCACCTTCGGGCGCTGCAGGACGGCCATCGCCACTTCGAGCAGTTGCTGCTCGCCGCCCGACATATTGCCGGCCAGCGTCGAGCGCCGCGTCTTCAGGATCGGAAAGAGATCGTAGACATAATCCCGATCCGCCTTCACTTTGTCGTCGCGCAGCGTATAGGCCGCCATCTGCAGGTTTTCGTCCACCGTCATGACCGGAAAATTGCAGCGGCCCTGCGGCACGAAGGAGATGCCTTCACCGAGAATGGCGCGCGACTTGTAGCCGGCTATATTCGTGCCCCGCCAGTCGATGCTGCCGTCCTTGATCGTCGTCATGCCGTAGAGCGTCTTCAGAAGTGTCGATTTCCCCGCTCCGTTCGGCCCCATCAGCGCCACGAACTGGCCTGCCGGCACGTCGAGATCGACGCCGTTCAGGATGTCGAGGGATCCATAGCCGGCGCGCAAGCCCTTGATCGAGAGGTTTGAATCAGCCACCGAGATAGGCCTCCCTGACCCGCTGGTCGTTGATGATTTCCTGTGGCAGACCCTCGGCGAGCTTGCGCCCCTGGTCGAGCACGATCACCCGCCGGCATATGCTGGTCACCACATCGATATTGTGTTCGATGATCAGGAAGCTGACGCCGAGCGATGTGTTGGCGTAGACGATGGTCTCGACCACCCGCTCGATGATCTTCGGATTGATGCCCGCCATCGGCTCGTCGAGCAGGATCAGCTTCGGCTCCGGCATCAACATCGAGGCGAACTGGATGAGCTTCTGCTGCCCGCCGGAAAGATTGCCGGCCGGCTGTTTGCGCACATCCCACAATCCGGCCATTCTGATCAGTTCCTGCGCCCTTTCCCGCAATCCCGACACCCGGCTGCGCGACAGCTTGCCGATCCCGAAGGTGGAGAAGAGAGAGGGGAAGCTGAACATCTGCCCGGCGATGATCAGGTTTTCCTCGACGTCGAGCGATTTGAAGACGACCGTCTTCTGGAAGGAGCGCAGCATGCGCCCCTCGCGGGCGATCCGGTTCAGCTTCCATCCGGTGATATCCTGGCCGTCGAGCCTCACCTTGCCGCTATCGGGTTTGCCGAGGCCGGTGCTGCAATCGAAGAAGGTCGATTTACCCGAGCCGTTCGGCCCGATCAAACCGGCGATCTCGCCGCGCTCGACATGGATGCTGACATCGTCGACCGCCTTCACCGCGCCGTAGGATTTCGTGAGATTGCTGATTTCGAGAATGGGAAGACCGGTCATTTCGCGCTCCCGATCGAATCCCAGAGGCGGTTGATCACGGGCGCAAAGCCCTTTCTGAACCAGAAGACCAGGACGAGCAGGCAGAGCCCGTAGGCGATCATCCGAAGTTCCGGCGTCACACGCAGGGCCTCGGTCAGACCGACGAACAGCAGGCTGCCGAAGACGACGCCCGAGATCGTGCCGGCGCCGCCGCCGAGCACGATGATCAGCATCGTCGTCGAATAATACATCTGGAAGGTCAGCGGGCTGACCACCGTCAGATAATGCGCGTAGAGACTGCCGCCGACGCCGGCGAAGACCGCGCTCAGCATGAAGACGATCAGCTTGTAGCGCCAGGTGGGAATGCCGACGGATTCGGCCAGCGTCTCGTTCTCGCGGATGGCGATCATGTTGCGGCCGGCAGGCGAGCGGACGATCATCCAGACGGCGAGCGTCGCCAGAATTCCGACGGTCAGCGCCAGATAATAGAAGGCCGTCGTGCCCGATACGGTGAAGGACAGCGGCCCGAGCGCAAAATGCGGCTTCGGTATGCTGGAGAGGCCCATATCGCCGCGGGTGAGCGAAATCCAGTTCTTGGCGATCGCCTGGCCGATGATCACGAAGCCGAGCGTACACATCACGAAGGATGTCGAGCGCAACCGCAGGGCGGGGATGCCGAGAGGCAGGGCGATGGCGCCCGCCGCCAGCCCGGCAGCGGCGACGTTGACGTAGAACGGCGTGCCGTAGGTGACGGCCAGCAAGCCCGAGGTATAGGCGCCGATGCCGAAAAACGCGGCCTGGGCAAGCGAGAGCAGGCCGGTATAGCCGACCAGGAGATTGAGGCCATGCGCCGGCAGCATGAAGATCAGCGCGATGATCAGCGCGTGGACGACATAGGTGCTGGCGACGAAGGGGGCGCAGAGCGCGGCCAACAACAGCAGCAAACCGAGCGGCAGGCGAAGATCGCGACGCTGCTGTGATTGCGAGACTTCCGTGAGAGACATAGCGAGTCCTCAAATTCGAGAAAGGTTCGGCCGAGCGCGCTCAGAAGCGCGCCTGCGTCGAGAACAGTCCATGCGGGCGCCACATCAGCATCAGGATCAGGGTGGCGAAGCCGACGGTGTCGCGGAACTGCAGTCCCACATAGGTGGCAACCAGGCTCTCGGCGATCCCGAGGATCATCGCCGCAAAGAAGGTGCCGCGCACATTGCCGAGGCCGCCCATGATGATGATCGGCAGGGTCTTGAAGGTGATCAGCTCACCCATGCCGCCATAGACGCTGACATTGACCGGCGCCGTCAGCACCCCGGAAAGGGCGGCAAGGGCAGCGCCGAGGATGAAGGTCCGGAGCACGACCTGTGGCACGTCGATGCCGACCACCTCGCAGCATTCGACATTCTGCGACACCGCCCGCATGGATTTGCCCATCCTGGTGTAGGTCACCATCAGTTCGAGGCCGATGAACACAATCAGGCAGACGATGAGGATGATGACGCGCTGCTCGGCCAGGCTGAAGCCGAGGATCGACACCGGTTCGATATAGCCGCCCGAGAAGAACTTGTAGCCGCCGCCGAAGACCAGGATAACGGTGTTCTGCAGGACGAGCGCAATGCCGAGCGTGGCGAGCACCCCGGATTCGGCCGGAGCGCCGACCATGCGCTGCATCACAAATCTGCCGACCACATAGGCGATGACGATCGTCGACAGCACGCCGACGACGATCGAGGCCTCATAGGACAGTCCGAGATAGTCGATGGCAAACCATGCTCCGAACGTTCCCAGCATGTAATATTCGCCGTGAGCGAAATTGATGGCCCGCAGCACTCCGAATATCATGGTCATGCCGACCGCAACGATGGCGTAGACGGAGCCCGTCACGATGCCGTTGATGATCTGCTCAAGGATTGTTGAGAACATGGCCCTATCCCCGACGATGGATCAGTTCGCAGGATACTGGATATCCGCCGCGTAGGCACCTTTGATGCTCGGCTTGCCGTCCTCGATCTGCAGCAGGATCATCGGCAGGCGAGCCTGATTGTGATCGTCGAAGGTCACCTCTCCGACGGCGCTCTTGTACTTGATCTTGGAGAGCGCATCGCGCACCTTGGCCTGGTCGGGGCTGCCGGCTTCCTTGATCGCCTGGGCGAGAAGGTGAACCGTGTCCCAGTGGACATAGGCGTGGTTGTTCGGCGCCTCGTTGTAGGCGGCCGTGAACTTCTCCACGAAAGCCTTGCTCTCGGGGGAATCGAAGGCCGGCAGCCAAGCCGCGGCTTCGACCGCACCTTCAAGAACCTTCGGCGCCGATTTGATGGTCTTTTCGGTATTGAACTCGCCATTGCCGATCAGGGTCACCTTGCCGGCAAGACCGAGTTCCAGCATCTGACGGGCGATGATCGGGGTGGTATCGGCAAGACCGTACATGATGATCGCCTGGGCGCCATTGTCACGAATCTTGGCGAGCACGCTGCGGAAGTCGACTTCGCCTTCCTTGTAATAGTCCTCACTGACGATCTCGCCCTTGAAATCGGGCAGGTATTTCTTGGTGAAGGTGATTGCCGAACGGCCGTAATCGCTGTCGACCGAGAGAACCGCGAACTTGGTGAAGCCGCGCTGCTCGGCGGCATATTTCGCCACGATCAGCGCCCGGTTCTCGTCTGTGGGATAGTTGCGGAAGGTCCACTTGTAGCCGCCAACGCCGGCGCCATAGGTGATCTTCGGGTTGGAGGATGCGGCGTTCAGCAGAAGCACGCCCGCATCTTCGGCGACCGGCTGCATCGCCAGAGTGACGGAGCTCGAAACGTCGCCGATGATGTAGTTGACCTTGTCCTGGTCGATCAGGCGGCGGGTTGCCGAAACGCCTTCGACCGGCGTTCCCTGACTGTCTGCGGAAAAGATTTCGATCTTGCGGCCGTCGATGCCGCCGGCATCGTTGATTTCTTTCACGGCGAGTTCGGCGCCGTGCAGCGAAAACGCGCCGTAACGGGCATTCGGCCCGCTCATCGGCGATACCAGGCCGAGCCTGATCGTTTCATCCGCGGCGAGAGCTTGGTGCGAGACGCCGGTCATGAGCGCGGTGAAGGAAAGGATTGCCGTGGAAATGCAAAATACCCGGCGCGTCAAAGTCTTGTTCATGGTTCCCACTCCGTTTGTTGGACACGTCTGATCGGCCCCTGCCGTCATGTGCTCAAATGCCGCTTTGCCGCGGTTCTTGTTGCGCCAGTCTTCTGCTGACGCTGTCAGAGTAGGTTCATCCATTGCCGCATGGCCAACACAACTCGCTTCTGCCGCCATAGCGAATCTTTATAGCGGGGAAGGTTTCAGAACACGGCGATATCAGCCTGCCAACCCGCGCTCGCGACGTCGCGGCTGATATTCCCATGCTGCCAAAGGCAATGGGTGTCGATGTGAAATCATGCAAGGAGTTTGCAGCTTGCCCTTCGTTCAGATTCGATCGCGCCGAGATCATCGCCGGGAAGCGCTCCCACTCTCGGCACTGGGAAAGCCGATGTCCTCGGCGTTCAGACGAGGATCGTCACCCCGAATGACACGGTTGCGATCCTACGCGCCAGTCGACAAGGAGCAGGCTTGCAGCTCTCCGCTCAGCCTATCGAGTTCGTTCAAAACATTTCGGATCCGGGCGCGCGCCTGGAGCATCTGTTCCATTTCCGGATTGCCGGACGGTTCGCCCGCGACCTCCAGGTCGGGAGTGTCTATCGCAGTGTTGGAGACCGGGTTTGGAAAGAGGATGATTTCAGCCATTTGCATTCTTTGTTTGGTTGTTTTGGCGGACAGGAAACGCTCATGTCTCCAGCTCCGACGGCTTAGGGGATGCGGCGCGTTTCATTGCCGATCGACCGGAACATCCTCGCTCTTCATGTCAGCGAGTTGCGTGTGTTCGCCAGGTCATAAACGCCGCGCCAGCCTTAACAAATCCCTACTTTCGCCTTCGTGGCAGTCTCACTTTGGGGCTTTGCTGCGCCAATTGGACAAGCCTGCGACAATCGGATACCACAACCATGAATTGCCGCAACAGCCAGACGATCACTCGGCATCGCTACCCGCGCCGCGCGATAGGCGCCCTCTTGCCGCGACCCCAGAAGATGAATGCTGAAAGCGCAAGCAGGATGACGTTGAGCGGCAAGGCCGGCGCTTCGCCGCGGGAGAGATGAAAGATCATCGCAGCGATCTGCAGCAGCACGCAGCCAAGCGCCGCAAGCGCAGTCAGACGCGGCTGGATCCGGGTCAAGGCCGGCAGCAGGACGCCCACTCCGCCGGCAAAATCGATAATCCCCATCAGACGCAGGAACCATGCAGGAACCTGGCCAGGCCATACCCACATTGCCGCCAGTTGATCGACCGGCATGAAGAATTTCATGCAGCCAAACAGGGTGAAAGCGGCAAAGGTCAGCACCTGCGCGGCCCATAACCCCATCCGGAGCAATTTTCCCGCAGGCGGGGCAGAAGAAACGGTGGTGATGTTGGACATTCGAACCTCTCTTGAACAATGGCGGCGCGCCGAACCGACTTGCGATCGCGACCGAGCCACACAGATAAAGCTGGAAGCTCATCGCGAAAACCGGTATATTTCCGAAGAAACTTATCGTTTGGATCGATGAGAATGCAGCCCCATCCGACATTGGATCAGCTTCAAGTATTTCTGACCGTGGTGGAGAAAGGCAGTTTTTCAGCCGCCTCCCGCGCCCTCAACCGAACGCAGTCGGTCGTCAGCTATACGATCGCCAATCTCGAGGCTCAGCTCAGGGTGGCGCTTTTCAGCCGCTCCGGCACCAAGCGGCCGCAACTGACGGAAGCCGGCAGGTCGGTGCTCGAGGATGCCCGCCGGCTGCTGGGCGATCTCGACCTGATGCGGGCGCGCGTCCAGGCCTTGAGCGACGGGCTGGAGGCCGAACTCAATGTGGCGATGAGCGCTTTCGTGCCGTCGGACATCGTCGTCGACACCCTGCGTGCCTTCCGCAGTCACTATCCCACAGTTTCGCTGAATGTGACGGTTGGCACACTGGGGATCGTCATGGATGCGGTTATCAATGGCAGGGCCGTCGTCGGCTTTGGCGGCGCCATGGCGACAAGGAACGATCAGATCGTTTTCGAACGGATCGGCCAGGCGGCGATGATCCCTGTCGCCGCCCCCGATCATCCGCTTGGAAAGTTGCGCCGGCCGATGACCCTCGCCGATGTGCGGGACGAAACCCAGCTCGTCGTCTACGACGCTTCGGGCTTGACGAAGGGACGCGATTTCAACGTGTTTTCGCTCAAGACCTGGCGGGTCAGCGACAATGCGACAAAACATCTCTATATCCGCGGCGCATTGGGCTGGGGCGGGCTTCCGGCATCCCTGGCCAGGGATGATCTCGCCGATGGCCGCCTCGTCCACCTACAGTTTCCGGCCTTCGACCAAAGCGAGTACCCGATCCATGTGATCCGCAACGTCGCAAACCCGCCGGGACCGGCGGCGAGATGGCTGACTGCGAAACTCAAGGCCAGGCTTTCAGGCACAGACAAAGCCGCGGGAGATCAAAAGGACGTACACTGAACGAGTTGCACCCGGTCAATGCCTTCTTAGGATGGAATTGACCCGCAAACCCGCTCGCTTGGATTGGCGCCACCAGCCGGAGAACGCAGCCACAGGGCGATGATATCAGCCTTGGGCACGGCTTTGCTGTAAAGAAACCCCTGCGCCGAGCCGCATCCGTTTGCCGCCAGGAAAGCTGCCTGCTCGGCGGTTTCGACGCCCTCCGCCACGACACTCTGCCCGAGGCAGCGCGCGATGGAGAGGATCGCCTTCACCAGTTCCTCGTTCCGTCTGTCGGTGCTGTTGATGAACGACCGGTCGATCTTCAGCGTATCGATCGGAAAGCGGGCCAGATAGTTCAGCGCCGAATAGCCGGTGCCGAAATCGTCGATGGCGATCGAAAATCCCATGCTTCGGAGTTCGGAGAGCGCCTGCAGCGTTTCATCCTTCTGATCGAGCAGAAGGCTTTCGGTTATTTCGATTTCGACCCATTCCGCGCGGCAACCGGTCTCGCCGAGAATTTCGACGATCGACCTCACCAGTCCGGCGGATTGGAATTGTTTGACCGACAGGTTGACCGCCACCTTGTGCAGCGACCGGCTATCGGCGTTCAATTCCGCCGCCGTCTGGCACGCCTCGCGCAGCACCCATCGCCCGAGCTCCACGATCAGCCCGGTGTCTTCCGCAACCGGAATGAAACGGGTGGGAGGAATCATGCCCATTTCGGGGTGGCGCCATCTCAGCAAGGCTTCGCAGCCGACCATTGCGCCGCCATCCAGAAGCACCTTCGGCTGGTAATGCAGCTCCAGTTCGCCGCGCTCGATCGCACGGCGCAATTCCGATTCCAGCCGCATCCGCTCTTCGGCGTTTGCCGTCAGGTCCTTCGAATAGAAACGAAAACTGTTTCGCCCGGAGCGTTTGGCGAGATACATTGCCGAGTCGGCGTATTTCACAAGGTCGTTGGCATCGGCGCTGTCATTGGGATAGAGCGCGATGCCGACGCTGCAAGAAATGAAGACCTCCTGGCCATCCAGCAGGAAGCGTTCCCTGAACTTATCGAGGATATTGTTGGCAATCCGGCCGAGATCGTCGCCTTGGCTGATATCCGGCAACAGGATCGCGAATTCGTCGCCACCGAGACGGGCGACGGTGTCATAGTCGCGCACGCTCGCATTGAGACGGGCGGCCGCCTGGCAGAGCAAATCATCGCCGACGGGGTGGCCCATCGTATCGTTGACCACCTTGAAATGGTCGATGTCGATCAGCATTAAGCCGGCCCGCTGGCCTCGCGATCCGGCCGAAGTGATCATCTGCCGCAGCCGATCGTTGAACAGCGACCGGTTGGGCAACGAGGTCAACGGATCGTAAAAGGCCATCTGGTGGATTTTCTGGCGCGAGACGTTCAACTCGGTCACATCTCGCGCCACGCCGAGAACCCCGACGATGTCTCCCCCTGCATCGATAATCGGCACCTTGCGTGTTTCAAGAAGTACGGATTGGCCCTTCTCCTTGGAAACGACCCATTCCTCGTCACTGATAATGCACTTTCCCGCCTCGACCGCCGCCTTGTCCGAGTCCCGGAAGTACCGGGCCCTGTCAATATCGAACAGCTCGAAATCCGTTTTTCCGACAACGTCCGCTTCGGCCAATCCGGTTAGCCGTTCGAAGGCGTGGTTGCACATCACATGGACTCCGTCCATGTCCTTGACCCAGACCATATCGGGCATAGTCTGAAGCACGCTCAGCAACTGCATTCGCATGAGGTTGATGGCGTCTTCGGCTTGTTTTCGCTCGGTAATGTCCCGCGAGAACGCCAGGAGCGTGGTGGCCGCCCCCGGATCGGCGCTCGGCCGCTTGGCTATCGATAGCTCGAACCATCGCGTCTCACCATTGGGCAGGGAAATGCAAATGCATCGGCCGTAAGCAGCTCCCTCTCTGCCGGCCTCGTGCAGAGCCTCCATCGCGATGGTCGCCTGGTCCGGCGCTAGAACGTCGTTGATCGTCCTGCCGAGCAGCATCTCTTTCTGCTGGGCCAGCAGTTCGGGGTTTCTTGTCCAGACCTGAAGATAACGGCCGCCCTCGTCCACCTCGAAAAGAACATCCGGTATGGCGGCGATGATCCCCTCGGCGAATTCAAGCGCCTTCCTGAGCTCGCGCTCCGCCTGCTTGTGTTCGCTAATATCGACGACAGCGGCCGGCTGCGAAAGCGATTGGGACAACGTCATGACGGATCTCCTCACCATGGACATCAACCGAATGCATCATCCATCCAATCGAGAATTTTCTCGGAAAGGCCGCCCAAGTCATTTGAGGCGAAAACAGCGATCCGAAGATATCGCCGCAATGGCATCGGTCCGCGAGGACCGAGCACTTCGGCTTCGACCTGAATATGCGGAGACAAAATTTAAGAGATTGCTGCCGTCTCCGGTGCCGCCGTCACTTTCGACGCGCGATACGGATCGAGCTGCGCAATATGGATATCCACCATTCTCACAACCCGCTCCCGGCTGCCGTCGCCTCGCCAGCGTTGCGGAAATGAGCCAGCTGAGGAGGTCGCACGATCAGATCGGCCCACAAACGCGCCTCCGTTATCCAAAATCCGAACCCACTGGCCAAATCACGACGCTTTCGCGCCGGCTTCCATGCAAGGAACTGGTTTCGTTGCGTTTTCATAAAAGTGTTTACGCTTCTGAAACCAGACCATCGACAAATTTGGGTCACCGAATGAGGTGCTGCTTGTACTTCTCCGCCATGATGACGGGTTCAGAGACGAGCCAGAAATCCGCGCTGCTCATCAAACGATGAGCGCGCGCGTTCAGAGGTGGAAATGTTCGATAATTCGCATGCGCATGACAGCCGTTATCCCAAGTGCAGCGCCCAGAGCATTCCCGTCTGGAACTGTTGACGCGCCCGTATTGGTTTGCTGAAGGCCTCCTGGCATTGCTGTCAAACTGACGCCGATTGCGACAGCGGTCCGGAGAGAGCGCATCATCGACGTGAAACCCATTTCCGGTGCGCCGGCGCTCGATGCGCGGACCGCGGCCATGATGGCCAATCTCTAGATAGTGATCGTGACGCAACCTCCGCCCGCCGGAGGCTGCTTGGCCGGCTTTTATTTGTCCTGATGGAGCGCGAATGGTGGTGGGATCGGATTTGGAAAACGGGGTGATGCCATCAGGCGAGTCCCATTCCTCCGTGGCGAAATATATCCGCTCCATCGGGCGGCATTACGTCATCGCCGTCGTCGTCATGACGGTTCTGATCGGGGCAACCTTTCTGACGGTCAAGGTGGCGCTCGATCGCCATTCCCTGCAGCAGAACATCAGCTATCTGATCGGGCGCCAGTTCATTCGTTTCCAGCAGCTTGCCAATCAGACGCGAGCGATCATGCGCGCTTCGGCCGATCCGAATATGCCGGAATATATCGTCAGGCCGATGGTCGAGGACGTTCAGAAAGCGATCGACGATATCCGCGCGATGAGCGCACAGTTGAACGCGTTGAATATCGCGGTGGACGCAAATCTTCTCGAACGGCTGAACGGCCGGGATGCGGCATCTGAAAAATTGCGCGTGGAACTCGACGGGCGGCTGGAGGATTTCCTTGGAAGGGCTGAACGCGTCGTGTCCGCGAAATTGCTGGATCGGCGGGAGCGATACAGCTTCTGGGGACCGATCGACTTCGCCGTTTCATCCGACAGCATGCTGATGCGTCAGTTCGGCGCCTTGATCGAGAGTGCGCATGACCGGAGCGATATGAGCATCGATCATACCCGCCTGATCAGCGCGGTGCTCCTCACCCTGACCGCAGCCACGCTCATCCTGGCCACTCTCATTCTTTTCATACCGCTCCTCGTCAAGCTGCGCACCGAGCATCGGCGAACCCTCGATTTCGAGATCAAGCTGACGCATCTGGCCCATACCGACACGCTGACGGGCCTCGGCAACCGATCGTCGTTCAATGAGGCGCTGAACGGGCTGTTTGCTTCCCTTGAGCGGACGGGAGCGGGCTTTTCGATGCTGCTGGTCGATCTCGACCACTTCAAGGCCACCAACGACAGTTTTGGCCATCCGGCAGGCGACGCGGTTCTGAGTCACGTCGCCAGTGCTTTACAGAAGACTTTTCGCGCCGGCGACATGGTTGCGCGGCTTGGCGGTGACGAATTTGCTGCTCTGCTTCCCGGCATTTCGGATGCGGCAACGCTTGAGGGAATTGCCGAGCGCGCAGTCGCCGCCATTGCAACGGAATGTCATTTCGAAGGCCGGTTGCTGCCGGTTTCGGCCAGTCTCGGCGGCGCGCTCGTGCCAGGCCATGCGTCGGACGAGGTGACACTTATGCGCATTGCAGATCTGGCGCTTTACGCCGCCAAGGCCAAGCGAAACACCGCCGTCATTTTCGATGAAGCATCCTTCGCCCAGCGTCTGGAGCAGAACCGGCTTGCAGCAGCTCTCGCCGTCGCCGCAGACCGTGACGAGTTCGTCGTCTATTACCAGCAGAAGGTCAATCTGCAGAGCGGCGAGCATCTCGGCTTCGAGGCGCTCGTGCGCTGGCGCCATCCCCAACTCGGCATTCTGCCGCCCGGCCGCTTCCTGCCGCTCATGGAAGGCCATCTCATCCAAAGCATGACGCGCTGTATCGTCAATACGGTCGCTCGCGATCTCAAGACGTGGAAGGCAGCCGGGCTCAAGGCCGGGTCGGTTGCCATCAATCTGCCGGAAGCCCTGCTGGTCGGGGACGATGGTTACACCGTCATCGCTGCAGCGGTGGAAGCGACCCGCCTCGACTGGCTCGACTTTGCCATCGAAGTCACGGAAGACGTCTTCCTCAATCGCGGCGCCAATCAGATCGCGGAGACCATTTCTCGTTTCCGCAAGCATGGAGTGTCGGTCTCGCTCGACGATTTCGGCACCGGCTTTGCGTCGCTCGTGCACCTGCGCGACTTTCCCTTCGACGAACTCAAGATCGACCGCAGCTTCGTCGCCGACATCGGCAAGGATGTTCGCTCGGAGCAGATCATCCGGGCGATCATCGACCTGGCCCGCAACCTCGGCAAAAGGTGTGTTGCCGAAGGCATTGAGGACGAGGTCCAGCGTCATTTCCTTTTGAATGCCGGTTGTGAGATCGGCCAAGGTTATCTGTTCGCCAAGCCGGAACCGGCTGACGCGGCGGTCGAACGATTGGCACGCCGGCCGGCGCCAAGCAGGTTATCACGGCGACCACGCACCATGCGGGCTGAAACTGTCTCCTGAGCAAGGCGCGCACGGACGGTGCGGCAGGGTTCAATAAAAAGAGGGTAAGCGAATGAAACGGGGAATCTTTCGGGTGTGGTTTGTTGCGGCTTTGGCGGCCGCAGCTCCCGCGGGACAGGCTGCGGCGGGGCAGGCTGCCGAGGGGCAGGATCTAGCGGTTGACGTCGTGCATTTCTGGGTATCGAAAAGCGAAGCTGCGGCGCTCGACGTTTTCCGCAGGGCCTGGGCAGCAGCCGGCAACCAGTGGGTCGACATGCCGGCAGAAAACAAGGTCGCCGTCCAGCGGGTCGTGAGCGATCGCATCGCCAACGGATATGCACCGGCAGTGATGCAGTGGAATGCAAACGAGGGATCGCGCGAACTGCCGGAAATGGGCATCGTGCGGGATATAGATGACGTCGCACAGGCGGATCATTGGCAGGGCGTCATTCCGGCCACAGTTCTCGACCGGATTTCCTACAAGGGAAAGGTCTATTTCGCGCCGACCAATATCCATGCGGAAAACTGGCTCTGGACAAGCAAGGCGGCACTGGCAGACGCCGGCGTGAAGACGCCGCAGTCCTGGGACGAACTCTTCGATGCGGCTGAAAAAATCAAGGCGACGGGACGTCTGCCGGTCGCGCTCGGCGGCACGCGGTGGGAAGTGTCACTCATCTTCAACGACATCATCTATCACAAGTTCGGGCCAGAGGGTTACGCCCGTCTGATGAGCGGCGATGCCGCCCTGGTGCAGGACCCGCGCATGATCGAAGCTCTGGAACTGTTGTTGCGCCTATCCAACTATGTGGAGCCGATCGAGCAGCGCAAGGACAAGACATGGGCCGATGCCACGGCGGCGGTGGGCCAGGGCAAGGCCGGCATGCAGTTCATGGGCGACTGGGCCAAGGGCGAACTTGTGGCGCGCGGCTACAGCGTCGACAAGGATTTCGATTGCAGCCTCGTTCCCGGCACGTCCATCGCCTATTTCATGGTGATCGATGCCTTTGCCTTTCCGCTGACCAATCGGGACGGCACGGCGGACGCTCAGCAGGCTTTCGCGCGCATGGTGCTCGACCGCGACAATCAGGTCGCATTCAGCCGGATCAAGGGGTCCTTGCCGGTGCGCACCGATGTCGATCCGTCCGGACTCGATCGTTGCGGCAAGCTGGGGCTGGAGATGATCAAGGCAAAGAAGGGTGAAGTCAGCGCCCAATCCCAGGCCATGCCGACCCAGATGTCGGAGGGCTGGATCGCCGTGGTGGGCGATTTCTTCAATAGCAGGAATATGTCTGCGCAAGAGGTTCAGAAACGTTTGCATGACTTGCTGATGCAGCGCTGAGGGCGCGGACATCGTGCCCGCTAGAGGCGTGATCGGCGCCGCGAAAGGCGGTGGGGCGGCGTTGCACGAATATCCATAATTCGCAAACATGTCCGATACACGCAGCAAACGACGCGCGGGAAACCCGTTTCCCGCCTGAACTTGCAAGTTTTAACAAAGGCTTAAGTTTCCAGGATACATCTTGCATTAGTATTTTTTGATGTGCTGCGCGGCGGTGGTTTTTTGAAGTCAGCTCTTTCATTTTCATTGGGTCGATATTTCCGCGCTCTTCGCGGCCTCGGAAGGGACAGAACCGGTAACGTCGCGATCGTCGTTGCCCTCACCCTGGTGCCGATGCTCGTCGCCGTCGGCGCAAGTTTTGACTATATTCGCAGCTACAATGTCCGGCAGAAAATGCAGAGCGACCTTGACGCCGCTCTGATCGCCGCGGTCAAGCAGATCAACAACACCGCGGATACCGACGCCCTCAAGGCGAAGGTTTCCGACTGGTTCCATGCGCAAGTGGAAAACAGCTACACGCTTGGCGAAATCGACATCGATACGACCAATCACAACATCACGGCGACGGCAAGCGGCACCGTGCCGACGACGTTCATGAAGATCGCCAATATCGACACCGTCCCCGTCAGTGTGGGTAGTGCCGTCAAGGGGCCGGCGACGTCCTATCTCAACGTCTATATCGTCATCGACAGATCGCCGTCGATGCTTCTGGCGGCTACGACTTCAGGTCAATCGACCATGTATTCCGGCATCGGCTGCCAGTTCGCCTGCCATACGGGTGATGCGCACACCGTCGGCAATAAGAAATATGCCAACAACTATGAATATAGCACCGAGAAGAAGATAAAGCTGCGTGCCGATGTCGCCGGTGACGCCGTCCGAGAAGTGCTCGACATGATCGATGAATCCGACAGCAATCACGAACGGATCAAGGTCGGGCTATACAGCTTGGGTGATACGACCAAGGAAGTTCTCGCTCCAACCCTGGATACTTCAAACGCACGCAAACGCCTGTCAGATGACAGCTACGGTCTGACAAGCGCAACTTCGATGAACTATACCTATTTTGACGTCGCCTTAGCGGCACTACAGAACATAGTCGGCACGGGTGGTGATGGCACCTCTTCGGCAAATCCGCTCAAGCTGGTTCTCCTGCTGACAGACGGCGTTCAGTCACAGCGCGGATGGGTGGTTAAGAACTCAAGCAACTTGAAAAAGGTGGCGCCACTCAACCCGGACTGGTGCGGCTACGTCAAAAACAAGTCCGCCACCATGGCGGTTCTTTATACCGAATATCTGCCGATCACTACGGACTGGGGTTACAATGACACCGTCGGCTCAACCATGGCGAGCGCCAACTGGAAGAGCAACTGGGGCGGCACCATGCGGAGCGGCGTGTCGACCAGCATCACCAGGCGAGACTACATCCCCTATGCGCTGGCCGACTGTGCGTCGTCCAAGAGCCTGTTCCTGTCGGCCTCGTCGTCCACCGAGATCACGGAGGGCCTGTCGGCGCTCTTCACTCAATATCTCTCTTCCGTGCGGCTGACCCAATGAGACTGAGAAAACCGTGTGCGCCGCTGCGCCGCCTGATCGGCGACAATAAAGGAGCTGCTGCGATCGAATTTGCGATCCTGGCCCTGCCGCTCTTCATCATATTGTTCGGCATTATCGAAGTGTCGCTGATGTTTTTCGTGAACTCCGCGTTGGACGCTTCGGTGCACAAGATCTCCCGGATGATCCGCACCGGCGAGGTGGCATCCTCCAAGATCACATTGGCCAGTTTCAAAGCCAAGATATGCGAAGACATGCTTCTGTCGTTCGGCTGCTCCAGCGGTCTCGTCGTCAAGGTGAACGTGCTGTCCGACATGTCGTCCGCAGCCCACACCGATCCGATCGATAGCAGCGGCAAACTCGCCGTCACCGAGACTTATGATATCGGCAAGGGCAGCGACTACATCCTGGTTCAGGCGTTCATGCCATGGACGGCCGTCGTCAGTTTCTTCAACCTGTCGAGCGCCAAGCTTTCCGACGGCCGCTATCTCCTCGGATCCTCCGCTCTATTCCGCAACGAGCCTTTCTGACATGACTATGAAACGGAGCCTGTCCCTTTTCCGCTTCGCGCAGTCCGGCATCCGTCATCTTGTGCGCGACCGGTCGGCTGCTTCGGGCGTGGAGTTCGCACTCGTGCTGCCAATCCTGCTGATGCTGCTGTTCGGCACCGCCGATCTCGGCCATGCGCTGACGGTCAGCCGCAAGATAGACGAGATCGCCTCGTCCACGGGCGACATGATTGCCCAGCAGAGCTCCTGGACGAAGTCCGACGTCGCCAAGCTGCTTTCCGGCGCCAGCTTCATCCTGCAGCCATACGAAACCACCAAGCTGACGATCACGGTCGCGGTCAACGACGTCAATACGAGCGGCAGCGCGACCGTCAACTGGTCTGCCGCGCTCAACACCTCGGCGGTGAATTCCGGCACGGCGAGCGCAGTCGCAATCCCCGCCAAAATCCAGGAAAAAGGCGTGCAGGTGGTGCTGACCCGGGTGCAATACACATTGACGACGCCGGTCTCGGCGTTTTTCTCAAATTTCACCGGCCAGAACGGCTACAGTTTCGACCGCTATTTCTTCAACCGCCCGCGCGTGAGCGACACGATCACTTACAAGTAAGCCGAAGACGCCCGCCGGATCGCCAAACCATGCGCCCGAGGGAGGAGACAAGCAAAAGCCCCGGCGCGAGATTGGCCCATTCAGCCGCCGAGCCTGACAATGCCGTATGGATTGAACTTGAACTCGTCGACTTCGTAAGTGGAATTGAAGGAGAGGCTCGCCCGGCGTTCCTTCAGCGTCGGCTTGAGACCGCGCTCGGCGATCTCGTCGGCGACAGCATCGATGATCGCGACGATCTCCCGTTCGCTGCCGGCCGTGTCGGGCACATAGACATCCGGTAGTCCGACGAGATGGAAGCCGACGCTTTCGAGATACCCCCGTGCGGAGAGCGGCCGCTTTGCAAAGGCCAGCCGGCCGATCCGCTGCTGAGCCAGCCTGTCCGCGGCATTCTGCGCCTCAGTTCCCTGCCGGATCAGCTCTCGCCACCGATCGAGGCCATGCGCGATGCCGGCGCTTTCGCCCTTCACAGCAATAGCTCCCGCATCGATCACACATTCGACGAGGCGGAGTGCCAGCATCGAAACCTTCACCGTCTCTGCCTGCGCCATGCTCGGGCCGAGGATGTAGAGGACCGACTGATGATCGGCGACGGCTTTCTCGTCTGCCTGACCCCACGCATCGGGTTCGACCCGATCCCAGCAGACGTCGAATGACCGGCTCATGCGATCATCCGGCTCGGCCTGCGAATAATCATCGTCGATGCTGAATCCGGTGGCGAAGTCGGCGATCGCCTGCGATGCCGCCTCGGACAGATGGCTCAGGTCGCGATCCCGCCCGAGAAAACACAGGACATGCCTTGGTGTCACCGACGATGCCTCGGCCTCGGCCTGCAGCGTTTGCTCGCCGGAAGCAGGGCCGGGCTCCTTGGCTGATGACGACCTCCAGCCGAGCATGGCCCACAGGGCCCCCAACAGCGCCCGACGCATGAGATTCACGATCGATGCCTTTCGTTCGGTCAAATGTTTCGGCCTGCCTCAGCCTTGTAAACATCCGAAATCCGAAACGAAAGACATCACCATCGCCAAGGCGATGCTCAGGCCCAGATATCCCCTGGCGTGAAACCTTCGGTGAAGGGATCGTCCTTGTCGAGAACGAGGGTATTCAGGCCGGAGATCCAGCTGGTGCCGGTCAGCGTCGGGACAACGGCGGATCTGTCGCCGATCCTGGCTTCTTCGACCAGCCTGCCGGTGTAGATATTGCCGAGGATACCCTGATGCCGGAAATCCTGATCGAGCGGCAATTCGCCCTTGGCATGCAGAACGGCCATCTTCGCGCAGGTGCCGGTGCCGCAGGGGCAGCGATCGAGCGCACCCGTCCAGGTGGCGGGATCGTCCCAGGAAAGATCGCCCGTGGCCATCGTCACCGTATTTTTCCAGTCGGCGTTCGGATCGTCCGTCGGCCCCGACAGCTGCGAGATCGTGATGCCGACGCCGGGATAGTGCGGATGGGCAACCGGCAACTGTTCGATGGCGGCCTGCCGGATCATCGCCGAAACACGCGCGATCTCCCGCCCATGTGCCGGGATCAGTTCAAGGCCTTTGAACTGCCCGACATCGGCGATGACATAGAACATACCGCCCCAGCCGACATCGACGGTGACCTTTCCAAGATGCGGCACGTCGATAACGGCATCGAGATGGGCGGCAAATGCCGGCACGTTTTTGAAGGTCACGCTCTTGACCTTGCCGTTGCTGCATTCCGCCTTGACGCGGATCAGGCCGGCCGGCGCCTCGAGAACCAGTTCGGTGACCGGCTCCTTCATCGATAGCATGCCCATTTCCAGGAGGACCGTCACCACCGAGATGGTGTTGCCGCCGGACATCATCGGATATTCGACCTGCTCCATGATGACATAGCCGGCACCGGCCTCCGGATGACAAGGCGGCACGATGATGTTGCAGCAATGGGCGGGATAGCCGCGCGGCTCACGCAGCATCAGCTTGCGCAGCTGGTCGTCATTGGTCTCCAGCCATTTCATCTTCTCATAGACGGAATTGCCGGGAATATGGGGCACGCCGCCCGTGATCACGCGCATCGGCGTGCCTGCGTGAGTATCGACCGCGTGGATTGTCCTTTTGAATCCCATGACCATTCTCCTCTGCGGTTCGGTCCCGCCAATGGCGGAGATTTCGTATACGATATTATTTATACGAATGCGCAGGCTTGTCAATCACGAGAGTCATGTTTATGAACATAAATGTACATTTTTCGTCGTAAGCGCCTTGCCTTTGCTGAAATCGCCTGCGGGAACAGTCGGCCCGAAGGCTCAACAGCATCCGGCGGACAAGGAAACACGGGATTGGAGATTTGCGATGACGGATGAGGTCCTGCTCGATCAGACGGAAGCCGAGGCTTTGGCGATGCGAGCCTGCCTGGCGGCAGGTGCGGGGGAAACCAGTGCCCGCTCCTTGGTGGACGCCACCTTATCAGCCGCGCTCTATGGGCCTGCCACACTCGGATTTCCGCATATGGTCGATTACCTCGACAGCTTCCGCGAGGGCCGCATCAACGGCGATCCCTCGCCGAGCTGCGAGCGCCCCTACCCCGCCTTCTTCATCGCCGATGCCGATCGGGGCATTGCACAGCTCGGCTTCGATGTTGCCTTCGAACAGTTGGTCGAGGCGGCGCACACCTTCGGCGTCGCGATCTTTACGCAGACCAACAGCTATACGGCCGGCGAACTCGGCTACTACATCCGCAGGCTTGCCGACGAAGGGATCGTCGGCCTCGCCGCCACCAATGCCAATGCCATGGTGGTCGCCAAAGCCGGTGGACCCGCCGTCTACAGCACCAACCCGATGGCCTTCGGCTTTCCGCTGGGGGAAGGCTCGCTGCCGCTCATCATCGACCAGGCATCGAGCGCGACGGCCTATGTCAATATCGTCGCCGCCGCCGCCGAGGGGCGCGCCATCCCGGAGGGATGGGCCGTCGACGCAGCGGGTATCGACACCCAGGATGCGGCAAAAGTGCTTGCCGGCGCGCTGCTTCCTTTCGGCGGGCGTAAGGGCGCCAATGTGGCGCTGATGGTGGAAATGCTGTCGGCGGGTCTCTCCGGCGGCCCCTGGTCATTGGACACGCCGTCTTTCAGAGAGGGAAGCGCCAGCCCCGCAGTGGGCTTGACCGTCGTCGCGATGATGCCGGGGCGCACCGACGATGGCCTTGTCGAACGTGCCCGCCGCCAGGCAACCCGCCTTCAGGAGCACGGCGTCTTCGTGCCCGGTGTCACCGGCATCGAATATCCGAGGCCGGCATCGGAAAAGCTGAAAGTGCCGCGCGCCGTATTCGAGGCTGTCGTGAAGATCGCAGGCGCCTGACGGTTCTCGCCATCGATGGGTTGACGCTCAGCGGGGCTTTTTTGCCGGAAGATGTTCGAGGAGCGATTGGCAGGCGCTCATGATATGCGCGTAGAGCAGCTCTGCCGCCTTTTCCTCATCGCGCGCGCGGCACGCTTCGAGGATCTGCCGATGCTCTCGATCCGCCGTCTCCTTGCCATGCGACAGTGTCAACTGCACCCTGAGATAACGTTCCAGCCGGTCATTGACGGAACGGATAGTCCTGACGAGAAATGGCCGCTGCGCATCCTCGTAGAGGCAGCTGTGGAATCGCCAGTTCAATTCCGACCAGCGCGCCACATCCGTTTCCTTGGCGAAGGCGTCGCAATAGGCAAGCGCCTTTTCAAAGGTCTCTTCCGTCATATGCGGGATCGAGAGCTTGATGGCGTTCGTTTCCAGGATTGCGCGCACCTCGAAGATCTGGGCGATCTCAGGTTCGGAAACGCTGGTGACGATCGCGCCCTTGTTGCGGTGGAATTCCACCAGGCCTTCGGCCTCGAGCCGTTTGAGCGCCTCCCGCACGGGAATCTTGCTGACGTTGAACAGCCGGGCGACATCGTCCTGGCGGATCGGTTCCCCTTCATCCAGAGAACCGTCAGCAATGGAATCACGGATGAATTTCAAAATTATATCCGAGGCCGTCGGCGCCTTCCCGAGATTTGTCACCTGAGCGGTGTTGAAAGGCATTCCCCAAGCTCCTTCTTTCCGGGATGAAGATCCCACTTGGGATATCGTAGACGATCTCATTCCTCAAGATCGATGAGCTTTTCCAGCAGGGCTTGTGCGCCGGTAATCTCCGGATCCAGCCGCCGATTGCGTTCACCGACGAATTGCCGTGCGGGCCCGATGGGACCGCTCCTTTCGACGTCTATTTCAACAGCGTGTCGACAAATTCAAGCGGAAAAATTACATTGCCGACAGGCTGGTTTTCTGACCCAATGGGGATCGGCGTCTGGAGAGGGGACTTAGGTGCCTGATGAATCGGAAGTGAAACGCATCCGCGAATTTCAGCCACTTCCGGCGCGAGAACGACATGACGGATGTCGCACTGGGGCCGTTGCGGGCTGCGGAGTAATCGCATGACAATCAACAGCATCGGATTCGTCGGTACCGGCGCCATCACCGAAGCGATGGTTCGCGGGCTTCTGGCCGAACCGGCCTATGCCTCCGAGATCCACGTGTCTCCGCGAAGCGCGCATATCGCCGCGACACTGGCAGCCGAA
This sequence comes from Rhizobium sp. RSm-3, assembly GCF_001854685.1. Classification (NCBI taxonomy): domain Bacteria; kingdom Pseudomonadati; phylum Pseudomonadota; class Alphaproteobacteria; order Hyphomicrobiales; family Rhizobiaceae; genus Rhizobium; species Rhizobium sp. RSm-3. The sequence goes on along the minus strand of NZ_MAWZ01000059.1, from coordinate 167,578 downwards.
TTCGCCTCGGTCAGAATTGCCGGGGACAACCAGACTGTCGTCGATCGCAGCGATATGGTGTTCCTGGCGATAAGGCCGCAGATCGCCGAGGAAGTCGTGCGCGCACTATCGTTCAGGACCGGCCAGACAATTGTCAGCCTTGTCGCGGCCACGGAGCGCCAGGCCGTGCTCGATTGGATCGGCGCCGATATCAATCTCGTCCAGGCCATCCCCCTGCCCTTCGTCGCACAGCGGCAAGGCGTCACCGCCATCTACCCCGCCAATGCCACCATCGCGGCGCTGTTCGACACGCTCGGAACGGCCGTACAATGTCAGTCGCGGAAGGAGTACGATCTCCTCGCAGCCGCAAGCGCTGTCATGTCGACTTATTTCGGCGTCATGGAGTCGATCACCGGCTGGCTGGAAAAAAGCGGCCTCGAAAGGGCAAAGGGCCAAGCCTATATCGCCCCGCTCTTTGCAAGCCTGGCGCAAAAGGCCAACAACCCCTGTAACGAGCCGTTCAGCGCGCTCAGCCGCGAATTCGCCACCAAGGGCGGCCTGAACGAGCAGGTTCTTTCGGATTTCGACAACAAGGGCGGCCTTGCCGCGCTCACCGCCGCGCTCGATGGCGTGCTCGCCCGCATCGAGGGCCGCAACAGCTGAAACGCATGGCATCGACATGGCTGCGGATAAGTCTTGGCGTCGTCTTTCCCGGCGACGCGCTTTAGAACGTCGGTGGCGTGCAGGCGCTGATGACTTCGCAAGGCACCGGCCCGACACAGCGGAACCGGTGCGGTCGCCGGCTTTCGAAATAATAAGCATCACCCGGCCCGAGGATACGCCGCTCGTCATCGACGGTCACCTCAAGCCTTCCCGAGAGCACGATCCCGCCCTCCTCTCCCTCGTGAACGAGCGGAATCTTCCCGGTACCGGCGCCCGGCTGGTAACATTCCTTGAGTATTTGCAGGCTGCGCCCGAACAGGTTTTCCCCGACCTGCCTGTAGGAGATGGCGCCCTTGCCGATCTCCACCAGTTCCTCGGCCGCATAGAAGGCCTTCCTCGGACGCTCGGGCTCAAAGGCGAAGAACTCCGCCAGGCCGATCGGGATGCCGTCCAGAATTCGCTTAAGCGCCCCGACCGAGGGGTTGGAGGCGTTCGATTCGATCAGCGAAATCGTCGAATTGGGCACGCCGGTGCGCTTGGCGAGTTCCCGCTGGGAAAGCTTATGGGCGATGCGGAGATGGCGAAGGCGGCTGCCGATATCGACTGACATGATGCGGTCCGTTTGTGTTGTCCAGAATATCGAAAAACATATCCGCATGTCCGTTGAGTTTCAATGACTTGTACCGCAGAAGAAAAGGACTTGTTTGACAGGGAGAAATTGCCATTCTCCCCGCCATTCAACGGAGGCCAGCATGGACCAGATCAGCAAGACGAACGCGCCCGTACTCGAAAATTTCTGGATGCCGTTCACCGCGAACCGGCAGTTCAAAGCCACGCCGCGCCTTCTGGCCACCGCGGAGGGCATGTATTACACCGATGTCGATGGAAACCAGGTGCTTGACGGCACCGCCGGGCTCTGGTGCTGCAATGCCGGCCATGGCCGCAAGAAGATCGCCCAGGCGGTCGAGCGGCAGCTTTCGACCTTGGATTATGCTCCGACGTTTCAGATGGGCCATCCGATCGCCTTCGACTTCGCCGCGAAGCTGGCTGCGAATGCGCCGGGCGGTCCGGACGGCAAGCTCGACAGGGTCTTCTTCACAGGCTCGGGTTCGGAATCGGTCGATACGGCGCTGAAGATCGCCATTGCCTATCAGCGCGCCATCGGCCAGGGCACCCGCACGCGCATCATCGGGCGCGAGAAGGGTTATCACGGCGTCGGCTTCGGCGGCATTTCCGTCGGCGGCCTCGTCAACAACCGGCGGGTCTTCCCGCAGATACCGGCCGACCATATGCGCCATACGCTCGACGTCGAGCGCAATGCCTTTTCGAAGGGCCTTCCCGCCCACGGCGTGGAACTGGCCGACGACCTGGAACGCCTGGTGCAGTTGCACGGCGCCGAGACCATTGCCGCCGTCATCGTCGAACCGATGTCGGGATCGGCGGGCGTGGTCCTGCCGCCGAAGGGCTATCTGGAAAAGCTGCGTGCAACCGCCGACAAGCACGGCATCCTGTTGATCTTCGACGAGGTCATCACCGGCTTCGGCCGTCTCGGCACGCCTTTCGCGGTCGATTACTTCGGCGTCGTGCCCGATCTCGTCACCACGGCAAAGGGCCTCACCAACGGCGCGATCCCGATGGGCGCGGTCTTTGCCAGCCGCAAGATCTATGATGGCCTGATGGTCGGCCCGGAAAATGCGATCGAGCTCTTCCATGGCTATACCTATTCCGGCCACCCGGTCGCCTGCGCAGCCGGGCTCGCCACCCTCGAAATCTACGAGGAGGAAGGGCTGCTGACCCGCGCAGCCGAGCTTGCCACCCACTGGCAGGAGGCGCTGCATTCGTTGAAAGACCTGCCCAATGTCGTCGACATCCGCAATCTCGGTCTGGTCGGCGCGATAGAGCTGGCGCCCCGAGCCGCAGCGGGAACCCGCGCCTACGACGTCTTCGTCGACTGCTTCAACAAGGGCCTGCTGATCCGCGTGACCGGCGACATCATCGCGCTCTCACCGCCGCTCATCATCGAGAAGGGCCAGATCGACACGATCGTCTCGACGATCGCCGACGCGCTGAAGCGCGCCGCATAGACCTGTCGACGGAAAATATCGACACGACGACCTCGGGCAGCACGCTCGGGGTCGGAAGACTGCATCCTGCCAGGCACTCACGGTCGAACGTAAAGATTTATTAACTCTCAGACCCCAGAGTCGGGGTTAATCGTTAACCAGCCGCGAATCGGGGGCCCGATGGGGTGCGCCTCAATTGAAAGCCTTTGCCATTTCAGGGAACTTTCCGAGGTTCCCGCTCACCGGCAATTGCGCAACAGCGATCTGCTGGAACAACTGAGGAAGGCCGTCGATTTCCGCTACATCGCCGTCGGTGGACTGGATCTTGAAGGATATCGGATAGGGAGGGGCCGCTCCATCGATACCGATATGCCGCCCGCCTATATCGACACCTATTTTGGAGAAAAGCTCGGCCTGTCCGATCCGCTTGTCGTCCACTCGCTCGAACGAACGACGCCGCTGACGGAAGAAGAAGCCTTCGATATCGTGGCGCCGACCCAACGCCTCCGGTATTTGCTGCGATCCTATGAGATCGGGCGGCGAATACAGATTCCGCTCTCACGGAATGGCTTTGTCTACGCAGGGGTTTGCTTCACGCGAGAAAAGCCGTTCACCGCGAGCGAACAGGAACTGCTTGTCTTCTTTGCCGAGCCGCTGCATCGGGCGATCACCAAGCCGCTGATGGACCGTTTTGCCGCCGGCGTCCTTCGCCTGACCAGCGGCGAACTCCGCTGCCTCGAACTCGCGGGTAAAGGGCTCACCAGCGAGGAAATTTCCGGTGCGTCGGACTATCAAACGGAAACCATCAACAGCTATCTGAAGAGCGCGACGAAGAAGTTGGGGGCGGCCAATCGCGCCCATGCAATTGCCGAAGCGATCCGCCGGCAACTGATAAGCTGACGCCCGGAACTCCGAATCATGAAACGGCTCCGCGAAACGGGGCCATTTTTTCGTTCGGACGTATGCTGCAGCCGGACGGCTCGAAGCTCGCCATTCAAAAATCGCAGAGAGTATCCAGATCACGAAGCGTTTGACGAAAATCAATTTGGGGGGTCGGTTTGGTTAACCGCAAATAAACCACCTTATCCCATTTCTGGGGTCATCGATCAGGCGGGTAGACGCCCAGTTCCGACATGACGACGGGCTTCGATGTGATTGCGGCGCGTGCCCAATTACGGTTTTCAGTTGAGGTCAGAATGTCGAGTCACTCTCATATGCATGCCAGCAGCAATTCGGTTCCCGGTTACGACAGCGGAGCCGCCAAAACCAAAAGCCGAAGCGTCGAACGCCGTCTCGATTTCATGCAGCTCGACCATCAGGGACGCGCAGGCATCCGCGCTCTGAAGACGCTGATCGAACGCGAACTGCCGCACGGATTGGACAAGTTCTACGCTCAGCTGCGCAAGAGCCCGGAAGTCAGTCGCTTCTTCTCGACGGAGGAGAATATCGCCCGCGCGAAGGGTGCGCAGGCGGGCCACTGGGTCAATATCGCCGACGGCAATTTCAACGAGGATTATGTCGCCAAGGTCAAGACGATCGGAACCGTCCACGCCCGCATCGGCCTGGAGCCGCAGTGGTATATCGGCGGCTACGCGATCATCGTCGATCATCTGATCAACCGCGCCGTCGAGGAAATGGTCCCCAAGGGCGGGGTATTCTCGAAAAAAACGATGAAGCCGGCGGAGTTCGGCAACGCGTTGGCAAGCCTCGTCAAGGCTGTCATGCTGGATATGGATCTCGCCATCTCGGTCTATATCGACGAGGCGGAGATCGCCAAGCAGAAGGCCCAGGCCGACGCAATCGAGGCGGAGCGGCAGCTTGTCGGCACCACTTTCGGCAGAGCCATGGCAGCGATTGCCGCCAAGGATGTCAGCTACCGGATCAACGATGATCTACCGGAAGCCTATCACGCCCTGCGTGACGACTTCAACAATGCGCTGGAACAGCTGTCGACGACGATCGAGCAGATCAGCGGGTCTGCTACGCAGATCAATGCGGGGTCGCAGGAGATCCGGTCCGCCGCGGACGATCTTGCCAAGCGAACCGAACAGCAGGCCGCCTCCATCGAGGAGACGGCGGCCGCGCTCGAGGAGATCACCACCACCGTGAAGGACTCCAGCCGGCGCGCGGAAGAGGCGGGGCAACTGGTCGCAAAGGCCCGCATCGGCGCCGAGAAGTCGGGCCAGATCGTCCAGCAGGCCGTCGCCGCGATGGGGGCGATCGACAGCTCGTCGCGGGAGATCTCCAACATCATCGGCGTCATCGATGAAATCGCCTTCCAGACCAACCTTCTGGCGCTGAATGCCGGCGTCGAAGCGGCGCGCGCTGGAGAGGCCGGCAAGGGCTTCGCCGTCGTCGCCCAGGAGGTTCGCGAACTGGCGCAACGTTCCGCCAAGGCGGCAAAAGAGATCAAGGGGCTGATCAACAACTCGGGCGAACAGGTAAAGGCGGGCGTGTCCCTGGTCGGGCAGACCGGCGAGACGCTGACGGTGATCGTCGACGAGGTCCAGGAGATCGACCGGCACATCGGCGCCATCGTCAGGGCGTCGAGCGAGCAGGCAACGGCGCTCCACGAGATCAACACTGCCGTCAACGCGATGGATCAGGGCACCCAGCAAAACGCCGCCATGGTCGAGCAGTCGACCGCGGCGAGCCATGCCCTGGTCCAACAGGTCGGCCATATCGCTCAGATGCTGAGCGAATTCCACATTGGCAAATCTGCGGCATCCCAGATGCGCCCGGCCCGACAAGCAAACAGCCCCTCGACAGCTGCCTCGCCGGCGCGCGCGTTGCGGGCAAAACTCGGCGCGGCCTATCCGAGCCATGGCAACGCCGCCATTGCAAGCAGCGAGTGGGAAGAGTTCTGATGCCGCCGGCTGGTCTCGACCGCAGACCGGCTAAGATCATCGCTGCCCGCTGACACGAAGCCAAGATCCTGCTCATGCCCATCCGCAGAAGATGCGGCCGGTCATGAGCAGCCTTGTCGCGATCAGGCCCTCAAGGTCTGCGACGGCAGTTGACCGAAACGCTTGCGGTACTCGGCTGAAAATCGCCCGAGATGGGTAAACCCCCATCTGAGCGCGATGTCGGCGACGGCCTGTCTCGCGCCGGATTCGAGCAGATCGCGATGGGCGGCAAGCATCCGGAGTTCATGCAGGTAGGCCATCGGCGTGGTATTCCTGAACTGCCGGAAACCCTGTTGCAAGGTGCGGACGCTGACCTTGGCTGCGGTCGCGATGTCGTTCAGCGAAATCGGCTCGGCCATATGTTCCCGCATGAAGTCGATGGCCCATTTCACGTGGCGAGGAGCCGGGGCCGGCGCGGGAAGCGCAAGCGCCTCCGAATAACGATGGGGACAGGTCTCCAGAAGCAGGTAGACTATTGCGTCGCAGAGCGCGCGCAGAGCCAGCGGCGACTGCTGCAGCGGCCCCTCGCCGCTGAGCCCGCGATGGAGGCTTGCGGCGAGTTGCTGCAAGACGAGCCCCGAACCGTTCGTCAGATCGATGGTCGGATGAAAATCGGTGTCACCGCTGATCGTTCGCTCGAACATATGCGTCAGCTGCCTGTTGATCCTCGCCTGATCGACAAACAGACCGAGATGGCGGCGCGGGCCGATCAGGCGGGAACCCGAGGCGCGGCCAGCCCCGAGAATGGCGCCGCGACCGGGAATCGAATGGATCTGTTCCTTCCCGGCATCGAAGACGGCATTCCCCTCCATCGGCAGAAAAATGATCACCTTGCCGTTGGGCGCCTCGCGCTTGAGCGAGATCGTGCCGTCGTAGGCACAGTCGGCGATGGTCAGCTCTTCCGTCGAGATGAAATTGCAGTAGTAGGCGATGGGCGTGCCGGCTTGCGCCGCGGCCTTGATCGGGGAGCTCGGCGTCGACAATATTTCCGAGAGTGCGTCCGGGTCCGTGCCGCTGAAGGCCGTCTCCCAAAACAACGGGCTCTGCCTCGCCGGATCGTGGAGGGAGCTGCTATGGGCTGGCATATTAGAAATATGAGACATGCGCGACCTCGAAAGACAATGATCGCGAGTGATAGTTGATTTCCGCAATCATATGTTTTCTTTTTTCGTTCCCCGGCATATTTCAGTGATATCGATTAATTGCCAGATCCTTCGCGTCGATTTCCGGATTGGCGCCGCCGACCAGATCGCTGATCAACCGCGCCGAACCGGTGCTCATCGTCCAGCCGAGCGTGCCGTGGCCGGTATTGAGGAAGAGGCCGATGATCTTGGTCGGGCCGATGACCGGGGTGCCATCCGGCGTCATCGGGCGCAGGCCGGACCAGAAGGACGCCTTGGAAACGTCGCCGCCGGGGAAAAGATCGGTGACCGAATGTTCCAGCGTGCTGCGGCGTGCGAACCCGAGATCATTGGTATAGCCCGAAATTTCAGCCATGCCGCCGACGCGGATGCGGTCGCCGAGCCGGGTGATTGCGATCTTGTAGGTTTCGTCCATGACGGTCGATTCCGGTGCGCGCGACGCATCGGTGATCGGGATGGTGAGCGAATAGCCCTTCACAGGATAGACCGGCAATCTGATGCCGAAGGGCTTGAGCAGCAGCGGCGAATAACTGCCGAGCGCAACCACCACCGCATCCGCACTCATCCGCTCGCGCTCGCGATCGCCGTCGCCATCGCGATGGCGATCGGTGATGACGCCGCGCACGCGGCCCGCCTCGACATCCAGCGCCTTGATCGTCGTGCCATAGGCAAAGCGGACGCCGAGCGCCTCGGCTTTGGCGGCCAGCGCATTGGTGAATTTGAAGCAGTCGCCGGTTTCGTCCTTCGGCGTCAGCAGGCCGCCGACGATCTTGTCGCGCACGTGTTTCAGTGCCGGTTCGAAGCGGATGCAGCCGTCCCGGTCCAGCACCTCATAGGGAATGCCGTCGGCCGCCAGCGCCTTGACGTCCTTGGCCGAGGCGTCGAGCTGCTGCTGCGTGCGGAACAGCTGCAGCGTTCCCTGCATGCGTTCGTCATAGGCGATGCCGGTCTCGGCGCGAAGGTCGGCCAGCGCGATGCGGCTGTAATCGGCAAGCCGCAGCATGCGGCTCTTGTTGATCGCGTAGCGCTCGGAGGTGCAATTCGACAGCATCCGCGCCATCCACGAGAGCATGGCCATGTCGAGCTTCGGGCGCAGGATCAGCGGCGCATGTTTCATGAACAGCCACTTCATCGCCTTCGCCGGAATGCCGGGCGCTGCCCATGGCGAGCAATAGCCGAAGGAGACTTCGCCGGCATTGGCAAAGCTCGTTTCCAGCGCCGGGCCTTTCTGCCGGTCGACGACCGTGACCTCGTGGCCTGATTTCGCCAACTGATAAGCGGATGTGACGCCGACGATACCGGCACCCAGAACAATGACTTTCATGATCTTCCCAATGATGGAGCCGCCGGGCTCTCAGCGATATTGCCTGTCGTAACGATCGCCCAGACCGGTTAGGATTTCGTAAGATATCGTGCCGGCATCGCGGGCGATGTCCTCGAGCGTCTGGTTCGGGCCGAGCACTTCGACCAGACTGCCCAGTGTCAGGGTGCCTTCGGGCAGTGCCGAGACGTCGACGGTCACGCTGTCCATCGAGACGCGGCCGACGATCGGCAAGCGGATGCCGTTGACATAGACAGCGCCGCGGTCGCTGAGCGACCTGGGCAGACCATCGGCATAACCGGCGGCGATGGTGGCGAGACGCATTTCCCGCTCAGCGACATGCGCGCCGCCATAGCCGACCTTGGTGCCTGCCGGCACGGTGCGGGTCTGCACGACGGCGACGTCGAGACTGACGACCGGCTCCATCGGGTTCGCCTCGCCGGTGTTGGGCGCGCCGCCGTAAAGCGCGATGCCGGGGCGGGCGAGCACGCCATGATAGGCATCGCCGAGGAAGACCCCGCCGGAATTGGCGAAGGACATGTCGAAGCCGGGAAATTCATCGGCAATGCGGGACATCTCGGCCCATTGTTCGCCGTTCTGGTCGCTCTCCATATCGTCGGCTGAAGCCAGATGGCTCATGATGAACAGGATTTCGACATTGCTGCCGTCGCGAAGCGCTGCGGCCAGCTCGGCTCGTTCCTGCCGGGGAAAGCCGAGCCGCGACATGCCGGTGTCGAATTGCAGCACGGCAGGCAGGCAGCGCTTCAGTATGCGCGCCGCCGCCGACCATTGCCGCCACTGGGCGAGAGAGTTGAGAACCGGGACGATGCCCATCTCGGCGCAGGCGATCTCGTTGCCCGGCTGCAAGCCGTTCAACACGAAAATCTGAGCATCGCGGGCAAGGGTTGGCCGCAACCTGACGGCCTCGACAAACTGGGCGACGAAAAAATGCCTGCAGCCTTCGCCGTAGAGCGTTCTCGCAACCCGCTCGGCGCCGAGGCCATAAGCATCGGCCTTGACGACCGCCCCCGCGCGGACCGGCGCCAGCATCGATACGAGCTTGCGGTAGTTGCGGCCAAGCGCGGCAAGATCGATCGTCAGATAGCCCGTGGCTCCCTGCGCGGTCGTCGTGGTGCGTGTGCGGGAAACCAAAATACCGCTATCCATATCCATCCCTCTCGATCTCAAGAAAGTTTATGAAACAATGCGCGAAATTGCCTATCAATCAGCAGTCTATTATTGCACGATTTACCTATTATCTGCATAATCAACGAAAATTCGGAATAATCCATCATGCCCGCCCTCGACTCGATCGACCGCAATATCCTGAGACTGCTGCGCCTCGATGCACGCATGAGCAATGCCAAGCTCGCCGCCGAGATCGGCCTGTCGCCATCGGCCTGCCTCAGGCGCATCAAGATCATGGAAAAATCAGGGGTGATCCGCGGCTACACGGCGCTGGTGGACACCGGCAATGCCGACGAGATGATCGCCGTGATCATCAACATCACGCTCGAGCGACAGACAGAGGATCATCTCGACCGCTTCGAGGCGGCGGTTCGCCGGCATCCCGAGATCCGGGAATGTTTTCTGATGACGGGCGGTTCCGATTATCTCTTGCGCGTGGAGGTCGCCAGTCCGGGCGAGTTCGAGCGGATCCACAAGGAAATACTATCGACCCTGCCGGGCGTTCTCAGGATTCATTCCAGCTTCTCGATCCGCAATGTTCTGGCGACGCGCACCAGAGGCCGGCGGTGAGACGCGATCCCCACGTTCATATCAATTCAAGCGCCGTGGCCCTGGCGACCGCTTCGCTCGTCGTCGCGACAGTCAGCTTCCGGCGTGCCGAGGCGAGATAGAGCTGTACCGCACTCACTGAAATGGACAGGCGGGCGCAGATCTGTTTTGCCATAAGGCCGCTGGCGGTCATCTCCAGGCATTGCAGTTCCCGGCGCGACAATTGCGGAAAATCCGCAATCTCCCTCAGGCCCGACAGAACCATGGCCCTGTCGTGGAGATGGTGGGCGAGAAACTGCAGGTCGCGCATGCTGTCCATGCGGAACTGCCGCCAATAGGCATCGGGATGATTGGACGTGACCGTAAACAGCGATCGCTCCCCTTGAGGTCCTCGCACCGGCAGAGTCACGCCTTGACGGCCGATGCCGAAAGCCATGGCCTCCTTGAAGAAGCCATAGGCTCGGCCTGAATCCCATTTCGATGCGGACCATTCCACGGGCAGGAAGCCGCGCCTGCCGAGACGCACGACCGGATCGATGCTGAAATAGTCCCGGTCACGATATTGTTTCACCCACTCGGGCGGATAGGTCAGCATCAGCAATGGATTGCTGTCGGCCGCCCCCGAGGAGCGGGTCACATGCAGAACCATATGCGATATCGCATAGATGTGACGGACTTCATCCAGCGTCGTTTCCAAATCCCGCAATGTCGGCGATGCCGAGATCCGGTCCAGACAGTAGAAAAAACGAGAACTGCTCAGCATGAGATGGACTCGTGGTTGCGTATTTTCCTAACTGCTCGCAGTGGTAACATTTCGCGATTGCCGAGAACAGCATATTTTTTGGCAACCATGGCGCGACATGAAGAACAGGTTAAAGACTGGAGAGACCTATCCCACTGCTGGGCGTTGGGACAGCGACGGCGCCTACCGCACGCCGCCATCGACAAGGGCTTTGGCAGGATAGGGAGAGGCTTGCTCCAGAAGCCGGGACAGGTTGGCCCGAAGGGTTCGACAATTGTCCGCCGTCACATCCCATAGGCCAACATACAGCTTGCCGATCTCGGGCCGGGATCGGGCAAGCGGCGTCGGCTTCCAGCCGATCCTCCGGTACACAGCGACCATCGCGACGTCATAGACGCCGACAATGCTCTCGATACCGGTGTCGAGCGCAAGATCGCAAAGCCCTGAGAGCAGTTCCGTGGCGACTGCGCGCGATTGCTCCGTGTGTCCGGCATGCGGATGAAGGCAAAAGCGGGTACATTCCCAGGTCGTCGGGCTATCGACGTCGATAGGCTGATCGAAAAAATGCCGGAACTCGCTTTTGAGCATCGTTGCTCCGGTGGTCGGCAGCAGGCGCAACGAACCCGTCAGCGTGCCGGAAGGTTGCTGCGTGACGAGATAGACGGGATCCTCGGCCTCGTCGTATCGGTCCCTCTCCCATTGATCCCGGACATCGACCTGCCATCCCAGCCGATCGCGAAAAACGGCGGCGCGAGCCCGAAACATCTCGTCGAAAGCCCGTCGATCGGTCTCGAGCATGTCTTTGGTGAGTATCCGCAACATATCCGTCCCTCCTGATGTGCCGACGTTTCAACAGGAGGCCGGCCGGGCGCAATCTGGATATTTCACCAGGTTGACCGGTGCTTGGCTTTGCCGTCCCCTTCCATAAGAAATCTCTGATATTCGTCGATCGAAAGCTCTTGGTAATTGCCAATTTTAACGCAACAACGGGAGGATTCTTGATGACCCATGACATGGCACGCGGCAAACGTATTCGAGAGGCGATATCCCGCGGCAAGTTCCGGAAAGTTCACGCCTTGGCGGCCGAACTGGACGTGTCCGTCGCCGCCGTCTCACGCTGGCAGAATGGCGGCCATACCTCGCTGGAGAGCGCCTGCGCGCTCGCCGACTTGCTGGATGTCTCCCTCGACTGGCTGCTGCTCGGGCGAGGCACGATGGACTGGCATAGGAACAGCGCGATCTCCGCCACGGAATTGCAAATGGTTCTGGCGTTGCGCAACCGGTCTGCGGCAACGCGGTCCAATCTCGTCGGGCTGGTTGAATCCATCCCGCCGGAGCACCCGTAACGCCAGGCGCAATTCTCTGAGATTTTTTGACCTGAGATCAACAGCTTTAGGTTGATAAAAAGCAGATCGTCGCCGATATTTCTAGTTAAAGGTTCAGCGGCGGCGGGTGGCCAGCATCTTCCCCTCGCCGCCGCAGAGACCTTTGTTCACTCTCAACGCCCATACGGCCGCAATATTTCTCCCATCCGGGTCCGGAATATTTCTCGATCTGGTCCCGGCAAGTCTCAACCGATCTTGGAGACAGTCAATGACAGTTGCGCTTTGGAGTCAGTCAATGACGGGTGCGAACCCGGCCCATATCGGCGCCAATGCGCCGACAGTCAAACCGCGGCCTGCCTTTGCGCAGACCGATCTGGTCGCATTGTCGCGCTATTTTTCTCTTCTGATGATGCGCAACATCACCAGCGATGGCTATGTCATCGAGGATCCGGCATCGCCCGGCGTCTTCTCCGCCCCCGGCTGCGTCATCGCCGCCCCCTCCTATCCAGCGAACACGCCGGGCGTCGACCAGGACTATGTTTTCAACTGGGTCCGCGACGGGGCGATTACGGCCATCGAGATCGCGCTTGCCGGCTTGCTGCCCGTTTCGGGCGGGGTTTTGCCGAGCCTGGTCGACTATGTGAACTTCGCCGCGCTCTGCCAGGCGAATGCGAAGAATTCCGCGACCGTCACACTTGGCCACGCCTGCTTCACCATCACCGGCGAGGTTCGTCCGTGGTCGGAGCAGAATGACGGGCCGGCCATTCAGTCGATTGCGATCATGACCTTGTTCAATCAGCTGGATGGCGCCACGCAGACGATCGCCAAACAATTGGTCGAGACCAACCTCTCTTATCTTCTCGAAGTTTACCAGAACAAGACCACAAATCTCTGGGAGGAATATGAGGGCTATTCGTTTTTCGCACGAGCCGTACAGCTGCGCTTTTTCCGGGAAATTTCCACAAACACGATCGGCATTGCGGTGCCTGCCGGGGTGGCCGATGCCATCTCCTGGCTGGAAAGCCAGCTGGCCACCCACTGGAACGGGCAGCTCTATGTGAGCATTCTGGATGCCGCGGAGCAAGCCGGCTACGACGCGAACATCGATATCGTCTCTTCGGTCTGCTATGGCGGGATCGAGCCGACCGATACCAAGCTTCTGGCAACGGCGGCCATCCTGCGGCGCCAGTGGGCCGATCCTTCGTCTTCGAACTATTATCCGGTCAATGGCGCCGATGCGGCCAGGGGGCTCGGACCGCTCTTCGGGCGCTATCCAGGAGATCATTACGATGGCGATGTGGCGGCTCCGGTTGCCGGCGGGCATCCCTGGGCTCTGTGCACCGCCAACTTCGCCGAGTTTCAATATCGGCTTGCCAATGCCATCGAGGCCAGCGGCGCCCTCCCCCTCGATCAGTTCTCCCAACCCTTCTTCGCGGAACTGGGACTCGGCGCATCCAGCAGCGCCGCCGACGCGTCGGCAGCCTTGCGGGCTTCGTCCGACGTCATGCTGCGCGCCATCATCTATCACAGCGATCACTATGAGCTGAGCGAACAGTTCGACGGAACCGTCGGCTATGAGAAAAGCGTCAGGAATCTGACCTGGAGCTATGCCTCCTTCCTCTCGGCAGTCAGAGCCCGCTCCGCCGCCGCCCCAGCCAAGTCCAAACCCCGAAACTCCCGCGGCCCGAAATCATGACGATTTCAGGCCGTCCGGCCTGAGATCTCGATTGAGTCCAGAACGGCATGATCCGCAAAGCCTGATGCGGCTTTCCGGGATTAATGGAGGACTAAAGTGCTTTTTCCCCTCGAATCGGCGATAAAGGCCGATGTCAAGACTGTCGCAGAGTCTGGCGACTACGATATCGTGATCGTCGGCAGCGGCATTTCAGGCGCCATTATTGCCAAGCAGGCTGCGGAAGCGGGCAAGCGTGTCCTTATCCTTGAAGCCGGAACCGGTGCCAATAGCACTCTGGCTGGCTACGACAATCTGCTGACGACTTTCTATTCGGCCGCCTCCAAGGACAACCAGTCGCCCTTTCCGCTGAATGCGAACGCGGCCATGCCCCGCAGCCCGCAGCTTCGCAAGCTGCAGGCGGGGGAAACCGATAGCTCGAGCTATATCGTTCAATCCGGCCCTTATGTCAGTGATACGACATATACCCGTATTTTCGGCGGAACGACCATGCACTGGGAGGCGAAAACGCCCCGTCTGCTTCGCTCGGATTTCAAGACGCGCACCATTTTCGGCCAAGGGCTGGACTGGCCGCTGAGCTTTGAGGAAGTCGAGGAGGATTACCGCCTGGCCGAGCGGGAAATCGGCGTGTCGGCGAATGTCGAAGATCAGCAATATCTGGGGCAGACTTTCCCGGACGATTATGTCTTTCCCATGCGCGGCCTGCCGCTTTCCTATCTGGATCAGCAGGTCAACAAGGGCATCGAAGGCACCAGCGTCAAACTTTACGACAAAACATATCCCCTGAAGGTCAGGCCCTATCCGCAGGGGCGCAACAGCATACCAAACCCGGCCTATGACGGGGGGAAGGGCTACCGTCCGATCGGCGCCGTCGATACGCATCAGGTCGAAGAGGGCGGCCGCTGCCAGGGCAACACCAACTGCGTACCGCTCTGTCCCGTGCAAGCGCGCTACCACTCCGGCAAAACGCTTGCCAAGGCGTTCGCGGTAAACGGGGAAAGGGGCGAGCGGCTTGTCGAACTGCTGCCGCAGGCGGTCGCATCGAAGGTCAACATCGACCCGGATAGCGGGAAAGTCTGCTCTCTCGAGGTCAAGATTTACCAGGACCCGGCCTCACCGGCCCACGAGACCATCACCGTGAAGGGCAAGGTTTTCGTGCTTGCGGCAGGCGCCATCGAAACGGCGCGCCTCATGCTGGCCTCCGGCCTGCGCAGCACCAGCGGTCTTGTCGGACGCAATCTGATGGACCACGCCTATCTGCTGAACTGGGCGCTGATGCCGGAAATCTGCGGCACGATGCGCGGAACCAGTTCGACGGGTGGTATCGTCGACCTGCGGGACGGCCCTTTCCGGGAAAGGCAAGCCGCCTTCGCCATCGATATCCACAACGACGGCTGGGGTTGGGCCACGGGTGCGCCGACCTCCGACCTTCTCGAACTGGTGGATGATCGCAACCTTTACGGAGCGGATCTTCGGCGCGGCATGATCGACCAGGTTTCGCGGCAGTTGCTGCTGGCGTTCATGATCGAGGTCATGCCCGTCGAAAGCAATCGCATCGCGGTGGATCCGCAATATACCGATGCTCTGGGCAACATGCGGCCCATCCTGTCCTTCACGGTTCCGGAATATACCATGAAGGGCGCCGCCTATGGCCGCCAGTTTGCGCGCACCGTCTTTACCCGCATGGGCGCGCAGGACCATACCCATTACGACCCCGGCGATTTCGGCTATGTGGCCTATGAGGGGCAAGGCTATGCGATCCGCGGCGGCAATCATCTGGCCGGTACTCATATCATGGGAACGACGAAGACCAACTCCGTCGTGGACAAGAACCAGCGCAGCTGGGACCACGAAAACCTCTATCTCGTGGGCGGCGGCAGCATGCCGACGATCGGCACGGCCAATGTCACCTTGACGCTGGCCGCCATGTGTTTCCGAAGCGGTCGCGACATTCTGAAATCTCTGCATTGAACGAAAACCGGCATCCGCTGCGCGGAACGAACCGATCTCGACGCAAGCGACACGAAGCCGGCCGGTGCACCCAACTTATCTTTCATGGAGCCCTGAGCATGTATTCTTACAGTATTAAGACGCTCGATGAGCTGAAAGAGTTTCTCTACCGGGCGATGCAGCTCGAACATGCGACGATTCCGCCGTATCTGACGGCGCTTTACTCGATCAAGCCCGGCGTCAACCAGGATGCGACCCAGGTTCTGCGCGTGATCGTGGTGGAAGAGATGCTGCATCTGACGATCGCGGCCAATATTCTCAATGCCATCGGCGGCAAGCCGGATCTTGTCAGGCCGGACTTCGTAGCCAGCTATCCCGCCGCCCTGCCGGACGGCGAGACCGATTTCAAGGTCGGCATCCAGGCATTCGGCCGTGAGGCGCTGGCGACTTTCCTGAAAATCGAGCGGCCGGCCCAGCGTCCTGAACATCTCGTCGGCAAGGGCCTGATGTACCGCAAAACTCCCGCCGACATCACCGCGCTTGCCAGCCATCCGAGCCATGAGGACCTCCATTTCTACAGTATCGGCGAGTTCTACTCGGCCATTGCGGAAGGCATCAAATATCTGGAAGCCGAAGCGCATGGGGCGGGCACAACTATCTTTACCGGCGACAGGTCGCGCCAGATCACCTCGGAATATTATTACTCCGGCGGCGGCGAGCTGTTTCCCGTGACCGATCTGAAAAGCGCCCAGGAAGCCATCGAGCTCATCATCGAACAGGGCGAGGGCGACGGCGGCGGTATCTACGACGACAACGACCACGAACTGGCCCATTACTATCGTTTCGAGGAGCTGGTCAAAGGCCGCTACTACCAGAAGGGCGACCAGCCCGGCCAGCCCACGGGTCCGCACTTACAGGTCGATTGGGAGGGCGCCTATCCCATAAAAGAGAACCTGAAATTAAAAGATATACTCGAAGGTTCGGAACTGCGTGAGGCGGCGATCGCCTTCAACACGCGCTATGGCGAATTTCTCCAGCTTTTGACGCGTGCCTATAACGGCCAGCCAAACCTGCTGCTGGAAGCCGTTCCGATGATGTTCGAATTCCGCAACATGATTCTCGAACTCATCCGCAATCCGCTGCCGAAGCATCCCGGTAAGAACGGCAGCCCCACCTATGAGATCCCCGGCGGTATGACACAGCCAGCCGTCACCCGGCAGGCGGAGGTGAACGCATGAGCAGCCGTTTCGAACCATTTCTGGGTATCTCCGTCGAATTGACAGCCTTCTCCCACTTCGATCTTCTGGGAACCGGCCTGGCGGAACGCTATCTCGCCACGCTCGACAAGGTGGTCGGCAGCGAGATCACCGACGCGTTGCTGGCCGCTTTCACCGCCCTGCCGCCGCCGGAAGGTGAGGCCCGTATCCAGGCCGTTCGCACGACCATTCTCGGCAATGAATTGCTGGGAGACGTGGCCCGTGCGCTGATCAAGCTCTGGTATTCCGGCACCTGGTTCGAGTTGCCCACCACCTGGACGGAGCGCTTTGGCCCCAAGCCTGCGAATATCACCTTCGTCATTTCTCCCGACGCCTATGTCGAAGGTCTGCTCTGGAAGGCGATCGGAGCCCACCCTGCAGGCGCCAAGGGGCCCGGTTTCGGCTCCTGGGCCTCTCCGCCGAAAATTCCGGCTTTCTCCGGCTCTCGATTCCACAACCTGACCTGACGCCGCTTCCGTTTGTCTTCACAGAACTGGATCATTGCCATGACGACACATCTGCATCGACTGACGCCCTCCAAGGTCTGGCTCGGTGTCATCCCCACGCTCTGGTGGAATGACGATTTCATCAACATCGACATCGGCATCCCCTACGAGCAGGCTCTGAGTGAAATGGCGCTCGCCGGCTATGTCGGATGCGGCGTCGGCCATAAATATCCGACGGATCCGAAAATATTGCGGCCTGTCCTCGAACTCAGGGGATTGCGGATTTCCGAGCCTTGGGTGAGCACCTATTTCACCATCAAGGCGATGAATCGTCATACGCTTGAAAACGTCGATGCTCAGCTCGACTTCCTCGAAGCCATGGAAGGCGGCAGCGACGATCCGCGCAGGGCGGATCTTGTCGTCGCCGAGTTTGGCGGGGCGGTCAATCCGCTCCCGGTCGCCCTGTTTCCGAATTGCCCCGATTTCTCCGAGGACCAGTGGAAACAACTGATCGAAGGCCTGCATGCCGCCGGAGAGAAAGCCAGGGCCCGCAACCGCCGGCTCTGCTATCACCCGCATCTGGGGACCGGAGTGATGAAGACGGAAGCGATCCACCGGCTCATGGACGAGACCGATCCACGCCTGGTCAACATGCTTCTCGACACCGGACATCAGGCGGCTGCCGGCGTCGATCCGCTGGCGCTGGCCAGAAAATACGCCCACCGCATCAAGCATGTTCACCTGAAAGACATTCGCGCCGAGGTGGTTAAGAACATTCACAACGACGGCTTGTCCTTCCAGCAAGGGATCGAGGCGGGGATCTTCACCGTGCCCGGCGACGGCTCCATAGAGACCTTTCCGGAAATCCTCGATGCGTTGGCCGAGGCGGATTTCGCCGGATGGATCTGCGTCGAGGCAGAGCAGGACCCGGCCAAGGCCAATCCGTTGCAATACGCGAAAATGGGCCGCGAATATCTGCGCAAGCTGCTTGGATGGTAGCCCGACGCGGAGCGTTTGTTTCAGCCCGATGGCGATGTGAAGGAGGCGGGGACGGATCTCGCCTCATCACAATGCCGGGCGGGACACCATCCTGAACCACGCATTACTGGATAGTCACAGCTGGAGCGATGAAGATGGAAGAGGCACGCAGGCGCGATATATATTTCAGCTTCTTTATGTTTACAGCCGATTTGAGGCCGAATGACGCGGGCTATACCCAGGTTCTCGTCAGACATCTGAAAGCTCTTACCGAGATCGGCTACACCGGCTTCGATGTGCATATCGCCCCGGGACCGGCGTATGCCGATCATCACGCTGAGGTCGAAAGCTATATCAGCCTCAGACGAGCGTTCGATCAGGCCGGCTTCCGGGATGTGAAGTTCACAACCAATGTGGGGACCACGCGAACCTTCGATCCGACCTCGCCCTACGAGGAACAGCGCAAGCAGGCTTTGTCCTATCTCAAATCCCGCGTCGACATCACCTCGGTGCTGGGCGGGGAGAATACGATCATGTCGGGGCCGTTCCTGTACCCCTATGGTATCTTTCCGCTGACGGATGGCGGTGAAGGGATCTGGAGCGACGCGCTTCAGGATTGGATGAAGCCACGATATGCAGCGGCAGCCTCCGTCTTCCGGGAATTGGCGCAATATTCCGCCGAGAAGAGGGTGAAGCTCGCCATAGAACCCGTCAAGAATTGGGAAACGCCCGGACCGACCATGGTCTCGGAAGCACTGGATTTCCTCGAAAGCGCCGACATTCCGGCCTGTGGCGTCACGATCGATACAGCCCAGGTCGTGATGGAAAGCCAGGGGCCGGCAACCTTCAGGAAAAATGTCGCCCGTGCCGCACGGCAGAGCCGGCTGAATTACGTTCACATCTCAGCGCCGGACCGGGGCGCCGTCAAAGACAGCTGGATTCCCTGGGAGATCATGCTGGACGAAATCGAGCCGGTCTATTCCGGCCCTTATCTCGTCGAAGTCTTTAACGCGATTCCCCCCTTCGAGAGCTCGATGAGAATGACGCGCAGACGATTCTGGCGGCCCGGCGAGGACGCGCCGGAGGCTGATGTCGACAGCGCCTACGACGTTGCGCGTGCCGCCCTGAGGACATTGGAGGAAAAGATCGCGTCCCACGGCCGTCGATCTCATCCGTGATGGCGCGCGCGCAAACGCCAAACCTCAGCAAACGACCATTCAATCAGGGAGATACCTATGGTGGCGCAATTGCCGGATCCCATTAAAATCGTCAGGCGAGCAGGCGATGTCCGTATTCATACGTTCATTTCAGCTTTCACGGATGACAATATCGCCAATGCAACGCACATCATCGAAAGCAGGAACAAGCTTGTTCTTGTCGATGGGCAATTCCTCGTCCCCTATGCGTTGCAATTCAGAGCGTATGCCGACAGTATCGGCAAGGAGATCGACCGGATTTACCTGTCGCACAGGCACCCCGACCATTGGTTCGGCCTGGGAGCCGCATTCAGCGATATTCCGATTCATGCATTGCCGGAAACGAAGGAGTTCCTGAGGCAGCATGGCCAGGAGTCCCTGAATGACCATTGGAAACTGGGCAACCTCGCTCCGAAGAGCTTGGTCATTCCCGAAAAAACCGTCCGCGCCGGCCACGAGATCATCGACGGGGTCAAATACGTATTTGATGAAGTCGTTGATACGGAGATCGATTTTCTCCTCACCATAGGTCTTCCGGACGTGGGCGTTTTTATTGCGCAAGACCTGATCTACAGCGGAACGCACCTTTATCTGACGAAATACATGGAGCATTGGATCGGGATTTTGCAGGGCATGCTGCTGTCCGACTATGACCTGTTCCTTCCCGGTCACGGCTTTCCGGCTGACAAAAACGAGGTTGCCAAAAATATAGAGTATTTGTCCGTCGCCATGGAGGCCGCCGGCAACGGACTCGCCAATGATGCTTTCAAGCACTTCCTGCTGGAAAGATTTCCCGAGCGGAAATGCCCCGGAATATTCGACATATACATACCGCGCTTATTCGATAACGCGAGCGAGTTCTAATACACGTCAATTGTCGTCAACAGGGGAGCCGTCGGAACATGGGCGATACATACACGGTTGGGCAATATCTGGTCGACAGACTTGGCGAACTGGGCCTGGGGCACCTGTTTTCCGTAGCGGGCGATTATTCGATCGAATGGGTGAACAGTTATGTCGAGAAAAGCAGTATTCAGGTCATCGAAGAAGTGAATGAACTGAATGCCGGTTATGCGGCCGACGGCTATGCGAGACTGAAAGGAATTGGTGCGCTGTGCGTCACCTATTCCGCAGGCTCGCTTTGCGCAACAAATGCGATCGCCGGATCTTACGTCGAGAAAGTGCCGGTCGTCCTGATCAACGGTGCTCCAAGTATCCAGAAAACGCTCACATTCGAACAAACCGGCTACAGTTCGCATCACTTCATCAGCGGACGGGAAACGGATCTTCAGGTGTTCGAATACATCACTGCCGCTGCCGTCCGCGTCGACAGCCCTCATCTTGCGCCAATGCTCATAGATTATGCGCTGACACAGTGCATCACGGAAAGACGTCCGGTCTATATCGAGTTGCTGGAGGACATGGTCGACCTGGAATGCACACGTCCGTCGAATGCATTAAAACCGGCGCCCGTTATATCCGACGAGGACAGTCTCGATCAGTCGATCGCGCAAATCAGCGAAAGATTGCAGAATGCCACCAAACCCCTGATCTGGATCGGTGTCGAGATCGACCGGTTTGGCCTTCACGACCAGGCCGAGCGGCTCATTCGGGACCTCAAAATTCCCTACGTGACCGAGCTTTTGAGCAAAGCCATCCTGTCGGAAGACGATGTCCAGTTCGCCGGGGTGTTCGATGGCAAATCGTCGTCACCCTATGTCCAGTCTTTGGCCAAAGACTCCGACTTCGTACTGGCGCTGGGCGTCTGGTTGACTGATATCAATGATTTGGGCTGGCCTATCGATCTCGCTAAAACCGCATTCGCCTCCCGGGATACAGTGAAGTATGGGACGATCTTCAACGCACAGGTTTCGCTGGCGGATCTCGTCAACGGTTTGATTGACAAAAGGCTGACGTGCAAAGCCCAAAGTCTTCCGGCGAAAACGGCTCGGCAAGCGCCGGTCGTGAACGCGGCAGGCGAAATTACCTATCAGGGCTTCTACGATTTCATTCAGCAGCAGATCGACGAAAATACCATCGTTGGTGCCGACGCCAGTTTGAATTATTTCGGGAGCCTGCTTCTTGAAGTCGGTGCTCGCCGCGGTTTCATCGTCCAATCATCCTATTCGGCGATCGGTTATATCGGTCCTGCCACGACCGGGGTTTCGTTGGCGAAGCAAGATAAACAGAGGCTGCTGGTCTTTGCGGGGGATGGCGGGTTTCAGATGACCGCTCAATGCCTCTCGACACAAACGCGCTTCAATCTCAACCCGATCATCTTCGTGATGGACAACGGCATCTACGGCGTGGAGCAATGGCTTGCCGACGCATCGGTTTTCCATGGTAACAAGCCGTTCTACAATTCATGCATCCTGCACCGATGGAATTACAGCAAGTTGGCAGAGGTCTTTGGCTGCCAAGGCTGGAAAGTGGACACCTATGGCGAACTGGAGGAAGCCATAAACGGCGCCAAAGAAAACCTGAACAGCCCGTCCATCATCCAGGTCGTCGTGCCTCAGCGATCGATCCCCGATAATGCGAACTGGAAAGCAAGCTAGAGCGGTTCAACTTTTAGCGGCCACCGTGCCTTTCCCGGTACGCGTGTTCTCGACAGCCGGCATGCCCCGATTTATCGTATCCCATAGAAGGCGACCCGATTGACGCCGCAATTCGGCAAGGGCACCGACCTTCACCGCAAACGTGGCACGCCCATTCAACGGCATGAGCCTTGTCGGAACAATCGGCAGCGTTCAGCGGTTTGGTAGAGCCGCTTAACCGGGGAGGCTTTCATGCGTGCTGCTCTGATCGCTGCTTTGTTCTCGCTGTTCTGCCTGCCGCACACAGCAAAGGCGTCGGAGGCGGGATTTTTGCGATCCTTGGCCGGCGATTGGCGCGGGACCGGCATGGTTCTCACCAGGATCGGCGGCACAAACTTCAATGTCTCCTGCACCCTCAAATCAGACGCGAGTGAATCCGCGGTCTCGATGAACGGGAAATGTCGCGGCCTTGCGGTCTTCACAAGAGCTTTCTCGGCCAATGTCAAAGCCTTGGGACAACGATACATCGGCAATTACATCGGCCCATCGGGACAGCCATCCAAACTGGTCGGCAGCAGACAAGGCGATGCGCTCAATCTTCGCGTGACCTGGGCTCGCGTGGTCAATGGCGACCGAAACGCGACGTTGATGATCGAAAAACTCGGACAGGACAGGCTTCGGCTTCAGACGGTCGATCAGGACCCGACCTCGGGCAAATCCGTGGTGACGAGCCGCATCGATCTGCAGCGTCCCCCTGCCGGAAAATAGGGAGGTCTATCCGCCTGGATCCGAGTTCGGGCGCAATATCTCTATCCGGCCTTGGCTGCAGGTTCCCCGGTTAAGAAGACAACTTCGAAGACCAGCCCTTCGGGCCTGTAGTCCGACCTGGAGCGCGCCTGCGCGTTGGAGGAAAATGCCCGCTCTATGAGGACGGAGCCAAAACCTCTTTTCGTCGGCGTCGACACCGGCGGCCCGCCGGCTTCCGTCCAGACGAGAAGGACGCGCCCGTCATCGTGCTTCCACTCGATGGCGACGGTTCCCTGCTCGCTTCCGAGGCTTCCGTACTTCGTCGCATTGGTCGCCAGTTCGTGGAGCACGAGGGAAAGCGGCAGGGCTATATCGGCGGGAAGAACCACGTCGGGACCATCGAGACGAATGCGTTCCTCCGAGGTGATATGCGCCCGCAAGGCGGCGGAGATGATCTCCCGGACGGACGCGGCCGACCCCTCCCGCGACAGAATGAGATCATATGTGCCGGCAAGTGCGGCGAGCCTTTCGGCAAAGGCGACATAGCTTTCCGGATTGGCACGCGAGAAGGTCTGCCGAGCGATCGCCTGAACGAGGGCGAAGCCATTCTTGACCCGGTGCGCCATTTCGCGGACGAGTAGGGTTCGCTCCTCCTCCGCCTGCTCGTTCCGGCGTCTCCGCTCATCGAGTTCGTCGAGCAGCCGATCGAAGGTCGCGCCGACGACATCCAACTCGTCCGGCCCTGTCATGCCGGTGCGCGCCGTCGTCTGGCCGCTGCGCCACTTCTCCATCACCTCGGCGATCCGGGAGATCGGCACGAGGATGAAGCGGTTGCCGATGAAGATCGCGGCAAGAAAGGCGAAAAGCGCACCGCCGGTGATGGCGAGCGTATTCATCAGCGTCGCCCGGTTGATCGGCGCGAAGGCTTCCAGCTTCGAGAAGCCGGCGCTGACATAGAGCGGGCTGGCAGGCAGCGCGATCGGCCGATAGCCGAGAACGCTCGTTGTTCCATCCTTGCCTGTGATCTCGACCACGTCGGGCTGCTCGGCATGGACCAGGCGCTGGTATTCCTCGGATAGGACAGTGCCGACGAACCGCTCCGGAAGGGGAACGTGCGCGACGACGGTTCCCTTGCCGTCGGCGATCGTCACCTCGTTACCGGGCGCGACGCCACGCTCGGTGATGCGGTTCTGCAGCCAATCCACCCGGATTCCGCTGACGATGACGGCCTTGACGGCGTCGCCCTCCATCAGGGGCATGGCGAGCGGCAGGACGGGCTTGTCGACGAGGCGGCTCTGCGTATAGGTGCCGACGGCGAACCCCTTGGTTTCGAGTACCTGCTGAAAATAGTCTCGATCGGAGAACATCACGCCATCGGGAAAAGCCATGCTGCCGCAGACCGGCTGTCCGTCGAGCCCGACGACGAAGATGGTGCGGATGTTCGGAACGTTTTCCGCGACCGATTTGAGGGCTTCATTGCAGCCTTGGACTTCAAGGTGCCGCACGGATGGCATGGCGGAGACGGACACCAGAAGGGCGTGCAGCCCCTCCACGATCCCTTCGACTTCCGACGACGCTTGCCTGGCCGCCTGCGCCGCGGATGCGCGCACCTCCTCGTTGCGCTGATGGCGGAGCGCGACTTCATTGTATGCAAGCATCGCGACCACCGGCGCCAGCGCCGCGACCGCAACTGCAACCAGCTTGAGTCTCATCCTGTTCCCTCTCGGACGAGGGTTCGTAGCATGATCGGGACGATCTGGCCCAGATCACGCAGGCAATCTTGTTTACAAAATATCAACATAGGAATCAGGACATCCAGGCGTGAGCCTTGCCGAGCTTTCGATCGCGGCTAGATAATCCAAGGATGAATGATACCAGAAGCACCTCCTCCGAAGGTTCTGCCGCCGGGTCTTTCTCGCCGCGACCGCTGACTGGCGCGATGGCGGATGAGGTCGAACGTCTTTTATCGGGCCGAACCCGTGATATCCGCCTGACGGGGGATCTGCGCCGCCGATATGACGAAAGGTCATGGCGGCAGACCGCGAAGGTTATCCGGTCCTGGATGATATGGGTGGCATTCGTCGATATCCTGACGCTGGCGCTGAACGCTATCCTGCTTCCCCACCAAATCGTCCTGCCGATGGTCGCTCCCGCCTGCCTTTTGCCGCCGGCGGCAATTTTCACAGCGGTCGTCTGGAGCAAGCCGCGCCCGGCGGCGGTTCAGCGCGCATCGCTGCTGGTAGGAATGTGTCTCATTCTGCTGTCGGTCGCCCTCGTCGGCGTCTTTGCCGGAGGGGAGTTTTACGAGCGGCATCTGACCATCATGCTCTTTGTGGCAACGAGTGCAATCACCATCTTCAGCGCGCCGCTGGCGTGGACGATTGCGATCGCCTGTTATGCCCTCTGCCTTTATTTCATCCTGCAGTGGTACAATCCGCTTGCGGAAACGGGCAGCGTCATTGCCGGGACCCTGTTCTTTTCCTGCGGTATCATCGCGACCGTGGTTGCCCGGCGCACGATGAACATCCTGGCGCAGAAGACATTTCTCCTGGACTGCAGGGACCAGCGCCGGGTTGCGGAACTGGCCGATGCGAACGCCCGGTTGGAACGGCTGGCCAGAACCGATCCGCTGACGGGGATTGCCAACCGCCGCTGGATGATGGAAACGCTCGAGAGCCTGTGGCGCAACGGCCGGGAAACCGACGTCGTCACAGCCATGCTCATGTGCGACATCGATCACTTCAAGGCGCTGAACGATAAGCTCGGCCATGGCGAGGGCGACCGCTGCCTCGTCAAGGTTGCCGGCATCATCCAGAGCTGCGTGCGGGCCGACCGCGACCTCGTCTCGCGCCATGGCGGCGAGGAATTCCTGATCGTGCTTCCGGATGTCGATGAAGACGAGGCCATCGCGGTGGCAAAGCGAATACGCGAAAGCGTGGAAGCCGCCGCCCTGCCGAATCCTTCCTCCGGTGTCGGCCCTTCGGTGACGCTGAGCGTCGGAGTAGCCTTGAAATCGGCGCTCGACATCGACATTTCACTGGCCAGCCTCCAGCACGAGGCCGACATGGCTCTCTATCGCGCCAAGGAAGCGGGCCGCAACCAGGTCTGTGTCTTTCGCCGGCAACACCAGGCTGCGCCGTCGGAACCGATCGTCGCTCGGCGCCAGAGCTTGTGATTGCCGCTCTGATCTCCACACCGGATCGGACCCGTTCGGGGTCGCTGTGATGCGTAAGCGTCCGCGATGCGATAAATGGCAATGAAAACAAGTTCTTGAGCTGGGAGAAACCGTCGGTCGTCACGCCTGACGAGCCGAGAGCGACTGCCATAATTCTTTTTGACGACTTGACGCCTATCATATGTCTACATAATGTCTTCAGAAGAGACTATGAGACGGACAACTCCATGAACGCTGAAATCGCCAGTCCCGACCGCAAGACCAGCCTCGAACTTGCGCTGCGCAGGCGCATCCTGACCATGGAGCTGCCGCCGGGCTCGGTGCTTGATGAAGTGGCCTTGAGCGAAGAGTTCGGGCTCTCCCGCCCGCCGGTGCGCGAGCTGATGCGGCAGATGGCCGGCGAGGGTTTTATTGAGCTCGAGACGAACCGCGCCGCCCGCGTCAGCTCGATGAGCTATCAGTCGCTGCGCGACTTCTTCCTGCTGGCGCCGATGATTTACATCACCGCCAACAAGCTCGCGGCGGAGAACCGCACGAAAGCGGAACTCGACACTCTCAAGCAGATCCAGCGCGCCTTCCGCAAAGCGGTCGAGGACTGCGATGTGGAGAGCAGGGTGCTCCACAACGACCAGTTCCATCGGCAGGTCGGCGAGATGGCACACAATGTCTATGTCGTTCCAAGCCTGCGCCGCCTGCAGATCGACCACGCCCGTATCGGCAAGATCTTTTACCAGCACCCGAACACGCCGCGCATGCAGGAAGAACTCGAGCTGGCATCGGATCAGCACGAGGAGATGATCGACGCCATCGAGCGGCGGGATGTCGAAGCCTCCGGTGAACTGGCGCGACTCCATATCGAACTCTCCCGGAGGAACATGGCCATGTACGCGGCCCCCGAGGGACTGGAGACGCCGACCCTCTAAAGCTCCGTCAAGGCCAGTACACGCAGCTCAACACAATCTGGCTCGACCTCACAGCCTGACATAACGGGATTTAATCGATGACCGCCTTTCCCTTTCCAGGACTCAATCTCGCAATCACCACCCCATTCGATGATGCCGGCCGCATCGATTACGGACGGCTTGAAATCAACGTCGAACACTATCTCGCCGCCGGGATCGGCAGCTTCCTGTTCAGCTCGGGAACCGGCATGCACGTCTATCTCTCCAAGCAGGAGTCCGAAGAACTGGTCCGCCGTGGCGCGAAGATCGTCAATGGCCGCGCCAAAGTGATCGCCCAGACGTCGGCCTTGCTGGTCGAAGACGTGGTGGAGCGGACGGCCCGCGCCCGCGACGCCGGCGCCGAAGGCGTCATGGTGCTTCCACCCTTCTTCGAAGGGCCGACCGACGACCAGGGCATCCTCGATTTCTACGCCGAGGTCGCCAAATCTGGCCTTCCCGTTATCGGCTATAACGTGCCGCAGGCGGTCGGCGTCGCCATCACGCCGGAACTCCTCGAAAAGCTGAACGACATTCCGGGCTTCTCAGCCGTCAAGGACAGCAGCGGGGATTTGGGAAAACAGGCAGCCCTCATCCGTACCGGTCGTTTCGTCATGAACGGCGCCGACCCTCTCGTTCCCTATGCGCTTTATGCCGGTTGCGACGGCCTGATCTGGGGTGGTGCAAATTTTGCGCCGAAAACCTCTGTTGCCCTCGTCGAGGCCGCCGCACAGCGCAACTGGGATGAGGTGCGCTCGCTCTGGAAAATCCTGGAGCCGGCGATGGGTCTGATCTGGGAAGGTGACTACGTCCAGTCCGTCTACGCAGCCGCCGAGCTGATCGGTTATGGCGCCGGCGCCCCGAGAAAGCCGCTGCGCGCCCTTGCTCCGGAAAAGCTTCCCGCTCTCCGGCGCGCGATCGAACCGCTCATGGAGCGGGAAGCGATTTGACCGTGACCCAGGCCGCACAGAACGTCTTCGTCGCATCCAGGCTTCCCAAACGCGCCGGCCTGTCGGGCTGGGTGGCCACACTTGCGCCGCGCACGCCGCGCCTGACCCTGGACGAAGCGATCAGTGTCGATGTCGCCATCATCGGCGGTGGCTTTGCCGGCCTGTCGGCGGCCCACCGGATCTCGCGGCTCGATCCGACCGTCCGGGTCGCCGTTCTCGAGGCCGGCATCGTCGGCGAAGGCCCGGCCGGCGCCAATTCAGGCTTCATCATCGATTTGCCGCACGAGGTTTCCTCGGACGATTTCAGCGGCGAGTCGGAAGGCAAATTCCGCGACTCCGTGCTCCTGCAGCGTTCGGCCATCGCTCTTGCGAGCGAACTCGCCGCCGAGAACGGCTGGGGAAAGGATCTGTTCGATCCCTGTGGCCGCTACAGCATCGCGATGAGCACGCAGGGCGACAAGCATCTCGAGGCCTATTCGCTGCAGCTGTCGAAGATGGGCGAAGCACATCGCCTGCTCAAACGCCCGGAAATCGAAGCCGTGACCGGATCGCAGGCCTTCACCTCCGGCCTGTTTTCGCCCGGCACGATCATCATCCAGCCGGCCGCTTACATCAGCGGCGTGGCCGACTGCCTGAAGCTGCCGGTGAGGCTGTTCGAGCAGACGCCCGCCCTCTCCTTCGAGCGCTCCGGCGGCGGCTGGCTGGTGAAGACGCCGAAGGGATCGGTGCAGGCGGGCAAGATCATCCTCGCCAATAACGGCCATGCGGAAAGCTTCGGTTTCTTCCGCGGGCGCCTGCTGCATGTCTTCACCTATGCGTCCCTGACCGAGGAATTCGATCCGGCAAGACTCGGCGGCGACAGGAAGTGGGCGGCGACCCCGGCGCTGCCGATGGGATCAACGGTGCGCCGCATCAACACTGGTGGCGGCGACCGCATCCTGGTGCGCTCACGCTACAGCTATAATCCCGGCATCGAGATCAGCGATGCCGCCATTCGCAGCGCCGGCCGCCTGCATGACGGCAAGTTTTCCCATCGTTTCCCCACGCTCGCCGGTGTCGGCATGCAGTATCGCTGGGGAGGCGCGATGGCGCTGACGCGCAACCACGTGCCGGCCTTCGGAGAAATCGAGCGCGGCGTCTTCGCGGCCTGCGGCTGCAACGGCCTCGGCGCATCGAACTCCACCGCCGCCGGCATCGCCGCGGCCGAGCGCGTGCTCGGGCACGACTCCGAACTTGGCCGCGTCTACAGCCGTCTGGCAGTGCCGGTTCTACTGCCGCCGCAGCCGCTGACGACGATCGGCGCGAAGATCCATCTTGCCTACCGCGAATGGCGCGCCGGAACGGAGTAAGGCGCGCTGAGCTTCCCGCTCTAAAACGTAAGCTGCACCTTACAGGCGGCGGAGCGGTCGCCGGCAAGGGTGAAAGCGGCGGTGGCTTGTTCGAGCGGCAGGCTGTGGCTGATGATCGGCCGCACGTCGATCTTGCGGTGGGAGATCAGCGCGACGGCGGTGGCGAATTCCTCGTGGAAACGCTGCGTGCCGTGGATGTGAAGCTCCTTGCCGACAATGGCGTTGAGGGGGATCGGGATCTCTCCGGTGACGCCGACCTGCACGATCGTGCCGCGCGGCCGGATGGCGGCAATGGCGCTGCGGATCGCAGGTGCGGCGGCCGAGCATTCGAAGACGAGATCGAAATAGCCCTTCCCCGCCTCGAATTCGCCAAGCGCTGCGGCATCCCGGGAAACATTGATCGTGCGGCTGGCGCCCATCGCCCTGGCCCTCTCCAGCGCCGCATCCGCCAGATCGGTCACCACGATCTCGGCCGCACCGTGATAAGCGGCAACCGCAACCATCAGGGCGCCGATCGGGCCGGCGCCGGTGATGAGGACACGTTTGCCGGTGGTAACGCCGGCCCGCGATGCGGCGTGCAGGCAGACCGACAATGGCTCGCTGCAGGCCGCTTCGGCAGCCGTCGTCGCAGGCCCGACTTCGAAGCATTGTTTGGCCGGCACCACCAGCCATTCCCGGAACATGCCCTGTTCGTGCGGCAGGCGCATTGCGCTGCCCATGAAGCGCATCTCCAGGCAGTGGATCGGCAAGCCCTTTTGACAATATTCGCAATGCCCGCAGGGTTGGCTGGGATTGACCGCGACCAGCGCGCCGGCTTTGAAATCGACCCCCTCGCCTGCCCGGCTCACGCTTCCCGCGGCTTCGTGGCCCGGGATGATCGGCTCGCGAACCCTGACCGGTCCGAAGCCGCCATCCTGATAATAATGCAGATCGGAGCCGCAGATGCCTGCCGCCGCCATTTTGAGCAGCACCTCGCCTGGGCCGGGAGCCGGAACGGTGTCGGTTTCGACCCTGAGATCGCCCTTCTGGTAAAGCCGTGCCAGACGTGTCTGCATTATACCCTCCTATCTCAGCAGCCCGAGCTGCTGCGGCAGCCAGAGCGATACGGCGGGGATGAAGGTGATCAGGATCAGCGCCAGGAAGAGCGGCACCAGCCAGGGCAGGATCGCCATCGTCGTGCGTTCGACCGAGAGTTTCGCGACCCTCGACAGCACGAAAAGCACCATGCCGAGCGGCGGATGCAACAGGCCGATCATCAGGTTCAGCGTCATGATCAGGCCGAATTGAACCGGATCGATACCGAACTTGGCGACGATCGGCAGCAGGATGGGCACGAGGATGGTGATCGCCGCGATCGTATCCAGGAAGCAGCCGACAAAAAGCATCAGCAGGTTCACCAGGATCAGGAACACCCATTTATTGTCGGTGATCGACAGGATCGCATCCGAAAGCAGCTGCGCCGCCTGGCTGACCGTCAGCAGCCAGGCGAAGACCGAGGCGGCGGTGACGATGAAGAGAACCGATGCCGTCGTCTCGATCGTATCGAAGCTGGCCTTGGCGAGTGTCGAAAAGGTCATGGTGCGGTAGCGCACCAGGCCGAGGAACAGCGACCAGAGCACGGCGGCGACAGCGGCCTCCGTCGGCGTGAACCAGCCCATCGTCATGCCGCCGATCAGGATGACCGGGGTCATCAACGCCATCACGGCGGAAAAGCCGAAATACCAGTCGAGCGCCAGAAGGGCGAGAAGGGCGATGCCGGCCGCGGCATTCATCGACATGCCGGCCTGCATCATCAGATAGATCGCCACAGGCACCAGCAGGACGACAACGATTTCCATGCCGGCCGACAGCAGTTGCCTGATATCGAAGGGCGCATCGGAGCCCCAGCGCTTCTTATAGGCGAAGGCGGCGACGGTGATCATCATCAACAGCGTCATGACGACGCCGGGCAGGATGCCGGCCATGAACAGAGCGCCGATCGAAACATTCGCCATCATGCCGTAGATCACGAAGGGCAGCGACGGCGGGAAGATCGGGCCGAGCGTGGCAGACGCCGCAGTGACGCCGACGGCGGCCTCGACGGGATAGCCGTGATCCTTCATCGCCTTGATCTCGATCGTGCCGATGCCGGCCGCATCGGCAAGTGCGGTGCCGGACATGCCGGAGAAGATGACGGAGCCGATGATGTTGACCTGCGCCAGTCCGCCCTTCATCCAGCCGACGAGGGCGACCGCGAAGGAATAGATGCGGCCGGTCACACCCGCCGAGTTCATCAGATTGCCTGCCAGGATGAAGAAGGGAACGGCGAGCAGCGGAAAGCTCTCGACGCCGGCGATCATGCGCTGGGCGACGATGATATCGGGCGCCACACCGTAAAGCACGATATAAAGCACGGATGCGACGGCCATCGAGATGGCGACCGGCACGCCGATCAGCATCAGCACCAGAAACGAACCAAGAAGCAGCAGCATCGGATCAACCCTCGACAGTCTGGAATTCTTCGGGGCGCTCCAGAACGGAGTAGCCGCGGCGCATATTGGCGATGAAGACGATGACCGCGCGGATCAGCATCAGCGCGAAGGCAACGAGCACGGAGTAGAAGACGATGTTGCGCGGCAGCTCGACAGTGACCATCTGCTCGTCGGCGACGATATCGACATAGCGCCACATCAGGTGGCAGCCATAGGCGAAGAAGCCGATGCGGACGATGTCGACGAAAGTGGCGAGCACGCGCGCCAGCCCTGCCGGCATATAATGATAGAATACATCCACCTGGATATGCCGCGATGTCCGCACACACATGGCCGAACCGAGAAAGACGACGCCGATCAGGCAGTTGATCGCGATCTCCTCGGTCCATGCATAGCTGTCGTTCAGCACGTAGCGCGTGAAAAACTGCAGGAAGACGCAACCAGCCATCAGCCAGAAGACGGTCAGCGTGATCCAGTCCTCGATGGCGTAGTCCGCGACGTTTGCGGTCGGTGCGTGGCCTTCGAACTCGTGGCCAATTTCCTCGGCCGTGATTGGCGTTTGAATTTCTTGCGACATGACTCGGCCTTGTTCCTGTTGGGGAAGGAGGGCGCGGCGTGCAGGCGCGACCTTTGGTTTGTCGATAAGCCTTGTTGCCTACCGGGAGGCGCAGCCCCTCATCCGGCTGCCGCCACCTTCTCCCCGCCTGCGGGGCGAAGGGGATATGCGGCGACGTCTCCGTCCCTCGCCAACGTCTCGCGGGGCAGGTCCCCTCTCTCCGTTTTTACGGGGAGAGGGTTAGGGTGAGGGGCAGCCGCAGGCGCGAACGGACCAGGCTCTTACTGGATCGCCCGGATCGCTTCCCAATCGGCCTTCTCATAGCCGAAATCCTCGAACTTGATTTTCCATCACGTTCTTTTCGAAGTCGGATTTGTCGACCTCGGTGACATTGAGACCCTTTTCCTTGAAGGTCGCAACCAGGCTGGCCTCCTTGCCGGCGATGGTCTTGGTCGTACGCTCCGCGGCCTCCTGCATGACCTCGCCGAAGATCTTCTTGTCCTCGTCGGACAGGCTCGCCCACCGCGTCTTCGAGATCACCGTGTTGAGATGATCGACGATATGGCCGGTGAGGATGATGTTCTTCTGGACCTCGTAGAATTTCTTCGCCTCGATCGTCGTCAGCGGGTTTTCCTGCGCCTCGACCGTGCCGTTCTGCAGAGCGAGATAGACTTCTGCAAAGGCGATCGGCGTCGTGTTGGCGCCGCAGGCGCGCGGCATGGCGAGATAGGCCGGGACGTCGGGCACGCGGATTTTCAGGCCCTGCATATCGGCGCATTTGGCAATCGGCTTGTTCGAGGTCGTATGGCGCGTGCCGTAATAGCTGACGGCGGCGATGTGGTTGCCGGTCTTGTCTTCATAGCCTTTGGCGAGGCGCTTGAAGACATCGCTCCTGGTGTAGGCGATCAGATGCTCGGGACTGCGGAAAATATAGGGAAAATAAGTGACGCCGATCGGCTTGTAGTCGCGTGCGGCAAAGCTCGATCCCGAGATGATGATGTCGACCGTGCCGAGCTTCAGGCCCTGGTTGATATCGGCTTCCTTGCCGAGCTGCGAGGCCGGATAGACCTCGATCTTGTAGCGCCCGTCGGTGCGCTTGGCGATCTCTTCGGCGGCCCAGACGGAATCCGTGTGGAAGGGCTCCGAGGTTTCATAGACATGCGCCCACTTCAGTACCGTCTGGGCATGCGCGACCGCCGTCGTCGCCATGATCGCGGCTGCGGTGCAAAGTATCGTTGCCAGTCTGCTCTTCATCGCTCTCTCCTCCCGAGCTCGGGTTAAATCTTTTCAGTTCCTTTCGCGGGCCGCTTTTGGCGGCCGCGCTCCTCCTCTCCCGAAAACTCCTCCCCGAAGCTCTCGGAAAACCTCTTCTGCGATAGGGTGAGATGGGCGCGCATGGCCGCCTTGGCACCCGCTCCATCGCCGGCGGCGATCGCGTCGCGAATGGCCCGATGCTCGTCGACGGCGCTGCGCCATGTTCCCGGCCCCTCGAAGTGGCTGGCGAGCTTGGCGAAATAAGGCGTCATGCGCATGTCGAACATCTCGCCCGTCACCCGGATCAATGTCGCATTGCCGACGATGGCGGCAATGCCGGTGTGGAAGGCGCGATCGGCGGCAAGCACCGTGCTCGCATCGTTGACGCCGCCGCTCATGCGTGTCAGCGCGTCGTCGAGCAGGGCGACGCCGTCCGGACCGGCGCAGCCTGCGGCTTCCTCGGCAATGGCGCATTCGATGATGGCGCGTGCCTGCAGCAGCTCGAAAGGCCCTTCCACCGGCTCGCGCTCGCTGCCTGCCGCAGTCGCGGCATGCTGGCGCACCACGTAGATGCCGGATCCCATGCGGATGTTGACGAGGCCTTCGACCTCCAGGACGATCAGCGCTTCGCGCACCGTCGGGCGTGACACCGACAGCTGCTCCGCTAGGTCGCGCTCGGCCGGCAGCCGCTGGCCGACGGCAAGCTCGCCGCTTGATATCATCAAACGAATCTGGTCCGCCACCTGCCTGTAGAGGCGGCGTGATTCAACAGGCGAAAACATTGGGCCTCCCCGCGGCTTCTCTTAAGCGCGCATCTGGTCAACTGGCCTGACCAATTGAGACAGAGGTATCATCGCCGGGGTTGTGCGTCAATCCGCCGCATAAAACTTAAACAGGAGAGCCTGCCCCTGGTGGGCCAGGTCTGCCCGCACCCTATATGCCGGCATACCATTCATAGCCACGATCTTCCCAGAAGCCGCCGCTGCCGCCATAAAGCCGGCCGAGATCGGCGACCGCCTCGATGCGGGTCAGATATTTCGCCTGTTTGTAACCGAGCTGTCGCTCCACTCTGAGCCTCAACGGCGCTCCATGCGCCACTTCAAGGTCGCGTCCGTTCATCGCATAGGCAAGGATCGTCTGCGGATGAAAGGTATCGACCAGATCGATGCTCTCATAATACCAGCCGGTGCCATCCAGCGTCTTTTCGTATTCATCGGCGCAATGGAACACGATGTAACGCGCCTCGGGCTTAAGCCCGACCGATTGCAGCAAGGCGCCGAGCGGCAGGCCCGTCCATTTGCCGATCGCGCTCCAGCCTTCGACGCAGTCGTGCCGGGTGATCTGCGTGCGCGACGGCATCGCCTTCAACTGCGCGAGCGAGAGCTGAGCCGGTTTTTCCACAAGCCCACCGATATCAAGCCTCCAGGTCGAGAACTGCCGGCTCATCCAGTCGAGATATTGCGGGTTGTCAGGCATGCTGGTGCCGTTCGAGCGAAAGACCGGCGACAGATCCGCCTCGCTGTATTCACGGGCGAGCGCCTTGTCGCCGAGCAGGAAGCGTTGCGTCTTCATGCTGAAGCCCTCGGCGATCTTCAGCACCGACTTCGTCCGCTCGCTCTCGACCAATGCGTCGCAGCCGCTCAATCCCAGTGCGGAGGCGGTCAGTGTCGAGCCGATCAGGAAACGTCGACGGGTGATCAGGCGGCTCATCGTTCATCTCCCTGTTCGATCGCGTAATAGCCGGTGATCATCGAGCGCAGATTGTTGAACACACCCGACAGGATCACCATCGCGACATGCACCACGACGAAGGCGACGAGCGAAAAGGCCGTGAGGAAATGCAGGGTGCGGGCCGATTGCCGTCCGCCGAAAATATCGAGCAGCCAGGGCGCCACGGCATTGAAGCCCGGCGACATGGTCAGTCCCGTCGCAACCATCAACGGCAACAGCAGAAAAATCACAACGAGATAGGTCAGCTTCTGCAAAGTGTTGTAGTGGCGTGCCTCGGCTCCTTTCGGAAAACGCAGCCGGGCATGATTGGCGACCTCGTGGCCGAGATGGGCGAGCGTCAGCTCCTTGCCTTCAGGGGCAAGATCCCGGCGGAAATGCCGGCTGATCAGCCCATAGAGGAGATAGACGAAGCCGTTGAAGACGAAGAGCCAGGCGAAAAAGAAATGCCAGCGCCGGCCGGTCGACAGATCCTGATAGCTGGGAACCGTAAGCCAGCTTGGAAAACCTCTTGCTGTCGCCTCGCCGTCGACATTGGAGACACCAAGGAAACCTGTCGTATCGAAGGTGAACGAACCGACATGCGTCAGCCCCTTCACCTGGCTGCCGTCTTCGGCAGCTTCCATGGAGATAAAGGACGGATCGTTGTCGGCGCCGTACTGACCCCAGTAGAGCGCCGGATGGGCATTGAATATCTGCAGGCCGCTGAACAGCAGCACGGTGAGGCAAAGCACGTTCACCCAATGCGACAGGCGGACGGCAAGGCTGTGGCGGTAGACAAGCATGCGGCCGGTTTTCGTGCCGGCATCGATCATCGCCATGATGGTTCTCCGGAGGAATGTACATTTCGAGCAGAGAAGACGCAGCCGCCGCAGATAAAGTTTCAGCGGCCGCGCCGATCTGAAACGCCTACTTCATCGCATCGCAGGCTTTCGTCATATCGGCCTTTTTCATCGCATCCTTTTCCATGCCGGCCTTGTGCATGCAGTCCTTCTTGGTGCCCGCCATCTTCATGGCATCCTTCGACATCGCGTCGCTGTGCATCGTGTCCTTCTTCATCGTATCGGATTTCATCGCGTCTTCAGCCGACGCCGCACCGGCGAGCGAAAGGCCGACGATGAAGGCGCAGGCTGCAAGGCTGGAAACAAGTTTGGTCATGGAACTCTCCTGGAATGGGATTGTCGTGTCCGCCAGCGGTCTGCCGACGGCTCACATCAACCCATTCGAGGCAACGCCGGAATGCGTTACAGCCTCACGCGCATGTGATAGGGCTGTGATGCCGGCATTATTTTTGATCCTCCCTGTAACCGATTGCCGCTTTCTGCGAATGAACTTTTCGACAGCATGACAACCGCCCATTCGGAAGAAGCCCTGAGAGCATTGATGCTTCTCTCCCTTGACGGGGACGAGGCGGCCTATCGGCGTTTGCTGACG
Source organism: Rhizobium sp. RSm-3 (assembly GCF_001854685.1). Lineage (NCBI taxonomy): Bacteria > Pseudomonadati > Pseudomonadota > Alphaproteobacteria > Hyphomicrobiales > Rhizobiaceae > Rhizobium > Rhizobium sp. RSm-3. Next base: position 131,042 of record NZ_MAWZ01000059.1, on the reverse strand, counting down.
GCTTTGCGCCTGTTGCTTGTCGGCTATTACAGCCGCAGGATGGCTGCGGCGACGAAAGCGGATATGGAAGACCTGGTCCAGGAGACATTGCTGGCACTGCATTCGCGCCGATCCACCTATGATCGGAAAAGACCGTTCACGGCCTGGTTTTTCTCGATCGCCCGGTACAAGCTGATCGATCATCATCGCGGCCGCGGCGGGCGCAGGCTGGCCGAGATCGAGCTTGGCGAGGAGATCGAAAGCGACTTCAGCGAGGATACGCTGACGGCCCGCATGGATGTCGAGCGGTTGCTGAACGGGCTGTCACCGAGACAGCGCGAGCTGATCCGCCAGGTGAAATTGGAAGGCCAGTCGGTCGCCGACGCCGCAAGCCGCACCGGTCAGTCTGAATCGGCGGTGAAGGTAGGCATCCACCGGGCGCTGAAGGCGCTCGCGGAGAGATTGCGAGGCGCATCGTGACAAAGACGGACGATATCATCGAACGCCTGGCAAGCGACCTGGAGCCGGTGCCGCGTAATGCGCTACGGCGCCGCTTCGCCCTCGGCATCGTGCCGGCGCTCGGGCTCTCGCTGCTGTTGATGCTGGCCATTCTCGGCCCGCGGGTCGATATGCCGGATGTGCTGATGCTGCCGGTCTTCTGGATCAAATCGGCCTATAATGCGCTGATTGCCGTAACCGCCTTCCTCGCCGTCTATCGGCTTTCCCGCCCCGACGGATCCGAGGGCCGCTTTTTCGGCCTGCTTGCCTTAATCTTCGCCGCCATGACGGCGGCCGCAGCCGCCCAGCTGATGATGGCCCCGACCGAAACTTACCCGGTGCTGATCCTCGGCTCCTCGGCCCTTCATTGCCCGTTGCTGATTCTCGGTTTCGCGATACCCGTCTATGCCGGCGCCGTCTGGGCGTTGCGCCAGGCGGCACCCTCGGATCTGCGGCTGACGGGCTTCGTCGCCGGCATTGCCGCAGGCGCAGCCGGCGCCTGGGTCTATTCGTGGTTCTGCACCGAGAACGGCATGCCCTTCGTGCTGATCTGGTATTCGCTGGGCATCCTGCTCACCGGCGCGCTCGGCGCCGCCACCGGCCCTCGCCTGCTGCGCTGGTAGATCCTTCTCCGGCGCATCGACGTCGGGTGGGCTGCAAAGACAGCCGGTTGTCGCGGAGATCAAGAGCAACTCGATGCTGACTGCATCGACCTCACGACAAATGATGCCGGTTCTCTGACCGGACGTCAGTCGCGCTTCATCTCTGCGTCACACGTCGCGGAGTGACCAACCGGATCGGCATGTTGCCTTCGAAGGCCCGCCCGGCGCGCTCCATGCCTGCCGCGCTTTTGTCGCCGTCCAATTGAAACTGATTGACCAGATCCCGCAGGCGGCCTGCCTCGGAGGACAGCGAGGCGGCGGCGGCCGTCGACTGCTCGACCATTGCCGCATTTTGCTGGGTCGTCTGGTCCATTTGATTGACGGCGGTATTGATCTCGGCAAGCCCGGTTGACTGCTCGCGCGCCGAAGTGGCAATCGCATCCATCAGCTGGTTGATCTGTACGACATACTCGCCGATCGACTTGAGCGACGTTCCGGTTTCGAGAACCAGCTTCACGCCATTTTGCACTTCGGTTGACGACTTTTGAATAAAGCCTTTGATCTCCTTGGCTGCTTGAGCGGCGCGCTGGGCAAGCTCACGGACTTCCTGTGCGACCACGGCAAAACCTTTGCCCGCCTCACCCGCACGGGCAGCCTCGACGCCGGCGTTAAGCGCCAAGAGGTTCGTCTGAAAGGCGATTTCATCGATTGCACCAATGATGTTCGAAATCTGTTCTGAACTGTCCTCGATACGCCGCATGGCCTGTTCGGCCTCCGCTACCACGGTTGCCGACCGCTGAGCGCTGACATTGGCTTCCACCGCTACATGGCGTGCCTCATCGGTGCGTTTGCTGGCCATCGTCACATTCGACGTGATCTCGTCCAAGGCTGCGGCCGTCTCCTCAAGAGAAGCTGCCTGTTGTTCGGTACGCTTGGAAAGGTCCTGCGCGGCAGATGCAATTTCGCCGGTGCCATTGTCTATGCTGTGTACGGTCTGCAGCACCGCGCCGATCGTCGTACCCAACTGCCGGAGCGAAGCGTTGAAGTCTTCGCGCAAGGTTTCGTATTCGGATGCAAACTGTTCCGAGAGCTGGAAGGATATGTCGCCTGCCGCTAGCCGCCGGAGGCCCCCACCCAATGTCGTGGTTGCGAAACGCAATTGTTCAGCTTCGCGTTCGGCGCGTTGCTGGGCGGCCTTGCGCGCCGCCTCGCTCTCACTGCGGGAGTCGGCGGCCTCCTTCTCAAGCCTGACGACGTTAAGGGCGTTCTGACGAAAGATCTCGACCGCGTTGGCCATTTCACCGACTTCGTCGGCGCGGCCGGCATAGGGAATATCACTGTCGAGGTCGCCATCCGACAAGCGCTTCATGGCGGATGCGGTTCTTCGGATCGGGTTGGCAATTCCTGATATGGCAAACACGATGCCCGCCACGGCAATCAATACGGCGATTGCTGCAATTGCTGCCGTCAAGATGAAGGCCGAATCCGCAGAAACACCGCTCGCAGTTACGAAGCCTTCGGCCTGACTAAGAATGAAAGCAACCAGATCGGCCACCGCCTTGTTCACCAGCACAGCTTGCGGCTCCAGATTTTCCTTGAAGAACCGAACGGCTTCAGGTGTCTTCTCGCTGGTCTGAAGCGCGATCATGTGATCTGCCAGTTCGCGATATTTGCTGAGTTCCGGTTTGATCTGATTGATCAGTTCGCGCCCACGCGCCGTGCGGACGCCGTTTTCATATTCGGCGACAATCTTGTCGAGCGCGATGCCTGCGGCGTCGATCTCTTGCTTTCCGGCTTTCTGCTCCTCAGCCGTGTCTTCCAGGAGATACTGAGCATAGCTCAGTTTCAGATCGAGGAAGTTGTCCTTGATCTCACGAGCCGTCACCAGCCGCTGCATCCAGAAGGTCCCGATCTGTTCGGCATTGGCCCGAAGCGTCGACATCGTGGTCAGCGAGATATAGGACAGTCCAACCATGAACGCGCTGATAATTGTCAGCTTTAAGATCAGGGCCTGCTTGATACTCGGGCGCTTCATGCGGGTCTCCTCGAAGGTTTGCTGGGACGACCGGCTTTCCGGTTGATGCAAAATCTCGCACCGGATTTAATAATTTAGTATTAACTAAACGGCGGCGCCGGTGTCGTTTTTAGAAAACTTTGCGCCGACCGACACTTCTGCGATTAATTGGAGCCATGACACGACCATAAGTTCATGGTAACTTTGAGAAAAACAGCCTCAGCGAGTGAAAATATCTCTTGGCCGAGATCGGCTCCTCGCCGATCGTCGGCCGTGGAGCAGAGCCGAAAGAGGTCCTGAAATTAACTTGTGTGGCACCTGTCAGGGAATGGACGCCGCTGCCTGCCATCCGCAACGTCGGCAAGCAGCTGCGTGCTTGCCAATCGGCCCTGGGAACCCATACTGGATCCATGCAGCTATCAGAAAGCCAACCTGCCGGTATCGAAATCTCTCTCTGGCAGTATTCCAGGAACGAACGTGACCGAAACCGCTGGATGCAGTCGCTCTCACCGGATGAACGGGATCGGGCGGCGACCTATCGGTTTGAACGAGATCGAGCCTCGTTCATAGCCGGCCGCTATCTCTTACGGCGCCTGTTGAGCGCCCATACCGGGACGCTGCCGGGTGGGATCGTGTTGGTCGCGGACGAACACGGCAAGCTAAGCCTTGAGGGTCGCGATAGACCGCAATTCAGCCTGTCCAATGCCGACGGGCTGGTGGCGGTCGCGGTTGCGGCGGGCTGCGAGCGCATCGGAATAGATTGCGAGCGCGCCGACACCGAGATCGAAGAGGTGACTTTGGACACCTATTGCAGCTTGGACGAGCGACGCTGGCTCGATGAATTGCCCGCGCATCAACGTGCGCGAGCCGCCGTTGAACTTTGGACGCTGAAGGAGAGCCATCTCAAGGCGCTTGGCGTGGGCTTGCGGGAAGATCCTCGCAATGTCGCTTTTTCCCGGAAGGTCGGCATCCCTGTCATGATCGGCGAACCGGACCGGCAATGGCATCACCGTCTGATCGAGAGGGGCAGCCAGCACGTCGTTGCGCTGGCTGTTTGCTCCCGGTCAGGGCTCCCCGAGATTCATACACGCCTGTTTCAGGACGACAGCATGCCGTCCGAATAGCCGGCGCGCAACTGATGCGGCATCGCCGAAACCTCCGTCGCCCAGACCAGTTGCGAGTTGTCGGGCTCGGCATCGAAATGCTGCCGGCCGAGAAGCGAGTTGACGATGGCGGCGCTGCGCCAGGCCATGAGGCTGAGCTGCGAGTCGGCGATGCCGTGTGAGTACCGGCCGGCATTCTGCGCGAACAGCCGGTTGGTTCTCGGCCCCGTCCACTGCATGGTGTAATCGTCGTTCAGGGTGGGATAGCCGTTTCTGTCGAGGCTTATCCTTTCGCTGAGCGAGCCGAGCGCATCGGGCAACCGGAACCTGTAGCCGGTCGCCAGAACCACGGCATCGGCATGCAGCACTTCTATGCCGCCGTCGAAATGGTTCCGGACGATGAGCCGATAGGCATTGCCGTTTCGCTCCATCTGGATCACGTCACGGCTCGGCGACAGAGATGCATTGAGCGTGCCCGGTTCGAGATAACGCAGCGCATAGAGACGGCGGTAGATCGAGTGGATCGTCGAAATCGACAGGCCGTCGCTTGTCAGGATCGAGTTCTTCAGGGCTGCCTGCTTCTGCTCGCCGCTGAGCTTCAGATAGGCCTGCACATACTCAGGCGAGAAGACCTGGTTTGAAAACGGCGTGTCGTTGATCGGCTCGAAATTGTGCCGCCGGCTGATCCATGTCAGTTCGCTCATGGAACCGTGATCGGCAAGCAGGGCTTCCACGACCTCGCCGCCGCTTTGACCGCCGCCGACCACGACGATGCGGCCGGCGCGAAGATCGCTGATACGCGATTTCGCCTCGCTGTTATGGAAGCAATCAGCACCTAGGAAGGGTTTTGCCCAGTCGGGTACGAAGGGCGAAGATCCCGTGCCGATCACCAGGTTGCGCGCCTCTTCCTGGCCGTTGTCGAAACGCAGGACGAAGCGGTCGTCGCGGTGCTCGACATCGCGGATCTCCGTTCCGAAGCGCAAACCCTCCACGCCCTTGGCGACCCAGGCGAGATAACGTGCGAATTCCTGCCGGGGAACGGCGTCGTAATTGGCGTTGAGGAAGGCATACAGTCTCTTATGCGCCACCAGATAGGAAACGAACGACCAGCGGCTGGTCGGCAGGACCGGCGTGACGAGGTCTTTCAGGAAGGACGATTGCAGCTCGACGCCGGGCATCATCATCCCGGGATGCCAGTCGAAGGAGTCCCGCTGCTCGAAGAAGCGGCTGCGGACCTCGGGCACCGATTCCAGCAGGCAGGCGAGGCTCAGATTGGAGGGGCCGATGCCGATGCCGGCAAGATCGAGCGGCTCGTTGAGGGCGTCCCTGCGGGTAAAAGCGACGGTCATGCGAAGTCCTTCTCTGTTTCCTTGAGACGCAGGGCGAGCCTTGAGTGGAAGGCGGGAGACCCGATCATATGCAGATGGTTGGTGCCGGTGATGATTTCGGCCGCGTGCGCCCGCGGCGACAGGCGGCGCCAATCGATCAGGTTGAGGCCGCGGTTGAGGCTGTCGTCGGCCGCCCAGGGATAGATCGGCACATCATGGGGAACCAGCCGATGCTTGCGGAAGATCAGGGCGTTGTCGATCAGCACCCAGAACGTATGCTCGCGGCTGCTGATATCCGGCCCGTCGGTCGGAAGCGGATCCTTTTCGTCGCCGACGAAGCGAAGGAACTGATCGTAGGTATCGGCATCCATCGTCGACAGCAGCCGGTCCCATTCGGAACGCATCTGCGTCTTCTGCAGCCATGCCTCGACGTCGCGGTGCAGCGCGTCGCGCTCGCCCGGCCGGAATCTCGGCTTGGCGCCGATCGCAAATTCCGATCCGAGATCGCAAACGTCGACCATCGCCATCATCCTGACGTCGACCTCGTTGCCGAGCGTGCGGGCAGCCTCATAGGCGAGAAGCCCGCCCCAGGACCAGCCGAGGAAAGTGCAGGGCGCTCCCCTGCTATGGGTCCTGATGTTATCGACGTAGCTCTCGATGATATCTTCGATCGGCGCGCCGACTTCCTTCTTTTCGGAGAGCGAATGGCAAATGAAGCCGGTCGCCGGCTGGTCGGCGCCGAGATAATCGACGAGCTTCACATATTCGCGGGTGCTGACGAGAAGCCCCGGGAAGCAATAGAGCCGCGGCTTGGCGCCGGAGGCGCGCAGCACGATCACCTCCGACAGATCCCGGTCGGCCCCTTGCTCCATCACGCCGGCAAAGGCGCGGATGGTCGGGTTATTGAAAATATCGGCGACGGTGAGCGGCGTTTTCGGCCGGCGCTGCCGAAGCTGCGAAAGGATGCGGATCGCGCCGAGCGAATTGCCGCCGATCGTGAAGAAATTATCCTCGACGCTGATCGCTTCCAGCTTCAGAACCTGCCGCCAGACGTCGAGCACCTGTTCTTCGAGTGTGGTCGCCGGCTCGACGATTTCGCGCCGGACCGGCTGGGGCGCCGGCAGCGCGAAGCGGTCGAGCTTGCTGTTCGGATTGGTCGGCATCTTTTCCAGCTCGACCACGGCTGCCGGCACCATATAGGAGGGCAGGCTGCGTTCGAGACCGGCGCGGACGGTCTCGACGTTCAACGTCTCGTCCTTCTTGGGCACGACATAGGCGACCAGCGCCTTCTCGCCGGCATCGTCGTCGCGCAGCACGACCAGGGCTTCGCCGACACCGGGCTGCTGGAGGAGTGCTGCTTCGATCTCGCCGAGTTCGATGCGGTAGCCCCGAAGCTTCACCTGATGGTCGACACGGCCGACGAATTCGACGGTTCCGTCATCGCGCCAGCGCGTCAGATCGCCGGAGCGATAAAGCCGGCCGCCCTCCTTCGAGAACGGATCAGGGACGAAGCGGTCGGCCGTGGTATCCGGCTTGCCGAGATAGCCGCGGGCGATCCCCTCGCCGCCGATATAGAGCTCGCCGGTCACGCCGATCGGGCACGGGTTGAGATCGGGATCGAGCACATAGACGCGCCGCAGCCCGACGGCGCGGCCGAGCGGGGCGTAGACGCCCTGGAACTTCGTGCCGGCCCTCACCTTCCAGACCATCGGCGTCATGATGGTTTCTGTGGGACCGTAGCCGTTGATCAGCCATTCCGATTTCAGCGCCCGCGACAGAAGATCGAAGGTCGGTTGCGCCAGCCCCTCGCCGCCGAAGGAATAAAGCCGCATCGGCGGCGCGCCGTCGGTGATATCGGCCCATTCCGCCAGCTGCTGCAGATAGGTTGTGGGAATGCTGGCATTGTTGGCGCCGTGTTTGCGCATTGCCGTCAGCGTCTCCTCCGGCGTCCACAGCGGCTGATCGGGAAGAATGATGCTGCCGCCTTCCATCAGCGGGTTCATCCACCGCTCATGACCGCCGTCCGAGCTGAAGGGCAGGAACGGCAGCTCGCGGGACTCCGAACTCATGCCGTAGACACGCGAGGTATTCTGCAAATGGTGCGTCAGCGGGCCGTGCTCGACGGCGACGCCCTTCGGCAATCCTGTCGAGCCCGAGGTGTACATGACATAGGCGAGCTGATCCTTGTGGGTGGGAATATAGAGCGGCGTATCCGGCTCGCCGTCGAGATCGATCTTGTCGAGTTCGAGGACGATCGTGTCGAGCTCTTCCGGCAGGCGATGGCGCAGCCAGCTGTGGGTGAGCACGATCTTGACGCCGCCGTCGCGCAGGATGTGGTGGTTGCGCACCGGCGGATGATCCGGCTCGACCGGGATATAGGCGCCGCCGGCCTTCAGCGTCGCCAGGATGCCGACCACGGCCTCAGGCGAGCGCTTGATGAAGATGGCGACCGTCACCTCGGCGCGGACGCCGAGCTGCCGCAGCCGATGTCCGAGGCGGTTGGTGCTCGCCTCCAGCCAGCCATGGCTCCACTCCTCGTCGCCATAGACGATCGCGGTCTTCTCGGGCGTCCGACGCGAATGGGCTGCGATCAATTCATGCACCGGCCTGTCGTCGTTGACGACATCATCCTCGTAAGGCGCCGACAACCAGTCGAGCTCGTCAGCCCCCACCAGTTCGACATCCTTGATCCGCACATTCGGCTGCGCGACCATCTGTTCCAGCACGAGGCCGAAATGCCTAGCGAGCCGGGCAACCAAAGCGCCGTCATAAAGATCCTGCGCGTAGTCGATCAGCACGGATGCACCGTCCGAATGCGCCTCGACCACCAGGGAAAGCTCGCTGTCGGCGCGGGCCCCCGGCGGCTCTAGATTGGTGGCGTTGCCGGGCAGCGCATAGGGTCCACGGAATTCGAACAGCGCCTTGACCACGGCTTCCTGGGCGGCGGCTTCGTCGACCACCAGTTCCTGGGTGATGCGTTCCAGCGGCACGAGCCGGCGCTCGCCCTCCTCGCTCGCCTGCGAGATCGCCGCGATGACATCGTCGATGGAATGTCTAGAGGTCAGCGACAGGATGAGGGGGAGCACCTGCTCGGCACGGCCGCGGCTGGCAAAATGCTGCCTGTCGGGCCGCGCGACCAGCAGGCCGGTCAGCAAAGCGTAGTTGCCGCTATAGCGCGCCAGCAGCGCGCAAAAGGCGGCGTGCAGCACACGCTTGACATGCACTCCCTTATCCCCCGCATGCCGTTCGAGTTTGCTCCAGAGGTCGGGTTCGATCGAAAATCGATGCTGGGCGCGCGCCACGCCTGCCAGCCCGCCGCTGTTGAAGCGGGTGGGAAAGGTCGAGGCGGCATAGTCGAGGCCGATCGCATCGCGCCAATAGGCAAGTGCTTCCCGCGCCTCGTCCGTCTCCAGCCAATCGGCCTCCCGCGTGCCGGCCGACATGTCCACCGGATGCATGTCGCCAACCGGCTCGTCATCGAGAATGCGCGCCAGCGACCCGGCGAGGGCGGATTTTTCGCGGTCGTCGCAGACGATCGGATGCAGCACGATCGTCAGCAGCGACTGTCCCTGGGCAAGCCGGATGATCTGGATGCGCGCACCGGGGGCCTCCAGGAGATCGAAGCGCTTGTCGCGGAAGGCTTTCCGTGCAGCCGCGGCATCCGGCTCGGAAAGGGCCGCGCCGTCTTGGCCGAGGATCTCGATCGGCACCGCGTTCGATGCGCCGCGATATTGCTCGATGCGCCCGCCCGCCAGCCGGCGGAAGCGCAAGGCAAGCGACGGATTCTGTGCCACGAGCGCCCGGCAGGCGCCGGCAATCGTCTCGATGCCGGCTGCCGGGCTCAATCGCAGCCCGATGACCTGGTCGGGAAAGACGGTGTAGTTGCCGATCTGCTCCAGCGACCAGATGCGCTTCTGCGCGATCGTCAGCGGAAAGCTCTCGAAGACCGCATCCATTGCGGCATCGGTCGGGGAAGCATCGGCGAAATTTGTGATTTGCTTGTTCATCTTGGGGATCCGGACGTTATTCAGAGACGCGCATCGCCTGACATTGCCGAGCGCAGCGAGAGGGGACGCGGGTCGGTCCAGACGCCGCGGATATGGGCCAGGCATTCCTGACGTGAACCGGCAAAGCCGGCCGGTTCCCAGCCGGTGGGAATCCGCTTGTCCTGCGGCCAGACCGAGTAGTGACGCTCGGTGTCGATGACGGCGATCCAGAGATCGTCGCGAGGCTCAAGATTGTCCATTCGAGGCTCCTGCAGAGATGGATGTCATGCGCAAATGACGGATCCCGACGGCTGCGGTTTAGAAAATTCCTGAGAATTTTTTTCTTCTCCAAGCCCTAAATCGGGCCGGAGATGGATCGTCATTCTACCAAATCAGCACAAGAGCGGGCTTACGCTCGCCGCATCAAAAGCCCTGTCGGTCAAGGAGAACATCATGGATTTCGACGCCGCCAAACAAAGGCGCGTTCTGCAGTCGCGCAGCTACGTCAGCCTCGCACCCAATCTCATCCATCTGAAGACCGCGCACGGGCACCACGAAGCCGCATTCGAGGTCGAGGCCGGCACCGCGACGCTGACCTTCTACCATGGTGATCCCGCGCGATCGGCGGAGCTTCTGATGGCGGCCGCCGAAGCGGTGACGGCGGAAAATCGCTCGATCAAATCAATCATGTTCGAGGGGCATCGGACCAGCCTCCCGCTGCATATTTCCGGTGACGGCGGCAGGCTGGAGTCGGAGATCCTCTGGCAATGGCCGTCGCTCTGGCTGCCGCAGCTCACCTATCCGCTGCCGCCGGTGCAGGAAATGACCGCCGGCCGCTATCATCCGCGCCGGCCGGCAAAGCCGAAGGGCACGGTCTACCAGCGCTTCATCCCCTGGCTGGAACGCGATATCAGCTTGCGGGTCGCCGACCCCGAGACCGACCTTGCCATCTTTCACCGCTGGATGAACGACGAACAGGTCAACACGATCTGGGAGGATGCCGGCTCGCTCGACAAACACCGGGAGATCCTGGAGGAGCGGATCGCCGATCCGCATGTCCTGCCGCTGATCGGCAGTTTCGCGGATATCCCTTTCGGTTATTTCGAGGTCTACTGGGCCAAGGAGAACCGGCTCGGCCCCTTCTACGACGCCGACGATTACGATCGCGGCTGGCATGTGGCGATCGGCGAACCCGATTATCGCGGCAAGAAATGGATCAGCGCCTGGCTTCCGTCGCTGATGCATTTCATCTTCCTCGACGATCCACGCACCAGGCGCATCGTCGGCGAGCCGCGCGCCAGTCACGAGCAGCAGATCCGCAACCTCGATCGCTCGGGTTTCGCCAAGGTCAAGCATTTCAATTTTCCGCATAAGCGGGCGCTGCTGGTGATGCTGACCCGCGAGCGCTTCTTCGGCGATCATCTCTGGGTGCCTGCATCATGAACGACATGAGCGAGATGAGCGGCAGCATGAGGAAACGACGGAGCCTCGCCCCGGAGGATCTTGCCAGTCCTCAGCTTCTCAGGCTGCTGCTGCGGCTTGGACTGCCGGCCATGTTCGGCCTATCGATCAATGCCGCGCATCACACCATCAACATGGTCTTCGTCGGCATGATCGGCGAAGACCAGATCGCGGCGATCATGATCGTCCTGCCGATCCTGATGCTGATCGCCGCCTTCGGCGAAGGCATCGGCGTCGGCGTCGCAACCGAGGTCGGGCGGCTACTCGGCGCCGGCAACCGCTCGCGGGCAGGCGCAATCGCTTCGATCAGTCTTGCTGCCGGCGTCGCCTTCGGCGCGGCAAGTGCGCTCGCACTCATCTTGTTTCCCGATCTGCTGCTGTTCGGCGCCACATCAGCAATCGAGCCGCTTGCGCAGCATTACCTCCTCATCATCGCGATCTCGATCCCGCTGACGATGGCGCAGATTATTCTCGATTTCCTGGCGATCGCCGAGGGTAACGCCCGCTTCAGCATGTGGACGCTGGTCGCCTGCTTTGCCTTGAACATGATCCTCGACCCGATCATGATCTTCGGCTTCGGCCTCGGCCTGCAGGGCGTGGCCATCGCCACCATCCTGTCCCAACTCGTCGCGCTTTCCATCTATGGCGCTTACCACTTCAGGCGGCTTGGGACGGTCCAGCTGAGCCTTGACTGGCGGCTGGCAGATATCCGCAATCTCAGGCCCGTCCTTGCCGTCGGGGCGCCGACGACACTGACCAGCCTGACGACGGCAGGCGCGATTGCGATCATGGTGTCGCTCGCCGCCACCTATCACGGAGAAGCCGGCATTGCCGGCATCGGGATTGCCTTGCGGCTGCTTGCTGTCGGGACACTTCCCGTTATCGGTATCTCGCTTGGGGCTCAGTCCATTCTAAGCTTTGCCTGGGGTCGAGGCGATATGGCCAGGGTGCTGTCGGCGACCCGCATCCTGACAGCGGTCACGAGTGCGGTGAGCGGCGCCTATGGTCTGATGGCGCTTGCCTTCTCCGAACATCTCGCCTCGTTCTTCACCGACGATGAGGCGGTGATTGGGATCGCCGGGCAGGCGATCATCGCAACCCATCTTCCTCTTCTGCTGTTCGGCCTGCGGCAAACGGTGCTGATCCTCTTCCAGGCGCAGGGCCGGCCGAAAGCCGCGATTGCCGTCGGCCTGGCGCAAAACGGCTATCTGCTGTTTCCGCTGCTTGCGCTGCTGCCGCCCTTCTTCGGCTTTTCAGGCCTGCTGGCCGCCATGTTCCTGGCCTCCGCCCTGACCGGCCTGCTGTCGGCCGTCTGCCTGGCGAGGTCGCTCAGCGCGCTCCGGCAACGCTCCACCGGCCATCTGACCTCCATCCGTCCCACTCCCAGCTTTTGTCCATGAGAGGATGACCATGAACCAGTCGATCAACCCGCACGACCTCGGCGCCCATGCGATCGCCGACGATCTCTTCACCCCTGTCGATCCGGCGGCATTCAACGCCGTGTCGCCGCCGATCTTCCAGACCTCGCTCTTCACCTATGACAGCTACGAGGCGATGGAGGATGTTTTTGCAGGCCGCACGCGCAACTACATCTATTCGCGCGGCGACAATCCGACCGTCCGCGAATTCGAGCTCCTGGTCGCCCGCCTCGAGGGCGCCGAGGATGGACGCGCCTTCTCGAGCGGAACGGCCGCCATTACTTCGACAATTCTGAGCCTCGTAGAGGCTGGTGACCGGGTCGTTGCCGTCCGCCATCTCTATAATGATGTCTACCGTCTTCTGGTCAAACTGCTCGGCAGGCTCGGCGTCGGGGTGGATTTCGTCGACCCGGCGGACCACGACGAGGTCCGCAAGGCGCTCTCGGGCGCCAAGCTGCTCTACCTTGAAAACCCGACATCTTTCGTCTTCGAGCTGCAGGACATCGCGGCCCTGTCGGCCATGGCGAAAGAGGCGGGCGTTACCACCATCATCGACAATTCCTGGGCAACGCCGCTCTTTCAGAAGCCGATCCAGCACGGCGTCGATATCGTCATTCACGCCGCCTCGAAATATCTCGGCGGCCACAGCGATACGGTCGCCGGCGTCGTCGTCGGTTCGAAGGAGGCGATCGCCAGGATCAACGCGACCTCCTATCCCTATGTCGGCGCCAAGCTTTCGCCGTTCGAGGCCTGGCTCTTGTTGCGCGGCATGCGCACCCTGCGTGTGCGGCTGAAGGAGCATGAGCGCAGCGGGCTTCTGCTGGCGGATCGGCTGAAGCAGCATGCGGCAATCGCCCGCGTTCGTCACCCGGTCTTTCAGGATCATCCCGGTCGGGCGACGCTCACGGGTTATGCCGGGCTGTTCGCCTTCGACCTCAATCCCGATATCGACGTCGCCCGTTTTGTGAATAGTCTCCGCGACATCCGCCTCGGCGTCAGCTGGGGGGGACCCGAAACGCTGGTGGTCCCCGCCAAGGTGGCGCTGCAGATCCCCGACCGGATGACCTCCTTCATCCGGTTCGGCGTGAGCGAGCAGACAGTTCGTTTCGCCGTTGGGCTGGAAGAGCCGGAACTGTTGTGGAACGATTTGCAGCAGGCGCTGCACGCCGCGAAGCGGTAATATCCCGCGCGCGTTCGTGATCGGGGCGGGCGGGCTCGTTCATTGCCAGATGGCAATGCTCCTCCGCCGCCTTGATCATGAAGTTGACGAGGGTCCGTGAGACGCCGAGTTCGGCGGCAATATCCTTCTGCGGCACGCCGTTGAGGCGGTGCCGTATGAAGGCATCGTTGGTGCGCTTCGGCAGGGCCTCGAGCGAGGCAAGCACATCGCGCAGCGTCTCGGCAGCGACAAGCTGGTCGAGTACGGTGGGGATGGGAGCCGTGATCTCCTGAACCTGGTCGATCGACCTATAGTTGTTCATCTGCTGACGGCGGCGGCGGCTTTCGTCGAGTGCGAGATTATAGACCATCCGGAAGGCGTAGCCGATCGGGCAACGAATACCATCTGTTTTGACCCCGTAAGCTTTAATCACGCCATCCTGAAAGATATCCTCGGAATATGACCTTGATTTGACAACGCTTTCAATCGTTTTCAGGAGCTTATCCTTGTTTTCGATCATGGCGTTGACAACGGCATTTCCATTCACATCGCGAAGCAATGCTTGCATTGTCCTGTACCCTTTTTACAAATGGAAAATCAGGCTCTGTCGTTACTGGTCGACGCGGTCGTGGCGCTCCTTTTTGGAGGGAAAGTACACGATTTGATTGCAGTGTCTATTTTAAGGTGATAACAGGAGTCAAGTTTAAATCGACGGAGTGAAAGCGAGAAAAAATGGGAAGGACAGTTGAGATCCTGACAGGCAAGGCGGAGCTCTGCCGATCGATCATGGGGGCTTTGCCCGACTGGTTTTCCGAACCGGAGGTCATCGAGGCGAGTGTCCAGGTGATCGAAGAGCTGCCGGTGTTCGGCTATATCGAAGCCGATGTCGTCACCGCGCTGATGGCTTTGAAGCCGCACCTGCCCGGCGCCGTCGAAATCGCGCTGATCGCGACCCGCCCCGAACATCACGGTCGCGGCGCCGGACGTCAGCTCATCGAAGAAGCCGAACGCTTCAGCCATGACGCAGGTGCCCGGTTGCTGACGGTCAAGACGCTCGCCCCGCGCGACCGCGAGGAACCGCAATTCGAGGCTACGCGGCGCTTCTACGACCAGAACGGCTTCGTCAGGGCGGAGGTCTTTGCAAAACTATGGGACGAGGACCACCCGTGCCTGTTCATGGTCAAGCCGCTCGCCGGCGTCCAGGCCGAGACGACGCTTTGAGACGACGAGACTTTCTGCTTGGCGCGCTGGTAATGACCGGCGCACCCGCAACCGTGCGCGCCGGCGACGGCGGGGTGGTTTCGCTTGACTATGGACTGGCCTCGACGATGCTGGCGCTGGGCCAGACGCCGCGCGCCGTCGTTTCCCTGAGAAACTGGGGAGAATGGGTGGTCGAACCGACGATGCCGGCCGGCGTCGTCGATCTCGGCACCACATCGGAGATCAATCTCGAAGTCCTCACCAGCATTGGGCCGTCGCTCATTCTGAGCACCCCTTTCCTTGCGGCACTGGACGATAAACTGTCACGGATCGCGCCGGTGGAGCGGTTCACCATCTACGCCGAGCACAGCGAGGCGCTGACCTGTTCCTACGCCGAAACGCTGCGGCTCGGCACGATGATCGGACGGGCAGAGCAGGCAAAGGCTTTTCTGTCCCATGCCAATGCCACGTTCGATCGATTGCGCGAGCGGACAAAAAACCTGTCTGCGCCTCCGGTTGCCGTCATCAACTTTATCGACAACAGACATGCCCGCATCTACGGCGGCCCCGGGCTTTTCGGCGGCGCCATGAAGCGCATCGGCCTCGAGAATGCCTGGAAGGGCGAGACCAGCTACTGGGGATTTCAAACGATCGGCCTGGAACAGCTCGCCGAACTCGACGAAGAAGCGCATCTGATTGTCGTTTCGCCGCTGCTTCCACCCGACGTCCTGACGCAGCTTTCCGACAGCCCGCTCTGGACCAGCCTTCCCTTTGTCAGACAGCGGCGAATCTCGGTCATTCCGGGCGTTCTGATGTTCGGAATGGTGCAGGAGGCGCTGCGGTTTTCGACCCTGGTCGTCGATACGCTGGAGACTTCAGCCCGATGAAGGCCAGATTTTCGCACTTCGGGGCGCCCGCACTTGCGGGCCTCCTGCTCTTTTCCGGATTGGCCCTTGCCGTAAGGGAGGTTTGGGCGGCACTGCCCCATCTCGAGGCGGCCTCCGGCGGTTATGATGCCGAGCGCCTTCTCTTCCTCTATTCGACGCTGCCGCGCATGGCGACAGCGCTGATTGCCGGCGCAGCACTCGCACTCTCCGGCACGATCCTGCAACAGGTGCTGCGCAATCCGCTGGCCTCGCCGACGACGCTCGGCATTTCCACCGGTGCCAATCTGGCGCTGGTGTCCGTCATGCTCGCTGTTCCCTCACTCACGGGATGGGGCAGGGACGCGGTCGCGCTTGCCGGCAGTGCCGCTGCCGCCTTCGCCATCTTTTCGATCAGCGCCCGCCACGGTTTTTCGCCCTTTTCGCTTATCTTGTCAGGCATGATTGTCGGTCTCTGGTGCGGGGCGGCGGCGGCCATCCTGGTGCTGATGAACGATCAATATCTCTCGGGGATTTTCATCTGGGGCGCCGGGTCGCTGTCGCAGCAGAGCTGGGCGATCCCGGCGTCGCTGCTGCCGAAGGTGGCGCTGCTGGCGGCGCTTGCCCTTCTGGCCACAAGACCGCTGACGCTGAGCCAGATCGGTGATGCCGGCGCAACGAGCCTCGGCCTGCCGATCAAATGGGCCCGCGGTTTCATGCTGGCGATTGCCATCGCGCTCAGCGCCTTCGTCACCAGCGCCGTCGGCGTCATCGGCTTCATCGGGCTGGTCGCCCCGCAGATCGTGCGGCTCGCGGGCGCCAGGCGGATTCTCAGCCAGTTGATCTGGTCACCTATTGCAGGCGCCGGACTTCTGCTGCTGACGGATCAGGCGATCAAGCTTGTTGCTCCAGGCGATTTCGTCCCGACGGGAGCGGTGACGGCACTGCTCGGCGGCCCGATCCTGATCGCTCTTCTCCCACGTCTCGCCACCGCCTCGCGCGCGCTGCCCGGCGTGGCATCACCCCAACATCTAATGAACAACAGAACGGCATCCTTCGCTGCGCTGCTCGTCCTGGTCATCGCATTGGCGACTGCCGCGATCTTCTTCGGCCGTGCACCCGACGGCTCCTGGGCATGGCTGCCGGCCGCCTCGTGGGACGAAATCCTTCCCCTGCGGCTGCCGCGGGTCGCCGCCGCATTCGGTGCCGGAACCGTGCTCGGCGTGACCGGGCTGATCCTGCAGCGGCTGACCGGAAACGAAATGGCAAGCCCCGAGGTGCTCGGGGTATCGGCAGGAGCAACGCTTGGCGTTGCGGCCGCCATGTTTGTCTTTGCGGCGCCCAGCCTGGCCGTCCAGCTTGGCTTTGCCGGCGGCGGCGCCCTTGCCGTGCTGACCCTGATCTTCCTCTTGAGCGCGCGTTCCGGCTTCGGCCCGAACCGTGTGCTGCTCGCCGGCATCGCCTTCGGTGCGATCCTCGACGCCGGGATCGGCGTCCTTGCCGCGAGCGGCGATCCGCGCGGCCTGGCGCTCATCCGCTGGATGGCGGGCTCTACCTATTTCGTCGACAATGCGGTGGCGGCAAGCGCCCTTCTGATTGCGCTCGCCTGCCTGGCCGTAGCCTTTCTCGCCAGCCGCTGGCTTGCCCTGCTGCAGCTCGGAACCGAGACGGCAAGCGAACTCGGCCTCAGGATCGTTCCCGCACGCGTGGTGCTGTTCGGTCTCTCGGCGATCATGACGGCGGCGGCGACACTCGTCGTCGGCCCCTTGAGCTTCGTCGGCTTGATGGCGCCGCATCTTGCCCACGGGCTCTGTCTTCGCCGGCCCGCCGCCCAGCTCCTCGCTGCCGCCCTCATCGGGGCGGCTCTTCTCGTCATCGCCGACTGGACGGGGCGCATGATCGCTTTCCCCTACCAGATCCCCGCCGGATTGATCTCGGCTCTTGTGGGCGCCCCGATGCTGCTGATCGTTCTGCGCCGGCGGGCATGAAAGGTGATCGGTAATCGGCGTCTCAAGCGGGCTTATGTTCGGCCGCCTGACTCATGCCGATGACAGCCCCTCACCCCAACCCGACCGAGGTCGAGACCGGTGGCTCAACCCCGGTCGGTGGCGGCAGCCAAATGAGGGGCAGACCGAGGTCGGGAAGATCAATGGCGCCGTCCTTCAGCGGGCAGGCTTCGCCGCGGCCGCCGACGCCCGGCCTATCGATCTCCAACGGCAGCCCGATCCGGTGCATGAATATCTGCGGGCTGGGGCAATCGACAGGATGCTGAAATAATAGAGGGTCCACATCGAGACGACCGCACGGCGGTCGCTGCCTGGAAATTTTTGCGCATACCGGGCGATGAGCCCGTCAAAGAGTGCGGCGCCGCTGAGATCCCTGCAAGCAAGGACGATGCCCGTCTGCGGTGGGGCACCGAGCAGCTTGCCGCGGCCAATAGGAGAACGCGCCATCGCCCACCACGCCGTCAACGGCCTGGTGGGCGACAGGATGATTGGCAATCGAAGTCGGACGCTGAGACACCCTATTCGTCTTTGCCGCCATGCCCTACCACCGATACTTCAGCGTCCCGGTCATGTTGCGGCCCTGGCCGAGATAGCAGAAGCCTTCGTTGCAGACGGTGTCGCGCTCGTCGGCAATGTTGCGGATATTGAAGGCCGCCGTCAGGCCCTCATACTTCTTGTCGATCGCGCCGAAATCATAGGCGGCGGAAGCGTCGATGTAGAAGCTCGACGGGTTCTTCGACGTATTGGCTGTATCCGTCCAGTTCTCGCTGACATAACGGACACCAGCGCCGACCGACAGGCCGTTGAAGGGGTTGGTTTCCTGGAACGTGTAGTTGGCCCAGAGGCTGGCGACATGCGAGGGTGTCAAGGCTGGCGTATTGCCCTCGTTTTCGCCCCCTCCCGTCACCTCTGACTGGTTGTAAGTGTAGGCCGCAATAAGATCCCAGCCATCGGCTACCGCCGCGCGGGCTTCGAGTTCTATACCCTTCCCGGTCACTTCACCGATCGATCCATAGGCAAACAACAGCGGATCGACCAGCACCGGCTTGTTCTTTTCGACGATGTGATAGGCAACGGCCGACAGGAGGATGTCGGAGCCCGGCGGCTGGTATTTCACGCCGACCTCGTACTGTTCACCCTCTGTCGGCGCCAGGATCTTGCCTGAGGTCGAACGGTTGGTCACCGGATCGAACGAGGTGGCATACGAGACAAAGGGAGCAATGCCGTTATCGAAGAGGTAGAGGGCACCGGCTTGCCAGGAGAAGGCGTTCTTGTCGACCTCCTCCGAGCTGACCGCGGGCAGGGTCGCATCACGCGTCTGGTTCACCCAGGTCTGCCGGCCGCCGAGGTTGAAGCGCCAGTTTCCGACCTCGATCTGGTCCAGCGCATAAATGCCGGCCTGCCGCATGTCGGCATCGGAAGCCAGGATGCTATAGTCCGGCGTGGCGCCCGAGACACCATAGGTCGGATTGGCGACATCGAAGTCGAACGCCGGATCCGCGGCTCCTGCGCCGTAACCAAAGCTCGATTGGAGATTGGTGTAGTCGAGCCCGAACAGCATCGTATGGGCAAGCGGGCCTGTATCGAACTTCGCCTCGAGCTGATTGTCGACCTGGAAAACGTTCATTTCGTCGCGGATCGCATTCGTGCCACGATGCGCGACGGTCCCGGTCCAACCGGTAATGCCGAGATAGCGGGCCTCCAGATCGAGATGCGAATAACGCAGGTTCTGCCGGAAGGTCAGGCCGTTGTCGAATTCATGCTCGAACTGATAGCCGACCTGCTGCTGCTTGACCTTCTGGTGGTCGTAGTCGGGATCGCTCTCCCTGAGTTCGTGGAACTTGCCGTCCAGGGTCGTGATCGCGCCGACGTTGGAGTCGGTCTCGTCTGCCTGTGCCAGGCCGTACACCGTGAAAGTCGTGCCCTCGTCTGGCTTCCAGGTGAAGGACGGCGCCAGGAAATATCGGTCGTCGGCAATATCGAAATTGGAGTCGCCGCGGCGGGCGAGGCCGACGATGCGATAGAGGAAATCGTCGTTGTCTTCGCTGATCGGCCCGCCGAAATCGAACATCCCCTGCACCCGATCCTTGGTGCCGTAGGTAATGCCGACTTCGCGGATCGGCTCTTCGGTCGGAAGCTTCGATATTTTGTTGACGAGGCCGCCCGGCGATCCCGCACCGTAGAGAACGGAAACCGGTCCCTTGATCACCTCGACGCGCTGCAACTGATAGGGATCGGTGCGGAACATGCCGTAATTCATGTAGGGCTGACGCAGGCTGTCACGAAAATCGCCGACCGTCGTGATGTTGAAGCCGCGAATGTAGATCTGGTCGAAGCGCGGATCGAAGCCGTTCGGCCCGGTCGTCACGCCAGCGGTATAGCGCACCGCTTCGATGACGCTCTGCGCGCCGCGTTGCTCGATTTCCTTCTCAGTGGTGACGGAGATCGAACGCGGCGTCTCGACGAGCGGCGTGCTGATCTTGGTCGCGCCCGCGCTGTTCTTGGCGGTAACGGACGTCCGGTCGGTCTTGCTATCAGAGGCTGCACCTTGAATGACGATCGGTTCCAGCGCCGTCGCGGTGTCACCTGTGGTCGCGCTCTGGGCGGCAGCCGGTAAGGCTGCAATGCCGGTCGCGATCAGAGCTGTCGTGGCAAACAGGCTATCCCTGTAAATTCTGGGTACAATATTAGAAACATTCAAAAAAATACGCGCCATTCTTGGTCCCTACCTTACGGATGCGGGCGGAACCTATGGAGCGAAGCAGGCGTTGTCAACATAAGATGATTATTTCAGTCACCTTTTAATGGATGAAATCCATAGCTTTCTCCACTCCCGAAGAGGTTGTACGCGTCTCCGAGGCCCAGCCTTATGTTTCAACCGTACAAATCCAGACATCGAAGTGGAAACAGCTCTCGCATTCACGAGCGATGTCGCTGCAATGCCGGTGGCCGACGCCTCACCGCGAGCCTGACCATTTGACAGATATCCTACAAGTATATATGTAACAGCTTCCTATCGGAGATGTGAGAAAGCGACCCGGCATGACATTGAAATCGATGAAGCCGCTGACGCGCGCACCGCTTTTGCATGTCTCCGTGCAGGAAAGTCTGCGCGCCTATATCGACGACAACGGCCTTGCGCCCGGAACCCTGCTTCCGGCGGAAGGAGAGCTTGCCGCCCAACTCGGCGTCAGCCGCAATTCGCTGAGGGAGGGCATCAAGGCGCTGGAATCGCTCGGCGTGCTGGAGACACGGCGCGGCGTCGGCATTTTCGTGAAGGCCTTTTCCTTCGAGCCGCTTCTCGACAACCTCGCTTACGGCCTCGGGGGCGCCCTGCGGCAGATCGAGGAGGTTCTCGAAATCCGGCGCACGCTTGAGGTGGGATTGATCGGCAAGACGATCGATGTGATCGGCGAGGAGGACATCGCCGAACTGCGCGCCACTGTCGATCGAATGCGCGCCCATGCCGAGCGCGGTGAAACCTTTGCGACCGACGACCAGCTGTTCCACCGGCTGCTGTTTCGCTGCCAGGACAACGAAACGCTCGTGCGGCTGATCGATGTCTTCTGGCTCGCCTTCTACAAGGCGTCGGATTTCGTCAACCTCGAAAATACCGATCCGATGGCGACGTGGCGCGATCATGCCGCGATCGTCGATGCGATCGAGGCAAAGGATCTGGAGGAGGCGCGCCTGCGCCTGGATCGTCACTACGAGGGAATTGCCCGGGTGATTGCCAACAACAAGACAAGTTCAAACATGGGAGGAACGCATGAAAAGACTGTCTAGATTATCCGCTATCGCGCTTGGCGCCCTGCTGTCGACAACAGCCGTTCCGGCTCTTGTCGTGTCGGTCGCTGCGACCCAGGCTCAGGCAGCCACGCTGTCCGGCGGCTTCGATGTCGGCCCGGGAGGTTTCCAGGGCAACTTCAATCCGCTGGCGGCGACCGCCGGTTTCACCTGGCTCAGCATCTATTACGAGCCGCTGATCACCTATGACGAGAAGCTGCAGAAGGTCGTCGGCGCGCTGGCGAACGCCTACGAAGTCAGCCCGGATCAGATGATCTACACGTTCAAGCTCGCCGACGCCAAATGGCATGATGGCAAGCCCTTCACCGCCAAGGATGCGAAATTCACCATAGGCCTTGCGATGGATGCAAAAACCGGCTCGGTGCTCGCTGCCCGGCTGAAGGGCATATCGTCAGTCGAGACGCCGGACGATCACACCGTCGTCATCAAGCTTAGCGCACCCAGCAGCAGTTTTCTCGACACGATGACCAAGGTGATGATGCTGCCCGAGCATGCGCTCGCCTCGATACCAGTCGACCAGCTGGCGAAGAACACCTGGTGGTCGACCGCGCCGATCGGCACCGGACCGTTCAAATTCACCAAATACGTTTCCGATCAATATGTCGAGCTTGCCGCCAACAGCGAATATCGCGGTGGCAAACCGGCACTGGAGCGCGTCATCAATCGCTATTTTGCCAATCCGGCCGCAGCGATCGCGGCGCTGAGATCCGGCGAGATCCAGTTCACCTATGTCGATTCCAACGACGTGCCGACCTTCAAGGACAACAAGGACTTCAAGGTCATCGAAGGCAACTCTTTCGTCGTCAACTATCTGGGCTTCAACCACGATTCCCCGATCTGGAAGGATGTCCGCGTCCGCCAGGCGGTGATGTATGCGATCAATCGCGATGCCATCATCCAGAGCCTCTATGGCGGCGCGGCCAAGCCGGCCAACTGCGCCTATGTCGCCGAACAGCTGATACCCCAGGGCATCGACACCTATGCCTACGATCCCGAGAAGGCCAAAAAGTTGCTGAAGGACGCCGGCTGGGACCAGATCAACGGCGGCAACCCGATCACGCTTCTGACCTATTACACCACGCCGCTGGCCACCAACGTGCTTGCCGCCGTCCAGGCGATGCTTGCGCAGGTCGGCATCAACATCGTTCCGCGCGCCGTCGATGCGCCGACCTATAACAGCATCGTGCTCAATGCGACGCCCGATGCTGCCCAGTTCCAGATGGTTTACGCCGGGCTGCAGAATGGGCCGGATGCCGGAAGCATCAATGTCGGCCTCAACGAGAAGCAGATCCCTCCGGCCGGACCGAATGTCGCCAGAGTTCGTATGCCCGATCTCACCAAGGCACTCGACAGCGCGCTTGCCGAGCCCGACAGCGCCAAGCGGGATGCCGCCTACCAGGACGTCTGCAAGGTGATGAACACCAACCTGCCCTGGGCGACGCTCTGGGTGGCAAACCGCTACGGCATCGTCTCGGCCAAGGCGAAGGATTTCGTCTGGACGCCGGCGCCGGGCGGCGGCCCCTACCAGGCCGACCCGCAGAAATGGTCGCTCGCCGAATAGCGCTTTCCGCAAAGGCTCAAGGGTGGCTTCGGCCACCCTGACAGGACGGCCTGACAAGACGGCCGAACAAGACGGCCCGACAAAACGGATTGACGATGCTCCGATACAGTCTTAGACGCCTGATCATAGGGGTAGGCATGCTCGTCGCCCTGAGTATGCTGATCTTCCTGCTGCTGCGCCTGACACCCGGCGATCCGATCGATGCCTATATCGATCCGAACCTGCCGATGTCGCCGTCGGATCTTGCCGATCTGCGTGGAAGACTCGGGCTCGACCAGCCCCTGCCCGTCCAATATCTGGGCTGGCTGCAGCAGGCGCTGGCGGGCAATCTCGGCTATTCGATCAAGCGTCTCGACCAGCCGGTTCTCGGTCTGGTGCTGTCGCGGATCGGGCCGACGGTGCTGTTGATGGGCACCGCCCTTGCCTTCGCCATCGTCGCCGGCATCGCCTGCGGGGTGATCGGCGCCGTCCGTCGCAATTCGCTTGCCGATCTCTCCTTGTCGGTGGTTGCGCTTGCCGGCATTTCGAGCCCGGCATTCCTCAGCGCCCTGATCGGCCTTTATATCTTCTCCGTCCGCCTGCACTGGATGCCGTCGGGCGGCATGCTGACGCCGGGCGAAGAATTCTCGCTCGGTGATCTCCTTCACCATCTGATCCTGCCGGCCGCCCTTCTGTCGGTCGCGCAAGCCGCATTGATCATGCGGTACATGCGCGCTTCGCTGCTCGAAGTCCTGAACCAGGATTACGTGCGCACGGCCCGCGCCAAGGGCGTGTTCGAGTTCTGGGTCATCGCCAAACATGCGTTGCGCAATGCGCTTCTTCCGATCGTCACCCTGATCGGCTCGACCATCGGGCTGGCGGTCGGCGGCGCCATCTTCATCGAGAGCGTCTTCAACTGGCCGGGCATGGGTCTCCTGCTCGTCGATGCCGTACAGACCCGCGACTACCCCGTCATCATGGGCGCGACGCTCGTCATCGGCACTTGCGTTATCATCGTCAATCTTCTGACCGATATCACCTATGCGGTCGTCGACCCGCGCATCAAGGTAGGCTGAGCATGCTGGCACGCTATCCCCAACGCCGCAGCCCGGGGCCGCTTGCCCGCGCCTTCAGCCGTTTCCTGCTCAACCGCGCAGCGGTTGCCGGCGTCTGCATGGCCGTTCCGATGCTGCTGCTGATCCTCTCCTATCCGCTATGGTGGGCTTTCCAGCCGAATGACATCGATCTTCTGGCGATGAATAGCGGCCCGACGGCAACCCACTGGTTCGGAACCGACGGCGTCGGCCGCGATGTCTTTGCCCGCGTGCTCGAAGGCGGCCGGATTTCGCTGCTGGTCGCCATCGCATCGACCGCGCTTTCGGCGGTCATCGGCTTTCTCTTCGGCGCCATCTCGGCGCTTGCAGGCCGGTGGGCGGACGCCATCTCGATGCGCTTCGTCGATCTGGTGATGACCCTGCCGCCCGTCATCTTCCTGCTTGTGCTCGCCTCGATCGCCGGCACCGGCCTCTGGCCGACGGTGCTGGTCATCTCGCTGCTTTCCTGGCCGCTGCTGGCGCGGATGATCCGCTCCCGGCTGCTGGAATTGCGCGAGCGCGATTTCGTCATGGCCGCCCGCGGCATGGGCGCCGGCTTCGGGCATCTGCTGTTCCGCCACGGCCTGCCGAATTCGATCGATATCCTCGTGGTCTACGCAACGCTGCAGATCGCCAATGCCATCCTGCTCGAGGCCGGCCTGTCTTTCCTCGGCCTCGGCATCGCACCGCCGGCGGCGAGCTGGGGCAACATGCTGAACGCGGCCCGCTCCACCGCCGTGCTCGAACAATATCCCTGGCAATGGCTCTTCCCCGGTGCGGCGCTGATCCTTGCCGTGCTTGCCATCAACTTCATCGGCGATGGCCTTAGAGATGCCTTCGACCCGCGTGCCGAACTGAACTGACAATCGAAAGAAGCGAAAATGACCAAATTCAAGGGTGTCGTCCCCCCCGTCGTAACGCCGCTCAATCCGGATCTCACCGTCGACTACCCCTCCTATACCCGCGTGCTGGAGCATCTGATCGATGCCGGCTGCCACGGCGTATTCGTGCTCGGCTCGACGAGCGAAGTCATCTTCCATAACGAAAAGACCCGCCGGGAAATCATCGAGCATTCGGCCAAGGTGGTGAACGGCCGGGTGCCGCTGATCGTCGGCGTCATCGATCCGACCACCGATCGGGTCATCGCCCATTCGAAGGTCGCAAAGGCTGCCGGCGCCGACGCTGTCGTCGTGACCGCTCCGTTCTATACGGTCACCAGCCAGTCCGAGATCCTCGATCATTTCCGTTATGTCAGAGATGCGGTGGACGTTCCGCTGATCGCCTACGACATTCCGGTCTGCGTTCACGTCAAGCTGCAGCGCCAGACCGTGGTCACGCTTGCCAGGGAAGGCGCCATTATCGGCCTCAAGGATTCCAGCGGCGACGACGGCAACTTCCGCTATGCGCTCCTCGATCTCGCCGAGCACAAGGACGTCTTCCTGATGACCGGCTCCGAGATCGTCGTCGACACCGCCCTGCTGATGGGCGCCCACGGCGTCGTTCCCGGCATCGCCAATGTCGATCCGCACGGCTATATCAGGCTCTGGAATGCCGCCCAGCGCGGCGATTGGGCCGCAGCCAGGAAAGAGCAGGAGCGCCTCTGCCGTCTGTTCGAAATCGTTTGGGTTGCACAGGGCCGTGTCAGCGGCGGCGCAGCCGGCATCGGCGCCTTCAAGGCTGCCATGCAGAGCCTCGGCATCATCGACAGCGCCGTCATGCCGCGGCCGCGCGCCTCCCTCAACGATGCGGAAACCGCACGGATCGATGAGATTCTGCGCGCAACCGGCCTGTTGAACTGAGCCGGCCGATGGAACAGGCGGCCGAACCGGTACTCGACATCAGGGGATTGCGAACGATCTTCCGCATCTGCGGCGGCGAGATCGCAGCGGTCAACGATATCGACCTGACCATCGCCGCCGGCGAGACGCTGGCGCTCGTCGGCGAATCCGGCTCCGGCAAGTCGGTCACCAGCCTGTCGGTCATGCGGCTGCTCACCCGCAACATCGGTGTGATCGCCGCCGGCAGCATCCGCCTGACGACGAGGAGCGGCGCGGTCCAGGATCTTGTTTCCCTGGATGAAGAGAGCATGCGCAGGATCAGGGGCGACGAGATCGGCATGGTGTTCCAGGAGCCGATGTCGAGCCTCAATCCCGTTTTCACGATCGGTGACCAGATCGCCGAGCCGATCCGCATCCATCGCGGCGCAAGCCGGAAGGCGGCAATGAACGCAGCCGTCACCCTGCTGGAAAGCGTCGGCATACCGGACGCCCGGCGCCGTGTTGACCAATATCCGCACGAATTGTCGGGCGGCATGCGCCAGCGCGCCACCATCGCCATGGCGCTTGCCTGCGATCCGGCGCTCCTGATCGCCGATGAGCCGACCACGGCGCTCGACGTGACGATCCAGGCGCAGATCCTCGATCTGCTGCTCAAGCTGCAGATCGAGCGCGGCATGGCCATGCTCTTCGTTACCCACAATCTCGGCGTGGTCGCCGAAATCGCCCATCGCGTCGCGGTGATGTATGCCGGAAGGATTGTCGAGCAAGGGCCGGTCGACGAGGTTTTCCGCGATCCGAAGCATCCCTACACGATGGGCCTTCTCGCCTCCATGCCGCGGCTTGGCGAGGCATCGCGGATGAAACAGGCAGGCGAAAAACTCTCTGCCATTCCCGGCATGGTTCCGAGCCTGATGAACATGCCGAGCGGCTGCGCCTTTTCCCCACGCTGCAAATTCGCCATCGACGCCTGCCGCGCCGCGATTCCGGCACTCGAACAGGTCAATCCGCAGCACCGCAGCCGCTGCATCAAATGGCAGGAGATCTAGATGAACGCGCCCCTGCTCTCCGTCCGCGACCTCTCGAAACATTATATTTCCCGCGGCGCGCGGCTGAACATTCTTGAGGGCATCTCCTTCGATATCGCCAAGGGGGAGGTCGTCGGGCTGGTCGGCGAATCCGGCAGCGGAAAGACCACGATCGGGCGTTCCGTCCTTCGGCTGGTCGAACCTTCCTCGGGCAGTGTCCGCTTCGACGGACAGGAACTCACCGGACTTTCCGCTTCGGCGCTGAGGCGGCAACGGCCACGCATGCAGTATATTTTCCAGGACCCCTTCGCCAGTCTGTCGCCGCGCATGACGATCGGCCAAATCCTGACGGAGGGCCTGAAGATCCAGGGGATCGGATCGGCACGCGACAGGCTTGAACGAGCGCAAGCCGCGTTGGCCCAGGTCGATCTGCCCACTGACGCGATCAATCGCTACGCGCATGAATTTTCCGGCGGCCAGCGCCAGCGCATCGGCATCGCCCGGGCATTGACCTTGTCGCCGGAATTCATCGTTGCCGACGAGCCGGTCTCGGCCCTCGACGTGTCGATCCAGGCGCAGGTGATCAACCTGTTGCGCGAGCTGCAGCAGCAGCTTGGCCTTACCATGCTGTTCATCTCGCATGACCTCGCCGTCGTCGAATATATCTGCGACAGGGTGATCGTGCTCTATCTCGGCCGCATCATGGAAATCGCCGCGAGTGCCGATCTCTATGCGAGGCCGCAACATCCCTATACACGCGCGCTTCTCTCGGCGATTCCGTCGCCCGATCCGGATGCCCGCCGGAACCGGCAGATTTTGAAAGGCGATATTCCAAACCCGGCCAATCCGCCGAGCGGATGCGTCTTTCGCACGCGCTGTCCGAGCGCCCTCGATGACTGTGCCGGCGCCATTCCACCATTGCGGGAAATCGCGCCCGGCCATTTCAAGGCCTGCATCCGCGACGACCTCGACTGATCCGTCATCCAGAGCATGATGCCGAAAAGTGTGAGCGGTTTTCGGGCGACATCATGCCCTAACTCTTTAATTTAGAACAGGATTCAGATTTTAGAGGGAAAACAGATGAACGCGAAGACGCCGCATCCGGCCATCGGCGGAAACTGGGCGAGCCTGCTTCTGCCGATCGCAGCCGACGACAGCATCGAATTCGATAAGCTCGGCGAAGAGATCGACATCCTCATCGAGGCCGGCGTCGACGGCATCTATTCGAACGGCACCGCCGGCGAATTCCACAATCAGACGGAGGAGGAATTCGACAGGACCCAGGCAATGCTCGCCGAACGCTGCCAGGCTTCCTCCATGCCATTCGTGATCGGCGCCTGCCAGCCAGACCCGCGGATCATGCTCAATCGCGTCCGCCGCGCCGCCGCGCTCGATCCGCGCGCCATTCAGGTCATCTTGCCGGACTGGTGGCCGCTCACCGACGCCGAAGCGGTCGACTTCCTGAAACGGGCGGCCGACGTTGCCTGCGGAATTCCGCTCATCCTCTACAATCCCCCGCATGCAAAACGGGTGCTGACGCCGAAGGAACTGGGCATGCTCTGCGCGGCAGTGCCCGAGGTGATCGGCGTCAAGCTCGCCGACGGCGACGCCGCCTGGTATGCCGAAACACGCCGGCATTTGTCCGGGCTTTCGCTCTTCGTTCCCGGCCATCATCTGGCAACCGGCATCAGGCAAGGCGTCGCAGCAGGCTCCTTTTCCAATGTGGCCTGCCTTAGTCCGCGCGGTGCTCAGCTCTGGACGCTCTCGATGCGAAGCGATCTCGACGCCGCACTCGAGTTGGAACGACGCATCTGCACGTTCATGGAAAGCCATATCGTCCCGTTTCGCCGGGAATTCGGCTATTCGAACGCCGCTCTCGACAAGCTTTTGAGCGCCATCGGCAATTGGGGACCCGTCGGCACGCGTTTGCGGTTTCCCTATCGTTCCATAGACATAGCGGAAGCGGTCAGGTTGCGTGGCATCGCACGCTCCGAACTTCCCGATCTTTTCCGCTGAGATTGCCTCGGGGTGAACGGCCGCCCTCCTTGGAGTAATGACCGGGGCAATACAGGCCCATAAGGACCGGCAACTCGACCCTGGCCTTGAGCGAAGAGAAGAATTTTCTGGTTGTCGCAAATGAAAAATCTGTTTTACTGATTTGCACTGCTGTGGCTTTAAGGGGGATATTGCCGATGGTGGGGACCCGCAGGGATATTTTGCTTGGTGGTTTGGCGTTACTTGGCGCCGGTGCAGTCGGCAGACCGGCGTTCGCCGCGGCGTCTTCCTATTTTGACGGCACCATCGTCGACAATGGCGTGACCTTCCGAAGGACCAACTTCGCCAAGATCGACAGACGGTGGCACCGCCAGGTCGTCAAATATTTCAGCAGCGAGCCGATCGGCACCGTCGTTGTCGATACAAGGCACCATTTTCTCTACGTGATCATGGAGAACAAAACCGCCATTCGCTACGGCGTCGGCGTCGGCCGCGAGGGGTTCAAATGGTTTGGCCGCGCCACGATCGACGCCAAATCGCTTTGGCCACAATGGACGCCGCCGCCGGAGATGCGCAAGCGCCATCCCGAACTGCCCGAATTCGTGGCGGGAGGCTCCCCGAAAAACCCGCTTGGACCCCGCGCCATGTACCTGCATCGCGACGGCGTCGACACCGGCTATCGCTTCCATGGCACGCTCGAACCCTGGAGTATCGGCAAGGATGCCTCCAGCGGCTGTATCCGCATGTTCAACGAAGACGCCATCGACCTTTACCAGCGTTGCCCGATCGGCACGGCCGTACAGGTTCTCCCGCATATTGCCGACCAGGCCGAAAGCACCACGCAGGTCAGCCAAACAACCCCGGTCGAATAAGGAATATCACTCCGATGTCTGCTACGACCGGATACACCAGCCGCCTTCTCGCCGCGGCCATGCTCC
This sequence comes from Rhizobium sp. RSm-3, assembly GCF_001854685.1. Classification (NCBI taxonomy): domain Bacteria; kingdom Pseudomonadati; phylum Pseudomonadota; class Alphaproteobacteria; order Hyphomicrobiales; family Rhizobiaceae; genus Rhizobium; species Rhizobium sp. RSm-3. Next base: position 101,248 of record NZ_MAWZ01000059.1, on the reverse strand, counting down.
TGGCGCTTGCCGCCTGCTCCACCACGGAGGTCGCCTCCCTGGAAGAACCGACTGCGGCGCCGATGACCGGCCAGACCAACGATCCTGCGCCCGGCTTCGAAAACGTCGCGGCGGGCAGCGAAGAGGATTTTATCCTCAATGTCGGCCGACGGATCTACTTCAAGCAGGACTCGGCCGCACTCGATTCCGTCGCCATGGCAACCTTGGACAACCAGGCCAATTGGCTCAACAGGAACCCGACCTGGCTGCTCAAGCTGCAGGGATTTGCCGACGATTCCGGTTCCGCGTCCAAAATGGAAACGCTGTCGCAGAAGCGCGCCGATGCGGCGATGGCCTATCTCGCCTCGAAGGGCGTGGACGCCAAGCGCATGTGGGCCAAGGGTTACGGCAACGATCGCGAAGTCCGCGACTGCACGGAGCGCTCCTGCAAGGTGCAGAACCGGCGCGTCGTCACCAATCTCCGCACCCAGCCCGACGCGGCGTGATCGATGCCAATAGCCGCATCGGCGATAGAATCTGCAACATCAGCCGAACTGACAATCGAACCGGGCCGCATCTTCCGATGCTGCGCACTCTGCGGATGGATCTTCTGCGATAGATAGCTCGCTCCTCAGCACTTTGATGTCCTCGTTGAGACTTGCGACATCATCAAAAAAGATCCCGTGAAGACCAATCGCGCCCTTCGATCGTTACTTGCGGCGAAAGCGCTCTTGGCGATAAAGACGATTAAGTCGCTAGTTAGTTTATATTTAGCAACGAGAGATCACAAATGACTTTAATTGCTGCGCTCGTACGGTCCCCATATTTTCTAGCTGTTGGAGACGCACTCCTTACGACCAACTCCCGTGTTCACCACGACTCTCCAATTCCGACACAGCGATTGCCCAACGAGACCGAACAAATGTTTGATAGTGGCCGGTGGGTCGCAGGCCTTGCCCGGAAAATTTTCCCGATTGGCCCGTTTCTGGTTCTGGGCTGGAGCGGAACGATGGGTGCTTACGAGCATTCAATCAAGTTTCTATTCGCAAACTCCCCAGATGTTATGCCGAGCGTTTCCGATTTCCAATACTTAGTAGAGAAAGCGAAGCTTCCTCGCGGTGTAGACGCTAGCTGGTTCATCTTCGGCATATCGAATGACTGCGGACCGGTTTCCATTTCTCATAATATAGCTATAAACACCCCTAAGGACGGTAATTTCAATTTACTTGGCGGGTCTGGGCGAGAGCATTTTCAACAATTCTTAGATGAACAGAACATAGCCTCACTCGACGGAGTTGACTTATTCCCAGAGTTGCTTGGCGTATGTGCCAAGTATTTGCTGTCACAACATCGACAGGGACGTTTTCTGGAAGAAGGAGTCGGAGGAGCCTTCGACATTATAGTGAGCGGAGAAGCAAATTTCGAGCAACTTGACCGCGTACTATATGTATTCCGTGACTATTGGGATGAGGACGAAGCAAAACTTGTCCGGAGCGACGTGGAAAACGTTACCAAAACAGGCCGTACTTTCAGCAAAATCGAAGCCGTATACTACACAACTCACCTGGGCAGTTCACTGTTTGTGGGCCGTTGGCATCAAGGCGGACCGGATTTCTTTGAAGTCAAAACGCCGTACATTCAGCCTTCGCCACTGGAGAAAACGCCGCACGTTTGGGGCGTCGACTATGTTGTAGAAACTCTGACTCACTGTTCTGGAAAAAGACCAATCTCGCTCCTTCCATCTTCGAAGGAATATGATTTTCAACCCGATGCCAACGGTTACTCAAATCTGAAACTTCCAATGGAACTCTCGGAAGAATGTGAGCAAGCCCTGAGAGCAGGTCCAGAAGCACGCCGAACTGAGACAAGTACCTGAAACGGATCGCTTGGCTGAGCCGGTCACACGTCAGAAAACGCTCTCCTTGTCGACCATGTGGGAGAGCTGACGAGACCCAGCCGCGCCGCGCCAACAGGAGATCGTCGAAAACGATCCCCACATCAGTCGTTACAGCCAGCAAACGAGCTAATCGAGAATGCTACCGTCAGGACGAAGGCGGCAGGAGATAAGCCGATGGCGACGGCAGGTCGACGATGAACCGGATATCCGCGGCATTCGCCGCCACGACCAATTGGTAGTCGCCGGGTTCGGCCCGGAAGGCGCCGGCCTCGATATCGAAATAAGCGAGATCGCGTGGCCGGATCTTCATCACGGCGGTGCCGGTCTCGCCGGGCTGCAGTGAAAGCTTTGCGAAGGCGCGCAGTTCCTTGTCCGGCCGCTCCACCTTGGTCTTCGGCGAACGCACATAGAGCTGCACCAGTTCGGATCCTGCCCGGTCGCCCGTATTGGTCAGGTCGACACTGACAGTCACGCCTTCGGCACCCATTTCGCCGGCCGACAGCCGCGGTGCACCCCAGTTGAAGCGGGTATAGCCAAGGCCGAAGCCGAAGGGGAAGAGCGGCTCGACGGCATGGGTATCGTGATGACGGTAACCGACGAAGACGCCTTCGGCATAGTGCACATGCCCATCCTTGCCGGGATAGACGGCGAGATCGCCTGTGATGGCGGAATTGTCGGCCAATGCCTTCGGGAATGTCTGCGGCAGGCGGCCGCCGGGCTCGACATCACCGAACAGCACATCGGCGAGCGCATTGCCGAGTTCCTGCCCCGGATACCACATCTCAAGCACGGCGCGGACCTTGCCGAGCCAGGGCATTTCCACCGGGCCACCGGTCTGCAGCACGACGACGGTATTGGCGTTGGCGGCCGCCACCCGCTCGATCAGTTCTTCCTGCCGGCCCGGAAGCCGCATGTCGGGCAGGTCCAACCCTTCCGTATCCCATTCTCCGTCGCGGCCGACGAAGAGAAGCGCGATATCGGCATTGCCGGCCGTCTCGACGGCTGCCTCGATATCGGCCTCGCCGAGCGGTTTTTCCACGCCGAAACGAATGGCGATAAGGTTGATGCCCTCGCCGCTCGCGATGGACGGCTCATATTCGACAATGACCTCATAGGTGCGGCCGGCTTCGAGCGGCACGGTGCCGCGCTGTTCGTCATTGGCGGTGCCGAAATAGTTTTCGCCGCGCGTCCAGCCCTCATGGCCGTCGACCGTCAGTGCACCGTCGACGAAGAGACGCGCCAGGCCGGCATTGGTCATGCCGAAGACATGTTCGCCGCTCTCCTCCGGCACGAATTGCATGGTCATCCTGGCCGAGAAATCGGCCGGATCGAGATCGCCGGACGGCAGCTCGAACCAGAAGAATTCGCCCTTGTCGACGATTTCCAAATGCAACGGATTGCCCTTGCAGCCCCGGCCCTTGAAATATTCGACGGTGATCTTGCCCTTGAACACGTCGATAAGACGGTTATGGCGGCAGCCGACCGCATGGCTGATGCTGTTGGCATTGGCAAGGGCGGCGCGAATGCCTTCGAGCGGGCTCACCGTATAATGCGCCGCGATCTGCGCGCTGCCGCCACCCATGACGCGCGCACTTGCCGCATTGGGGCCGATGACGGCGATGCGGTCGAGCGAGGTCTTGGCAAGCGGCAGGATGCCGTCATTCTTCAGCAGAACCGCGCCCTCCGCGCCGAGGCGCCGGATCAGCGCCCGATCCTCAGGCAGGTCGATCGCCCGCTCGGTGAGATCGGGCTTGCTCTTGAAGGCACCGACCCGCTCAAGCAGAATCAGCATCCGTCGCGCTGCCGCCCGCACGGTTTCGGCCTCGACCTTGCCCTCGCGCACGGCGGCAACGAGCTTGTCGCCGCGATCACGCGCCGGACCCGGCATTTCGAGATCGAGACCGGCATTGATCGTCTCTTCAATCGAATGCGATCCGAACCAGTCGGACATGACGATGCCATCGAAGCCCCATTCCTCGCGAAGCACCTTGGTCAGCAGCCAGTGATGCTCGCTGGTATAGGTGCCGTTGAGGCGGTTATAGGAGGACATGACCGCCATCACGCCGGCGCGGCGCACCGCCTGTTCGAAGGGCGGCAGATAGATTTCGCGCAGCGTCCGCTCGTCGATATCGGAAGACATGGTCTGCCGCTCGATCTCGGATTCGTTGCCGGCAAAATGCTTGATCGTCGCTGCGATCCCCTCACCCTGCACGCCGTCGATATAGGCAACGGCGAGTTCTGCGGTCAGCATCGGATCTTCGGAATAACATTCGAAATTTCGGCCGTTGAGGCCGGAACGGTGGATATTCACGGTGGGGGCAAGCAGCACCGCGGCGCCCTTGCTCTTTGCCTGGTGCGCGAGGGCTGCGCCCATCTGCGAAACGAGTTCGGGATTCCAGGTGGCGCCGAGGGCGATGCCGACAGGAAAGCAGGTCGCCTTTACGCCGGCGACCAGCGAGCCCGCGCCGCGCGCGCCGTTCGGCCCGTCCGTTACCTTGATCTTCGGCACGCCGAGACGCTCGACTGGAACGGTCGTCCAGAAATCGGCGCCGGATAGCAGGGAGACCTGCTCCTCGAGCGTCATCTGGTCGAGAATGGAATCGATCATGCAAACCTCCCAAGGAAATCCTTAAACCTACCGATTACTCGGTATTTTTAAGATGTCAATCGGGCAAGTCTGATGTATGGATGGAGAAGCATGGAAGAAATCGGGCGAAGGCGCGCGATTGCCGCGCCAAGAGGCAGACAGGAGACGATGGCAGAATTGCCGGAACAGCAGACCGGAGAGGAAAAACGACGGCGCCGATCCCGCAAGGGAGAGACACGCCGCGCGGAAATCCTGACGGCGGCGATGCGGCATTTTGCCGAAGACGGCTACCAGAATGCGGCGATCGGCGACATCGCCCGGGATGTCGGCCTGTCGCTGCCCGGCCTGCTGCACCATTTCCCCACCAAGGTCGATCTGCTGCTTGCGATCCTCGCCAAACGCGATCTCGAAAGCGCCGATTTCATCGGGCATTATCGCTCCGATCTCAGCGGCCTGCTGCAGGGCATGGTCGCCGTCTTCCGCCGCAACACCGAATTGCTTGAGGTCGTCAGGGCCTTCGCCATCCTGAATGCCGAAAGCCTGATGAAGGACCACCCGGCCAAGGCCTGGTTTCTCGCGCGCACCACGGAGATGCAGAACGACGTCGCCGCGACCTTCGGACGGGCGATTGCCGATGGCACGATCGACGCCAAGATCGATGGCGAAGCGATGGCCGCCGAACTGATCGCGGTAATGGACGGCCTGCAGATGCTCTGGCTGCGCGACCCCACCCGCTTCGACATGGTGGGCGGCCTGGAAGCCTATGTCGGCCGGCTGATGGCAAGCCTCGGGTTGGAAGGCTGATCACATAGAGCTTCCTCGAAGCGGGACAACCAATTCATGATGCGGCTTACCGCTTCGTGATATCTTTGCCCGACCAGCAAACCGGTATGCGTCGTACCCCGGAGACCCAGATAGTCACCGCCAATGTGGCGGGCCGCTGCCCGACCTCGGCGATCGTCGTCTTCACCATTGACGGCTGAGATGACCAGGCTCGGACAGGTGATCTTCGCGCTTTCGATGGAAATTCCCGCCGCTCCGAAATGAAAGGAAAATGCAGCGAATGCCTTTGCGGATTCCATCGACAGGTACCTCCGCTGGAACTCGATATCTTCAAGCGTTTCATCGGCGCTGCTTTGCTCGTCGCGGACCGGTGCCGGCACGATAAGGCCAGGCGTCCGTGGCGCAAGATCGGCATAGGGCACCTCGTCATGCACCTGCCTGCAAATGCTGGAATCGATCAGCACCAGGCCAGCAATCCTGACGCTTTCCGCCAGTTTCTGGCTAAGGATTCCTCCCATGCTGAAGCCGATCACGATTGGGGGGACTGCGTATTCCTCAGCGATTTCGAAGATCGCCTGCCGGATGTCGTCGAGGTAGTCCTCAAAGGTGACTTTGGTCAAATCGACCGATCTGCTTTTGTAATGGCCGCGCAAATTGAGGCAACACGCTGTCCATCCGGCCGATATGAAGTGAGGAATGTACTTGCTCCACATCCAGCTGCCGGTGAAGGCGCCGTGAACGAAGAGCAGAGGCGGCCGGGCGGATTGTTCCGAAGCGTCGTTGCCTGGAAATATTTCCAGAAACAGCTCGTTCTCTCCAATGTATGTCGTCACGTGTTCGGGCAATTCTTTTGCATAGTCCCGCATGCCACTCGCTCCTCCGATAAGCGCTGATATCATCAGGCAACAGAGGATATTTCCTACGCAATATTGATCAATGGCTGCTCATGGACATACATAAAAGACAAAATATCTCTAATATGGATTCTGCATGGAAAGCCTCGCGAGCGTTTTCGCCCTTGTTTACGCTGCCGAACAGCAGAGCTATGTCGGGGCCGCGCGCGTCGCCGGAGTTTCACCATCCGCCATCGGAAAAGCGGTCGCGCGTTTGGAAAGCCGATTGGGCGTGCGGCTCTTCAACCGCACGACACGCAGCATCAGCCTGACCGAGGAAGGCGCCCTCCTCTACGAACGCTATAAGCGCATCATCGACGATATGGAGGACGCAGAGGCAACCATCCTGCGGAGCCGGGAACGCCCGAGGGGGCGCCTCCGAGTCAGCGTGCCGCATATCGTCGGCCATCACCTGCTGATGCCGATCCTGCCGATCTTCGCCGAGAGATTTCCGGAGATCGAACTGGATATGGATTTCGAAGACAGGGTCATCGATCTGGTCGCCGAGGGACTGGATGTCGTCGTGCGAAGCGGCGAACTTACCGATGCCCGGTTGATCGCCCGCCGTCTCGGCGATCAGCATTTCGTCGTTTGCGGCAGTCCCGACTACCTCAAGCGTCGCGGACGACCGGAGACGCCTGCTGATCTCGCCCGGCACACCTGCATTCACTTCAAATATCCGTCCAGCGGCCGGATCGCGCCATGGGCATTCCATCCGCCATATGAGCGGCTGCTTTTGCCGAAAAACCTGACCTTCAACAATACCGATGCCGGACTGCGGGCAGCTCAGGACGGCCTCGGGCTCGGCCATCTGCCGGTCTATGTTGCGGAGCCGCACACCCGGGCCGGCACTTTGACCCCCGTCCTCACCGCTTTCATGGCGCCTTTCGGTTCGCTCTCGCTCGTCTGGGCATCCAATCGTCAACTTTCGCCGAAAGTCCGGGCTTTCGTGGATTTCGTCGTCGAGAATTTTGCCGCCCGGCCTGAAGCATTCCGACCGGCGGCAGACTTGTGATGATGATCAGATCTATGTCAGCCGATCGTTTGCGATTGCCGCTGCGTAGCCTCCGACATTTCGCTGGCAGTCACCGCCCCAATAAATCCTCCGATAAGCAGGAAGATTTATTGGAGTCGGAAAGTTTCAACGGGCGTCGGCTTGCCCGGGCATCAAAACTCTTCCCATGAAGCAGCAGCGGCAGTCGCGGTCGCGGCGCGGCCGCCAAAGGCGCCGGCAAGCTTCTGGCCGAGCGTGCGCGCCGGCGAGGCGACCGGTCTGCTTTGCGGGGTGAGGGCACGTGGCGCGGCCTGGGCGGCGTCCAGCTTGAACCGGGCGATCAGTCGGGCGAGATTGGCCGCCTCTTCCGCCAGCCGGTTGGTCGCGGCCGTGGATTCCTCGACCATGGCCGCGTTCTGCTGCGTCACCTGATCCATCTGATTGACCGCGGTCGAGACTTCGGAAAGGCCGGTCGACTGTTCTCTTGCGGCCGTTGCGATCGAGCGCACATGCTCGTCGATCTTGACCACCTGGTCCTGGATGTGGCCGAGCGCCTCGCCAGTCGCCGTCACCAGCTTCACCCCAGAATGGACCTCGTCGCTGGAGCGGTTGATCAGCACCTTGATGTCCTTGGCGGCATTGGCCGAACGCTGCGCCAGTTCGCGCACCTCCTGGGCGACGACGGCAAAGCCCTTGCCGGCTTCGCCGGCGCGGGCCGCCTCGACACCGGCATTGAGCGCCAGAAGATTGGTCTGGAAGGCGATCTCGTCGATGACGCTGATGATCTTGCCGATTTCGCCCGAGGCCTGCTCGATCCGCCCCATGGCCGAAACGGCCTGACTGACGACATCGCTCGACTGGCTGGTGCCCTTCTTCGTCTCGTCGACCATGTGGCTGGCCTCCAAAGCACGCTCCGTCGAATGCTTCACGGCGACGGTGATCTCTTCCAACGCGGAGGAGGTTTCCTCCAGCGACGCCGCCTGCTGCTCTGTGCGCTGCGACAGATCTCCGGAAGCGATGCGCATTTCGCCCGCGCCGCCATTGATGATGTCGACGGCCGCACGCACCTCACCAAGGACGGCGCGCAGGTTGGTCATGGTTGCGTTGACATTGTTCTGCAGCTCCGCGAAGGAGCCCTGGAACTCGCCGCGCATATTCTCCGTCAGGTCGCCATTCGCCAGCGCCGAAATGACCCGGCGGGTTTCCGCAACGCCGTGGTCGACCGAGGCGATGAGCTGATTAAGACCTATGACAATGCGGTTGAGATCGGGATAGCCGAACTCCTCAGGTGCACGGTGCGTGAAATCGCCCGCCGCTGCCGCCGTGATGACCGCGTCGATGCTCTTCTGCATTTCGATAACCTTGGCCCGCTTGTCCGCGCCCGCTGCATCCAGTTCGCGCACCTTGGCGCCGTTCTGCTTGAAGACTCCGACCGCACGCGCCATCTGGCCGATTTCGTCGCGCCGGTCGGCGAAAGGAATGTTGGCATCGAGATCGCCGTTGGCGAGATCGTTCATGCTTTCAGTGATCCGGCCGATCGGCTTTGCGATCACCCGGGCGCCGAACACGGCAGAAGCGATCAGCGTGAAGATCGTCAGCAGGCCCATGCCGAGATTGAGAAAGAGAACGAAAACGGCGGCAGCATTCGCCTCGTCTCCGGCCTTCGTTGCCATCTCCTTTGCCGAATCCACCCCTTCGTCGATCAGCTTGGCCGCCTCATCCGAAAGGGCCAGAAGCTTTGCCTGAGCATCCCTCTGCTTTGCGTCGAGTGAGGTATCGCCGGCTTTGAGGGCGAGCTTCGCCTTGGCGATTTCGACCATCTCGCCGGTTGCTTTAAAAAGGCTGTCGGCCAGGGTTTCGAGTTTCACGATCCGGTCTCGGTTGGCCTGAAGCCGCAATCCACCCATGGCATCGTCAAGGTATTTGATCACCGAATGGTGGCGGGCCGTGAGGTAATCGGCAGCCTTGGCAACCTCGTCTGCGGACGTCGCAAGACGCAGATCGCGCACGCCGACCTGCATGCCCCGCCATGAAGCCTTGGCATCGACCAGATCGCGGGAAACCACCAGCTGGCCTACCTGATATTGCGCACGTTCGTAGACGTGCTGGCCGCCCTGCCAGACGGTGAACAGCATCACCGCCACAAGGAAAATGCCGATGGCGGAAAGCGTGGCCAGTTTGGTGCTGATGCGCGAAAAGATGCTTGCGGGCATGTCTCGGGTCCTGCTGAGCGCAACAGGAGTCCTCATATCCCCTGCCGGCTACGGAATGGGTGATCGACTTCATTCGACCGCCATCTATGCGCCCGGCTTTGTGAGATCACCTCTGTTTCGCAGGGATCACTTTCGCCATGGCCTCGGCCCACTAACAGGCGATAAACATATAATAAAAAGTTCCCCCTCCGCCGGGCCGGGAACTTGGATGCGCGATCGGGATAGGACGCGCCGAAAGTGGATATGGCTGGCGACCGCTATCGCGATCTTACGAACCGGGCGCCCTGTATCTTTCTGGGATGGCGCGCGTCAAGATTGCCTGTCTATGACCGTGACATGCAGGGCATCGAGTATAGGCGCGAGTGCCGACAAGCGGATGAGGTCCAATGCAGGGCTATCGGCCTCAAGGCTGGCAGTGGCCCGGTCATAGATTGCAACGCACTGCTTGTTGGTAATCCGCGACATATAGAGGATACCGTCAAAATCGGTGCGATCGTAGATTTCCTGGCTGAGGCGACGTCCGCTCGTCTGCGCCTTTGCCCGAACCGCATCTGTCGACACCCCGAGCAGGCTTGCACCCTCGTAGCGCAGATCGAGCAGGAAAAGCGGTGCCGGGCTTCGGACAGCGGCAATCGAATAGCGGTCGATTTCCTCCTGCAGTATCAATCGCCCGGTCTTGCCCTGAAACCGGTCACGAACAATCGTTTCCGCTACCGCAGTTGCTGGATCCTGAGCGAGATAGAGCAGACGGAACTTATCCCTGGGGCTCGAAAACCGCGTCTTGCCGAAACCCATGCCCAGCGGCGTTGCCGCATGAGCGCGAGAGATTATCCTGACATAGTCGGTGACGTCGGCCCGAACGGCGAGGCGTTGCAGGATTGCCTTGTCGAGCGTCATTGCACGGCGAAATAGGTCTGAGCCGCGTCGACGACCTCGTCAACGCGATCCTGTTTCAGCAGGTCTATGGGCCTGCGTCCGCCCAACACGGGATTCGGCTGACTGAGCCACAGCCACGCGACCCGCTGATTGGAAACGAGAACGCCGATCGTCCCTATACCTTTTACAGGGCGCCCGTCGATGAATTGTTCAATCGGATAGACGTGTTTCCTCGTCCCTTTCAATAGTGCGATGACCTCACCGGCATGCTGCCAGCGATTAAGGGTGGAGCGCGCAATTCCGAAATCGCGCTGGAGTTCGCTTGCGCCGGCAATCGGCCCGGCCCATTCCTCGAGCTTGCGGGCGACCGCGAGCTCGCCCAGCAATCGCTCGCCCTCCTCCGCCGTGACGATCTTCCCAAGTCCTTCGCCTCCGGACGATTCTACCGCCTTCGGAATCTCAAGCGCGATCTTGCCGCCATCAGGCGCATCGCTGAAAGTCTCCACCAAGCCGCGAATGCGGCTGGCCAGTTCGCCTTGGCGCTTGCTGAGTTCGCGTCGCGCACCGACGGGAAGATCGACGATGGCCGCGGCGGCCGCTCCCGCGATTCTGGCTGACAGGGCAACCGAGCCGGACTCGAATGTGGCGTCGGCTTTCAGCACATCGGCGACTTTGGCGGCAATACGATCGGCGACCTGCGCCCGACGAGCGCGATCCAGCTGCGCTTGGGAACCAACCATGAAACTATCTCCGTTCTTATATGAGCTGATATAGTCTCAAATCACCAATTTGTCCAGTTTGTCCCATTTACTACAGGCGAGAGCGGGTCTCGCACCGCCGCGTCGGAGCGGTAATGCGTAGAGGCGTCAGGCTTTTTGCAATCTCCACGTCCTGATCTCAAACGGCATGATCTCGGCGGGACCCTTCCGCTCCATCGGCTCTTCGAGAATGTTGACCGGCTGCGAGGCCGACCATCCGGACGGCAGGGCCAAGGAGAGGCGGCCGCGCCGGCCGGCGGGTTCGTAGAGGCGCAGGATCAGGCCATCGCCTTCCTCGGCCGGCTTCAGGCCCGAGAAGGCGACCGGGGTGCCGGCAACAGTGAGCGGCGCGAAAGTGCCGGCGGAGAGACCCCTGGCTTCGGTCGCCACGAGCGGCTGGTTGAGGTCGATCGCTTCGTCGAGCACGCCGCCGTCGTGCCAGGTGCCGTCATGCGGCATCAGCGCATAGCTGAAGCTCTGCTCGCCTTCATCGGCCAGCGGATCGGGATAGACCGGCCCGCGCACCAGGCTCATACCGATGACGTTGCCGCGGGCGCTATGGCCGTATTTGGCATTGTTGAGCAGCGCGACGCCGAAACCCGGCTCGCTGATATCGACGAAGCGATGGGCGACGGCCTCGAACATCGCCTGCTCCCAGGAGGTGTTCGTATGCGTTGCCCGCTCGACGATGCCGAAGGCGCATTCGAACGTTGCTTTCCGGGCCTTTACATCGACCGGGTTGATGGTGCGCAGCAAGGTGCGGCGGTCATGCCAGTCGATCGTCGTTTCGATGTCCAGCCGCTTGGCATTGGCTGTCAGCACATAGGTCTGGGTGACACTCGAATGCCGGTAACGGTGGATGACGCGGATCGCCGCGCGGTGCGGGCCGCTCTCGACGAGCGAGATGCTTTCCGGCGCGTCGAGACGGACGGCCTTTTCGGCATAATCGGCCTCCATATCCCAGGCGTCCCAGTTGCGCGGCTTGTCGGCCGGGTAAACCCAGAGCTGGTTGGCGGAGCCATCGACCGCTTCGCGGCCGGATGCCTTGTGAACGAGGCTCGCGACCGCGCCGTCCCTGCCGATGACGACGGCGAGATGATCGTTTTCGAGGCGATCGGAACTTGCTTTCAGACCACCCGCCGGCTGCAGCGCCCGCCTGTCGAAGACCGCGACGGAGAGGGGAGCAACGATATCGGCAGTCGAGACCACCGTGCCGTCGGAGAGCGTCGCGCTGAGCGCCCGCGGCGCAAGCGACGGATTGACGACGACGATCGCCTCGCCAACCCCGCCCTTCGGCAGATTGACCGACAGCGCCTGCAATGCCTTCGCCTGCTCGGCTTTGGCATGCTCGATAACACCGCCGAGCTCCTGTTCCGCATCCTGATAGACCTCGCGGATGCTCGATCCCGGCAGAATGTCGTGGAACTCGTTCTTCAGCACCACACGCCAATCCGCTTCGAGGCTTTTCGGCTTGTCGGCACCCAGCATATGGGCAAGCGAAGCGAGCGTTTCGGCGGTAATCAGCGCGCGCTCCGCTTGGCGGTGTTTGCGTTTGACGCCGCTTTGCGTCGTCAGCGTCGCCCGGTGCAGTTCGAGATAGATCTCGCCGTCCCAGACGGGAAGGTTCTTTTCCCCCGCAGTGCGGTGCGCCTTCTCATAGAAGCTTTTGACGGTGCCCCAGCGCGCCTGCGGGATGGCGGGGAAATCGCGCAGCTGCACTTCGCGCTCCACCATTTCAGGCGTCACGCCGCCGCCGCCGTCGCCGTAGCCGACGGCCAGAAGCGAGGTATCATGCTGCACCTTGCCGCGGAAATTCTTCCATGTCGGCAGATAGCAATCGGCCTGCACGAAGCCATTATATCCCTGCATCGGATTGTCGAAGGTGTGGGTCAGCACCTGGCTGCCGTCGAGGCCCTTCCACCAGAAGAGATCGGAAGGGATATGGTTGGTCTCGCTCCAATTGACCTTGATGGTGAAGAAGCTGTCGATGCCGCCCTGCCTCAGGATCTGCGGCAGCGCGCCTGAAAAGCCGAAGCAATCCGGCAGCCAGCAGACCGTATGGCGGGTGCCGAAAGTGTTTTCGAAATAACGCTGGCCATAGAGAACCTGGCGGACGAGGCTTTCGCCTGTGGGCATGTTGGTGTCCGGCTCCACCCACATGCCGCCGACGGTTTCCCACTTTCCTTCCGCGACCTTCTCCTTGATGCGTTCGAGAAGCTCCGGGTCTTCCTCTTCCATCTGTGCGTAATAATGGGCGGTCGACTGGTTGAAGCGGAAATCGTCGGAGCGCTCCATCAGCGACAGCGCCGTGTTGAAGGTGCGCCGCATCTTCCGCCGCGTCTCGCGATAGGGCCAAAGCCAGGCGAGGTCGATATGGGCATGGCCGGTCAGCAGCAGTTCGCCATTCGGCGGAAAGCGCGTCTGCAACTCCTTCAACCGCGCCGTCAGGACCTCGAACGCGGAAGCCGCCGAAGCACTCTGCTCGTCCGTGAGGCCCGCCGGATTTTCCTGAAGCTCCGGCAGCTCCCAGATCTTCTGCTGCATGACGGCATCGGAGGTGCGGGAGATGTAAGCCGCCGTATCCGACGGCCAGTCGAGGCTGCGCAAGGCCTGCTCGGCGGCATCGACCAGATGCGGTACGACGTCATGTTCGCCGAGCGTCCCGATCGCCTCGGTGACCTGCTTCAGCAGAAGATGCAAGCGATGAGCAGGACCATCGAGCAAAATGAACCGAGCCTTGTTCAGCCGCGGCGCCCGGTTCGGCTCGCCGAACGGAAAGCGCGCGACACTTTCCGTCGCGATCTGGAAGCGGCGGCCCTTGACCGGAAATTCCTGATGATAGGGATCGAGGCCGAACGTCTCCGTCTCGCCGCCGGGATAGCTCAGCGTGATCAGGCTCTCGCCGCCGAGGTCGAGCTGCAGGCGGGTATCCTCGAGCAGCCAGCTCTCCGGCGCCTCCGCACTCGCGGCGAAATGCACCACGCCCTGACGATGCGGCCAGTCCTGATGATGGCCGATCGGCTCCCCCTCGAACGTCCAGCCCTCGATCGCAACACTTTGCCGATCCCGCCAATGCGCGAGCTCGGCGATGCGGACTTTGAGACGATCGAAACGTTGGGCAATGGTCAGAGACATGGCTTATCCTGTTGAATAATCGGCGGCGAACGATCCGGAATCATGGCTTTGGAGATGAAGATGGCGCGACAGAGATCGCGATCGCCGGCCCCTCCTCCCAGCGGGTTCGGCTGACGCTTAGATTAAGTAACTTTGATTTGGCGTCAAGTGCGAAGGTGCGAAGCGAACCCTCTGTTTCTGTCGATGTCCCAAACTGACTTCAATATTGCACTCACTTGCTTCCATTTGTTCCTCTAAGTGGTTTCCAGGCCCATCTTTTGGAGGCTGGCCTGCTCTAAGAGCAACGATTTTTCGTCTGAGCGCCGGGGAACCTCGTGAGGAATAGGTGTGGAAGTCCATTCAATGAAGGTGATCTGAACCCTTCAAACTGGACCAGTTTTGGTTAGAGTTTTCCGGTGGATTTTCCTGGCTGGGAAAGGACCAGAAGACGATGAAAGCATCGCAGTTTTCGGACGCTCAGAAGGCGTTCATTCTGAAGCAAGGTGATGAAGGGGTGTCTGTTGCTGAAATCTGCAGGAAGGTGGGGATCAGCCAAGCGACTTATTTCAACTGGAAGAAAAAATACGCGGGCATGCTGCCACCGGAGATGAAACGGTTGAAGCAGCTCGAGGACGAGAATTCGCGCCTGAAGAAGATCGTCGCGGATCTAACGCTGGACCGCGAGATGTTGCAGGATGTATCCGCCGAAAGCTCTGAGGCCTGCTCGGAAGCGGGAGATGGTGAAAGGCATGTGCCGCGATTGGGCGATCTCGATCCGGCGTGCTTGTGGAGCGTTGAACTTCGATCGATCAACTCACCACTATACCTCTCGCCGTGCTGATCAGGCCGGTCTGGAACGTCGTACGCATGTGCCTCCCTCGGTGTGATCGTCGCCTGACGAGCCCGCTGTTCAATTTGATGTTCTTTAAGTTGTTCTCAGAATCAGCAGTAGAACACCCCAACTTTTTTAGGGCTGGACTACTTTTTCCGCCCAGGTTCCGATCAGCATGCTCAAAAATCGCTCCGCCGCGGGAGAAAGAGTCCCGCCCCGACGGCGCACAATACCTATGGTGCGCGATATCTCAGGGTTGCGAATAGGTCTCGTGACGAGAAACGGATGATCGTCCTGTGGGGTGGCAAGCTTTGGCAGAACCGATATCCCCAGCCCGGCCTCCACTAAGCCAAGGGAGGTCGACAAATGCGTTACCTCATAGGACCATCGCAGTTTAAGGCTTGATTTCGCAAGAGCGGCGTCAAGCAGCGTGCGGTTGCCGCTCGACCTGTGCACGGTGATCAGTTGATACGGTGCAAGATCGTTCCATTCGAGTTCGCTCTTTGCCGCCAGTGGGTGATCCTTGCGCGCGGCCAAAACGAAGGGGTCCTCGATCAGCCTGTCGAAGATCAGGTCTGGATCAGACGAGCCCATGATGTTGACGCCGAATTCGACCTCGCCGCGCGCAACCGCCTGCAGACCATCGGTCGCTGGCAGATCGAGAATTCGGAAGCGTATATTCGGAAATTCTGCGCTGAACTGCCTAATGACCGTAGGCAGGAAATAAAAGGCCGCCGTCGGCAGGCAGGCGATGGTGACCAACCCGCTGCGCTGACCGCCGACGTCGCGCACGGCAAACAGCGATCCGTCGAATTCCTCCAGCATACGTCGCACCAGCGGAATCAGTTCGGCGCCGAGCGCCGTTGCTGACACATGCCGGGTGGTGCGTTCGAGAAGCGGCGCCCCGATTGCGGCTTCAAGCTTCTGTATCCGGCGGCTCAGCGCCGGTTGCGACAAGTTCAAAGCTTCGGCTGAGCGGTGAAAGTTCGCCAATTCAACCACAGAAAGAAAAGCTCGCAGATCCAGTATCTCACAATTAATGCTCATAGCGCATCAGTCCCTCTGAACTTCGCATTTCACATATCAACGCAATTGCTTCAGATTGCAACAAAGAAGCTGATTGATATTTAAATCACATCAGTTGGTGGACAAGCAATCATGAACGATCTGATCTCCATACCCTGCGTTCTGATGCGAGGCGGCACCTCGAAGGGGCCGTTTTTCCTCGCCTCGGATCTGCCAGCGGATCGCGACCAGCGCGACCAGATCCTTCTGTCGGTGATGGGTTCCGGCCATCCGCTACAGATCGACGGCATCGGCGGCGGCAATGCAGTGACGAGCAAAGTCGCCATCGTCGGTCCGGCAAGCCTTGCTGGTGCGGATGTCGATTATCTCTTCGCACAAGTGCGGATCGACCGGCAGATGGTCGATACCTCACCCAATTGCGGAAACATGCTGGCGGCCGTCGGCCCGTTCGCGATCGAGGCCGGCTTGGTGGCCGCATCTGGAGCAACGACGCGGGTGCGGATCCACAACGTCAATACCGGCAAGCTGATCGAGGCAGAAGTCCCGACACCGGACGGTCAGGTCGCCTATCTGGGTGATGCCTCCATCGACGGCGTTCCAGGGTATGCAGCCCCGATCGCCCTCACTTTCATGGATGCCGCAGGTGCCCGCACGGGAAAACTGTTTCCGACCGGAAGCCCGCGCGAGACGATCGACGGGATCGACGTTACCTGCATCGACTGCGCCATGCCGATGATGATTGTCGATGCAGCCGCCATGGGTGTCAGCGGTTATGAGACAGCCGCCGAACTTAACGCCAACGCAGAGCTGCTTCTACGTATCGAAGCGCTGCGGCTGGAAGCCGGGCGGCGGATGGGCATGGGCGATGTGAGCACCCAGGTGACGCCGAAGCCCGTCCTAATCTCGAAACCGAACGCGGGCGGCGATCTGAATGTGCGCTATTTCATGCCGCATCAATGCCACCCTTCGCTGGCCACCACAGGCGCCGTCGGCATTGCCACGGCCGCCGTGACCGCCGATACGGTCGCCTTTACCCTGATTGGCGGGCGCAATCCGCCCGCCGTTCTCGTTCTTGAACATCCCAGCGGACGCCTCGAGGTAAAGCTCGAAACCCGGGACGGCAAGATGATTGCAGGCATTCTGCGCACAGCACGCCGCCTGTTCGAAGGCAAGGTCTTTGCCAAACCTTTTGCGCAAATGGTTTGCGCGGCTTAATTTGAAGTGGCTGCCGGGAGGGCGCCACGTAACCGGGAGGAAATACAATGCGTAAACTCATGCTCGCCCTTGCAGCCACCGTTGCCTTTGCAGCCACGGCCTATGCCGAACCCGTCCGCATCAGTGTCGGGTCCTACAATCTCAACAATCTTCCCTTTCCCGTAGCCGCTGGACTCGGCCTCTACGAGAAGGAAGGTCTTGAGGTGACGGTCGAGAACTTCGCCTCGGGCGGTTCGAAAACCCTTCAGGCACTCGTTGCCGGTTCGACGGATATTGCCGTCGGCTTCTACGACCACACGATACAAATGCAATCGCAGAACAAGTCCGTTGTCGGCTTCGTGCAACTGGCCAGCAATTCCGGCCTCGTACTAGCAGGCGGCAAGAATTCGACCTTCGACCCGGCAAAGCCGGAAACCATCAAGGGCGCCAAGATCGGCATCACCGCACCTGGTTCGTCGTCGGACTTCTTCGTCCGTTATTATCTGCAGCGCCACAATCTTTCCGCCGACGACGTGTCGCTGATCGGCGTAGGCTCCGGATCTGCCGCCGTTGCGGCTCTCGAACAGGGCAAGGTCGATCTGCTCGTGAATTACGATCCAGCTGCAACCTTCATCGAAGCCAAAGGTGTGGGCAAGATCCTCATCGACGCCCGCAGCGACGCAGGCGCCAAGGAAATCTACGGCGGCATATACCCGACCTCAGTGCTCTACGCCACGCAGGACTATATCGACGCCAATCCGGAAACGATCCAGAAGGTTACAAACGCCACGGTGAAGGCGCTGAAATGGATGAACACGCATACGCCGGAAGAGATCGTCGCCACTCTGCCCCAGGAGTTCATATCCGGCGATGCGGAGACCTATACGAAGGCCGTGGCCAACGCCAAGGCGATCTTTTCGGTCGATGGCAAGTTCAACGAAACCGATATCCAGACACCACTGGCCGTGTTGAAGAGCTTCAACGAAAAGGTCGCCGCCAAGGATATCGACCTCAGCAAGACATTCACGAATGCGTTCGTCGACAAGGCGCTCGCCGCCGGTACGAACTGATCGGAAAAGGAGGAGGCCATGGCTTTGGCTGTCGTACAATCATCCCCGCTCGGCAACGAGGAGAAGAACCCAAAGGCGATGGTCTCCATCGACGCGGTCACCATGTCCTTCGGTGCCTATGTGGCAGTGCAGGATGTCAATCTCACGGTGGCGGATGGCGAGTTCCTCGCCATCGTCGGCCCGACGGGCTGTGGCAAGAGCACCGTGCTCAATGCAATTGCTGGACTTTTGAAGCCAGCAAGCGGCCAGGTGTCAATCGACGGCACCCTGGTCAAGGGCGTCCAGACCGATATCGGCTACCTGTTCCAGCAAGATGCATTGCTGCCATGGAAAACAGCAATCGAAAACGTCGAGCTTGGCTTGATGTTTAGGGGAGCCGCTTCGGACGAGCGCCGCGAAAAGTCGATGACCTGGCTTGCCAAGGTCGGGCTTCGCGGCTTCGAGCATCGCTACCCGCACCAACTCTCCGGCGGCCAGCGCAAGCGTGTTCAGATGGCGCAGGCGCTGATCACCGGACCCAAGGTTATTCTCATGGACGAGCCCTTCTCGGCGCTCGATATCCATACCCGTCACCTGATGCAGAACGAGCTTCTGCGCCTGTGGCAGGAAGAGCGCCGCGCCGTCGTCATGATCACCCATGACCTCGAGGAAGCGATTGCGCTGGGCGACCGTGTTGCCATTCTGGCAGCCGGACCGCGTTCGCGCGTGATCGAAAGCTTCCCGGTCGATCTCGAACGGCCGCGAGACGTCGCCGAAATCAAGCTCGATCCGCGCTTCATGGATCTGTACCGCAACATCTGGGCGTCGCTGCGCGGCGAAGTGGAGAAAAGCTATGAACGCCGTGACTGAACGCACCATCCAGATCGGACTACTGGTCTTCATCCTCGGCGGCTGGCAGCTTGGCGTCACCGCCGGTATCATCGACGTCTTCTTCTTTCCGGCGCCGGTCGACATTTTCAACCAGATCGTCAGCTGGATCATTGACCCCAGCTTCTACCGCCATGTCAGCATCACGCTGACAGAAACGGTGCTCGGCTATATCATTGGCACTGGCCTTGGTGTCGCTGCAGGTGTGTGGCTCGGTCTCAGCCGAAGTGCGGCGCGCATTCTCGATCCATTTATCAAGGGCCTGAACGCCATTCCACGCGTCGTGCTGGCACCGATTTTCGTTCTCTGGCTCGGTCTCGGACTCTGGTCGAAGGTAGCGCTTGCCGTGACGCTGGTGTTCTTCATTACTTTCTTCAATGCGATGCAGGGGGTACGCGAAGTCAACCCGGTGGTGCTCGCCAATGCCAAGATCCTCGGCGCGAAACGATCTGAACTGTTGCGGCATGTCTATTTCCCAGCAGCGGCCAGTTGGATACTCTCGTCCCTGCGGACATCCGTAGGGTTCGCGGTGGTCGGCGCGATTATCGGCGAATATCTGGGCGCGTCCGCCGGGCTCGGATATCTGATCGCGCAGGCGGAAGGCAACTTCGATGCCGTGGGCGTGTTCGCCGGCATCATCATCCTGGCGATCTTCGTCTTGATCATCGATCGAATCCTCGACGTCGTCGAAGGACGATTGATCAAATGGCGGCCGAATGCGGCTGAAGAGCGGACCGCCTAGCTGCCCACCGCTGCTATCACTATGAAAATGGCGCCTGCGCCGCGCCATTTTCACGACCTAACAAAGCATCAAAAAATGCAAATACAGGTTGACTCTGAAATAGTCTAATATGGATAAAATGGCAGATATTTTGGTCAGCACATGCGACACTACGTCGAAGCGTGACGTCTCCTTGGAGGTCCGGAAGGTTTCCCGAAGCGTCGGTCAGCATTTTGAATATTTGAGTGAGTTCATTCAATCGCGCGTCATGAGCAAAAGCGAAAGAAACACTGCTCACCTTGAAAGAGAACTAAACCGACGGCCATCGCGTCAATAGCATGCTCTAAAACGCCCCCCTCACTGATCAGAACCTGTGCCGGGTCAGTTTCTAGCGGAAATCAACACTATTGCATCCGACGAGGCAGGGGTCCCATTTCGATCAGCAATGACAGAAGGTTGGTCTAAGGCTCTGAGAAGAGCTGCCATACTCACTCCTCGCCTTCTATTTCGACAAGAGCATCCTGCAGTGCGTTGAGCAGCAGATCAGCGTTTTCGCGAGAGAAAGGGAGTGGTGGCCGAATTTTGAGAACATTGCCATGCAATCCTGAAGCGCTTATCAATACACGCCGATTACGAAGCGCATTGACAACCTTCAGCGCGAGGGGGCTATCTGGCTCGCGGCTGTCCTGATTGCGTACAAACTCCAATCCGAGAAACAAACCGCTGCCTCGTACATCTCCAATCGAAGTGAACATCTCTTTCAAGCCGTTCATTCCTGCGAGCAGGTAGTCCCCTGTCTTGCGCGCGTTTTGCATAAGATTTTCGTTCTCGATAACGTCAAGTACAGCCGAGGCAGCGGCCAAGGAAACGTTGTTGGCCCCAAACGTGTTGAAGTAACGTATATCCTGGCCGAAACACTCCTGGATGTCCGACTTCATAATGGCCGCTGCGATTGGCATTCCGTTACCCATCGGCTTGCCGATTACTGCAATATCCGGGACGACTTCGTGACGCGCGAAACCCCACATGTTTGAGCCCACTCGCCCGAAGCCGGGCTGCACCTCGTCAGCGATATAAAGCACGCCAGCTTTGTTTAGCACATCAACGACAGGTTTGAGGAACCCGGGCGGATCGGCAAAAACGCCATCCGTGGAAAAGACGCTATCGGCGACAAAGGCAGCTGGCGTAATACCCCGGCGGCGCATGTGCCCAATCGCTGCAGCGACGTCCTGCGCCAATGCCGCGCCAACATCGCCACCATTAGCGCGATAGGTGTCGGGCGCCGGCACTGTGAGCACATGCTGGCCAAGGGGTACACTCTCCCCAAGCAACGGCGAGATTTCCGCCGCCGAAGCCGTAACGCCATGATAGGCGTTCTCCGTAATGATGATACCGGTGCCACCTGTATAATAGCGGGCCAACCGGAGGGCTAGATCGACCGCCTCGCTTCCGGTGCAGGTGTACATCACACGGTCGAGCTCGGCCGGAAACGTCGCCAAAAGCCTTTCGGAGTAGGAGAGGATTTGGTCGTTCAGATAACGTGTATGAGTATTGAGCTGCGATGCCTGGTGACTTATTGCGTCCACGACGTGCGGGTGGCAATGACCAACCGACGGCACATTATTATAAGCGTCGAGATAAGTTTCTCCGTCCGGTCCAAACAGCCATACGCCTTTGGCCTTCGTGATATGGGCTGGATTTTCATAAAAGAGCCGATACGACGATCCGAGTAACATCTGCCGGCGCTCGATCATCTTTCGCTCTCGGTCCGGCAGGCTACCGAGCCGAGCGGCGTCGAAGCCGTTAACCATAGCCGCACTCGGCTTGGTGGAAACGGGTCTTTTCATTCTCTTGATCCTTGTCGATTGGCCGCGCGCAGTCTTTCAATAGCGACAGTCCTCGGAATTGCATCAAGACGCGTCAGTTGGGACCAAACGCTGGCGCTTTGGGTTGTAAACCGTTTGGTATGCTCGGGAAACAGCCGCGCGCGCCACTTCGGAATGCAAAGCCGCATCACTAACCGCATGACCGCTGCCGTGTAGACAAGGTCGACTTCAGTGTCGGACAGGAAACATTCGCTGCGATACCCCCTGATAAGATCGCATATCGCCTCTACCGGATCGGGTCCATCCCCGATCTGGTAGGCAGCAGCGACGCCCAAGTCGAAAAGCGTGGGCGCGTGCACCATGTCACCAAAATCGATGAGGCCAGTGATTGTATCGGGCGTTGTCGTATCGACAAGGATGTTTTCCATATTAAAGTCGTTGTGGATTACCTGTGCCTGTAGCGAGTCCATGACCGGCACAATCATCGTCTCGAACTCATCGATCGCATTTTCGAGGCGTTTCCGCTGATGTATATCAGCAAACGTCGGCAGGACTTCGCGCATCCCTATCGCATGTTTCAAATCCCAGGTGATACGGTGGGAGGCAGCCTCATGTGAAAAGCTCTTCAAGGCCTTTTGCAAACGTCCGAGCAGCGCGCCAACCCGCCAACGCTGTAGAGGAGACTGTGGCGCGGTCCGTTGTGCAACGCCGGGCGCGAAGGTGACCATGCGCACACCGCGTTCGCTGCCGTCGCCCGCCACAAAGCGAAAATCCGCGGCACCGTCACGTGTGTGGACGACACGCTGGCAAGGAATTCCGGGGTCCACGCCCTCCACATGTAAAAGCGCCATGCTATGCATGGAGGTGACGAGAGGATCCTCTGCAGGGTTTAGGATTTTCAAAAGATAGGCAGTACCGTCCTCAAGCATCAGGCGGTAATTGCTGTCCTTTTCACCCCACAGCCATTCCGCGCGGGCAGAGAGGCCGTAATGGTCGCGAGCAAGTCGTTGGGCTTGATCGCGCGGCACGGGGGTGGAAGCAGTTTCCAGTTCGGCACCGAGCACACCTGTTTTAGAAATTTTTTTCAACGCAGGCCCTATTCTGTTACTGGTGCGGCGTCTGGCCGATACGGTGCTTTCAGCAATGTCGAAACACCGCAGTCGGGCGCCTGGCGACTATCCCCTCGCCAAAAAACCAACTCAGCGACCTTTCGAAACTCCGGATCGTACATCTCACCGCCTGAAGCGTTCGAATAGCGTCTCCGCAGGTCGTCCAGACTGGGAATCTCCGGCACTGCCTCTTTCTTCTGACCAAATCTCCATCCGCAATCAAGAAGCCTATTATGACCATTTGCGCATTGTAGTCAACATTGTATACATATTCGTATTCTCCGTGATCGAGCAAGAAGGAGAACGTTATCAAGACGCTCGCCGGCGCGGTTGAGCGTCTCGGCGACCATGCCGGCCGAGACGAGCGGCCGCGCCACCACCAGCTCGATCAGGCCCGGCAGATTTGACGACGAACGTCGGCCAACCAGGCGCCGCTCCATCATCTGTTTTGCCAGCGCCAGCCGGTCATGCTCCCTCATCCCGAACTCCGCCGTCGCGATCAGCCCCTGAGCGATGGCGAGCAGCCGGGTGTCGCGATCTGGATGCCGGCGGCGCTCGACGGGGATGGACTTCAAGCCGCGATAGAAAGCGGCGAGATGCGCGCTCGTCGTCAGTCCCGCCTGCCGGAGGGACGCCGCAGCCAGCAGCCGGCCAGGCCAGGGCGCGTGCTGCAGGACCTGCATATCGTTCCAGGCATCGATCAATAGCGTGGCGCGCAACACCGGCGGCAGACCTTCGGTCTCGGTCAGGACGACACGCCATTCGTCGAGCTGCTCGTCCTCGTTCCAATCGAGATCGTAGACCAGCGGATCTTTGTCCCGTGTGGCGCGCCGGCCAGGTCTTTTGGCTTGGGTCAACGCTGCTTCGAGCGGGCGATAATTGCGTCGATCGCCGCAAGCTCCGCCGCCAACGGACCCGACGGATCCAGCTCCGTTCCTTCCCCCTCCCCGGCAGCCTCGCTGAGTGTCGTGGCCGGCTCGCCGACGGCCGGTGCCGTGCCAGGCACGTCAAGAAGCTCGACCGCATTGGTATTGAACCGGTTCTTCGCGGCGTCAAGCACGTAGCGAAAATCTACCGCCGCGAGGATTTGGAGCAGCATCTATCGGTCTGAAAACAACCTCGTAATTGCAAAAAGAGCCCGACGTTGTCGGGCTTTTTTGTATCTTTATTCAGGAAGGCGACAAGATTGGAAACGAGTTACGGGAACATTTTAAAAATTGGTCTGAAATTTTCGATTTTCGCCTTAATAATTTCAATTACTTAATTGGAAAAATGGAAAAAAGTTAGGGGCGGCGACAGTTTCGGCATCAGTCGATTGCAAGACGTCAAGGAATAACGCAATCTTGATTGACGACAACGGTTTACCGGGCGCGGTATCGGCCTATCTGCCTGACAATCACATTCATGACGCTGGCCCTCGGCCAGCGATGGGGAGGTGGGGATGCTCCAGATTCGCAAAATACTCGCAGCGGTCACAGCCGTCATCGCGGTTGCCGTGTCGTCATCATGCACAACGAGTTCGACCGACTCAGTGCAAACCGGCTCGGTTGGATACAGCAGCGTGGACTTTGGACTAAGACCTGCCTGCCGGGACGGCTTTGGCAACGACCGTCCTTGCAGCTACTAAATCGTATGGCCGGCAGAACGACATCAGGGGATGAGCCGTCGGAAGCAGAAAATCCATTCGGCTTCAGCTTTGTCGTGAGCGCTCAAAATAGCGCTTTACGATGTCCTTGACTTCGCTTGAACTGAACCCCGGAACCCATCTGTGCGGTATCGCGACGGTCCCTTCAACAGGCTGCCACTTGCGCAACTGTCCAAGCATCTCCGGATCAGCGTCTTTGCGGACAATCAGATAGATGAATTCCGCCTGCCCGGATTGGGGGATATCGACACGTTCGATCATTGACCAAGGGATGGGCTTCGGCAGCCTTTGAGCAGTAATGCCGTCAGGCCCGATCACCATTATGGGCTTAGTGAAGTCCACCTTTCGAGCATTTACCACAACATAGGCGATGAGGGCGAGGAACACGATCGCGAAGAAGCCCTCTCCGACACCGCTCGTGCGTTTGCTCATTTCGATCTGCCCAAGGGCGATGAGTGAAAGGTAGACGAAAAAGAGCGCCATCACGCCAAGGATCATGAAGAGGTATCTGACGCTCCCTCGCAAGACGAGAATTGGCTGGGTGGCGTTTGGGTCGCGGTCGGCGGCGGGAGAATGTCCATCGGCCATGTGTTGAAATCAATCCTTAGGGAAAAGTCTCGTTTCATAGAGAGAAAAGCATTTATGCCGCCTGCTCGACCCAATATTTTATCAGCATCAATGCAGCCGCCTTGCTGAGCAGAACATCGCGCTCGTCCGCCAAATCTTCTTCGAAACGCTCGCAGAGCTTTTCACAGACAGTGAAAAGAGTGGTAGCGTCAGCGTGGCGACGATACCGCTGCTCTAAACGAGCGATCGTCGACGTCAACTCAGCTGTAGCAGGTATAGACGCCATCCTGACCTCCTGAAGCAGGCAACGGAATTAGTTGGCTACGCGTCTATTGGAAAATCGTTACGAATACCTGCAAGCGTGCTACACAACCGCAATGTTGCTCTAGGAAAGACGGTCATGCGGTATCTTCGGTCAGGGCCGCGTCGGCTTCACACCCAGGAGATGGGCGTTCCGCGCGCCAAAACGGTGGGTCTGAGGTCGGGGGAGATCGCCGACCGCAATATTCGCGTCATCCTGGAAGCGATCCGCCGGCATGGGCCGCTGACGCGCACCGAGCTGGGGCGGCATAGTGGCCTGACCGGGCCTGGTATCACCAATATTCTGCGGCGGCTGGCCGAGGAGAAGCTTGTCACGTCGAACCGCCGCAATGGACTTGGCGGTGGTGCAACCGCGACGGAATTTGCGCTGCGGCCGGAAGGCGCCTTTTCGGTCGGGGTCAAGCTTCGCCAACGGCGCGGCGAGATCGTGCTGATCGATTTGAGCGGCCAGGTGCATGACCGGGCCTATTTCGACGTGGAGCCGGCGGACAAGGTCGGGCTGGTGCATGCGGCCGCCCGTGATATGGTCGATCGGCACGCTGCCTTGCCGGTCATCGGCCTCGGCATCGCCGCCAGCGGCTGGACGGAAGCTGAGAGCGACACGATCGCCGCGATGTCGACCATCGCGCGCCCCTATGTCGAGAACGAATGCACCGCAAGCCTGCTCGCCGAGCGCACCATCGGTAGCGCCATGCCTGAGGGCTGTCTGGCGATGATCATCATCGATGACGATGTCCAGGCCGGTTTTCTCGTTCGCGGCGTCCCCTATTCCGGCGTGCATGGGCGGGCGGGCAGTATCGGCGAAATGCTGACCGGGCCCGATAATGTCCAGCTCAACACCGTCGTCGGCTTCGGCTCCCTGCGCGCGCGCATCGGCGACGAGGACTTCGCCCGCCTGATCAGGGGCGAGGAATTCTCCTGTCCCTTGCTGTCGCAATGGATACGCGAGGCCGCCGGCCATCTGCTCGATCCGATCATCGCCATGGCCGGTTTCTTCGCTCCCGGCGTCGTCATGATCGGCGGAGACCTGCCGCAGGGCGTGATCGAGGCGCTGATCCATCAGCTTTCCATCGAGCGGCGCGATACGTCGACGCGACCCATCCTCACGCCGTGGATCTCGCCGATGAAACCGGCAAGCTTCAGCGGCGGCGGCGTGGCGCTCGGCGCTGCCCTCCTGCCCTTCCTCAACACCCTGCTGCTGCCGCCGGCTTCGGCCTAAGTGAGTGCCTCGTCCTTGTGGCTGAGATCGGAGGCCAGCGCCTTGTCGAGCACCTTCTGGATATTGGCGGCGCGGCGGAAGGACGGTTCCTGGGTCTTGCCCGCCCGCACCGCCTGGACGAAACGCTGGTAATTGGTCTCGACCGGATCGAAGGGCACGTCGCGCCATGTCGCCGTGTGCACGTCTTCGCCGAGGCAGGCGCGCAGCGTCGATATGCCGGTATCGTAGATCATCTCGACCGAGCCGGTTTCGCCATAGACCCTGAGGCGCAGCTGGTCCATCTGGCCGGCGGCCGTGCGCGTCGCCTGGATCGTGCCGATCGCCCCATTGGTGAAATCGACATTCATCGTGAAGCTGTCATTGGCGTCGAGATCATATTCGCCGATCTTGTGACCCGGCGCCTTGTCGAAGGTCTTCAGCCGCGCGAAGACATGGGCGACGTCGAGCCCGGAGCCGTAGGAGGCGAAATCCACGATGTGGATTCCGATATCGCCGAGCGCGCCGTTCGACCCATGCTTCTTGCTCAGCCGCCACAGCCACTTGCTTTCGTTCTTCCAGTCGCCCCAGTGGCGGCCGACCAGCCAGCTTTGCAGGTGCGACGCCTCGACGTGGCGCACTGCGCCGATCTCGCCGGCAAGCACCATCTGCCGGCCTTTCTGCAGGGCAGGCGAATTGCGATAGGTGAAATTGACCATGCCGACCTTGCCCGAGCGTTCGATCGCCTCGGTCATCTCCATTGCCTTGACCGCATCGGTGGCGAGCGGCTTTTCGCAGAAGACGTGTTTGCCGGCAGCCACCGCCTGAAGCGTCGTCGGGTGGTGGATGCTGTCAGGCGTGACATTGGCAACCGCGTCGAATTCGCCCCAGGCGAGAGCCTCCTCAAGCGAGCTGAAATGATTGGCGATGCCGTGTTCGGTGCAGAAGGCGGCAAGCCTTTCCGGCACAACATCGACGCCGCCGACGACGCTGACGCCTTCGATCGCCTTGAAACGTGCAGCGTGCTGGTTGGCCATGCCGCCGGTGCCGAGA
Organism: Rhizobium sp. RSm-3; assembly: GCF_001854685.1. NCBI lineage: Bacteria > Pseudomonadati > Pseudomonadota > Alphaproteobacteria > Hyphomicrobiales > Rhizobiaceae > Rhizobium > Rhizobium sp. RSm-3. The sequence continues at coordinate 73,728 of NZ_MAWZ01000059.1, read as the reverse complement.
ATGAGTAGACGCATTTTTTCCTCCCATAGAGTTACAGTTTCCGGCAGCCTAGGCAGCCGTGTAAGACAGTCCGGCCCCCGCGGTTATCCGCGATTGCCTCGTGCTCTTCCTCTGGAAATCGCCGGGATATGCGCTAGCTGCTGTTGATCGTCGCCAGCATCTCAACCTCCCAAGGTCTGGCCTTCTCAAGCTCTGGCTTGACATCAAATCAAAGTAACTTAATCTAATTAATGCAGCACGGAAATGAGGAGAGGTCAACCGACCGCCAGGCTGCATTCATTCAAATGGGGAGGAGACCCATCATGAAGAGCGCCACCGTCAGCGCATTTGCGCTGAGCACAATGTTATTTTCAGCATCCGTTTCATTTGCCCAGGAACTAGCCACCAAGGACCGGATCGGCCTTGCCGATGCGGCCAAGACCCTCGTCGTCCGCCTGACGAACGACAGCCCGAACAATTCCGATCCCGCTATCGCCGAGGGCTATCAGAAGCTCTTCGTCGATTTCATCAAGAAGCACCCGGACTGGAAATTGCAGATGCAATTCATGTCCTCCGACATCGGCACCGAACAGGCCAAGATGCTGGAGCAGGCCAAGGCCGGCAATGCGCCGGATTGCGCGGCCGTCGATTCCTTCGTGCTCTCGCAGTTCATGGTCAATCATGTCCTGGCCGATTTCACGCCCTATTTCTCCAAGGAAGAAGTGGACGACCTCTTCCCCTTCATCCGCAGCGGCATCACCGACAAGGACAAGACGGTGCGCGCCTGGTGGTGGGATACCGACCTTCGTGTGCTCTACCGCAACAAGTCTGTGGTCGCAGATGCGCCTGCAACCTGGGACGATCTGAAGAAGGCCGCGCTTGCCTCCACCAAGGAAGGTATGGAAGGCGTTCTCTTCAACGGCGGGCGCTGGGAAGGCACGACCTTCGACTGGCTCGCAAACTATTGGGCACTCGGCGGCAAGCTCGTCGACGATTCAGGCAAGCCGGTCTTCGGTGAAGGCGAGAACAAGGAGAAATTCCTGAAGGCGCTGAACTACTTCAAGGATCTCGTCGATTCCGGCGCAGCGCCCAAACGTGTCAGCACCATTGCCAATTACGACGACATGAATGCCGCGGCAGCGGCTGCGACGACTGCCCTCTTCATCGGCGGCAACTGGCAATATGCGCAGCTGAAGTCGACGCTCGACGAGGAGGAGTTCAAGAACTGGACCTTCTCGCCGATCCCCGGCCCCACCGCCGATCAGCGCTCGACCGGCACTGGCGGCTGGACGATCGCCTCCTTCAGCAAGGACAAGGATAAGGTCGAGATGTGCGCCAACCTCGCACGGGAGGTCTATATGGGGCCGGCCAATGCGCTGCAGCAGCAGCTGCCGACCCGCAAATCGCTGTTCGACAAATACGAGGTCTTCTCGACCGAAGCCAACAAGACCTTCGCCAAGGCGCTGGTCGACGGGCAGGCACGTCCGGGCGTGCCGATTTATCCTGAAATATCCAACCAGATCCAGATCATGATGGGCGATGTGCTCTCGGGTACGAAGAAACCTGAAGAAGCGCTGGATGCCGCCTTCAGCGCGGCGATGGAGGCTTACAAGCGGCTGTGATGCTGTGGTTAAGCTCAGGAGATTGGCGAGAGCAGCCCCTCATCCGGCTGCCGCCACCTTCTCCCCGTCTATCACGGGGAGAAGGGAAGATGCCGCAAGCTCGCCGTCCCTCACCAGCGCCTCGCAGGGCACGTCCCCTCGCCCCGTTTACGGGGAGAGGGTTAGGGTGAGGGGCAGCCATCGGCAGCTATCTCCGCCACTTTAGACAACGGTGCCGCCTGCCCGCAGGCGTCGCCGGGTTTGCCAAGTCAGGACAGGGAAGCCAATGAGCCCTATTGCCATCGAGGCTGACAGCCCGCCTCAAAGCAGAACGTTCATGCGCCGTTTCGCCGGTGCGCCGCTGCCCTGGATCATGCCCGTGATCGTCGTCATCGGCATCTTCTACCTCTACCCAGTCATCGACGTTTTCCGGCTGTCCTTCACCAATGCGACGCTGATCGGCGACAATCAGGACTATACGCTGGGCTCGATCGTCAATGCGCTGAGCTCGCCGCAGCTGCCGGACATTTTATGGGCGACGCTGATCTTCGTCGGCGGCAGCGTCATCGGCCAGCAGATCCTCGGCCTTGCGGTCGCCGTCACGGTCATCCGCGGCGAAAAACGCGGCCTGTTCGGCACCACCATCCTGAGGACGACGGCGCTCGTCGCCTGGGTCGTGCCGGGCATTGCCGGCGGCATCATCTGGCAGATGCTGTTTTCCGAAGCGCCTTACGGCGCGCTGAACAGCATTCTGAGGCTGATGCACATGCCAACCGTCGCCTGGCTTTCCGATCCGGCGATCGCGCCATGGTCGACGCTGATCTCCAACATCTGGCGCGGCACCGCCTTTTCGATGGTCGTGATGTATGCGGCGCTGAAGGCGATCGATCCATCGCTCTATGAAGCGGCCGAAGTCGACGGCGCAACCGCATCGCAGCAGTTCTTCTTCGTCACGCTGCCGCAGTTGCGCGCCGCCATCCTCGTCAACATGATCCTGATCACCATCCAGACGGTGAACACTTTCGACGCGATCATCACGCTGACCGGCGGCGGGCCGGGCCGCGCGACCGAGGTGATCTCGCTCTACGTCTTCAACATCGTCTTCAGAAACTACGATCTCTCCGGCGGCAGCGTGCTCTCGGTTCTGATGCTGATCATCAGCCTCGGGCTTGCCTTCGTCTACGCGTCATTCCTGCCCAAGGAGGAAGAGCAATGAGCGGGAGGACCGGAACGCGGCTCGGCGACGCCTTAAGCTATCTCTTCATGCTGGCGATGTTCGTCTTCTTCGCCGGCCCCCTCACCTATCTCCTGTCGATGGCGATGCGTGACAAGCGCGAGATCTACCGCGGCGCGGCGCGCTATATTCCTCAGAACCCCACCATCGACAATTTCATCACGGTGCTCAACAACAGCTATTTCCCGATCTATCTCTGGAACGGTCTGAAGCTCGCGGCCTTGAGCGGCTTCGGCGTGCTGATCGTGGCGCTGCCCGCGGCCTACGCCTTTTCCCGCTTCAATTTCCGCGGCAAGGGCCTCTCGATGATGGGGCTGCTGCTCTTCCAGATGATCTCGCCGCTTGTCATCATGGTGCCGCTCTACCGCTACATGAACCGGCTCGGCATGCTCGACACCCATTTTGCCGTCGTCATGGTCTACATCGCGCTCGGCGTTCCGCTGGCGACCTGGCTGTTGAAGAGCACGGTCGACGGCATTCCGCGCAGCCTCGACGAAGCCGCCATGATCGACGGCTGCAACCGCTTCTCGGTCTTCTGGCGCATCATCCTGCCCCTGTCGGCGCCGGGCATCGCCTCGGTCTTCATCATCACCGTCATTGCCGGCTGGTCGCAATTCCTGGTGCCTTTCCTGCTGCTCACCAAAAATGACCTGATGCCGATCGGCGTCGGAATCTTTAACTTCCGCGGCATGCAGACCGACTCGTCCATTCAGCTGCTTGCCGCCGCCTGCCTGATCTCCGTCGTTCCGGCGATCGTGGCCTTCCTGTCGCTCCAGAGACTGATCCTCGGCGCGATGACCAGCGGCGCGGTGAAGGGATGAGGATCGGTTCAGTCTCGATGATTGATGAAGGATTCGACCCTATGAACCAGACACTCGGCGCCAGGCCCTCCCCCGATCTGACCGGCGCCAATGTCGAAGATGCCGGCGAGCATAACAGGGCTGTCGTCCTGCGCTGCATCCATCGCCAGGCGCCGATCTCGCGCGCCGAAATCGCCAGGCGCACCAGTTTTACCAAACCGGCGATCGCCCGCATCGTCGATCGGCTGCTGGATGAGGGGCTGATCATGGAAGCCCGCCGGCGGCATGGGCTCAGAGGCCAGCCGGCAATCGAACTGGAGATCAATCCGGATGCCTGTTTTGCGATCGGCATCAACATCGACCGCGACCATCTGACGATCCTGGCGGTCGACGCCGTCGGCAATGTCCGCGCCCGGGTGCATCACGAAAAGCGCTTCATCCTGCCTGGTGAATTCATGCAGTTGACATCGGATGCGATTTCGCATTTCCAGCGTAGCCGGCTGATCGACGATGCGCGACTCGCCGGCATCGGCCTGGCGATGCCGGATTGGCTCGGCGAAATCTCCCTGCTCGGCAAGCCCAAGGCCTATCAGGAATGGACGGCATTCGATGTGCGCGCGGCACTGGAGAACCTGACCCAGCATCCCGTCTTCATCGAAAACGAAGCCAATGCCGCAGCCCTTGCCGAACTCGATTATGGCCTCGGCGCCGAAAGCAGCAGCTTCTTCTATATCGCCGTCAACGCCTGCCCTGGCGGCGGTCTCGTGCTCGACGGCAACGGCCATCGCGGCGCCATGGGTCTCAGCGGCGAAATCGGCTGGCTTCCCATTGCCGACGGCAGCGACGAGAAGGCCCATAAGGTCCAGCTTCTCGGTGAAATATTCTCGCTGTTTTCGCTTTACGATTTTCTTGCCCGTCACGACATCGAGGTGAGTGTCCCGCACGATCTGCTGACGCTGGATGCGCATGGCAGGCGCCTGGTTTCGCAGTGGCTGAAGGAAATGAGCGCGCATCTGGCCGTCGCCGTCAAGCATATCGGCTTGATCGTCGATCCCGACGCCGTCCTCGTCGGCGGCCGGCTGCCGATCCGTATCGTCGACGAGCTGCTGCGTTATGTGCACGAACATCTCGACCCCGAAGACGCCAACCTGCCCTCGCTGCATCGCGCCTCAATTGGCGAGGATGCCTCGGCCATGGGCGCGGCGGCCATGCCGATGGCGGCGGCCCTCATGCTCGCATCGGCCGATGCGGCTCAACGCACACGTTCGCCGCTGAAAAACATGGACCGCCTGAACAGCTGAAACGGCCGGATTTTGATGAAGATGGGAGGATTTTGATGAAGATCGGCTTTTACACCTCGACATTCAACGATCGCCCGCTTGAAGAAGTGGTGGATTTCGCCGCATCGGCGGGGTTCGATGCCATCGAAATCGATGTCGGCGGCCATATCAAGACGCCGGATCGGGTCGAGGCCGCCGTCGCGCTTGCCCGCAGCCGCAATCTCTTCGTCTCTTCGATCACCTATTTCGGCAATCAGCTCGATGCCGACCGCGACAAACGCCGGCAGCTCAGGGCAAGGACAGCCGATTTTGCCAGGGCGATCGGCGAGGCTGGCGTCCCGATCTTCGTGATCTTCCCCGGCCGCGACGACAGCGCCGGCGAAGATGCCAATTATGACGACTTCGCCGAATTCGCGAACGGGCTGATCGGAGAGACGCAATCCTCCGGTCTCATCTTCGCGATCGAAAACTGGCCGGGGCCTAAAGATAATTTCATCGGCACGACGCCAAGGGGATGGCAGGAGCTTTTCCGCAGGATCGAAGATCGCCGCTTCGGGCTGGAATTCGATCCCTCGCACCTCATCCGCATCGGCGTCGATCCCTATCGGGCGATGGAGGCGGTGAAAGACCGCATCGCCATCCTGCACGCCAAGGATACCGCGATCGACAAGGAGGTCCTGCAGGCTGTCGGCTATCACGGCAAGGGCTGGTGGCAATACAAGCTGCCGGGACTCGGCCTTCTCGACTGGCCGCGCTTCCTGCGCCAGGCGCGCGGCTTTGGCTTTGACGGCACGCTGTCGATCGAGCACGAGGACGCCGCTTACGGCTGGCCCGGCAAGGATCTGTCGGCGCGCCAGGAGGGCGAACGCCTCGGCCTCGATTATCTCAAAACGGTCCTGAACGGACTTTGACGGCGAATTCGGGAGGACTGTCATGGCCCATGTTTCGGTCAACAATGCGCGCAAGGATTACGGCGCGTTCAAAGCCATCAAAGGCGTATCGGTCGATATCGGCGACGGCGAGTTCGTCGTCCTCGTCGGCCCATCCGGCTGCGGGAAATCCACGCTGCTCAGGATGATCGCCGGCCTGGAGGGCATCACCTCGGGGAAGATCCAGATCGGCAGGCATATCGTCAACGAGCTCGCGCCCAAGGATCGCGACATCGCCATGGTGTTCCAGAACTACGCGCTCTACCCGCACATGACGGTCGCCAGGAATATGGGTTTTTCCCTGCGGCTCAAACGCATGCCGAGGGCGGAGATCGACCAGCGGGTCGGCAATGCCGCCAAGATCCTCGGCCTCGAAAATCTTCTCGAAAGATATCCGAAACAACTGTCGGGCGGCCAGAGACAGCGTGTCGCCATGGGCCGGGCGATCGTACGCGACCCGGCCGTCTTCCTGTTCGACGAGCCGCTGTCGAACCTCGACGCCAAACTCAGGGTGCAGATGCGCTCGGAGATCAAGGAACTGCATCAGCGGCTGCAGACGACCACCATCTACGTCACTCACGACCAGATCGAAGCCATGACCATGGCCGACAAGATCGTCGTCATGAAGGATGGTCTGATCGAGCAGTCGGGCTCGCCGCTGGAGCTCTACGACCGGCCGAACAATCTTTTCGTCGCCGGCTTCATCGGCTCGCCGGCAATGAATTTCATCCGGGGCGGCATGACGGAAGCCGGGTTCAAAACCGCCGACGGTCTGCTGCTGCCGAGTGAGCGCCGCCCGGGCGACGCCGTGACCTATGGCATTCGGCCTGAGCATATCAGGCTCGATCCCGACGGCATCGAGGTAACGACTGTCGTCGTGGAGCCGACGGGTTCGGAAACGCTTGTTATCGTTCGGTTGGGCACACAGACACTCACCTGCGTCTTTCGGGAACGGATCAGGGCCGCCCCCGGCGACGTGCTCAAGATCGCACCGGCCCATGATGCCGTTCACCTGTTTGCCGCCGACGAGCAGCGGATCACATCAGGCGAAGTCCCGCTCGAGTAAGCCCGCCGAATGCCCCCTCCCCTTCGGCCGGGTGGCGGCCGGGGGCGCGTAAGACGCGCCCCCGGCCCCGAAAACTCTTAACGCTTCACGAGACGGCCAAGTACTTGAACCAACGCCGAAAAGGTTAATATGCGTTAACCTTAAAATTCTTGGCCGGCATCGGAGAATCGCGGATAATAACGGTTAGAAGGACTTTTGATCCCGAAAATCGTTATCCGAAAGATTGCTGCCGATGAACGCTAATTTGACCGCCTTGAACAAGGCGCCGTTGCATTTCGAGGATCAGATCCTCGAGCATGGCGACGTGATTTCAAAGAAGCTGCATCTGCTCAGCGTGCAGCGCTTTCCTCCCAATGCGAAGAAGACACTACGCAGTTTCTCCCTGGCGGAGGTCGCCAATTATGTCGGCGCCTCGCAAAGCACGCTGAAGAAGTTGCATCTCGAAGGCAAAGGCCCCTGCCCGCAGACCTCGCCTTCCGGGCGCCGCTCCTATAGCGCCGAGCAGATGCTGGAGCTGCGCCGCTATCTCGATGCGCACGGCCGCTCCGAGAGCCGCATGTATGTTCCCCATCGCCGCAGCCATGAGAAGCTGCAGGTCATCGCGGTCGTCAATTTCAAGGGCGGCTCGGGCAAGACGACGACCGCTGCCCATCTCGCCCAGCATCTGGCGCTGACCGGCCACCGCGTGCTTGCCGTCGATCTCGATCCGCAGGCATCGCTGTCATCCCTGCACGGCTTCCAGCCGGAATTCGACCAGGCCTCGTCCCTTTATGAAGCGATCCGCTACGACGGCGAGAAGAAGAAGCTCTCGGAGATCATCCATAAGACGAATTTTCCCGGCCTCGATATCGTGCCGGCCAATCTCGACCTGCAGGAATACGAATACGATACGCCGCTTGCCATGGCCGATAAGTCGAGCAATGACGGCAAGACCTTCTTCACCCGCATTTCGCGGGCGCTCGCCGAGGTCGATGACCGCTATGATGTCGTCGTCATCGATTGCCCGCCGCAGCTCGGCTATCTCACGCTGACGGCGCTGACGGCGGCGACCAGCGTGCTGATCACCATTCATCCGCAGATGCTCGACGTCATGTCGATGGGCCAGTTCCTGCTGATGCTCGGCGGCATCCTGAAGCCGATCCGTGCGGCCGGCGCCGAAGTGAACCTTTCCTGGTATCGCTATCTCATCACCCGCTACGAACCGACCGACGTGCCGCAGGCGCAGATGGTCGGCTTCATGTCGACGATGTTCCACGAATTCATGCTGAAGCACCAGATGGTCAAGTCGACGGCGATCTCGGATGCCGGGATCACCAAGCAGACGCTCTATGAGGTCGAGCGATCGTCGATGAACCGGGGAACCTATGACCGGGCGTTGGAGGCGATGGACGCCGTCAACACAGAGATCGCCGAGCTTATTCATCGGGCCTGGGGGCGGTGATTTGTCGGCTGACAAATTCGCTGTTTCCTTGAACCGAATCAATTGATTGACCGCAATCGGAGGACGTGATGGCACGAAAGAATCTGCTGGAAGGGCTAGCCGACATGCCTGACGAGAATGCTGGCGCGCCGAGTTATCCGATGCGCGGGGCAGGCCGCTCGCTCGTCCGCTCGCTGGATGAACTCGCCAAGCAGGCGGAAAAATTCCTGGAGGGCGAAGCGGTCGTCGATCTCGACCCCGATGTCGTCGAGGTCTCCTTCGTCAAGGACCGCCTGTCCGAGGATGACGAGGAATTCCGCGGGCTGGTCGAAGCGATCCGTGCGCGCGGGCAGGATACGCCCATTCTGGTGCGCCCCCACACCAAGATTGACGGACACTATCAAGTCGTCTTCGGCCACCGGCGGCTGCGCGCCGCCCGCGAGCTCGGCCGCAATGTCAGGGCGGTCGTTAAGGTGGTCGACGACCGCACCCATGTCATCGCCCAGGGCCAGGAGAATTCGGCCCGCGCCGATCTCACCTTCATCGAGCGGGCGCTCTTCGCCGGGCGGCTGGAAGAACTCGGTTACGACAGGGAGGTCATTTCAACAGCCCTTGCCGCCAATGCGGCGTCGATCTCGAAGATGCTTTCGGTGATGGATCGCATCTCGCCGGAGGTCGTCCAGGCGATCGGCCCAGCACCCGGCATCGGCCGCGAACGCTGGGTGGAGCTGTCGCTGCTCGCCGGCAAATCGGCCAATGCAGCAAGTGTCGCCCAGGTCTTGCAAGACGACAGCTTTCATCAGTTACCCTCCGACAAACGTTTCGAAACGCTCTATGCGGCGCTGAACAAAAGCGCGCGGCCGGTGAAGAAAACGGCAGCGGCAAGGAAGGTGAAATGGCAGCCGCTAGATAAGGCGGTCCAGGCGGAAATGAAGAATGACGGCAAGGCGTTCTCGCTCTCAATGAAGGCGAGGAATGCCGGCCGCTTCGGGGAATTTCTCTCCGGCAGGCTGGATGCGCTCTATGAGCAATTCCTCGCAGAGGAGAGCAAATAAGGAGACTGAAACCGCAAAAGAAAAAGGCCCCCAAACGACCTGAGTCGTGGAAGCCCTTCTCCTATCCTTAAGCAAGACAGAGAATCGCATTTTCACGAATCCCAGTCAAGAGTCCGGCAACGCCGCGCGTGCCTTTTCAGACACGTAAAAGACGCTGCAGCACTTTTCTCCTCGCGTCGTTTCGGTGAGCGGATTTCTTTTGCCTGATTGAAGGTGAAGGAAATGGAGAGTGAATCTGTGACGACGCCCTTCGGGCGGCGGCCGATGACGCTTGGCATGCTGCTGAAACAGCGGCGCGGCGAAGCGATCGAGGCGGGGACGCGGCGCAACAAGTGGAAGCTGTTCAGATCGGTCTGCGAGGCCCGGGCGGGTCTCGGCGTCGGCGATCGTGCGCTGACGGTGCTCGATGCGCTGCTGACATTTTTTCCCGACGACGAGCTGTCCGGCGAAAAAGGACTGGTCGTCTTTCCCTCGAACATGCAGCTTTGCCTCAGGGCACGCGGCATGGCGGCCGCGACATTGCGCCGGCATCTCGCCGGTCTCGTCGAGGCCGGACTTATCTCCCGCAAGGACAGTCCGAACGGCAAGCGCTATATCCGCCGCAACAGGGAAGGCGGCGTCGACGAGGCCTATGGCTTCAGCCTGGCGCCGCTTCTTGCCCGCGCCACCGAGATCGAAACGATCGCCGCCCGCATTGCCGCCGACCGGCAGATGCTGCGCGCAATGAAAGAGCGGCTGACGATCTGCCGGCGCGATATCGCCAAGCTCATCTCCGCCGCCATCGAGGAAGCACTTCCCGGCGACTGGGAGCCCATCTCTTCGATGTTTCATGCGCTGCTGGAGCACATCCCGAGGGTGGCAACGCCCGAAAACCTCGCGCCGATCCTGGAAGAGCTCGAGACAGTGCGCCGCGACATCATCAATACATTGGAATCACAAGATAAAAATCAATTATCGAGCACCAATGAATCCCGAATTGAGCACCACATACAGAATTCGAATCCCGAATCCATATCTGAATCTGAACCGGGCTTGGAAGCGAGGCAGGAGCCGAACCGGCATCACCAGCCGAGGGCAGGACTGGAAAGGCGCGAACCAAGAATTGCCGGCAAGGACGGGGAGCGGGCGCCGGCCACTGCCCGGACAAATGCCGCAGGATTGAAATCCGTCCCGCTCGGCACGGTTCTCCAGGCCTGCCCTGATATTGTCGACTACGGGCCAGACGGGGCGGTCGCCAGCTGGCGGGACCTCATGATGGCGGCGATCGTCGTGCGCTCGATGCTGGCCGTCAGCGCATCGGCCTATGAGGAAGCGGCGAGGGTGATGGGACCCGAGAACGCCGCCGCCGTCATGGCCTGTATTCTGCAGCGGGGAGGGCGCATCAACTCCGCCGGCGGCTATCTCAGGGACCTGACACGACGCGCCGAACGCGGCGAATTTGCACTCGGCCGGATGCTGATGGCGCTGTTGCGGGCGGGGGAGCGCTTTCCCAGGCAGCGGGCTGGCGGATAACCTTAATATCTGGCGGGATTATACGTCAGAGCTTTGCACACATGGTTAGACCACCAGATCTAGACGCCTTCATCAGCACCGTTTGATTTGCGTTGGAAATCAGAGATAAATTGATGCGACCGCGAGTTCGGCTCCGATGCGGCCTCATAATCCTCGAACCCTAAAAGGAATTGTTTGGTAGCCAAGAACTTTGCTTCATTGGTCGAAGCGGCTGTGAGACAGTCCAGCACGCGGCTAGCATCAAATGTCCCCAGCTCTGAGTCAAGCAACCGATATGGGTGCAGAAAAAAGTGCCCCTCGTAGAAGCAAAGAAGCTTCATTGCTCGCCTTGATTTCCCGATAGTTGCCAGAAATTTCGGAGAAACCTGGATGGCGCAAACGTTTCTCGATTCTGATGAACGTTCTTCTGCCAAACAGTAAGCATCAGTAAAGCCGCTGCCAATCAGAAGACCCTCTCCGCTGACGATGTCACCAAACCCCAGTCCACCCCTTGGAATGTATCCGAGCACCAGCATTTGCTGATATAATATTGAGGCAGCAACCAAAAATCGCAACGCAGGATCTGGCATGCCACGTCCAGAATGCAACACGAACATGTCGTTCAGCCGTAACGATCTGAATTCCCGAGTTCCAAAGATCCGTGAACCGATCTGGAGGGCTACGCGGTTGGGCAATTTTGCCCGAAATGCAACGTACTGTCGGTCGATTTCGTCCCACAGGGAAAGCAGACCGTCTCTATCGCAGGCGTTTATCTTGTTCCTAAAGCCAAGCGCATCCATTACCAACACGGGCGAAGACAACACTCTTCGTGATGACATCAGCATGCAAACACCACTCTGCGTTCAGCAAGGTAAAGCTGCCATCTGGCAACGGCTACAATCATAGAACGGTTTTGCACTCAATGTACGGTAAATCCCAATCTTGGCATCCTCACATTTGTGGCGACGAACAATCTCTCTGTTCTCGTTAACGTTTCCTCGTTGGGCCCTGCCTCCTTGCTGCCGAGAAAACGTGCGCAAAACAAACGCCGCACTTGCAAATGTTCTCTATTTGTTCTAATTTGCCAATGTCTAGGAGGAAGTCGTCCATCCACAGCTCAAGTTTCGTTTTCCACTGTTGAGGTTGAAGTCTCAGAGGATTCAGGTTGAGGGAGAGACAGGCTCATGCAAGTTCAAAATGCAAAATGGACTAGCAAATGGCTTACTCTGTACAAATCCCCTTTGAGCATCAACAACGGAACTCTTCGATTTCCGACACCTATGTCTGTTGGTCCCGTATGCAGAGCGAGGCAGGCCAAGGATTGAGCGACATCCTGCAGCGGAAGGAAAATGAGCGTCGTGCGGGCGGAGGAGTTTTTTTCTGGGGTGTCGGAAATGCACCTTCTAGAGCAGTCTCTGCCCTGGCCCGCCTGAGAAAGAACATTCCTGTCTATTTCTCAATCATGAAGAGCAAACCCAAGCTCGCTGATTCTGCTCCTTCAAGCGTCGTTGTCTGGCGCCGTTATATCGACCACGACGGGGCAGAACGGCAGCTCCCGCCCTTTGCCCTGATCACAAGCCGTGGCAGCAGTGGAAGTGGCAATGAAAAGACCAAGCATTTCGCCCTGGTTTGTCGAAGTGATGAAGAGCTAAAGCTGAAATTTGGAACTCCATTCAATCATCACGCGTTTCGAAATGCTGGACCAAACGGCGGACAGATCGGCGCGTCGCAAGTCACCGCATTGCTCAGGCCGGTAGACTCAAGCGAAACCGCCGCTGAATATGAAGTCAATCTCGAAGCGAGCCTAACCGGAAGCTATTGGATTCGGCTATCCGATCCTCTTCCGCTTACGGATTCTCAGATTGCTCTTTATAACAGCGTGAAGGCAGCAGATCCTGCGGCGTGGATGGAGTTCGCGTCAGAGCTTCGACATCGATCTTCGACACGAGCTGATGAAGGACCTCAACTGGGCCTTTTCTAGCTCTTACGCACCGTGTCGGTAACATAAACGGGATTTTCGTGAGCACAGAGGCCCATAAACTCCGACAGCAGTTGCGGAAGTCAGGCCTGACCGAAAAGGCGATCGACGCCGCATGGCCAGAATGGTGGTCCGATGAACTGGAAGCGAGTCCCTCCAGTCGGGCCGAGCTTAGGTTTACGCTCGCGCGTAAGCTCGGACTAAACCCTAGGCCGCTTCTTGGTGAACGGGTCGAGTTCATTTGGCGAGATCGGGCACGCTTCAAGCACCTATCTGCCGGTGACGATGTCCGGCAAGACGTGATGACATCATTCGGCGTCTCCATCGGTAAGCTCCTCATCAAAGCCACGAGAACGATAGATCTTCCGTCCGTGTCGGCAGTTGATCTGCGCACGGCAACACTGTCAAATGCGCCCTTCGTCGATCTGCAGTCCCTGATTGCGATTTGCTGGAGCGTCGGTATCCCCGTGATTCATCTACGCGTTTTTCCGCTTGACCGGAAGTCAATGCATGCGATGGTCGTGGAAGATCAAGGGCGCTACGCGATTTTGCTTGGGCGTGACGCCAATTTTCCAGCACCTGTTGCCTTTACCTTGGCTCATGAAATCGGGCACATTATGCTCGGCCACCTTCAAGGGACGTCGGCAATCGTCGATCTTGAAGAAACTGAATACGACACAAGAGGCGATCCCCAAGAAGAAGAAGCGGACGCATATGCCATTACCCTGCTGACTGGTTCACCAAGCCCGGAAATAACGACCAATGTGACTAGCTTCGGAGCCAAGGCTCTTGCGCGGTCCGTACTTGAGGCGGGACCAAGACGTGGTATCGAACCTGGCACACTTGCACTGTGCCTTGCGCATCGTACTCAGAACTGGGCGGTCGCGATGGCGGCGCTTCAACATATTTACAGTGAAAGCAAGCCTGTCTGGCAGGAGGTGAACGGAATCGCACGTCGTGAATTGGATTGGGGCCAATTGAACGATGACTCCGCAGATTATCTGGAGAAGATAATGCTTGGACCAAATGGCTGAACTCGTTCTTCTCGATAACGATATCGTCCTAAAGTCATGTGCCTATGGGTCGGCCGTCGATCTTATTGATTTGGCGGCCCGTCACAACCGGCGGCTAGCTATGCTTCGTGTCGCACAATATGCCGTTGGTCGTCGGATACAGAGAGCCCGTGATGTACGAGACGTTGAGGGATTAAGCGGTCAATGGGCAGCTCTTCTGCCATCTGTTTTAAGCATTGAGCCAACTCAAGCCGAAATAGAGTTCGCAGCTGAATTGGAAGAACAAGCAATTAACCTTTCGCTTGAGCTTGATGCGGGCGAGAGTCAACTTTTCGCAGTTCTCGTTTTCCGGGCGTCACCGTTACTGCTGACCGGCGATAAGAGAGCGATTGCGGCGCTAGAAGCCATTGGGCGCTCCCTTCCGGAAGAACGAGTCGCATGCTTGGAACAGTTCATATATTCCCTTCTGGATATTATAGGCTTGACCAACCTTCGAACCCGGATATGTCGCGAGCCGCAGGTCGACCGTTCATTGACAATTTCCTTCTCCTGTCACGTAGATAAAGTATCTGAACGATCAGTCCGACAGGGCCTTGAGAGCTATATTAGTTCCGTTAGAAAATCAGCACCGACTGTTCTTCTAAAGACCGCCGCAATCTCAGCGATAGTTTCTTAGGAAAACAGCATAAGGCGCCTTAAGTTCGGCGACCAAGTTGATCTGCCGCTCAGCAACGGGTTCGTCGCGATTCACGATTTCAGGCGCGGCGAGTACTTCGAGACAAGCCTTGTCCACACGGCCACTAATGTAGCGGCTCCCCAACCGACCTGCATTCGGCCCAACCGGCACCCTGGTTCTGTTTAAAGGCAACTTGAAATCCTTCTCAAAGATTTCGCCGATTTTCAAAGCAAAGCGAGATCCTCGCACTTCAATACTGTCAGGAATTTTCTCCCATTTTATTCCATCCAAAGAGAACTCAGCGGCGCATAAAGGTTCGGCGAAATGCTTGGAAAGCATCGATTCCATGCAGAGATGGATCGGTTTGCCCGCTGCCTCGAATCCCTTTGCAAATGGTTGGACCATGGAGGTCGGATGGCAGGTGTTACCGCCGTATCCCCAAAGACCATATCCAGTCTCTTTGATCTCCTGAGATTTTCTCTTGATGATATCTGCAAGCGTCTCCTGAGCGTGGGTCCCAACCTTCATGAATAGGATGCCGGCGCCTGGCGTAATAAGATCAGTCAACGTGTGCCTCCAAGAGTTCGAGTTCATATTCGTCATCTGACGCTTTGCCATAGTCAGGGCGTTTTCTCTCCCTGACAAATTTAACCTTTGGATCCTGAAGATTGCCGTAGAAATTCTTCAGCCGGTCCGCAGCTGTCGGTTGGCTGGGATTTCGCTTTCCTCCATTCTTCGGGAGCGAGCTAACAAACAGGTTGCAGGAACGAAGAGCTGGCGCGTCATCCAGATGATACTCATGGAGCTTGCGTTGCATCCGGGAGACGTAAAAACCCCGGTTCGAAGCAAACGACTGAACATTGGCGAGCACCCGCTTTGGCCACTCCAACTCATCATCGTCGGCAATAACGATCATGCCGTCACCATCGTAGCTAACGGCCTCAATACCCCGTTCGACGAAGATATTGACGCTTTCGCCGTCGTTTGAGGCGCCCCATGGCGGATTGGTGTAGAAGCAATCGTATTTACCCCGCTCTGGAAAGGCATCCAGGCAATTGTAGAGTTCGGCATCAAGATGATCGAGCCGCTCTTTATCGGCGAACCGCTTTACTGCATTTACAGTCCGCTCATCGAAATCGAAAACCGTAATCTTCGACGGTCCGAACGACAGAACATTCCGGGCCATCAAATATGCCACGCAAACGCTGATCGCGTCACCGTCGCCGATAAAAGCAAGACGCTTCTTGTCAGCCCAATCAGCGACAATCTCACTCTGGACAACCATGTCGCCGGTTTTCATATGGATCTGATCAAAGTCCCTCAGCGGTCGAGGCCTATTTTGCACTACATCAGAAACCGCATTGATGGCCTTGTGCAGGTCAACCTGTTCCCTCATGATGACCTCATCATTGTTTGTTCAGGCGAGCTACGAGTCGCTCTACGAGCGTTCGCTGCTCAATATTGGCGTCGAATAAATACACGGGCCTTCCCGTTGCGATGCCATAACTTGCCGCAACCGATGCCTGCAGCGTAGTATGCATACGCGCTTGCTCGACATCGATTGCTGGGCGGCCTTGCGCGTTATCGGTGATGCGCTGAATTGCAATCTCGGGCGATACATAAAGAACCCAGATTTCGTCCGGAGACAACGCTTTGACTTGGTCTTCCGAAAACGCAGTGATGCGATACCCGTAATCTTCCTTCGTTACTGGATGACTATCAATAATTATGGGTGCCGATCCGCGGTGTATTTCTACGAAATTCAACAATTCTCTATCGACAGCCAGAATGTCCTGAGGCGTGATGACATCAGCAGAAAGACGGCGAAGATCTGATTGACTGTTAATTTGTGGGCGGCTCCTTACATAGCGCGTAAGTTCGGCCCCATATTCCCACACCAATAATTCTTTTATCTTTTCCCTTAGTAACTGAACTGTTGTGCTCTTTCCCGCCGCAGGCGCTCCCGTTAGATAAATTGTCTTCATTATCTTCCGCTCCTCACCCAACACATGAGAAGGTAGTATATTTTTAGAAGACTACAATAGGTTTCGGAAATTGATGTACGTCCGGACATACTGTTGCACATAGCATGAGGTGAACAAGAATAAGAAAGCGCCTGTCAAATTAGATGTCGTCCGCCATTGATTGATCCGGAAAACGCGTCATCGTGATGGCCTGCGTACAAGAATGGAGAGCGAACTGCATCCCGCCGGATGCCGATAGCCCCGCCGAACGCGAGACACCGCTTTGAAGTTCAGAGGGAGGAACTCGCGAGCAGATCAACACCGGGTACGAGCCTACGGCCAAACGAGTTCAAGGCTCTGGATCAGTTCGTTGCGGTCATTTAGTTGCGCTTATAGCGTTTGCGCGCCATATTGTCGGCATGGCTGTATCACATCGCAGATCACAGGATAAAAATCCTGTCAGAATCCCGAATGCCGTTCCGGCACCCGAGAGATCGGCTGCTGCGCGCATCGCATCGCTTTTACGGGTGACCTCCAAAAAGCAGAGAGGAAGTGTTCAGGTCGTCGACGCCGATGGCGAGCGTGTGGAAGTGCCCCATGCATTGGCCGAGATCATGTATCGCGCGGCTGAGTTTCTTGCGGAGGGGCGCCCGGTGACAGTGCTGCCTGATGAAGAGATGCTATCAACGCAGGCTGCGGCGAATATTCTGAACGTTTCCAGGCAGTATCTGGTCCGGTTGGTCGATACTGGTGAACTCCCGGCGGAATTGGTTGGCAGTCACCGCCGTTTGAGAGCAACGGATGTTGCGGCATTCAAGGCAGCTCGGGACGCCAAACGGGCCACGGCACTGGATCGGTTGACGTCTCTGAGTGAGGACGTCGGCGACTACCAACTCGGAAACAAGCCTCGCTGACAGGTTCCTGATGCCGAACTCTCAAGGCCTGAGGTCGGCGCCGCTCACGCCGCGTCGCGATAGGTCCGCGTGCCCGGCTCCGCCCTGCCCAGTTCGAACTGGGTGACCAGTTCGCGCAGGCGTTCGGCCTCGCCGGCCAGCGTCACGCTGGCCGCCGTGGTTTCCTCCACCATCGCGGCATTCTGCTGGGTCACCTGGTCGAGCTGGTGCATGGCCGCATTGACTTCCGACAGGTTGGTCGACTGCTCGCGCGCCGCGCCTGCCAGTGCTTCCATGAACCGGTTGATATCGACGATGAAGCGGCCGATGTCGCCAAGGGCGGCGCCGGTCTGGCTGACCAGTTCGACACCGGTGCTGACCTTGGCGGACGACCGCCCGATCAACTCCTTGATCTCCTTGGCTGCCTGGGCCGAGCGTTGCGCCAGTTCGCGCACTTCCTGGGCAACGACGGCAAAACCCTTGCCGGCCTCGCCGGCCCGGGCCGCCTCGACGCCGGCATTGAGCGCCAGGAGGTTGGTCTGGAAGGCAATCTGGTCGATGACGGCGATGATATTGTTGATCTGCTTGGACGATTCTTCGATCTGGCCCATGGCCTCGACCGTCTGGGCCACCACCTTGCCTGAAGCCACGGCGCTGCGATTGGCGCTGTCGGCGACACCGCGAGCCTCATCGGCGATCTTGGAGGCTTCCGACACCTTGGCGGTGACGGCGCTCAGCGCCGCAGCGGTCTGTTCGAGCGTCGCCGCCTGCCGCTCGGTGCGGCCGGAGAGTTCGTTGGAGCCGTTGCTGATCTCACGGGTGCCGGAATTGATGATCGATACACTTTCGGAGACGGAAAGCAGCGTGCCGCCAAGCTGCTCGACGGAGGCGTTGAAATCATGTCGGAGCGGTTCGAACTCCGGCGCGAACCGGTCCGAGAGCTTGAAAGCGAGGTCGCCCTCCGCGAGCCGCTTCAACCCAGCCGCCAGCCCCGACGTGGCGACCGTCAGCCGCTCGGCCGCGCTGGCCTCCGCCTGCTCCTGATCCGCCAGCCGGTTTGCTTCCGCCAGCCGCCGGTTCTCCTCGGCCTCAGTTTCGAGCCGGGTTCGGGCGATGGCATTCTGACGGAAGACTTCCACCGAACCGGCCATCAGGCCGATCTCGTCGCGGCGCCCGGCATAGGGGATCGCCTTGTCGGTTTCGCCGCCTGCGAGCGCCTGCATGGATTGGGTGATGCGCTGGATCGGGCGCGACACATGCCGGGCGATGGCGATCAGAATGCCGAGGCCGATGATCGCCGCAAGGCCCGCCAAGGCCAATTCGATTTCGATCTTCGTCTCCAGCGCGCTGCCGGCGTCGGCCACACTCTCCGTCGCGATCTTATCGACGATGGCGTTGACGGCGCTAATCCCGCTCAGGATCGCCTGCTGCGAACGCGCCAGCTTTTCGTCCGTCGGAACCTCGTCAGCCTGCTGCAGGCCGAGACTGATCCTGACATCCTTTTCCCAGACTTCATGCGCCTGGCCGAGTGATCGTACGCCTTCGGTCAGCGAAGCTGCGAGATCGATGCGGCCAAGCTCATCGAGCGATTGCGAGAGCGCGCCGTCGGTTGCGTCGAACTCGGCCTTGACCTCGGTCGCCGGCACGAAATTGGTCATCGACAGCACCCGGTCGACGACTGACGTGGCCTGTCTGAACTGCTGTTCGATATGCGCGGAGACCAGCTTGGCGTTCACCGCCTCCTGCACCACCGCGGCGACCCGGGTCTGGCCGGTGATTGCCTGGTAGCCGATCAGGAATGCGCTGCCGAAGCCGACGACGATGGTGGCCACCATGGGGATGAGTATCTGCATGCGGATGGAGAATTTCATTGCCTGCACCTCAGTTCGGCAGCGTCGGCAAGGGGATGTCTTGCTTTTCGGCGGTCAACGTTCCCAGAAAGGCGATCAGATCCTTGGTCTCCTCTTCCGTCAGCAGGAAGGGCGACATGTCAGGATCGAGCGACGGGCGACTGACGCCGCCGCTTTCGTAATGGACGATCACCTCGTCCATGCTCTTCAGGCTGCCGTCGTGCATATAGGGACCGCGGTAGAGCGTGTTGCGCAGGCCAGGTGTCTTGAAGGCGTATTTATTCCCAGGGCTGCTCGCGTCGATCTTGTAGCGGCCGATATCATCACTCGGCAGGCCGATGTCATGGAACTTGTTGTCGGTGAAATTCCAGCCCGAATGGCAGGCGGAACAGCCGGCCGTGCCGGTGAACAGCTCGAAGCCGCGCTTGGCGCTGTCGGAGACCGCTTTCTCGTCGCCATCCACCCAGCGGTCGAAGGGCGACCAGTTGGAAACCACCGTCCGCTCATAGGTGGCGATCGCCGTCAGCAGCGTCTCCTTGCTGATGCCCTTGTCGGGGAAGACCTCGCCGAACCACTTCTTGTAATCGGGTATGTCCTGCATTTCGCTCACGGCATCGTCGAGCTTGCCGTTCATCTCGGCGGCAGCGGTGATCGGGCCTGCCGCCTGCTCCTCCAGGTTCGGCGCGCGGCCGTCCCAGAAGAAGGGCGTGACCCAGGCAACGTTCAGAACCGTCGGCGCCTGGCGCCCGAGCGCGGTATTGGCCGCGCCGATCGGCGTCTTCACGGGCGTCTCGAAGCCGAAGGACGGGTTATGACAGCTGGCGCAGGTCATGTTCTTGTTGCCGGAAAGCCGGGGGTCGAAGAACAGCATCTTGCCGAGCGTCGCCAATTGCGGGGAATAGGCCGTCACTCCCTGGAAAGGAACCGTCAGCGGCCGTTTATAGGCGGAAAGGTCGGCGGCCGCGCCGGGCTGGACCGCGGCCAATGCGAAGAGGGAAGCTGCAATCAGGAAACGCATCGTTCTAGCAAGTCCAAACCGGTTCTGGTTGGTGCTAAAATTAGCGCAATTGCATTAATGCTCTGTAAAGCAAAATATACCTGAGGACTACACGAAGGTTTTGATGAGTCGACATGGCGATCGTTTACAGACCGCCGAACAAGCGGCGCTCTATTCCTCGATCCAGCACTATGCGAATCTAGCTGACGGCGTTCCTTTTACCGAGAAGGGCCGCGCGGATCTGTTCGCTTTTGCTCAGCAGGGGTGGGGGAGCCGGTGCGGGCTGCTCGAGCACTTCAGCCTTGCCGGTGCTCTGCTTCAGACTCAAGAAGCGCTTTTGCGCGACGAGCCGGTCTTCGGGCGACAGCGGTTCGACGGGTTCGCCGGCAAGGTCATGGCGCATGGAATCGGGCTGGGCGCTGGCGAAATAGTAGCGCCGGCAGTGGACATAGGCGGCGGTCGCCCGCCGCAGCGTCGTCACGCCGGCGTCAGGCTTCAGGAGCGGACGGAGTTCGCTGAAAAGGCCGACGGCAAAGGGAAGGATCGGATCTCCCGCTTTGGCCGGGAGCACGGCGACCGGCCGGATCAACAGCATGTTGATCGCGGTTGCCTTCTCCACGTCGAGCTCGGTTGCCGCAATCGGTCCGCGGCTGATCTTCCAGGGCTTGTCCATGCGTCCTCCATGTAACGTCCATAGCGACCGACTGTGATGGTATCTTGACGGACAGGGCGAGCAATGGAAGTCGCACATCGGCGGTCCGGCTGCAAGCCGCTCGCAAGCGGTGCGGGAACTCCGTGGCGAAATGCCGTTTTCCCGGGCTGATATCACCCGGCCTTCGGCATGCCGCTCCATCTAATCGTTTTTATCGCAGAATATGCATTGACCTCCAGCATCGATTACAGTCCTTATCCGCGCCCAAGATGGAGTGACCGGCCGCGGGGAGGATATATGCGGGTTTTCTCGAGCATTGACGAGCTGCGCCACACGCTCGATGCGCTCAAGCGCCAGGGGCGCACCGTCGGCCTCGTGCCGACGATGGGATATCTTCATGCCGGCCATATGGAACTCGTCACGCGCGCCCGCGCCGAGAACGACATCGTCGTGGTCTCGATTTTCGTCAATCCGCTGCAGTTCGGCCCGGCCGAAGACCTGAGCAAATATCCGCGCGATCTGGAACGCGACGCAGCCATGCTGAAGCAGGCCGGAGTCAATTTCCTTTTTTCGCCCGGCGTCGAGGATATGTATCCCCGGCCGATGCTGACCGTGGTCGACGTTCCCGATCTCGGGCACGAGCTCGAAGGGGCGGTTCGGCCCGGACACTTTGCCGGTGTCGCCACCGTCGTCAACAAGCTTTTCAACATCGTGCAGCCGCAGACCGCCTATTTCGGCGAGAAGGACTACCAGCAGGTCGTCATCATCAAACGCATGGTGGATGATCTGGCTGTGCCGGTGCGGGTGATATCGGTGCCGACGGTCAGGGACGGTGACGGCCTCGCATTGTCGTCGCGCAATGTCTATCTCAATGCTGAGGAGCGGCGTGCCGCAGCCATCGTCCCGCGGACCCTCGACGAGGCCGAGCGCCTGGTTGCCGACGGCCTGACGGATGCCAAGAAATTGGAAGTAAAGCTCACGGAATTCCTCGGTCGCGAACCTCTGGCAAAACCTGAAGTCGTCGCCGTCAGAGACGCTTCGACGCTTGAGCCGGTCAGCTCGATCGATGACCCTGTCGTCGTGGCGCTTTTCGTTCGGTTCGGCTCGACGCGGCTGCTCGACAACCGAGTGGTCCGCAACAACCGGATTGCCGGGGTTATCGGCGGGAAGGGCAAGCCGGGAAAGGGAGTGACGAAATGAGCGCCACCGGATTTCAAAAACGCCTGACGCCGACGCGCATCTGCGCCATGAAGGGTGGCAAGCCGATCGTCTGCCTGACCGCCTATACGACGCCGATGGCGCGCTTGCTCGATGAGCATTGCGACCTGCTGCTGGTCGGGGATTCGCTCGGCATGGTACTCTACGGCATGGAGACCACCATCGGCGTCACGCTCGACATGATGATCGCCCATGGCAAGGCTGTCATGCGCGGTGTCTCCAAGGCCTGCGTCGTCGTCGACATGCCATTCGGCAGTTATCAGGAATCGAAAGAGATTGCCTTCCGCAATGCCGTCCGCATCCTGCAGGAAACCGGCTGCGATGCCGTCAAGCTGGAGGGCGGCGAGGAGATGGCCGAGACCATCGCCTTTCTGACGAAGCGAGGCGTCCCGGTCATGGGGCATATCGGCCTGATGCCGCAGCAGGTTCATACCGCCGGAGGCTATCGTTCCGTCGGCCACTCGGAACACGAGACGTCGAAGATCCGGCGCGACGCGCATGCCATCGGCGGCTCGGGCGCCTTTGCGGCCGTCATCGAAGGCACAGTGGAGCCGCTTGCCCGGGAGGTGACTTCAGCCATGCACATACCGACCATCGGTATCGGCGCCTCTTCGGCCTGCGACGGCCAGGTTCTGGTGTCGGACGACATTCTGGGGCTCTTCAACGATTTCACCCCGCGTTTCGTCAAGCGTTACGACGAGCTCGGCAAGAGGATCGCAGCGGCTGCCGCAGCCTATGCCGACGAAGTCCGGTCGCGAAAATTTCCGGCAGCCGAGCATACGTTCAAGCGGCGCCCGTAAGGCGAGGGGCTGGGCCCGGATGCATGCGGCCGGCGCGTCGATCTATACGCGCCACAGAGCGGGTCCGATGCTCGTTTTGAGAGCCCGGCGGGGTGACGCCACCCACTCGAAGCCTTCCCGGCGAAGGCGATGATGCGCGTCGATCAGCGCAAAGATATCCAGAATTAGAGCGGTCTATACGATTCGCGCCAGAAAATTCCCCCTATCGTTCCCACACGGCCCGGCATTTCCTGGTCGTTAACGGTGCCGCCGTAGCCCTGCCTCGGGAGGACATGAGAACACCAAAGATATTTTGAGCCGATCCATATGACACGCCGTTTCTTTTCCCTTTCCCGCCTGACCGACAATCGCGACGGAGCCGTCGCAATCATCTTCATTTTGGTCGCGGTGCCTCTGCTTCTCGCGGTCGGCGCCTCCATCGATTTCATCAGAGCTTACAACGATCGAATAGATTTGCAGTCGGCCGCGGATTCCGCGGTGCTCGCGGCGGCATCGAAATATAAGCATGGGATGCCGGAGGCGAACATCTCGAACACGGTCAACGCCTTCCTGTCGGCGAATGGAGCGCCCAAGACAGCCGTTGCCGGCAAACCGGAAGTGTCGAGCGATGAAGCGGAACTATGCCTCGACGTCGCGGACGCCGTCCCCACCACCTTCATGCAAGTGGCCAATATCCAGTCCGTTCCGATCAGTATCAGGTCCTGCGCAGCCTTGCCGGGGGTGAAGCAATTGGAGATCGCGCTGGTTCTCGACGTGTCGAGTTCGATGATCGAGGAGAACCGCTTCGCACCGATGCAAACCGCGGTCGCCGGCTTTCTGCAGGCCTTCTCATCCAACGCCGCGCTCGTCGACAAAACCAAAATCTCGGTCGTGCCTTTTTCCAGCCGCGTCAACATCGGCATGGGAAATACGGCCTGGCTTCAATCGTATAATGGAGCAGCGGCGGTTCCCAAACGCTGGACCGATCCGAAATCCGTCTACACTTCCTCCAGCTATAAGCTCGGTTATTGGATCGACGGCGTTACGCCGGTTATGTCCACGTCCACAAATTACTACTGGATGGGTTGCATCGAGCCCCGCGCTGATGTCGATGTCAAGGATGCCGGCGCGATCGGTACTGACGGCATGAGCGATGCGCCGCCGAGCACAGCCGCCTTCGTCGCCATGGACGCCAATCCCAAATCGGGAACCAGTTTCTGTCCGCCGCCGATCACGCCGCTGACCGGCGACTTCACCTATCTGAAAAACGTCGTGACCCAGCTGACATCCGAAGGCTCCACCCGCCTGGACGCCGGCGTGGTCGCGGGATGGTACACCTTGTCGCCGAAATGGAAGGGCGTGTGGGGAGACAAGTCCTCGCCGGCGGTCGCATCCGATTCCGTGCAGAAAGTCATGGTGTTCATGACCGACGGCGAGATGAACACGAAATATGACCCAAGCGGCAAGTTCGATTGGATCTGCTCTCAATCGCCATCGTCAGCCTGCAACAAGGTGGCCACCTCCGCGATGCAGGCCGCATGCTCGGCGATGAAGAAGAGCGGCATCGAAATCTATACGCTGTCTTATAGCAGCGATGCCGATGTGGTGAACATTCGCAACTGCGCCACCAATTCCGCACATTTTTTCACCGCATCGCCGGCCACCATCAAGACCGTCTACGAGACGATCGCCGCTGCCATTCGCGGGGATACCTTGCGGCTCACGCAGTAATCGCGGAGGCTGACGCTTGCGGCTCAAGCCCCCTCCCCAACCCCTCCCCACAAGGGGAGGGGCTAATGTGCAAGTCCTCGCCTTTTGGTCTCCGCCTGGGCCGCAGATTAAGTCCCTCCCCCTTGTGGGGAGGGGTTGGGGAGGGGTCTTAGTTACAAACAAAACCCATCATCCATCACCCCCAGCATACTGCCCTCGCATCGCCTCCGCCGAGCGGCGAACCGCCTCGGAAACCTGCAGTAGCTGCTTGGCCATCGGCGTCGAATTGCGCCAGACCATGCCGATCGTTCGCGACGGCTGCGGAGACGGGAAGCGGGAGATCGAAACCTGCGCCGAGCGTGTTTCGATCGGAACCGCCATCTCCGGGATCAAGGTGATGCCGATCCCTGCGCTGACCATCTGGACCAGGGTGGAGAGCGAGCTGCCTTCCATCACTTCGCGCGGGCGCGCCGGCCCGATCTTGCAGAACGACAGCGCCTGATCGCGGAAGCAGTGGCCTTCTTCGAGCAGCAGCAACCGCATTTCGCGCAGCGCCTCGCGTTCGGGCACCGGCTTGCCCTCGTCTTCGGGCCGCCGCACCAGCACGAACTCCTCCTTGAAGAGTTCGAGCTCGGTCAGCGACGGTTCCGACACCGGCAGCGCGACGATCGCCGTATCCAGCTGGCCTTGCGCCAGCTCCTGAACCAGCTTTGCCGTCTGCGTCTCGCGCACTTCGATCTGAATGCCGGCGAAACTTTTGTTCAGATCGTTTATGATGACCGGAAGCAGATAGGGGGCGATCGTCGGGATGATGCCGATGCGCAGCCGCGTCAGGAAGGAATCGCGCGAGGCGCGCGCCAATTCCCCCAGCTCGTCCACGGCGCGCAGGATCTCGCGGACCCTGAGAGCGAAGGTCTGGCCGAAGGCCGTCAGCTTCACCTCGCGCGCGCTGCGCTCGAAAAGCTCGCTGCCCAACTCCTGCTCAAGTTCTTTGATCTGCATGGAGAGCGCTGGCTGGGAAATCGCGCAGGCGTCGGCCGCGCGCCGGAAGCGGCCATCCCTTGCCAGGGCTTCAAAATAACGCAGCTGTTTGAGGGTCAGGTTCTTCATAAGTTCAGCTTATCGCAGCAATCAGTAAATCCAACTTAAAATTATCATATGCTTCCGATATGAAGACAGCAAGGGAGAGCGGGACGCCCACTCGGCTCGACTTTTGAACGGCAGACAGATCAAGCAATGAAGGAGACAATCATGGACAACCCCACTGACAGCGCAGGCAAATGTCCTGTTGCACATCACAAGGCTCCGACGGCACGGACGAACCGTGACTGGTGGCCGAACCAGCTGAACGTGCAGATTCTTCATCACAATTCCGGCCGCGCCGATCCGCTCGGCCAGGCCTTCGACTATGCCGAGGAGTTCAAGAAACTCGATCTCGACGCGCTGAAGCAGGATCTCACCGCGCTGATGACCGATTCGCAGGATTGGTGGCCGGCGGACTTCGGCCATTACGGCGGCCTGTTCATCCGCATGGCCTGGCACAGCGCCGGCACCTACCGCATCACCGACGGTCGCGGCGGCGCCGGCCAGGGCCAGCAGCGGTTTGCGCCGCTCAACAGCTGGCCTGACAACGCCAATCTCGACAAGGCCCGCCGCCTGCTGTGGCCGATCAAGCAGAAATACGGCAACCGCATCTCCTGGGCCGACCTTCTGATCCTCACCGGCAACGTCGCCTTGGAATCCATGGGCTTCAAGACCTTCGGCTTTGCCGGCGGCCGCGCCGACGTCTGGGAGCCGGAAGAGCTCTACTGGGGTCCCGAGGGCACCTGGCTCGGCGACGAGCGCTACAGCGGCGAACGCGAACTGGCAGAGCCGCTCGGCGCCGTGCAGATGGGCCTCATCTACGTCAACCCGGAAGGTCCGAACGGCAATTCCGATCCATTGTCTTCGGCCCGCGATATCCGCGAAACCTTCGCCCGCATGGCGATGAACGACGAAGAGACCGTGGCGCTGATCGCCGGCGGCCACACCTTCGGCAAGACGCATGGCGCCGGCGATCCGTCGCTGATCGGCGCCGAGCCGGAAGGCGGCGCGATCGAGGACCAGGGCCTCGGCTGGAAGAGCTCGTTCGGCACCGGCGTCGGCAAGGACGCGATCACCGCCGGCCTCGAAGTCACCTGGTCGCAGACGCCGACCAAGTGGAGCAACTATTTCTTCGAAAACCTCTTCGCCTTCGAATGGGAGCTGACAACGAGCCCGGCCGGCGCGAAGCAGTGGCAGGCCAAGAACGCCGAAGCCTCCATTCCGGATGCCTACGACGCCGGCAAGAAGCATCTGCCGACCATGCTGACGAGTGACCTGGCGCTGCGTTTCGACCCGGTCTACGAGAAGATCTCGCGCCGCTTCCTCGAAAATCCGACTGAGTTCGCCGACGCTTTCGCCCGCGCCTGGTTCAAGCTGACCCACCGCGACATGGGCCCTAAGGTGCGCTACCTCGGCCCGGAAGTTCCCGCCGAAGACCTGATCTGGCAGGACGTGATCCCGGCCGTCGACCATCCCCTCGTCGACGACAAGGACATTGCCGAGCTGAAGGCCAAGGTTCTCGCCACCGGCCTTAGCGTGCAGGAACTGATCTCCACAGCCTGGGCTTCCGCCTCGACCTTCCGCGGCTCCGACAAGCGCGGCGGCGCCAATGGCGCACGCATCCGCCTTGCGCCGCAGAAGGACTGGGACGCCAACCAGCCGGCCCAGCTCGCCAAGGTGCTCGGCGTTCTCGAAGGTCTCCAGAAGGACTTCAACGACGCCCAGACCGGGGGCAAGAAGATCTCGCTCGCCGACCTGATCGTGCTTGCCGGCGCAGCCGGCGTCGAAAAGGCAGCGGCATCAGGCGGCAACACCGTCAGCGTGCCGTTCACGCCGGGCCGCACGGACGCCTCCGAGGCACAGACCGACGCGCATTCCTTCGCGGCGCTCGAGCCGCGGATCGACGGCTTCCGCAACTATGTGAACGGCAAGCGCCTGCAGTTCATGAAGCCTGAGGAAGCGCTCGTCGACCGCGCCCAGCTGCTGACGCTGACCGGACCCGAGATGACCGTTCTCGTCGGCGGCCTGCGCGTGCTGAAGGCAGGTGCGCCCGAGCACGGCGTCTTCACCTCACGTCCAGAAACGCTGACGAACGACTTCTTCGTCAACCTGCTCGACATGGGCACGCAGTGGGTTCCTGCCGCCGGCAAGGACGGCGTCTATGAAGGCCGCGACCGCAAGACGGGTGCTGCCAAGTGGACCGGCACCCGCGTCGACCTGATCTTCGGCTCGCACTCGCAGCTGCGCGCCTTCGCCGAAGTCTACGGCCAGGCCGACGCCAAGGAGAAGTTCGTCAAGGACTTCGTCGCCGCCTGGACCAAGGTCATGAACGCCGACCGCTTCGATCTCGTCTGATCGGCCAGCATTTCGCCCGGGCGCAGCTTCGGCTGCGCCCGGGCATTTTCGTCTCTATCGGAATGCCTTGCGTTTCCAAGGCATTACTTCTCCTCCCTCATTCCTGTGACGAGCACAGGAATGAGGGAGAGCGGGGCGCCACCTGCAGACGCTTGAGGCACTGGCCCGAGCCCGAGCATTACGAATACGCGGTCGACAGCGGAAGACCCCGTGTGGGGTGGACACGGGGTCTTCCTGCCGGATCGGTCGGACCTTTACTTCTCCGGCATCATCGAGGAGTGGTGCGAGGTGATCAGCCAGTTCCCGTCCTTGAATTCGTAGGTGTAGGTATAGCGGGCGGGAACCTTCGAGCCGTCCTTCAGGGTGAAGGTGTAGGTGCCGGTATCGACGGCCCAGTTGCAGCCGAGCTTGATGTCACGGCTGTCGATGTGGCCCTTGGGCTCCTTTTCCAGGAAGTGCGTGAAATAGTCGATCCGCTCTTCCTGGGTCAGGCGCGGCTTGTTCGCGAGCGTCGCCAGCAACACCGAGTCTTCGCTGTAATTCTTGGCGACTTCCTGGGGGCTCAGCGTTGCGAGCGAAGCGTTCCAGCGGTCGAAGAGTTTGGCGACCTGCTCTTCGCTCACCGGCGCGCAAGCCGCCGTTTCGGCCGCCGCAGCCGACTGGACCTGAACGAAACCGACGACAAGGGCGGCAGCAATGATGGTACGCATATTTGGCTTCCTATCTGGCGGTTCCGGCGGATATCGCTTCGGTCGACCGCATGACCAATATCTAAGCGGCCGGCGCTGCCGCCCCATCTGCCGGGTGGCTCCGATCCGGTCTGCCGAACGGCATAGATGACATTCCCACCGGAATGACTATCGTGCCGGGCGCGTTCAACGCGTCATTCATTTCAGGAGCAGTCCCCTTGGGCCTGGAGCATAACACAGATACGGCGCATTCGCCTGATGTCGCGGAGATGAGAGCCCTTTACCGGGCGGCGGAAGCGCGGGCGGCAC
This sequence comes from Rhizobium sp. RSm-3, assembly GCF_001854685.1. Lineage (NCBI taxonomy): Bacteria > Pseudomonadati > Pseudomonadota > Alphaproteobacteria > Hyphomicrobiales > Rhizobiaceae > Rhizobium > Rhizobium sp. RSm-3. The sequence continues at coordinate 44,707 of NZ_MAWZ01000059.1, read as the reverse complement.
GGCTGCGTTTCATCATCGAAGCGCGAGATCTGCTCGATGCACAAACATTCGAAACGGCCGCCCCGGAGGTTCTGTCCCGGCTTGCCGATTTCGCCGGAGCATCGCTTGCGAGGCTCGTCTTTCCGTCCCTACGGGGAGAGGCGCCCATGCAGCTGACCGTCGGGCAATCGAGGAGCCCGGAAAGCGACGGCATCCTGTTTGCCTCGCAGGATGGTTCCGCTCTCCATCTGACGCTCATCGGCCCGTCGAGAGGGCGCGCCGTCGAGGCCGACGACCGGCAAACCTTGGAGGTGGTGGCGGGCCAGCTCGCCGACGCCTGCAATCTCCAACGGCAAGCGGCGGAGAAGCAGGCGCTGCTCGGCGATCTGCAGCGGCAGCGCAGCGAGCTCGCGGCCCTCGTCGCACAGCTGATCCAGGCGCAGGAGCAGGAGCGGCAGCGGGTGGCGCTCGATCTGCATGACGGCTCGGCGCAGCTCGCCGCCGGCCTCAGCTATCGCCTGCAGGATTTGGCCGCCCGCATCGGCGAGGCGCATGCGCTGAAGCCGGAGATCGACCAGCTCGCCGCACTCGCACGCCATTCCGTCGCCGATCTCCGTGCTGCTATCGCCGATCTTCGCCCGCCCGAACTCGATGATCTCGGCGTCGCGGCGGCGCTGCGCACCCGCCTTGATGCGATCGACGGCATGGAGGTGATCGCCGATCTCGATGCCGGCGCCGACCGCTGGCCGGCATCGACCGGGATCATCTTCTACCGCGTCGCGCAGGAAGCGATCACCAATGTGATCAAGCATGCCGAGGCGCGCCGGCTCATCGTGCGCCTGTTCGAGGACAGCGCGGGTGAAGCCCATCTCGAAGTGATCGATGATGGAAAGGGCATCGGGGAAGCGCCCCGGATTCAGGAGCGGGGAGCGCGGCTCGGCATCGTCGGCATGCGCGAGCGGCTGGCGCTGCTCGGCGGCCGCATCGAGATCGGCGCTGGAGCTTCAGGCGGCACCTATGTCCGCGCCTTCGCACCCCTTCAGCAGGAGACGATATCGGGATGACCGCATCCATTCTCGTTGCCGACGATCATGACATCGCCCGCGCGGGGCTGATTGCCATGATCGGCGGCCAGGACGATTTCCATGTCGCCTTCGATGTGCGCGACGGCTTGGAAGCGGTGGACGCCTGCGCTGCCCGCAAGCCGGATCTGGCATTGCTCGACATCCGCATGCCGCGCATGGACGGCCTGACCGCCACCAGGGAGATCCGCCGCGTGTCGCCGGAAACGCGGGTGATGATCATCACCATGCATGACAGTCTCGATTATCTGGAAGCGGCGATCGAGGCCGGCGCCACGGGTTATCTGCTGAAGGACGCCAGCCGCGACGACATTCTGCGCACGATCCGCCGCGTGCTCGCGGGCGACGCCTTCTTCGACGGCCCGCTGGTCGCGAGGCTCTTGAAGCGCGCCGCCACCAAGCCGCAGACCAACAATAGCGGCCTGGAAACACTGACCGTCCGTGAGCGCGAGGTGCTGACGAAAGTGGCCGGAGGCCTGACCAACAAGGAGATTGGGCGGGCGCTGAAGATTTCGCCCGGCACCGTCAAGATCCATGTCGAACGCATCATCGGCAAGCTCGGCGCCGGCGACCGGACGCAGGCCGCCGTCATGGCCGTGCGCGGCGGGCTCGTCGCAACATCAGGAGAAGAGCAGCCATGACCGGGACAATGTCGGCAACTGCGGGCCGGCGGGCGCTGCGCTTCGCCGACCTTCCGCTGCGGGCGAAAGGCATCGTCATCATCATGGTGCCGCTGGCGCTGCTCTTGGCGGCTCTCGCCTCGGTTTTCATCGCCGACCGGCAAAGCCGGATCGCCGAGGACCAGGTGCGGGTGACGCTGGAGATCCAGTCGGGCATTCAGGAGATCCACGCGCTGATCGCCGAAGCGGCGACGGCGATGCGGGGTTATCTCCTGACCGGCAGGCCCGATTTTCTCGATCCCTTCAACCGGGCCGAAGACAGGCTGCCCGTGGTGCTCGACGAAGTCGGCCGGCGCTTGCGGGATGAGGAGCAGAAAAGCCGCCTCGAACGCATCCGCGCCCTGGTCGACGCCAAAGTCGATCGTCTGCAGCTGCTGAAACAGGCCGACATCCTGCGCGCCGGCGGACGCGAGGATCTTGCCGCCAGGCTCATCGAGGGCAAGCAGGTGCTCGACGTGCTGAGGCAGGAGATCGACGCGATGAACCGGCGTGAGGCCGATCTCCTTCACGCCAGGACACAGGCCGCCGACCGGGTTCGCTCCCTGTCCCGCGGCCTGATGATATCAGCCGGCTTTCTCGGTTTTGCCGGCGCGCTCGTCGCCGTCTTCCTGTTTTCGGCAAGCATCGTGCGCCGCGTGCACGCATTGAAAGCCCAGGCGCATCTCTTGTCGCAAGGCGAGGTCGTCACGGTGGCCGATCCGTTCCGCGATGAACTCGGCAGCCTCGAACAGGCGCTCGAAGATGCGAGCGTCCTCTTAAAGAAGCGCGAGGCCGATCTGACCGAGAGCGAGGAACGCTTCCGCCAGCTGGTCGAGGGTGTCAGCGATTACGGCATCTTCGGGCTCGATCCGCATGGGCAGGTGGTGAGCTGGAATGTGGGCGCCGAGCGGATCACCGGCTACGGCGCCGAGGACATCGTCGGCCAGCATTTTTCCCGCTTTTATCCCGAAGACAGCAGGGACAGCTTTCCCGCGGAAGAGCTTTCCAAGGCAGCCGGCAATGGGCGCACGGAAGCGGAAGGCTGGCGCCTGCGCAAGGACGGATCGCGTTTCTGGTCGCACGTCGTCGTCACCGCGCTGCATGATGACACGGGCCGGCTGCGCGGCTTTTCCAAGATTACCCGCGACATTACAGAGCGCAAGCAATTCGAGGAGGCTCTGCTTGCCGCCCGCGAGGATGCGATCCGCGCCAGCAACGCCAAGAGCGAGTTCCTGTCGCGCATGAGCCACGAGCTGCGCACGCCGCTCAATGCCGTTCTCGGTTTTGCCCAGCTTCTGGAAATGGACGTGACCGATGCCGATTCCAGGGAGAGCGTCGCGCAGATTTTGAGAGCCGGCCGGCATCTGCTCAGCCTGATCGACGAGGTTCTCGATATGGCCAGAATCGAGGCCGGCCGCATGGATCTTACGGTCGAGCCGCAGCCCGTCGCCGAGGTGATAGACGAAGCGGTATCGCTGGCAAGGCCGCTCTGCGGCAAGCAGCAGATCCGGATCGAGGTCACCGCGCCGGCCGAACCGGGTCAGCTCGTGCTCGCCGACCGGCGGCGCCTGCTGCAGGTGTTCCTGAACCTCCTCTCCAACGCAGTGAAATATAATCGTCATCAGGGAAGGGTGACCGTCAGCCACCGCGCGATGGGAGATCGCATTCGGATCGAAGTCAGCGATACCGGCCCCGGCATCCCGGCCGACCGCGCCGCCCGGCTGTTCACCCCGTTCGACCGGCTGGGGGCCGAGCGGATCAACCAGGAGGGGACGGGCCTCGGGCTTGCACTCTCGAAACATCTGATCGACGCCATGGGCGGCACGCTCGGCTTCAGCAACGAGGAAGGCGGCGCCACCTTCCATGTCGATCTGCCGCGCGCGCCGGTGGCGATGGAAGAGCGCGGCCTTGCCGTCGAAAGCTCGCCCTGAGGCGTCATCTTTGATTTGGCCGCACCGCTTGCTATGAACTCGGCATCGTTTTCGACGTAGTTTGGTCCATGACAGATTCCACCGATATCGTGCGAGCCTCGACGATCCTGATCGTCGATGACGAGCCCGCCAATGTTTCGCTGCTGGAGCGCATTCTCAAGCGCGAGGGTTTCAAGGCGCTGATCAGCACCACCGAGCCGCGCGAGGCGCTGAGGCTCTTCCGCGAGCATTCGGTCGATCTCGTGCTTCTCGACCTGATGATGCCGGATCTCGACGGCTTCGCCCTGCTGGAAACCTTCGCAAGGCTCATTCCCGAAAACAGCTATCTGCCGATCCTGGTTCTGACCGCCGATGCGACCCTGCCGACGCGCAGGCGGGCGCTGTCGTTAGGCGCCAAGGATTTTCTGACCAAACCCTTCGATGCGATCGAAGCGGTGCTGCGGATTTTCAACCTGCTCGAAACCCGCATCCTGACGCTGGAGCTTGCCAAACACGGGCTGGCGACGCCGAAATCGGAACGTCCGTGGGCCGATTCCGCCGAGAATGGGGCCAGCTAAAAGCCGGCCCCATTGAATTCAGAACGTCGATCAGAACATGGTGTTCTTGTTGGCAGCCTCTTCCGGAACAGGCTGGATCACATCCCAGTGCTCGACGATCTTGCCGTCCGCGACGCGGAAAATATCGACGATCGCCCGACCGCGATCGCCGGCACCGTTGGTCGAATGCACATGCAGCCAGACGAGATCGCCATCGGCGGAACTGCGCATGATCTCGTTCCTCGACTGGGCGTTGTTCTTGAAAAAGCCCGTGAAGAAGGAAACGAAAGACTTCTTCCCATCGGGGACCCTGGGATTGTGCTGCCGGTAATCGTCCGCGACAATCGAGGCGGCCTCAATATCGTGCTTGTTGAAAAACCGGTCGTAAAATTCAACGACCAGCTTGCGGTTGGCCTCCTCGACCTGCACATCCCGCGAGCCGGCAAACACACCTGAAGGTGCGGCAATGCCGGCCAAAATGACCAGTGCGAAAAGCGATTTCCCGAATGTCATCATCAAACTCCTTTGGTATGGATCGGCGATCCAGTCTAAAAAAGGCCCACGCGGCGTGATCTATGAAACCGCTGCATATCGGGCAAGAAGGCAGTTTTTGGTGGCAAGGTCAGCCGGCGATGACCGGAAGGAGGGACGCCGTGCCTGAAGAAACCGATCGGTCGGGGGCGGGATGCCCGATCAGAGGCGTGCTTGATCGCATCGGCGATCAATGGAGCCTGCTGACACTCAAAGCGCTGGAAACCGACAAGAAGCGCTTCAACGAGCTTCTGCGCGAGATCGGCGACATTTCCAAACAGATGCTCTCCAAGACACTGCGGCATCTCGAGCAGGACGGCTATATCAGGCGCACCGTCTATCCGGAGGTCCCGCCCCGCGTGGAATACGAGCTGACGGAGCTGGGCCGATCCTTCCTCATCCCGATGAAAGCCCTGGTCGGATGGGCCGAGCAGAACCACCCGGAAATTATCCGCGCACGGCTGCGGCACGAAACTGTCTAGGGCGAGGAGGGCGGGCGCCCGTCAGGCGAGCAGCACCTTGCCGCCCGCCCGGAAGGGAAGGGCGGAGTGCAGCGCCTCACCGATCTTTTCCAGGGGAAAGACCTCACGCACCTCGGTCGCGATGACCTTCTGGGCGATCTGCGCCGCCACTTCGCAATAGGCGCGCTGGACATCCCCCATGGCTTCGGAATGAACCCATTCGCGCAGGTGGAAATAGGAAAAGACGATGTCGGGATGGGAGGCCCAGAAGGAAGGCTGGATGCTTTGTCCGGAAAGCAGACCGTAATGGACGAAATGGCCGCCGGATTTGAGCGCAGCGGCGAGGAGGCCGGCGTGCGTGCCGCCGACGCAGTCGAGCACCGCGTCCAGCCCATGCCGGCCGGCAAGCCCCGCTGTCAGATCGCCGTCCGCCCTGTCGACGATGACGGCCTCGAGCCGGCCGCTGAGACGAGCGACCGACCCCTCGCTGCGGACGATCGCCACCGGTTCGACGCCGACGGCATTTGCCAGGCCGATCAGGATCGATCCGATCGAAGAGGCGGCCGCATTGACGGCGATGCGCATGCCGGGCCTCAGCCCGATCTTCTTGTGCAGCATCAGCCAGGCCGTTAGTGGGTTGACATAGCTCGTCGCCGCCTCGAAATCGGACAGTGTTTCCGGAACGCGAAGGCACCAGCTGGGATCGGTATCCTTGAATTCCTGCCATCCGCCGGCGCTGCGGACCGGCAGTACACGGGTGCCCGGCGCAAGCCCGTAAACCTCTTCACCGCAGGCTTCAACGACGCCGCAGGCTTCGAAACCGGGAATGAAGGGCAGGGTCATGCGGCCGGCATAGGCACCCGATATGGTGATGATGTCGGAGGGATTGATCGACCGCGCGAGCAGCCGCACGCGCACCTGGTCGGACCGCAGCGCCGGCAGTTCGGCCCGCTCGGTCACGACGACCTCCTGGGCCGGACCGAATTTTCGCACGACCGCCTGATATTGCATTGCATCCCCCAGACAACAGCGGTTAGAACAGCCCACCAATTTTCGGTGATCGCATGAGTGTTGACGACAGGCCTTTAGCATCCTTCCGGGTCTCGATGCGAGACATCGACGTCTATGGCCATGTCCATAACTCGGTTTACCTCGATTATTGCGAGGATGCGGTCGTTGAGTTCCTGCGGCACCGGGAAATCTTGAGCCACTTCCGCCACACCTCCTCGGGTGTTGCCTATCACGTGAAGAAGGCGGAGATCACTTTTCACAGCCCGATCGACATCGACGACGTCGTCGAGGCAAAGGTCGTCGTCGAAAAGATCGGGCGAACGAGTCTCGCCTTCGCGATCCAACTCTTTCGCCAGCGCGACGACGCCCATTGCGCCTCGGCGGGGCTCGTCTGGGTCTGCGTCGGCCTTTCCGACAGCCGCCCGACGCCGATCCCCGAGACCACCAGAGCGGCGTTAGGCTGACGGACGATCTTCAAACCAGCGAGTGCCCATGCCGATCCATGCGCAGCTTCTTCGACATGCAGCGGAAAGGCCTGATAAGCCGGCCGTGGTGATCGACGGCCGCTCCTTGAGCTACGGCGAGCTTTATGTGCGCGCCAAGGCGATCTGCCGCTTTATCCAGGAATTGCCGCGCTTAAGCCGCCGCACGCTCGATCTGCCCGGCGTGGGAAAACTTGTCGCCCTCAGCCTCGGCAACCATATCGGCTTTGCCGAATATTTTATCGCCGCCACCGCCTTGCCGAACGCCTGCGCGGTGATCGACCCGATGATGCCGCCTGAGAGAATCGAGCGCATCATCGAGCGGCTGGCACCTGACGTGATCATTGTCGACGACGATGCCGGGCCGACCGCCGAAATTGCTCGCAGGCTCGGCATATCAATCGTCACCGCCGGCCCCGAGCCCTTCGATCTCGCCGCGGCGGAAAATGATCTGCCTGATGATGCCGAGGGCATCTTCCTGATCGGCTTTACCTCGGGCACCACCGCCGAGCCGAAAGCCTATTTTCGCTCCCGCGAGCAGTGGCGCCGCAGCCTCGATCGCGGACGCACCGTTTTTGAACTGGAAGACGCGCCGTCGACCCTCTGCCCAGGCGCCCTGGCGCATGGACTGGCGCTTTACGCCTTGGTCGAAGCCCTGGATGCCGGCGGCACTTTCCATTCGGTGAGGAAATGGGATCCTGCCGCCGTCGCGCGCATTCTCGCCTCTGAAGAGATCGAACGTCTGGTCGCCGTGCCGACCCATATTGCCGGTATTGCCAGGGCGTGGGCAGACAAACCGGCTCTGACCTCCCTACGCGATGTCCTGACCGCCGGCGCCAAGCTCGACCTGAACGGGGTCGAAGCCATGCGCCGCCTTTTTCCGAGGGCGCGCATTCGCGAATATTACGGCGCATCCGAAATCGGTTTCATGACCGTCTCCACCCTTGTCGGCGGCGCGGTCGATTTTCCGATCGACCGGGTGGGGCAGGCCTATCCCGGCGTCGAGATTTCCGTTCGCGGCCCTGATGAAAACGATGTCGGGACCGATGCGCCGGGCACCATCTTCGTCAGGAGCGACCTGATCGCCGACGGCTATCTCTGGGGCGACGACGGCCAGGCGTTTCGGGTCACCGAGGCGGGAGCGACCGTCGGCGATCTCGGCGAACTCGACGAAAACGGCATGTTGCGGGTGATCGGCCGGGCAGGCGGCATGATGATATCGGGCGGCAACAACGTCTATCCCGCCGAAGTCGAAAGCGCGCTCAAAACCTGCCCCGGCGTCGAAGAGGCCGTCGTCTTCGGCCTGCCGGATGCCTATTACGGTCAGCGGATCGTGGCGGTCGTCTCGGGAGAGGCAAAAGACGCGAAAATGCTGGCCGACCATTGCGCGCGACAGCTCGCCAGGTTCAAGATCCCCAGGCAATTCCACCATATCGCCTCCTGGCCGATGACGAGCAGCGGCAAGATTTCCAGGGGGCAGGTGGAAGCCGCGGTGATTTCGGGAGACGGTCTTGTCCTACGCCTATCAGCCTGACGAGGATTGGCAGCCGGTCGTGGTTGCCGCTTACCGCACGCCGATCGGCCGGGCCTTCGGCTCGCTTGCAACGGTTGCGGCCGAAGACCTGCTTGCGCCGATCATCCGGCGGATCGTTGCCGAGACGGGCATTGCGCCGGAAGCCATAGACGACGTGCTGGTCGGCAATGCCGCCGGCGGCGGCGGCAATATCGGCCGATTGGCGGCCCTTACCGCCGGCCTGCCGGTGGCGGTTCCCGGCGTCGCCATCGACCGGCAATGCGGTTCCGGCCTCGAAGCGATCGTCATGGCCGCCCGCCTGATCCAGGCGAAAGCCGGTTCCTGCTTCCTTGCCGGCGGCGTCGAGAGCGTCAGTACCGCGCCGTGGCGCGTCGAACGGCCGAAAGCCAACGGGGCGCTGCCGCGCTTTTACGGCCGCGCCCGATTTTCTCCTGAAGCGGTCGGCGATCCCGAGATGGGCATTGCCGCCGAAAATGTCGCCCGGCAATTTGGCATCACGCGCCGGAGACAGGATGAATTCGCGCTCCGCAGCCACCGGCTCGCGGTCAAGGCGGCTGAGGCCGGTCTCTTCCGACCGGAGATCGTCGAAATCTCCACCGGGCACGGATTGCTGGAACGCGACGAATGCCCGCGCCCCACGACATCGATTGAAGCACTGGCAAACCTCAAGCCCGTCTTCCTGGCCGACGGTTCGGTGACGGCAGGCAATGCCTGCCCGCTGAATGACGGCGCCTGCCTGGTGCTGGTCATCAGCCGCGGCATGGCCAAAAGCCTCGGCATCGGCAAGGGCCTCGCCTTCATCGACAGCGCCGCCGCCGGTGTCGATCCCAACCTGCTCGGCATCGGCCCGGTCGCCTCGACCAGGAAGCTGCTGCAGCGCCAGCCCGGGTTTTCGCTCGCCGGCATCGATGCCATCGAATTCAACGAGGCCTTCGCCGCCCAGGTTCTGGCCTCGCTGGATCAGCTCGACATTCCCGCCGACACGATCAACAGCAACGGCGGCGCCCTTGCCCTGGGCCATCCCTTTGGGGCATCAGGTGCGATCCTCGTTACAAGGCTATACAGCCAGTTGATTCGCGAGGACGCGATCGGCGCGACCGGCCTGGCGATGATCGGCATCGGCGGCGGCATCGGCCTGACCGCCATGTTCGAGGCGGTCAGGCTTTCCTGATCATCCCGGTGAGACGGTAGGATATCACGCCGGCGGCGCTGCGAGCGCTTGCGCGATCTCGCCCCGGAGCCACGCACTTCCCGGATCACCATCGAAGCGGCGAAGCCAATACATGGTCACGTCCATTTTCGGCGATTCCATCGGCGGCATGAACACATCGAGCTTCAGCCGACCGATCAGGGTGCGCGCGAAATGCACCGGAATGCTTCCCAGCATTTCGCTCGATTCAACGGCAAGAGCGACCGCCTGGAAGTGCGGCACCGTGACCATGACACGACGCACAAGGCCCAAGCGCGCAAGGGCCGGATCGATCGTACCGGTCCGGCTCCCATCCGCGGAGCGCAGAACATGGGGAAGAGAGCAGAAGACGTCTGCCGGTATAGCGTCGCCTGGACGAATGCCGCAGCTGGCGAGCAGGGGATGTCCTTGCTTTGCAATGCATACCAGCCATGATTGGAGCAGCTTGCGGCTCGTAATCCACTCGGGCGGGTCGAGTGACCGGTCGATGACGATATCCGCTCGGCCATCGCGCAGCATCTCGAAGACTTCGGATGAGGCATGATCGACCATCTGCAAGGTGACGGAGGGTGCCGCTTTCGCCACACGCGCAGCCAGCGGCGGCATCAATAACGTGGAAAAGTAATCGGATCCGATCAACATGAAGGATCGGGTCGCCGTGGCAGGATCGAAAGTAGCGGTCGCCGCCAATGCCTCTTCCATGCCGGCCAATGCCTGTCTGATTGGTTGGCGCAGTTCGAGGGCGCGCGCCGTCGGCATCATCTGATTGCCTTCCCTGACGAACAATTCGTCGTCCAGCAAGGCGCGCAATCTGCCGAGCGCCGAACTCACGGCCGGCTGCGACAGGCCGACCCGCTCGCCTGCTCGCACCGTCGAGAGTTCTGCCATCATGGCGTCGAAGACACGCAACAGATTCAGGTCGAGGGCGGAGAAATTCACCGGCTCAATATCCCTTATACGATCATTCGATTTCCGCGCGGATCCTGTCGGCGATAATGATGAAGAGCAGCGTGGAACTCTATTCCAAATGAGCCTGGAAGGAAATTGCGATGAGCGTCGCCGCAAGAACTGTACGGACTGTAACCTGGATGGACACGACCTACACCATCAATGTCGGCCGGTTTGAAAGTGGCGGCATTCTCGGGGTCTTCGAAGGCAAAGTTCCTGCAGGCGGCGGGCCGCCGGTCCACATTCATCACAATGAGGACGAAGTGATCCATGTGATCGAGGGCGACTACGAATTCTGGTTGAATGACGAGGTCGTTCCGGTCGGTCCAGGCAGATCGATCTTCCTGCCACGCGGCGTGCCGCATACCTTTCGGGTAACCGGCACGTCTCCCGGACGCAACCTCACCATCCTGACGCCGGGCGGCATGGAGGAATTCTTCATCGAGGCGGCCGCACAGGCTCCTCGGCTGCCAGAGCACATGGATCGATTGCTGCAACTGGCGGAACGCTACGGCATCGAATTTCGTGGACCGGCGAACTGGGAGTCCGACCGGTCGCACTGACGATGGCATCGTGCGGCCGCACCTCAGTCCATCCTGATCGAGATTGATGGCCGCGACTTCACTCCGCATCGGCGGTGAGGAAGACGCCCGGCACAAGACAGGTTTCGAACCGGGCCGGGCGAAGCTCTTCGCCCGGCTCGTTGACGTTCCAACCTTTGATCATTCTGCCTATTGCTCCGAAAGTGTGATGCCGGTTGAGGTAAATTTCCTCCATTTCGGCCAAATGGCCGGTCGCAGGGCGAGCCGTCCTACTGCCTTGGCATAGGACGACAGCGACCGAGGGAGAATGGTTAGGGCTCGCGATCCGGTGCATTCTCCTGTCCATCGGCTGCGGCCGGCCGCGCCGGAAATTTCGCGTGGCGTCCCCATACCGATGAAATCGCCTGCCTCGCCGAGGCGGCGATTGCGGCAGCCAGCTCACGTCAACAGAGGAAATCCTCGTAAAGGACAAGGAGACCACCCATGAAGATCGTCATTATCGGCGGCACCGGGCTGATCGGCTCGAAGACCGTGGAAAGATTGCGCAGCAAGGGGCACGAGGTGCTGGCGGCGTCGCCGAATTCGGGCGTCGACACGATTACCGGCAAGGGGCTGGCCGAAGCGCTCGCAGGCGCCGAGGTGGTGCTCGACCTCGCCAACTCGCCCTCCTTCGAGGACAAGGCGGTCATGGAATTCTTCCAGACCTCCGGCCGCAATCTGCTCAAGGCAGCAGCCGCCGCCGGCGTAAAGCATCACATCGCGCTGTCGATCGTCGGCATGGAGCGGCTGCAAGGCAGCGGCTATATGCGCGCCAAGATGGCCCAGGAAGAGCTGATCAAGGTTTCCGGCATTCCCTATACCATCGTCCATTCCACCCAGTTTCACGAATTCATGGCCGGCATCGCCCAGTCGGGCACATCAGGCCAGACCGTGCATCTGTCGCCGGCCTATGTGCAGCCGATCGCTTCGGACGATGTCGCCGACGTCATGGCCGAGGTGGCGCTCGCAGCCCCCGTCAACGGCACGATCGAGATCGGCGGGCCGGAGAAAATCCGCCTCACCGACATTGTGACGCGCCTCCTGAAAGCGACGAACGATCCGCGCCAGGTGATTTCAGATCCGCACGCCCGTTATTTCGGCGTCGAGCTCGAGGATGACTCCCTGGTCACGGGAACCAAGGCGCGGCTCGGCCGCATTCGCTTCGACGATTGGCTCAGCCGGCAGCCACCGCAGAAGAAGAGCGCCTGACGGCAGGGGCCGCCCTTCGCGGCCCTCGCTGCAACCGTTTCCATCAACGCAAGGAGACCAGACATGTTAGGAAAAATGATCTCGGCAGCGGCATTTGCCGTTGCCATTGTCGCCGGCACCGCAGCGCATGCCGCGGGCGACAAGGCGAAGGTAACCCTCGTCTACGACCACGAGCTTCCCAACGTTCCCGGCAAGAGCATCAAGGCCGTGCTCGTCGAATATAAGCCCGGCGGCACATCGCCGGGCCACACCCACCCGAAATCCGCCTTCATCTATGCCACCGTTCTGGAAGGCTCGATCAAGAGCCAGGTCAATGACGGCCCGGTGAAGATTTACAAGGCCGGCGAAAGCTTTCCCGAATTCCCCGGCGATCACCACAGTGTCAGCGCCAACGGCAGCAAGACCGCGCCGGCGAAACTGCTTGCGGTCTTCGTGGTGAACTCGGACGAGACGGAACTGACGACCGACGACAAGTAAGTTGCCCTCGATGCCCGGCGCCGCCGGGCATCGTTCCTTGCTCTCAGTCAGGCAGATTGCAGCGCCATCTCCAGGTCGGCGATCAGATCGTCCGGATGCTCGATGCCGATCGACAGACGGATCGTAGATTCCAGCACGCCGATGCGCTGGCGGACATCGGCGGGCACGCCGGAATGCGTCATGGTCGCCGGGTGGCTCGCCAGCGATTCCGTGCCGCCGAGGCTGACCGCCAACTTGAACACCTGCAGCGCGTTCAGGAACTTGAAGGAGGCCGGCTGGCCGCCGCGAATGTCGAAGGAGAATGTGGAGCCGGCGCCGGTGCATTGCGCGGCGAAGGTCCGGCCGGCCGGCGAATCCGGATCGTGATAGGGCAGGTAGTGAACTTTCTCGACCTTCGGGTGATCGCGCAGGAAATCGGCGACCGCCCGCGCATTGCTGTTTGCCCGCTCCATGCGCAGCTGCAGCGTTTCCAGCGAGCGGCCGAGCATCCAGCAGGAATGCGGATCGAGCTGGGTGCCGATCGCCCCGCGCAGCGCCTTGACCTGCTTGATCACAGCCTTGCGCCCGAGAACGGCGCCGGCGATCAGATCGGAATGGCCGCCGACATATTTGGTCAGCGAATAGAGCGAGATATCGGCGCCGTGTTCGATCGGCCGCTGGAAAACCGGGCCGAGCAGGGTGTTGTCGCAGACGATGATCGGCACATGCCCCTGCTTTGCGCCGATCGCGTCGGCCACGCGCCGGATCATCGCGACATCGACCAGGCTGTTGGTCGGATTGGCCGGCGTTTCGATCAGGATGACGGAAACGCGGCCCTTGGCCATCGCCTCCTCAGCCGCCTTCTGCACCGATCCCTCGCTGACGCCGTCGGCAAAGCCGACCGCGGCGACGCCGAAATTGAGGAAGGTCTTTGCCAGCAGGGTTTCCGTGCCGCCATAAAGCGGCTGCGAATGCAGGATCGCATCGCCCGGTCGGACGAAGGCGAACAAGGTCGTGGCGATCGCCGACATGCCTGAAGAAAACAGCGCGCCGCTTTCCGTCCGCTCATAGACGGCGAGCCTGTCTTCGACGATCTCGCTGTTGGGATGGTTGAAGCGCGAATAGACGAGGCCGGCCCCTTTGCCTGCCGGCGGTTCGCGGCGGCCCGAGACGTAGTCGAAGAAATCGCGGCCATCCTCGGCCGAATTGAAGACGAAGGTGGAGGTGAGGAATACCGGCGGCTTGACCGCCCCTTCCGAGAGTTCGGGATCGTAGCCATAATTCAGCATCTGCGTTTCGGGATGCAGTGCATGATTGCCGATATGCGTTTTGGAAGGATGCGGGGCCGTCATGATCGTCTCCTCTGTCGGGATTGCCCAAGAACAAACTACATCAAAACTGCATGGGAGCAGCAAATGATCGATGCCGCTCCTTAACGGTTAGCTCACGGTCTCGCCCAAAGTGTCCGCAACATAGGCGCCGCGCGCACCCATCGGCAGCGGCATGCCCGTCGTCGTGTCCCTCGCGGTCTGATGTTCCAGTTCGGCGTTGAGTTCCGCGCCGATGACCAGAATGACAACGGACAGCCAGATCCAGACCAGGAAGCCGATCAGCGCGCCGAGCGTGCCGTAGGTCGCGTTGTAATTGGCGAAATGATCGAGATAGAAGGAGAAGACCAGTGACATGGCGGCCCAGACGACGGTCGTCAGGCCCGCGCCCCACGTCATCCACCGCAGTTTGGCAGGCTCCCGGCTAGGCCCGAAGCGGTAGACTGATGTGACCGCCACAGCGACGACCAGCAGCAGCAGCGGCCACCGCAGCAGAAGGGCGATATGCTCCTTGAACTGATCGAGCCAGAGATAGGAGAGCACGACGGGCATAACCCCGACGAGTACAACCATCACCACCATCAGAACCATCGCGCTCAATGTGAAGCAGAGGCCGACGAGGTTCAACCGAATAAGACCGCGCTTTTCATTCTCCTCATAGGCGACATTCATCGCATCGAAAATCGCCAGCGTGCCGCTATGCGTGCTCCACAGCGCAATGCCGAGACCGACGAAGAAGGTGATGCCAAGCGCGCTGTCGCGCTTGCTGACCAGTTCCTTGATCTGATCGGCAATAAGGTCGAAGGCGCCCGGCGGCAATAGACCGGCCAATTCGCCAAGATGCTCGGATATGGTGACCGGATCGGCAACCAGTCCATAGAGCGAGACCAAAGCGGCCATGGCGGGAAACAGCGCCAGCAGCAGATAAAAGGTCACACCCGCGGCAATGAGTGTGACCCGGTCGTTCAGGACTTCGTGGTAAACCCGCCAGAACACATCGCGAAGGCCGCTGAGCGGAATAGCCTCGGGCGTGGCAGCGCTGCGGCCATGATCGTCAACCGGGCGGCCCGGCTCCGCCGGCGGGACCACCCCACCGCCCTGCTTCGCCTGCACCAACACAAATGCCCCGATCGCTGCTGCCATCATCGCAGCGGCGATGGACAGTCTCTTGAGCGGGAGCACATCTGCCATTACCCTATCCTCCGATTTGCTGCGTGGATAACGCCGGGTGCCGCAAAAGGATGCAAGCCGTTGCTTTCCTGCGGAGATTCGGAGCGCAGGGGAGGGGACGCCGCGGCCACAAGGGCTGCAGAGACAGGAACACGCCCCAAATTGCCGGGCCCTATTCAACTGATTTTATTGAATACTTTTCTTTATACGGAAACGAAATCGGGCTTTGGTTTCATCACTGCTGCCTAGCCTACATCTGGAGGCGATCGCCGGCTTGGCAAATTCGCTGCTCCAAAGCGGCAAATTCGGGCTCTTACGCGGCTGGGAAAGCGCAAGCCGGACCCGAATTCAACCTGCCGCCATCGACCCGAACGCGGGACATCCAGCGCGCCACCATGCCTACCTCATCAATAGCGCCGTCGAACACGACCGGCAATAGTCGCCCCACGTTGTCCCCGGCAAACATCGCCCGCCGCGTCCTTCAAGCCTCAGGTTCTCGGGCTGCGCACCTGAAGATGTCGGCCGCTTGGAGAATGCCACAGCCCCTCAACAAGCCTCATCCTGAGGCGCCCCCGCAGGGGCCTCGAAGGGCGAGGCGGGTGCGCCGGCGTCGAAGGAATGCAAGAAGCAGCGCCAGAGCGCGTCCTTCGAGGCTCCGGCCTGCGGCCTGCGCGCCTCAGCATGAGGGGCATTGGAGGAGGCCGCGTTCGACGACTTGGGGCATGGGCGAAAGGCCCGATCCAAACTCCCTCATCCCTTCCTCTGGCTTGCCCCGAGAACAGGAATGACGGGGTGGGGCAGGCGTCTCGCCGGGCGCTTCGAAGGGCGATGCGGGTGCGCCGTCGCCGAATGAATACTAGAAGCAGCGCCGGAGCGCGTCCTTCGAGGCTTCGGCCTTCGGCCTGCGCGCCTCAGGATGAGGGCTGCTGGAGGATGCCGCACCCTCAATAAGAGGCGCCGGCATTCGGTGTGCCTCAGCGACGGGCGCAGAAAAACCCGCACCGGCATCCACGAGAGCCTCATCCCGAGGCGCCCCGCAGGGGCCTCGAAGGACGAGGCGGGCACGCCGGCCACCTCGCTAGTTTTCACGGCAGAGCCGTTCCAGCTTCAGCATGCAGCCAATGAGCTACCCGGCATTGGCGGCCGCGGGCCTCCTGCGCGCCCGGACAATCTGTCCGATATCGTTGTCATATCGATCATCGGGGAAGTTTATATTCCACATGAGGCGACGCAACGACTCCGGAGCAACATTGCGATAACCAAGTTCCTCCAGGCGGAGCAGAAGCAGCAAATGGTCGGTAACAACGATCAGCCGGGCGTAAGCACTGAGCTGATACAACGCCGGACGCATGGCGGCATATGAGTTGAAGCCGAACGACGCGGCGATTGCCTCATCGAAATGCGACGATTTGATATGAGGATATTGGCCCCGCAAAGCTTGCTTTAAAGTGACGACGTTGGAAGGCGAGAACCTGATGGATGGGTTCAACATGGGACGATCCAGTGCTCTGGTCGAAGTCTGCCGATTACACTTCGACCTTGAGGAACACGGTCGTCGAGAAACCTCACATGCCCTTCAACCCGGCAGCAGGTTCGGATAGGCTTCCAGGCTCATACCCTAACCGTCAAACAGTTCACCATCAAGGTATAAGGTCATCCTGCGGCCAACGAGATTTGTTGGCGCAACGACATGCGACATCGCACACCTGAACGATTGCCCGCGACGTCCGTTGTCCGCGGCACTCAGATGAATGCAAGGAGCAACGCTGGAGCGCGCCCTTCGACACTCGGCCTCCGACCCGCGCGCATCAAGATGAGGACGTTGGAGGATGCCGCGCCCTCGATATGGGGCGCGGGCATTCGGCGACGCGACAACGGGCACTGAAGAACCCACACCGACATCCAAGAGAGCCTCATCCTGAGGCGCCGCGCAGGGGCCTCGAAGGGCGAGGCGGGTGCGCCAACCCCCGACGCCGAATGAACGCAAGAAGCAACGTTGCGGCGCGTCCTTCGAGGCTCCGGCCTTCGGCCTGCGCGCCTCAGGATGAGGGCGCTGAAGGATGCCGCACCCTTAGGCGCAGGCCTTGGCTTTCTGCATCGCCGCCCTAAGGACGAGCTGGGATCAGCTCTGCAAAGGGCGGGCGGCGAGTATCCGCAATTAGGTCGTAAACTCATAAACTTGGGATTCTAAGCTGACAGTCCGTGGTCGCTTCTTCTCAGAAGGATGCTGTTCAGGTAGCGTTGTCAAATGGATGTTTTAGACTGGTTTTCGCGCTGGTACGAAGCGCAGTGTGACGAGGACTGGGAACACGGCTTCGGTCCGTCGATCAGCACGGTAGACAATCCTGGTTGGTCGTTGAAGATCGATCTCGCCGGGACAGACTGTGATGGTCGGACACTCGAACGGATCACGCACAATTACGGGCACGAAGCCGACTGGTGGACATGCTGGACGGAGAATAACGTGTTTCACGGCGTTGGCGGTCCTCTTCACCTTCGATCCGTTCTTGAGGCATTTCGAGACTGGGCAATGATCGTCTCGCCATCCCTACCGGACTAGCCGCACACTCAGAAACGGGGTTCACATACGGGTACGTCTTTGATTCACTGAGGCCGTGGATTTGGAGGCCTCTCATGATCCGTCGCCGGTTTGATCTCACCGATTTCGAGTGGACAGTTATTCAACCCTTGTTGCCGAATAAGTCGCGCGGCGTGCCCCGCGTTGACGACCGCCGGGTGATAAACGGCATCTTGTGGCGGTTCCGGACAGGCTCGCCCTGGGCAGACGTTCCGGATCGATATGGTCCGTATACCACCTGCCACAACCGGTTCGTGCGATGGCGCAAGGCGGGGGTCTGGGATTATGTTCTGGGCGAGATTTCCAAGGCTTTCGATGGCGATATCGTCATGATCGACAGCTCCTGTGTCCGTGTTCATCAGCATGCGGCGACGGGAAAAAGGGGGATCAAGGCGATGGCTGCATGGGACGCTCCCGTGGCGGCTTGACCACCAAAATCCACGCTGTTGTCGATGCAGATGGCCGACCGATCCGTCTCGCGCTCACGGCCGGCCAGGCCCATGACGGCCGCATGGCAGAACCATTGTTAAAGACAATTTCCAAGGGGGCGATCCTGCTGGCGGACAAGGCCTACGATACCAACGCTATACGAGCATTTGCAAAGCAACGGCAGGCATGGGCCAATATCCCTACCAAGAGCAATCGGAAGGGAAGCTTCCCTTTCAGCCAATGGGTTTACCGACAGCGCAATCTCGTTGAGCGTTTCTTCAGTAAACTCAAACAGTTCAGAGGCATCGCCACCCGTTACGACAAAGCCCCAATGAACTTCCTCGCCGCTGTCAAATTGGCAGCAGTAAGAATCCGGATCAGATCGTTATGAGTCTACGGCCTAGTTCCGAATGGGTTGTCCGCGGACAACAGGCACCCACTCCAGAGCGGCGCGATGCAAGTTGTCCGCGGACAACGGCAAGCAGAATCCGCATACCTTCCTCGGACCTGCGCCCATTTCGTCCTTCCTCCAGCGCGTCACCTCTCATGATCCAAACCGCCAAGCTTGAATCTGCCGCATCGCGACACTACCTGCTGGTGAACCGAAGCGCTCACCCCTCCGAGCCGCTTCGGTTCGACGGACAGCATTCCTCCTCCCAGGCTGTCGGTCCCTATCGAAGCCCGGCGCCCTCTCCCGCGCCGGGCTGTCGTTTGTCGGCGAGCCGCTGCCATCGCCGGACGGGCAACCTCTCCCAATCTTTCCACTACCTGAATAAGTGTTTCAGGGCTCGTCGTAACAGAGCGCCCATTGATCGCCGATATACCAGCAGCGTCCTATCCGCGGGTCCGTCTTCCAGAGCAGGCTCTTGACGAACTCGATGCCGCCGCGTTTGAAGGCGACCGTCAGCGCCTCGATCTCGGCCTCATCGATCGTCAATCCACCATCGGCGCAGACGAAATAGGCCGTGCCGATCCAACGCGCCGCAAACCCACGCGCACCGCGCTCGATACGAAGCGCGGCGCCGTGGTAGGCATGACGACCGCCATTCGTCGACGGTCGGCCCTGGCGCGGTGCGCCGAGCGGCAACACCAAGCGCCCTCCCGGCCGCAGACTTTCGATCCAGGGCTCTGCGGGACGCCCGACGGCGAAGTTCACGTAGATCGCGTCCATCTCTTGCCGCGGCCAATGATTGCCGTCGGCGATGATGACGCTGACATTGGCCCGATCGGCAAGCGCTGACCGAGCGTGGCCGGCCAGATTGGGATCCATCTCGATGGCATAGACATGACCGGTGGCGCCCACCAGCTCCGAAAGAACAGCACTGTAGTAGCCGGTGCCCGCGCCGATATGGGCGATGCGATCACCGATTTGAACGTCCAGCTCCGCCAGCAGCCGGGCATGCAGCGACGGGCTACCATTGTTGACGCCCTTGTCGGGCTGCAAGGCGAACAGCACATCCTGATAAGCCAACACCAAATCGGCGGAAAGCAGCGGGCGATATCCCCCACCCAGATTGGCGATTTGCCATGGCGGCGCGCCGAGGAATTTCTCACGAGGCACGACGGCAAAGGCGGCCTCGATCCGCGGGTTCGTCGTTCCGGCGGTTGCCGCCACCTGTCGGGCGTAAGCGCGGCGGACCACCGCAAGTTCGTCGGCCGTGAACATCGCAGTCGGCATGGCTGATCTCCGGAGGTGGCTTCGATCTGTTCCGTTTTACGTCTCGCGTGTTAAGATCTATCATTATCGCCAGTCGATAGCACTCTTAGTAGCGCGGCATTCATGACGGAAGTTAATCGCCACTTTTCTTCCTTTGCAGAAAACTACATTGTTACGTCAGTGGCTTACTCTTCCTCGTACAAGATTCGATCCATCGCAGCTTAGCCAGACGCATTGGATGGCGTGATATGTCGGCCATCCGCGACGTCCCTCTGGCGCCCACTTTGAAAAGGGATTGAGCTTTTCATCAAGCCATGCCATATGCGCCGACACTCCGTATTGCCGCGGCTGCTGAACCTAGGCACACACGGAGAACCACATGAACGCGCCATCATTCATCTGCCGCACCAGCAACATTGCTGGGCATGTCATCAGGTCGGTCGTTGCACACGACGAACCGGAGCAGAGTTTTTTACATTCACTTGCGGACCTTGCGAGCGCTCTGCCATCGCCGGAGGCGTTGGCTCAAAAGAGGGCATCGCTTCGTGCTGTCGTCACGACCCCCGACTTTCATCCCGGTAAACCCGTCCCCGTCGGCGTCGTCGCTGATCTAGAAGGTGCGGTTCTCCCGCACATGATCGGCTCTGACATCGGATGCGGGATGCGCATGGTTGTTCTCGAAAACGTTACGGCAGATCAACTATCGACACCGCTTCTCGACCATCATCTTCGCCATCTCTTCTTTCAGGGCGGGCGTGATATCGCCCTAACGGGTTTGGACCGTCACGCAATTCTACGCGAGGGTCTACCTGGGCTCCTTGATAACCTACAACGGACGAGTACTGGCTTGCTCTCCAAACTCGATCTTTCGCGGGCGTGGGTCGATCTCGAACGGCATTCGGACAACGGCGTTTTCTCATGTGAGGACATCGATCCAGACTTCGCAGACTATGCGCAGGTCGATGACGAGCACCGCCGCGATGCTATCCTCGGCACGGTCGGTGGTGGGAACCACTTCGCGGAACTCGGTTACGTCGATCATGTAGCAGATGGCGCATTTGCCCGAGCTGCCGGACTGAAGTCCGGCTCAGTCGTCCTGGTCGTCCACTCCGGCTCTCTCGACTTTGGACAGCGAGTAGGCACGGCAACAAAAGAGAGAGCGAGAATTGCTTCCAGATCTGGCGAGGACTGGCGGGTGCTCTCTATGGAAATGCAGCCGCACCTCTACAGAAGATACTTGGATGGTCATGCGAATGCTGTGAATGCCGCCTTCGCCAACCGCTTCTTTATCGGGCTGGCTGCGGTGGAGGCCGTAGCGCGCGCTTTGGGACGAGAAGTCGACCATCGTCTCGTCTATGACGCCCCACACAACACTGTTTGGCAAGACGGAAATATCGCACGCCACAGAAAGGGTGCGTGCCCAGCCAGGGGTGTTGGTGTCATGGCCTCCAGTCCATATGAATGGCTCGGCGAACCGGTCATCCTTCCCGGCTCCATGGGCGATGGCACGTGGCTACTTGCTGGATGCGGCTCGAGCGAATTTCTGGAGTCGGCTGCTCATGGAGCGGGGCGCAAGCTATCGAGGCAGGAAGCGCGCTCGAAAACGAATATCGGCAGTGAACTGCGTGTAGTCGGTCCCGTCGACCCTCGAAGCCCGGCTTTGCGGGGCCGGCAGGATATTGCGGCCGAAATCCAGGCGCGGCTCAAGGAAGAGGCGCCGGCGGCATACAAGCCAATCGACAGCGTTGTGGCACCAATGGTCGAAGCGGAGATGATAACAAAGGTTGCGAGGATCAAGCCACTCATCACGGTGAAGGGATGATACACGCGGCAATGACCAGAGACGTGCAGCCTTAAGAGCAGGCCGCCCTCGACCATTCAGACGTGCGGCATCGCACGCTTCATGGCGTTTACGCTGAAACGCTTCTTGATCCTGTCGACGGGCGTCCCGTCCTGAAGCGGAACCTGGACCACCCTGTCATAGGTCTCAAAGCCCATCTTCGCGTAATAGCCAAGGCCGCTGACATTGTCGGCGCGGATGGTCGCATTGATGAATTCGAGCTTAAACTCTTCCGCTGCCGCCAGCGTCGCGGGGAAAAGCGCGCTGCCGACGCCTGCGGTCTTCGGCTTCATACGAGCAAAGGTCGCGATGTCGGCGACGCCTTTCGGCAGATCTCCGTATAAGCTTAGCGATTGAAAGCCGACCAGCGACCGATTGTGCTCGGCCACATGGCAGGCAAGCGGAAATTCGCCATCGATGAACCAGTCGGCAAACTCGGCAGCCGAAAGCGGGGTCTCGAGCGCTGTCGTTCCACCGGCGCGGATGATCTCGTTCAGCAGAGCGCTCAGTTCCCCCGCGTCAGAGGAGACGGCCTTTCGGATATGCATGTCTTGGCTACCTCGTCGCGAGCCGACAACCTATCGGCGATATTTTGAGATGACAAGTCTGAGCTAGCCATCCGCGCCTCGAACGAAATTGGTTATGGAAGCGATGACGATCGCGGCCGATGCCGCGCCGGGGTCGATATGGCCGATCACCCGATCGCCCAACCGCGACGCCCGCCCCTTGGCCGCCGTCATATCCTTGGTTGCTTCGCAGCCCTCGCGCGCCGCCCGCTCGGCCAGATCGAAACATTCGGGAAGGGAGGCTCCCGATGCCCAGGCTTCGAGCGCCGCATCGGCCGCGGGCCTCCAGGCATCGACCATGGTCTTTTCGCCGGGCTCGGCCTTGCCGCGCTCCTGAATGCCTTGCGCCATCGCCGCGAAGGCGCGCACAAACTCCTCATCGCCGAGTTCCGGCCTGTCCTTGACGGCGGCTCCGGCGCGCATGAAGGCCGTCGCGTAAAGCGGGCCCGAGGATGCGCCGACCGCATTCAGGAATGCCTTTGCCGCCGTGTTGAAGGCGGCCGTCGGCGCCGCCTGCGCGGGGTCGAGTGCTGCGACCGCTTTGGCCGCCGCCTCACAGCCGGCATCCATGGCAAGGCCATGATCGCCATCGCCGATCGCGCCATCCAGCTCGCAGAGATGGCCGCGCTGCGCCGAGATATCCTCGGCGATCAGGGCAAAGAGGCGCTGCAGATCCTTCGTCGCGATCACCATCGGTCACCTCCTGAACATGGCGCAGTCGCAGGGATGGTCGATCAGCCGCTGAAGCTCGTCGTCGAGATGCATGAGCGTGATGGAGGCGCCTGCCATTTCGAGCGAGGTGCAGTAATTGCCGACGAGCGATGTGTGGATGACGAGCCCCGCTTCATCGAGCCGCGCCTTGACGCGCCGCATCATGATGTAGAGCTCCATCATCGGCGTGGAGCCGAGCGAGTTGACGAGCACGGCGACACGATCACCCCGCTCGGCTTTCATCTCCCTGAGAAGATTGTCCATCAGTTCGTCGGTCACCGCATCGGCCGTTCCAAGCGGCCCGCGCGCCACGCCGGGCTCGCCATGGATGCCCATGCCGATCTCCATCTCCTCCTCGCCGATCTGGAAGTTCGGCTTCAAGGTCTGGGGCAGCGAGCAGGGCGAAAGCGCCACGCCCATCGTATAGGTGCGCGCATTAGCGTGGCGGGCGGCGCGCTCGACCTCGTCGAAGGAATAGAGAAGATCGCAGGCCGCACCGGCGGCCTTGAAGATGAAGACATTGCCGGCCACGCCGCGCCGCCTGTCCTTCTGATCGGCTGGGGCGGAGGCGACATCGTCGGTGGTGAGCACGGTGCGCACCGCGATGTCGTCGAGCGCCAGCATTTCCGCGGCCATGTCGAAGTTCATGACGTCGCCGGCATAATTGCCGTACATGAAGAGCACGCCGACGCCGCCGTCGACGGCCATGGCGCAGGCCATGATCGGATCGGGCGGCGGCGAGGCGAAGACATTGCCGATCGCGGCGGCATCAGCGAGGCCCTTGCCGACATAGCCGAGGAAGGTCGGCTCGTGCCCGGAGCCGCCGCCGATCACCAGCCCGACCTTGCCCTTGCGCGGCCCGTTTCTGGCAATGATGGCGCGCGGCACGCCGTCCACGGCATAGAGGTGCTCGGGATGCGCCGCGAGAACCCCTTGCAGCATCTCATCGACGGCATCCGCCCCCGCATTGATAAGCTTCTTCGTCTTCACGCCGATCCTCCCCAGAACGAGCTCCGACTGAATAGATGCGGCGGGCGGGCCGGAGGTCAATCCACTAGAGCATAATGCCGAAAAGTGTGAGCGGTTTTCGGACGACATCATGCTCTAACTCTTTAATTTAGAACAGGATTCAGATTTTAGGCCAACCGGGCCTAAAATCATCCTGTTCTAGCGGCAAGGCGGCCGTCGCGAAGGGCGCGAGACGCAGCTCTTCGACCAATGCGCCGCCGACCCTTCGTTCTTCGCCCGTGAGATTGACCACGTAGAGCTTGGCGCCATCGGCATCCCGCGCCAGGAAAGACAGCACTTCCGACGGCGAGGACGAGACGCACTCCTGCCAGGGCGTACCCGCGAGCGCCGACAAGGTCCGCACCGTGTTGAAGAGCGGCCGCCGCCCGCCTTGCTCGACCGGCTCACCGGGCCCGGCGATCAGGCCGAAAGGACCGGTCAGCGCCGAAAGCGTCAGGCATTCGAGACCGGCCTCCAGCACCCGGATCGCATAGCCGAGCGCAAAGGCCTCGGCGAAAAGCCCGTTATGCCGCGGGTCGCGGTTGGCCATCGCAATACGTCCACCCGCAGGATTGTCCATCGTGCGGCTGCCATAAGGGTTCTGCCGCATCGGGATCGTCGACGGGCCGATGCGATAGGGCTTGTCGCCGTAGATCGCGCGGACGGAGCGCGTGATGGAGGGCAGCGCTTCCAATGTCTGCATGACGCTGAGATCGTCAGCCGCATGCACGATCGGATTGGTGCAATGGCTGACGAAGTCGATCTCGCCTGCCGGCACGCGCTTGCGGTTGAGTTCGGTGAAATAGCTCAGCATGCCGCCGCCGATGCGCATGCCGGGGAAGGCGGTGCGGGCCGCAGCATAGATCTCTTCGAGGGGAGGGCAGTCTGGCCATTTGCTGCCGGGCGGCGTCGATTGCCGATCGACGGAGGGCGAGATCAGGATCGCATCCGGCCGGAAGTCCGCGCGCTGCATCTGGCGGGCAATCTCGGCCGCCTCGCTTGCCGGCGACGACTTGCAGGCAAGCACGATCTCCAGCGTCGAGCAGCCGCGATGGACGGCCGCGATCGCGGCGAAATTATTCAACGCTTCGGGGCCGTGCCCGGCATCGGGATCGAAATGGAAGAGCAGTTCCCGAGGCGCGATATCCGACAGGAGAGATCCGGCCGCGAGCGTCGCATCGGCCTCCTCCGGCGTCACGACCACGCCGATATCGGGCATGGTGCCGGTCCGTGTTCCGAGTTCGAGCCTTATGACTTCGCTCGACTTCGCAGCTGGGATTGCTGCAGAGCGGCTGGTGTCCCTGATAATCAGCGACGTCTTCTGCCGGACCGGTTGATTGGCGGGAATCCGGTAGGGCCAGGGCAGAGCGAGCGGCCTGACATAGGTCTTGTAAGAGGCATCAGACCAGTTCCGCTGGTCCTCCATTTCGAAGGTGTCGCCTTCCATCCGGCATTCCGCCGCAACATCCGCCACGACCTCATGAGAAATGGCGCGCATATCCTTGAACGGCTGCCACGGCTCGATGACATCGGGAAAGCGTGTCTCGACGATCCGGCCATCGACGTGTTCGACCCTTGCCGCTGAACCGGCCACACCGACGATCGGATGCAGGATGCAGAAGCCGCAGCGATTGGTCTCGAAGCCGGTTTCCGAAACGGCTTCGGCCTCGAAATCGAGCCGGTCCTGATATCCTGTGATGCGGACATCGATGACGAGGCTCGTTCCGCCGGAGCCCTCGCAACACGCCCGGTAGGCGACTTCGAAACGGTCGTCGCCCTGCTCGATCCTGAGATCACCGATCTCGGGGCTGTATGTGCCCCAATCCCGGTCGCGGACGAGGTAGGAAATCGCCCGCAGCACCTCGATCCCCCCGTAGCGGATCGTGCGCAGATTGCCCTCGGCGAGATCGGCCGTCAGCTCTCCAGCCGTCAGGCGAACCGCCGGCGTTTCCACTGCCCGGGTGCCGTAGAGCTGGAACGCGTCGGCCGTCATCGCAGCATCGCCCCGACATCGATCGTCTGTCCCTGGGCAGCGCTGTCATAGGCCGCCTCGACAAGGGCGAAGGTTTTCAAATTGTCGGCCCCTGACGTCGAATGCTCAGTGCCGCGCTTGAGCTGGTCGACCCAATGCTGCTGGATCGCATAGACGCTCTCCTGGATATTGTGCCAGGGCCGCGAGGCCCAGGACAGCAGCTTCGGCGAGACATCCGTCGTGGTCGTGCCGTTGGCGTTGGTGATCTCGAGGCCATAACCCTGGCTCAGGCGGATCGTGCCGTCGGTGCCGTCAAGCTCAATCAGGGTCTCGGGGAACGGCTCTTTGGAAAGCTTGGTGGCGTAGCTGACGTCGACGACCGAGGTGGCGCCGCTTTCATGATCGAGCAGAATGGTCGCCACGTCCTCGCCTTTGATTTTGGGATTGACCCGCCTGGTGCGGGCCGTGAGCGCGCTGACGTCGCCGAGGATATAGCGGGCGATATCCAGCGTATGGATGCCCAGGTCTTCGATGATGAAGCGTTCGCCTTCGGCGAGATAGGGCTGGCCGGAAAAGACGTCGTAGCCCGAGCGGAAGGAGAAGCGGCCCCAGAAGGGCGTGCCGATGGCGCCGGCGTCGAGCGCCTTGCGCACCGCCTGGATCGGCGTCTGCCAGCGGAAATTCTCGTGCACCATCAGCGCCACGCCGGCATTGCGGCAGGCCGCGACCATCGCCTTGGCATCCGCCAGCGTCTTGGCGAAGGGCTTCTGGCAGATGGCTAGCACCCCATTTCCAGCGGCCATTTCCACCAGCGCGCGGTGGCTCTGAACGGTGGTGGCGATGTCGACGAAATCGAAGCCGCCATCGGCAAACAAGGCCTCGGCATCGCTGTAGCGGCGCTCGATACCGAACTGGTCGCCGATGATGTCAAGCCGCTCCGGATCGCGGTCGCAGATCGCGACGATCTCAGCACCTTCGACATCGTTCCAGGCATGCATCTGGTTGATCGCAAAGAAGCCGCAGCCGATCAACGCGCCTTTCAATTCGGTCATGTCAACCTGCCTTTGCCATCTGCATGAGCGTGACGCGCTGCTGCAGGCGGCGCTGCGCCTGGTCGACGACCACCGCGATGATGATGACGAGGCCCTTGATGACCATCTGCCAGAAGGAGGAGACGCCCATCATCACCAGCCCGTCGGAGAGAATGCCGATGACGAAGGCGCCGATGATCGTGCCGCCGATCGTGCCGCGCCCGCCCGACATCGAGGTGCCGCCGAGAACGGCTGCGGCGATCGCATTGAGTTCGAAACTTTCGCCTGTCGCCGGATGGGCGGCCATCAGTTCCGAGGAGATGACGACGCCGACGATTGCCGCGCAAAGGCCGGAGAACATGTAGACGAAGATTTTCACGAGATCGACACGGATACCTGACATGCGCGCTGCCCGCTCATTGCCGCCGACGGCGAAGATATGGCGGCCGATCGGCGTCGAGCGCGCGACATAGGCGGCCGCGAGCGCCAGCACGATCAGGATCCAGATCGACACCGGCAGGCCGAGAATGCGTCCGGCGCCGAAGAAATCGAAGCCGGTCGTGGCATATTCCGGCCGGCCGACGAGGTTCGGAAAAGTCTGACCGTCCGAGGACAGCAGCGCCAGGCCGCGGGCGACATAGAGCGTACCGAGGGTGGCGATGAACGGCGCGACGTTGAGCTTTGTGATCAACAGGCCGTTGATCAGGCCGATGACAAGGCCGATCGACAGCGTGATCAGCACGATCTCGAAGAGGTTGAAATAGATGGTGTAGCCGATCGGCAGTTCGATGCCGTAGAGGATCAGGCCGCCGGCAACCATGCCGCACAGCCCGACGATCGAACCGACCGAGAGATCGATGCCGCCGGTGATGATGACGAAGGTCATGCCCATCGCCAGGAAGGCGTTCAGCGCCACATGTTTCGACATCAGGATCATGTTCGCCGTCGAGGTGAAGTTCGGCGCGAAGATCGCAAAGAAGATGATGACGGCGAAAAGAGCGATGAAGGTCCGGAGCTTCATCAGCGTCAGAAGCGCCGAGCCGTTGGCGCCTTTCGGCGCAAGAGTGGTAGACGTAGCCGCCATCATGACGCGAGTTTCCCTTGATGTCCGTGTCCCTTGGCCGAGGCCGCGATGATGGCCTCTTCGGTCGCCTCGCTTCTTTCGAAGACGGCGACCAGCTGGCCGTTGCTCAAGACCGCGATGCGATCAGATAGCGCCATGACTTCTTCGAGGTCGGAGGTCGAAAACAGAATGGCGAGCCCGTTTGCCGCCAGCCGGCGCATGGTGCGGAAGACATCGGCCTTGGCGCCGACATCGATCCCGCGGCTCGGCTCGTCCATCAGCAAGACCTTTGGATTGGTCATCAGCGCCTTACCGATGACGACTTTCTGCTGGTTGCCGCCGGACATCGAGGTGACCTCGAAATCCGGGTTCGGCGCCTTGATCGAGAGATCGCGGATCGCTTCCTGAATGGCGTTCTTTTCCGCACCGCTGTCGATATGGAAAAGCCGGGTGAAACGGGAAAGGCTGGCCAGCGTCAGGTTGGAGGCGATGGAGAGCACCTGCACCAACCCCTCGCGCTGCCGGTCTTCCGGAATGAGCGCAAGGCCGCGGCGGATGCGCCGCGGGGTGTCGCGGGCGCGCACCTCCTTGCCGTCGATGAAGATTTTTCCGGTCGAATGCGTATGGCGCCCGATCACGCATTCGAAAAACTCGCTGCGTCCGGCGCCCATCAAGCCGTAGATGCCGAGGATCTCGCCCGCCTTGACCGACAGGGAGACATCATTGACCGCCAGCCCGCCGGTCGGCCTGGGAAGGCTGATGTTTTCGGCGCGGAACACCTCGCCGCCGACGGAATGGGTGACCGACTTGGCGAAATCCTTGGCATCCGAGCCGATCATCGAGCGCACGATCCACCGCGTGTCGATGTCGCGGACCATGGCATGACCGGTGATCTGGCCGTCGCGCAGTACCGTGATGTAGTCGCCGATCCGCATCAGCTCTTCCAGCCGATGCGAGATATAGACGATCGCCACCCCCTGCGCCTTCAGCTCGGCGATCACCTTGAACAGGATCTCGACTTCGGCCGCCGACAGCGCCGAGGTCGGCTCGTCCATGATCAGGATGCGGGCGTTGAGCGACATTGCTTTGGCGATCTCGACGAGTTGCTGCTGGCCGATCGGCAGATCCTCGACCATCGTATCCGCCTCGATGCCCGCATCGAGACGCCGCAGAAATTCATTGGCCTTCTCGACCTGTGCCTTGTGATCGATGCCGAGCAGGCCGCGGGTGATTTCGCGCCTTGCGAAGATGTTTTCGGCCACCGACATGTTGGCGAAGAGATTGAGTTCCTGGAAGATCATGCCGATGCCGTTCGCCTGCGCGTCGGCCGGGCTGTCGAAGGAGACCGGCTTGCCTTCCAGGGTGATGCGGCCGAGCGTCGGGCGCTCGACGCCGGCGATAATCTTCATCAGCGTCGATTTGCCGGCGCCGTTTTCGCCGACCAGAACGTTCACCGCGCCGCGGCGCAGCTCCAGATTGGCGCGCTTGACGGCGACGATGCCGGAATAGACCTTCGACACATCGTCGAGACGCAGGATGATATCGTCCTCTCGTGCCTCTGCCACCGTCATGAGCCCACCTTGAGTTCCGAAGGTGTCACGAGCGGAAGCTCGCCGCTTCTCGGCAGCGGAAAGGCGCCGATCACCGTCACCGTCTTGCCGGTAAGACCATCGCGCGGAACGGCGGAGAGAAAAGCAGTATTGGCCTTCTCGTTGAACGCCTTGCCGAACTGCGCCCATTCGATCTGGTTCTTGAATTCGTTGAAGTTGACGAATTCCAGCGTGTCGCGCAGCGCGGTGCCGCGCAGCGCCGGGCCGATCTGCACCTTCGCATCGGCCTTGCCGTCGCCATCGGCGTCAACATCGAGCGTTGCCGCGCGCGAAGCCGTATCGGCGGTAACGACGGTGCCGGTAATCTTCACCGCATAGGTCCAGGGCGAGCTGCTCTGCTTGCGCGGATTGCCGTATTTTTCGCCCGCGGCATCGGGGCTCGTGGCAACGAGCTGCATGACGTCCTTCAGCTCGCCGGCACGCTTTTCGAAATAGGGCACGACGTCTGGCTGCCAGATCGCCTCGACCTTGGCATTCGGATCGAAAGCGGTCTTGGCCGCAGCCGCCGCCTTCTCCTCCGCAGTCGGCGTCTTGATGATTTTGCAACCGGGCAGGGCCGCCGCCACGACGGCAGCCAGCAATGCCCCCTTCATTCTCAACATGCGGGTGAACCTCGACGTCTTGCAAAATGCATTGCGGAGGGCGCAACGCTGCACCCTCCGCAATTGGTGCTGATCAATTCGTCAGGGCGAAGGTCTCGAGCTTGCCGGAATTGTCGGCGTTGATGAGAACGCAATCCATCAACTGCTTCTCTTCCTTCGGCGTCGTCTTGTTCTTGATGTAGGCGTCGGCCTGTTCCACCGCCAACTGGGCCTGCGCATAGGCGGGCTGCAGAACCGTCGCCTTGATGCCGCCCGACTTGATCGAGTCGCGCACGTCGTTGGAGCCGTCGAAGCCGACGACGATCACGTCCTTGCGGCCGGCGGCCTGCAGGGCCGCGATCGCACCCATGGCCATGGTGTCGTTGCCTGAAATGACGCCCTTGATATCGGGATTGGCCTGGAGGATGGTTTCCATCTTCGAATAGGCTTCCGTCTGGCTCCAGTTGGCAGACTGCTTGGCGACCGACTTCAGCTCGGGATAGTCGTCGATGACGTCGTGATAGCCCTGCGAACGGATGCCGGCATTGGTGTCGGACTCCTTGCCCACCAGCTCGACGTAATTGCCCTTCTCGCCCATCAGCTTGACGAATTCCTGCGCCCCGAGCTGCGCGCCCTGATAGTTGTTCGAGACGATCTGGGCGACGGCAACGCCGGTCGCGTTGATTTCGCGGTCGATCAGGAAGGAGGGGATGCCGGCGTCCTTGGCCTTCTTGACGGCGGCGACGGAAGCGTCCGCGCCGGCATTGTCGAGGATGATCGCCTTGGCGCCGCGCCCGATTGCCGTATCGATCATTTCCGACTGCTTGTTGGCGTCGTCGTCATGGGTCATGACGAGGGTCTCGTAGCCGAGTTCCTTCGCCTTGGCTTCGGCGCCGACGGCCTCGGCCTTGAAGAAGGGATTGTCATGCGCCGGCGTGATGATGGCGATGAGGTCGGCCGCAAAGGCCGGCATCGCCGTTCCGAGCGCGAGCGCGCTGGCAAAGGCTGCAAGTGTCAGTCTGCGTGTCAGTTTCATTTTTTCCTCCCTGTTGTGAATGACGCCCCGTCTCCCCGGAGCGGTGCCCCGTCCCCGGAGCGGTTAAGGGGGAGGGCATGCCTCCCCAAGCCGGTTCAGGTGATGCGCCGGATGCTTTCGGCGATCTCCTGCGGTTCGAATACTTTCTTCCAGTCGTCGCGCATCAGCGCCGGGATGCCGAACTCGATCGCCTTGTTGCAGGCGTCCGAGAACACGCCGTCAACCTCCTTGAAGATGACCGCGCCGAGCACGTTCATATGGCCGAGCAGAAAGTCGCGAGCGGCCTCTGCAGGCACGCCGCGAGCCACGCATTCGTCCATCGCCTGGCGCATGACGACGAGCAGCGATGCGCAGACGGTTTCGGACAGGCCGGGCTCGAGCATGGCGAGCTGGTCGACCGTGACCCGGTGCGAGCGCATCACCGGCGCCCAGATGAGCTTGGCGATTTCCTCGCCGAGCTCATAGGCTCTGTCAGGCCCCTGCATCAGCGCCGAGACGATGTGCTGCTTGGCGAAGAGGCCGCCGAAGTGGTCCTTCTTGGCTTGCATATCCGTCTCGTCGTTGAAGATCGGCGGATGGCAGGGATGGGTGACGAAATAGGTGAGATCATCGCGCTTCGGCAAATGGCCGGCGAATGGGGCCGCAGCATCGAGCGCGACCACCATCGTGCCCGGCGCGAGCTTGTCGACGATGCCAGAGGCGACCTTGCCGATCGCCGTATCCGGTACCGCGAGGATCACCACATCGGCGCCGTCGAGCGCGGCATCGACCGGCACGCAATCGAGGCCGAGATCGTTCTTCAAACGCGCCTTGCCGGCGTCGCTCACCTCGACATGGCGCACTTGGAAGCGCGACCCCTTGAGGTTTTTGGCAAGCCGGTATCCCATTTTGCCGCCGGCGCCGAAGAGAGCAATCTTGGTCATGTTTTCCTCACCTTTTCAATTCCGGATAGGACCATATACTGGTATGATGAGTCAATCACCATATCATTACTTTAGTTGTTCAAGCCCCATGTTTTTCGGCGTCGAGCCGGTCGATCGCCTCGACATTGCCGGCCGATGGGCCATCCGGGTCGAATTCGGAGGCGAGCCAGACGTCGACGATCGATTTCGCCAGTTCCGGCCCGATGACGCGCGCGCCCATCGTGATGATCTGGGCGTTGTTCGATTTCACTGCCCGTTCCGCCGAATAGGTGTCGTGGGTGAGTGCGGCGCGAATACCCGGCACCTTGTTGGCGGAAATGCACACACCGATGCCGGTGCCGCAGAACAGGATGCCGCGCTGATGTTCGCCGTCGACGATCGTCTGCGCCAGACGCTGGGAGAGATCGGCATAGAAGCCGGACTGGCTGAGATCGTGAACTTCGAGGTCCGCCTTGCCGGCGAGATGGGCGGCAATGACATCCAATAGCGGTTTGCCGGCGCTGTCGGCGCCAATTGCGATCTTCATGGCAGTTTCCTTTCACTCGCCGTCTGGCGTGGATATGAGCGGTCGATCGCCGCGCTGACGCGGCCGAGAATGTCGAGATAGCCCTCGACGGACCAGGCGGAGCGGCCGATGAACAGGCCATCGATATGCGGCTCGCCGACCAGCTCCTCGCAATTTTCAGGATTGACGCTGCCGCCGTAGAGAACCGGTACTGCACGGCCGAGAATGGCCTTGGCCACTTCGGCGATTTTTCCGTGCCGCTCCGACGCGTAGTCGGCGGTCGCCGGAATACCCCTGGCGCCGATCGCCCAGACTGGCTCGTAGGCAAGCAGAATCGGCGCCTCGCCGGCCTCGGTGTCGACGCCCCGCAAGGCGGCCTCGACCTGCCGCCGCAAAACGGCGTCGGCCCGACCGTCCTGGCGCTCCTGCAAGGTCTCGCCGATGCAGATCAGCGGCGTCAGGCCATGGCGGAGCGCGGTGGAAACCTTAAGGCCGACGGTCTCGTCGGTTTCGCCGAAATGTTCGCGCCGTTCGGAATGGCCGAGCTCGACGATATCGAGCTCGCAGTCCTTCAGCATCAGCGGGGAAATTTCGCCGGTCCAGGCGCCGGCATCCTCCCAGTGCATGTTCTGGGCGCCGACCTTCACCGAGGTCTCGGCCAGCAGGCGCTTGACCTCGCGCACCGCGGTGAAGGCGGGGATGACGAAGCGCTGCACACGGATATCGCGTTCCGCATCCGTCGTTGCGAGGCGGCGCGCGAAAGCGAGCGCTTCCTCCACCGTCTTGTTCATCTTGAAGCTGGTGCCGACCCAGACGACCATCAGTTCTTCCTTCCCAGACGGATCTGCGCGAAATAGCCATCCGCTCCGACCTGGCCGCCTTTCAGCGCGATCTGCAGGCCGTTGGTCGGCGCATAGTCGCCATGCGCCAGGCAGAGCGGCGAGCCCGGCGTCTGGGGCAGCGGCAGCAGCGTCGTCAGCGCGTCGATCTTCAATTGCCGGAGCGCATGGCTCGACGTATCGCCGCCGGCGACGACCGCGCGCGACAGCCCTTCGGCTTCGATCAGCCGCCGCAGGATCGTGCCGAGCGCGCCGCCGAGCCGATGACGGGCGCCCGGCAGCCGGTCGATATCGGCACCGCGGTCCGCCGAGGGGCCAAGCGCCGTATGGAGGATGACGCTCTTGCCTTCCTTCAGCTTGCCGACACCCGCCTGCACGGCCGCCTCCACGGCGGCTTCGCCATTGGAAATCAGCACGAGCGGATCGAGCGCAATGCTCTCGAAACCGTTCTCGGCAGCCGTGCGGATCTGGCGCTCGGTGGTCGGCGAGACGCTGCCGGAGACGACGGCAAGGCGATCGACCGAGCCGATATCCGGAAATTCGGCGCTGTCCTCGCCGATCAGGCCGGCCTGCCGCCAGGCGCTGAGCAGGGCATATTCGACCCCCGACGAGCCGGCGACGAAGCGTCCCGAGCGGTCGGTGACCCGCAGCATCTGCCGGCCGGCGGCCGCTTGCGTCGTTTCGGAGTCGACATCGAGGAGCAGTATGCCTTCGCCATTCGATGTCAGCGCGTCGATCCGTTGGTCGGCATCCGCCGCGGTGATTGCGACGAGATCGGCAAGCCGGACGGTTAGGGAGGTCTGTTTCGACAAATGCAGCGCAAGGTCGGCCTCATCCATCGGCGTGACGGGATGGCGGCTCATCACGGGATGGCGGTCGATGCGAAAGACACGCCCCTGATAGGCGGCGAAGAGATTGCCGAAGGCCGTATAGCGCTTCAATTGCGGCGCGCCGACGATAACCGGCACGATGGATTGCCCGAAACGCGTGCGGCCGATTTCGATCGCCTTGCCGATATTGCCGATGCCGGGACAGGAATCGAAGGTCGAGCAGACCTTGTAGTGGCAGATGGCGGCACCCAGCGAATTCAGCCAGTCGAAGGCAGGCGCAAGATGCTCCTCCATCCATGCCGGCGTTTCACTGCGGCTCGTTCCCGCGAGGCCGATCGCGCGGCAGTGTTTGAAGCGGGCGAGCAATTCCGGCGTGGGGATGCCGAGGAACAGCGCGGTCTCGACACCGTTCGAGGCAAGCGCCTCCATGACATCGGTCGAGCCGGTAAAATCATCGCCGTAATAGCTGACGAGAAGGTCGTTCATGACGGTCACGCGCCCTTGCCGTCGCTGAATTTTGCGATCGAGGCGGCAAGCTCCGGATGATCCTTGGCGTAAGTCTCCAGCGGGATGTCGGCGACTGCGGCCTGCCAGGCCTGCTGCACGGCGCGAACGCCGGCCGCAGCTCCGCCGGGATGGCTGACGATGCCGCCGCCGCAGAGATAGAGGAGATCGACGGTCCGGCCGGTGCGCTGATAGGTCTCCGGCGCCTGCCCGCCCCACTGGCCGGAGCCCGCGACCGGAAGCGGCCGATCGGCAGCGTCGAAGAGCGGCGTGCTGACGGCCTTGAAGGAGGAGACGAAGCTGTCGTCCGGCTCCCAATATTTGACCCGGATGCCGTTGATCTGGAACTGGTCGACCCCGAGCAACCGCCAGAACTGCTGGTAGACCTTGAAGTCCATGCCGGCGCCCGGATCGCGCGTCAGCACGTCCCAGCCGTTTCGATGCGCGTGCAGCACCAGGCTGGAGCGCTTGCGCAGAAAGCTCATGCCGCCGAAGCCGATCGAATTGATGTTGACGACGGCGCAGTTGCCGCCGGCTTTGGCGACGATGTCGTGGTTGCGCATCATCTCGTCGGGGTCGGCATGCGAGATGCCGAAGGCATACATGACCTTCTTGCCGGTCTTCTGCTCGTGATCGAGAATGCGCGGCATGATCGCCGCAACGCGGTCCTTGAGCGGCGAATAGGCCGGGCTCATCAGCTTCTCGTCGTCCTTGATGAAGTCGACGCCCGATCCGATCAGCTCGCCGACGAGTTCCGCCGTCTCGTGCGGCCTCAGCCCGAGCGCCGGCTTGACGATCGTGCCGATGATCGGCCGGCCCTCGACGCCGGTGAGGCGGCGGCTTCCCGGAATGCCGAACTGCGGCCCTGGATGGGCGCTCTTGAACGCCTCCGGCAGCTTCATGTCGACGATACGGATGCCGGTCATGCCCTTGATCGAATAGACGCCACCGATCGCGATGGTCATCAGCGCCGAGAGATCGGTGCCGATCGCCTCAAGCGGAAAGCCGATGTCGACATCGGCGCGGTGGAGCCGCGTGCCGGGCGCGGCCTCGGGCCAGGTCGGGTGACGCCCATCCTCGAGCGGGCGGATCGCCAGCACCCGGGCGGCGACGCGCGACTTCAGCTCCTCGGTCTCGCCGGGAACCGGCACGAAGGTTCCGGTCGACTGGTCGCTGGCGATCTTGTCCGCCATCGCCGCGACGCTGCCGGGCGTTTCGATGCGGTAGGTCAGGGTAATCATCATCAACGGACGGCTGCTCCTCTCGGCCCACGCAGATTGTCATGGCGTCAACTTGTGATCTGGTATAATGAGTATTCCAACTATTGAAAAGCGGAATCTTCGGGCGCGCAATTTTCGGCCGCAAGCTTTGTCCTTGGTCCGGAAAACTGTTAGGAGGAGACATTTTGAGCCAGCGAGATCTCATGACCCAGCCCCTCGAACAGATCGTCCGCCGCAAACTCTCCGACGAAGTGTTTGATCGATTGGAGCGAATGATCACCTCAGGCGAGCTCCAGCCCGGCGATGAAATGCCCTCCGAGCGGGTGCTGATGGAGCGCTTCGGCGTCGGCCGGCCGGCGATCCGCGAAGCCATGCAGTCGCTTGCCAACAAGGGCCTCGTCAGCATTTCGCACGGCGAACGGGCCAAGGTCCTGCGGCTGACGGCAAAGTCGATCTTCCGCCAGGTCGATCTCACCGCCAAGATCATGCTGTCGCAATCGGCGGATTCGCTGGAACATCTGAAAAGCGCCCGCATCTTCTTCGAGCGCGGCATGGCGCGCGAGGCCGCCCAGCGCGCCTCGGCAAACGACATCGCCGAGCTCAGGGATATCATCGAGCGCCAGCGCATGTCGCTCGGCCGGGCCGAAGCGTTCATCGATGCCGATATGGAATTTCACACCCGCATCGCCCAGATCTCCGGCAACCCGATCTATGTCGCCGTCAGCGAAGCAATGCTTGCCTGGCTGAAGGAATATCATACCGAGATGCTGATCTGGACCGGCAAGGAAAAGTTCACGCTCGCCGAACACGACGAGATCGTCGACCGCCTCGAAGCCAACGACGTCGACGGCTCGGAAACCGCGCTGCTCAAACACCTCGAACGCTCGCGGGCGCTTTACGCGAAGTAGGGCGCTTTTGTTTAGCGGCTGCTTGGGAACAATGATGTGCCGGCGAGGTTGTGGATAGGCCCATCAGGCAGAAATCCCAAGGAGGATATGAGAATGCGTATGAAACTCGTAGCAGCATCGCTTTTCGCCCTCGGCATGGCCACCTCAGCCTTCGCCCAGTCCAATCCGGCGCCGGCCGGCGCCACGATCGACAAGAACCAGGCCGATCAGGGCGGCGGCGCGACCAGCGACATGAAGGCCAAAAAGCCGATGGCGACCGATACCACCACGACCGGCTCCACGACCGGCGGCACGATGAAAATGGACAAGACCAAGTGCCCGAACCCGGTCAACAACTCCGCCAACCTCCAGACCCAGGGCGGCACCAGCAACGCCACGCCGATGGACGAAGCCTGCGCCGCGCATAACAACTGATCGACCAGATCACAAAAACCCCGCTTCGGCGGGGTTTTTGCGTGCGCTGCTTTGCGCCGGGGATGCTTGACTTATCGCAAAACCAGCGATATCAGATTGGGTAATCGATAACCCAATGAAGATGCCGTGACCGCCTCACTCAACGATATAGCTGCCCGCGCAGGTGTTTCCGTCAAGACCGTCTCAGGCGCCTTGCATGGCGGCTCGGCGCGCATGTCGGAAGATACCCGCCAGCGGATCAAGGAGATCGCCGAGGAGTTGGGATATGTCACCAACTTCGCCGCACGCAGCATGCGGCAAGGCTGGATGCCGCTTGTCGGCCTGGTCGCGGACGACTTGATCACTTCGCCTTTCGCGACCGAAATCATCAGGGGGCTCGATGGCGCCGTGCGCGCCGCCGACATGGCCGTCTTCGCCATGACGCTCGGCGGCCATCGCAGTGTCGCGTCGATCCTCGACGAGATGCGGCGCTTTCGCCCGCGGGCGATCGCCTATGCCGCCATGTATCACAAGAGCGTCGACCTGCCGCCTGCATTTGCCGACACGGTCGGCGTCATGATCAACTGTCGCGATGCCAACGACCGCGTCACCTCGCTGGTACCCGATGAAACGGGGGCGGCGCTGGAGATTACCAATTACCTCATCGATGCCGGCAGGCGCAATATCGCCTTCATCAATCTGCCGGGGCTGCTCGCCGGGGACCTGCGTGAACTCGGTTTCCGGCAGGCGCTCGATCATGCTGATATCGACGGCGCCGGCGCCATCGTCTTGCCCGTCGTCAGCAAGGCGATCTACAGCGACCGGGCGCACAGCCTCGTCGCCATGCATGTGCATGCGCTAATGAACGGCCCCCGGCGCCCCGATGCCATCTTGTGCGGCAATGACCGCGTGGCGATGGAGGTCTATGCCGCGCTGCGCCGGACAGGCGCGGCCATTCCCGACGACGTCGCCGTTGCAAGTTTCGACAACCAGGTCGAGATCGCCTCGCGTCTCGACCCGCCGCTGACCACCATGGCGCTGCCCCATCGCGCCATGGGCCGTCAGGCCGCGCACATCCTGCTTGCCGAAGACCGGGGTCCGGTCGGGGTGCAGAAACTGCCGTTCCAGTTGGTGGAGCGGGCATCCGTATAAATTGAGATAGGCCCATTCAATTGAGGAGGAATTCTAATGGGTAAACGTTTACTTTGGTCGCTGGTCCTGTCCTCGGCGCTGATCGCGCCGTGGGCGCAGGCCGCCGAGAAAACCGCAATCCAGGTCATGCACCAGGGCGATCCCGGTTTTGTCGCCGCCTATGGCAAGGTCGCCGAACGCTTCGAGGCCGCCAATCCCGATGTCGACGTGCAGTTCATCTATGCGCCGCACGATGCCTATAACGAGAAGTTCAGCGCCGCCGTCATGGCCAAGCAGCTGCCCGACGTCATGGAACTCGATGCGCCGTTCCTCGCCAATTACGTCTGGTCGGGCTATCTTCAGCCCATCAAGCCGCTGATCGACAAAGATGTCCTCGACGACATGACGGAGTCCAACATCGCCCAGGGCACCTATCCGATCGATAAGGACCTCTATGCAATCGGCCTGACCGACTCGTCGGTCGTTCTTTACGGCAACAAGAAATATCTCGAAGCGATCGGCGCCCGCATCCCGAAATCCGTCGACGATGCCTGGACCCGGGAAGAGTTCGAAACCTATCTCGAAAAGCTCTCGAAGCTCGACGGCGTCAAATGGCCGATCGACACCTTCCGCGGCTACGGCATCAAGACCGAATGGATCACCTATGCCTATGGCCCGATCCTACAATCGGCCGGCTGCGACCTGATCGACCGCAAGGCCTGGAAATCCGAGGGCACGCTCGACAGTGACGCCTGCGTCGATGCGCTGGCGATGATGCAGAAATGGGTCAAGAACGGCTGGGTGGTGCCGCAGTCGGCCGGAACCAACCAGTTCTTCGCCGAAGGCAATCCGGCAGCATTGGCGCTCGGCGGACACTGGGTTTATGCTGAGGCCGCCGCGACCATGAAGGACAACATCGTCGTGCTGCCGCTCCCGAAGTTCGGCGCCAAGGGCGCGAGCCCCAACGGCACCTGGATCTGGGCGGTCACCAAGACATCGAAACATCCCGACATCGCGGCCAAATTCATCAGCTTCCTGCTGAAGGACAAGGAGTATCGGGCTTACGTTGCAAGCCAGTCGGGCTATCCCGGCCTAAAGAGCTTCGCTGCCGAATCTCCGCTCTATGCCAACGGCGGCCCGATGGCGATCGCCTTCGAGCAGGCATCGAAGACGGCCGTCGCGCGCCCGCCGCACCCAGCCTATCCCACAATCACCTCCGCCTTCATGCAGGCGGTCGACGAGGTGTTTAATGGCGGCGATCCCAAGGAGGCGCTGGCATCGGCCGCCAAGAAGATCGATCAGGATATCGAGGACAATGACGGCTATCCGCCGTTCGGCGACGAGCAATAGGCGCGATCGCCTCTGACAGGTCAACGTCCTGCGATGTACCGGGCAGACATCGCAGGGCGGAGCCGGCACCCAGGCTCGGAGAGGAGGAACTAGATGGTCACGCAACAATCGACATCGTCGACATTCATTCGAAAGGCTCCGCCGCGCCGCCATGACAAGGGACGGCTGATGCAGGAGGCGGCCATGCTGGCGCCGGCCGTCATCCTGTTGACCGTCTTTCTGATCCTGCCGTTCCTCCTGTCCTTCTGGACGGCAATGACCAACCAGCCTCTGGTGCCGCGGCCGACGCCGGTCCGCTTCGTCTGGTTCAACAATTTCATCCGCATCTTCCAGGACGATCTGTTCTGGACGGCCCTTTGGAACGTCTCGCGCTTCACCTTCTGGATCATTCCGGCGCAGTGCGGCCTCGCTTTCGCGACGGCGCTGCTTTTGCATCAGAAGCTGCCGTTCCGCAATCTGTTGCGCGGCATGTTCTTCCTGCCGGCGATCACCTCGATGGTCGTGGTCTGCGTCATCTGGGGCACCCTGTTCCAATATCCCACCGGGCCGTTCAACCAGATCCTCGGCTTCCTCTCCGGTGGGGCGATCCAGCCGATCGATTGGCTCGGCGATCC
The DNA here is from genome assembly GCF_001854685.1 of Rhizobium sp. RSm-3. Taxonomy (NCBI): domain Bacteria; kingdom Pseudomonadati; phylum Pseudomonadota; class Alphaproteobacteria; order Hyphomicrobiales; family Rhizobiaceae; genus Rhizobium; species Rhizobium sp. RSm-3. Next base: position 4,321 of record NZ_MAWZ01000059.1, on the reverse strand, counting down.
GCAATGGGCGATGTTCTCGCTCGTCCTGCTCTCGGCCTGGCAGGCCTACGGCTTCCAGATGATCGTCTATCTCGCCGGCCTTCAGGGCATTCCGGACGAACTCTACGATGCCGCCAAGATCGACGGTGCGAACGCGTTCCGCCGGTTCTGGCACGTGACCATGCCCGGCCTCAGACCGACCCATGTCTTCGTGCTGGTGATCACCACGATCCAGGCGTTCAAGCTCTACACCCAGGTCGCCATTCTCACGCAGGGCGGGCCGAAGAGCAGCACAGAAACGGTCGTGCATTACATGGTCCGCGCCGGCTTCGAAGAGCAGAAAATGGGCTATGCCTCCGCCGTCTCGGTCATATTGTTCGTGATCGTTCTCGTCATCGCGCTGATCCAGCGCCAGCTGCTGAGACGCTTCGATGTCTGATATCGCACTCTCTATCCCGCAGGCTCGCACAGCGCGGCGCCATTCCGCCGCAATGGTTCTCCGTGCCATCCAGACGATGTGCATTTTCATCATCGCATTGGTGATCGTCTCGCCATTGCTGCTCCTGGTCGTGGCAAGCCTCAAGGATGACCGGTTCCAAATTCTGGCCGATATGGGCAGCTTCCGGGCCTTTTGGGTTTCGAACCCGACGCTTAACAACTATGCCGAGGTCGGCCACCTCTCGGGTGAACTCGCCTTCGGGCGCTACCTCATCAACTCGCTGATCATCCTGGTCACGACGGTCTGTTCCGGCCTGATTGTCAATTCGATGGCGGCGTTTGTCCTGGCCTGGGGATCGTTCAAAGGCCGCGCCGTCATCCTGTCGATCGTGATCGCGCTCTATGTGATCCCGCAGGAAAGCATCATCATGCCGTTGGTGATCATGGTTTCCAGGGCGGGAATGTCCGACACCTTCGCGGTGCAGATCGTGCCCTGGGTCGCCAGCCCGCTCTATATCTTTCTGTTCTACCAGTTCTTCGCGCAACTGCCGAAGGAATTGCTGGAGGCCGCCGAGATCGACGGCGCCTCGTTTTTCCGGGCCTATCGCTCCATCTTCCTGCCGCTCAGCCTGCCCGCACTCGCCACCGTGTCGATCCTCATGGGGATCGAGACCTGGAACCAGTATCTCTGGCCGATCCTGGTGACGCAGACCGATTATGCTCGGCCGATCGCGGTGGCCATCGCGACCTTCTTCGGACAGGACAGCATCTACTGGGATCGGGCGATGGCCGCCTCCGTTTTGATGATGATACCGATCCTGGGGCTCTACCTCGCATTCCAGCGCTGGTTCGTGAGTTCCTTTATCGGCTCTGCCGTGAAAGGTTGAATTGATGACAAGCCAAGCGATTTCTCCGTCCGATGACGTGCGGCTGGAGACGATCAGCGCCGTCCTGCCCGCGGGCGCCACGATCCATGCCTGGATCAGGGCGTCGCATGGGGGCGCCCCGGGAAGGCTGACGGCACATGTCGATGGGGACCCGGCCGGCGCTGTCGAAACGTCAAATCCTGACGAATTCGAGTTCCGGCTGCTGATGCTGGGAAGCGGTGGAGAGGCGGCCTTCTCCTATGATCCCGCGACGACCAAGGTCTCGGTCCTCTATGCCTTCCTTCAGCCGCGCGTTCTCGAAGAAGGCATCCGGCTGCTGCATGTCAGCCCTGGCAATGCCACACCCGAGGCCCCCGGCGGCTATCACTTCCGCCCGCCTTTTGGCTGGATGAACGATCCCAACGGGTTTGGAAGGTTCGGCGGCAAGCTGCACCTCTGCTACCAGCACTATCCCCACAGTCTTCGCTGGAACAACATGCATTGGGGGCATGCGGTCTCGAAGGACTATCTTCGCTGGACGCATCTGCCGATCTTTCTTTTCCCTTCCGATGAACTCGCCACCCGGGCCGACGGGCGGGGCGGGGCATTTTCCGGCTCGGCGATCGCTCTTTCCGGCGGGGAAGCCGGCCTTCGCATTTTCTTCACCGAGCATATGAAGGATCGGGAACCGGAGGAACAGGTTCAGTTCACCGCCATCAGCCGCGATCTTGTCAACGTCGAGCCGGCAGACCTGATCCTGCCGGCGCGTCCTGCCGGGCTCGGCCTGACGACCGACTTCCGCGACCCTTACGTCTTCCTCGGGCCCGACGGCAAATGGAAGATGCTGCTCGGCACGCGCGACCGCGACGGCGGCGTCATTCTGCTCTACCAAACCGATGATCCGGCCGCGGCGGCGGGATGGACCTTCCTCGGCACGCTTCACCGCGAGAACCGCTTTGGAATGACGGCGGCGGAGTGCCCCTGCATGGTGCCCCTCGATGGCCCCGCCAGCGACCCGACGACGCGCTGGGCCCTGATCTTCGGCCTTCTCACAAGCCGCGACCCGACAACCGGCCGGCGCAACATGACGCTTGCGACCGTCGGCCGTTTCGATGGCCGCAGCTTCTCCGTCGAATTCGAGCAGGAACTGGATTTCGGCACCGACGCCTACGCCTTCCAGGCCTTCGTCGACGAGACCGGCCCGATGGGCATCGCCTGGCTTGCGAACTGGACGGATATATCAAGAGAGATCGACATGCCGACGGCGATGACCCTGCCGCGCCGGCTGGCAATTCAAAGCGGGGCGCTGATCACGCCACCGGTCTCAGCTGTCGAAAGCCTGCGGCGGCGGCGGCTGGATGCTGGAGGTTTTCTGGATGGCCGGACCGTCGATCTCGCCAATGGCTCCGTCGAAATCCTGCTCACCCTCGGCCAGGCCGGCAACGCTTTCCGCCTCGATCTCGAACATCCCGCGGCGACGGTCGCTGTTCAGTTGAACGATGACGGGCTGAGCATTCCCTTCTCGGTGGCGAATGCCAAGGCATCGCCCCGCTATATCGCCGCCGGCGCACGGCCCTCGACCGTCCGGATCTTCCTCGATGCAGGCTCGATCGAGGTCTTCGCCGACGATGGCCGCTGGACGGGAACCAAGCGGCTGCCCGGCTTTAAGGGGGTGAGCGCGGCACGCCTGGCCGCACCCGAGGGAAATATCGCCGCCGCCGAAATCTGGCAGCTCGGTCTTTGATCCCCGGAGGAACCGACATGGCATCGGTTACGATTGAGGAAGCCCGCAAGCATTATGGTGCCGTTCCGGTGATCCAGTCTCCGTCGATATCGATGTCTCAACCGACAGACTGGGGCCGAGCGCGCCCAGGAAATTCGCGGCATGGAAAATGGCAGCCGGTGGCTTTGCGCCGGTATCGCGGATGTCACCCGACAGAATACGCTGGGCCGCTTCGCAGATGATCGGCGCCGTGACGGCATAGATGTCCTGTCCCTGGGCGAGAATCCGGCGGTGCAGGTCGCCTTGCGTGACGATCACCTCGACGGCGAAGCGCTGCGCCGAACGTCCGGTTTCATCGACGGCCTGGGGCAGGGGCGTCGATGGATCGCGAACATCGCGCAGGGCTGTCGTGCTGAGAAAGCTGTGCAATTCCCTGGTGCGGACGCGGCTGGCGATCAGCGGCACTTCCGAAAATGGAAGCTCGACGAATGTCTGCCGGCCGAACGGGGCCGGTAAAACGGATACCTTCTCGGCCGGCGGCCGATGCACGGGCCGAAGCTCCCCGCCGCTGACGGCCAGGCGCTGTGCGGTGTTCTTCTCCCCGGTCACGCGCGTGCCTTTCGTCGGCAGCCAGCTGTCGAGAGCGACCCGGATTTCGATGGTGTCGGCATGCTGCCATTCGTCCATCAGGGCTGCCACCAGCAGATCGGCCAGGCCGCCGTAAAATCCCATAGCCGGGATGACGACGACGCCCGCTTCCCGGGCCGCGACCTCATGCCGGTCGAATATGGCCTGTACGCTCGGCTGTTCAGCCGTTACGTCGAGATAATGGATGCCAGCCCGCAGCGCGGCACGCACGACTGCATCGGCCGTGTCCATGAACGGGCCGGCGCAGTTGATGACGGCAGCCGCGCCGGAGAGCGCCCTGTCCAGCGCCGCGTCATCCTCTATCGCTGCTTCACGGCATTCGACGCCACGTTCCGGAAAACCCGCTTCGGCCAGTCGCCCGATACTCCGTCCGATTGCAATCGGCTTCAGCCCGCGCCGCAACAGTTCGGCGACGACAAACCGGCCGGTATGGCCGTTGGCGCCGAAGACCGCGACGGCCTGGGGTGTTCTGATGATGTCGGCTTGATTCGTGGTCATTGCTCTCTCCTGCGCTACAGACCTGTCTGTCCACTATAAAACATACAGGTCTGTAGCGTGTCAACCAACTTTCTGCTAGACCGTTTTGCATTTAGGTTGACCCATATCCTGCGTTTCGGATGTAGTTTGCGCATTCGTTTGGTTTGATTGTCTCTATGGTTCGAGCCAA